>CAYLSB010000011.1:0-80851 GCA_964386005.1 uncultured Pirellulales bacterium | reverse complement strand
ACTCGATGAACTCGCAGTTCGGGTCGGTATATCGATACATCAGCTCGGTGATCCGAAGGTTCGGACAGATGTTGTCCGTTCCGTAAACCGCTTCATTGAGCGCGGACCATTCACCGGTCGGCGTCAACACCCGGGCCTTGACATGGACGCTCTTGTCCAGCACAACGGGCCCGGTATATTGCATGGCATTCGGATTCCTCGCTCCGCCGGGCAAACGGGGATCGATTCCATCCAGAGTAAACCAGACAGGGGAGATCGAAAACGATGGAACTGTGGCGACCAGCTTCGGCAGAATCAGCAAATCACCGCTGCTTTTTGTATTATTTATACCATGAATAGCCAGAATATTGGTTCCCGTCGTCAAAGCCGACAGGTTCTGCGTTACATCAAATTCTTCAAAGGATGTGGCCGTATGATTGTTCGCGGCGGCCGTTGGGGGAATCGCATTGATGACATTGGTACTTTGGCAGACCTTCGACTCGTTGATATAGGCCACAAATCCATCATCGTATTGTATCTGCAGCGAGAGGGTACGGATGTCGGAAGGACTGGACACGGTAAACGGGATCCTGCAATAGACCGAGGTTTGTAGATTGTACAACGCTTGTTGAAGATCGGTACGAATCAAAGCATCATAATCCGTTCTCGTGTCATAGCCGACCCCGGTACCGGTGGTACCATCCGTCCATCCGGCTCCCGGAATAAAGGATTTCGCCGTCCATCCGGTTCCCAGCGAATTATCGGAAGGAACAAAAGCCCAAACCGGGGCGCCCTCCGAAACGAGTTCGGTGCTCATGTCCGAGGCATTGTTGGGGTTGATCATCGTCAGCGAATAGCCCGAAACGACACGGCCTCCATGCTGGTAGGCCTCGTTGATGTGAAACACCGGTGCCTGGGTCTTGGGATAAAAACCGGCGGCCGTATAATACCCCAGGACGGTTCCGCTGCGATGTGGAAGAACCTTCGTCATACAACTGTCTCTGGCTTCCGCCCAGGACTTTCGAGAGGTGTTTCGGGGATCGGGGAGCGGAGTGCGCGCATATAAGTTTCCCCCATTCCACCAACGGGCCGATTCGGCGATATAAGCTCGTTCGATCTGAGCGCACCGTTGCATCAACCGCTCGATGGTCCTGGAAGGCGTCATCGCCCCGTCATTGAAATAATGCTTATGGATGCGATCGGCCAGAAACATCCGGTAATCCGGATTGCCCTCCGCAAAAAGCGCACCGAACAAACCCCCGGGACCGTCTCCATTGGCGCGGCGTGTAGCCGGATTCATCACCGTCTTGTTATCGGCGCCAAAGATCTGGCAATCATCCGGTGAATACAGATACCCGTCGGCGTCATTGAGGTAAAACTTGAATCCGGTTCCCGGCGCCAGAGGACCGACGCATCGGTACTCGTCTTCGGGCATACCGAACATATACATCAGCATGTAATCCACATAGTTTTGGATGTCCAGAAAGGGCTTCGTATCCTCATAGTGATTTCGCAATGATTTCAGATTCTCCCATGCCGATCCGTCTCCGTCGTACGGCACACCGAGGGACCATCCCCCGACATTCAGGTTACCGTTGATCGATTCGTACCCTTCTCGGACCCCGCCAAGATATTCGGCGTGCATGTCCGCATTCCATCGCTCGCGAAGATGGTACAATCCCCAGTATGTGCCATTCCAGTACAGGTGGACAAATTGCCCGTGCGGATTCAGGTTGCCCATATCCAGCAGCGTATCGTCCGTGAAGGTGTTGGACATCATAAATCCCCGCAGGGACATGTCGTGTGAACCCGACCGCAGCTCGAGCTGATCGAAAACCTCCACGGCGGGAATGCCCCGCTGGTGATATTCAAACAGCGGATACTGCAAATGCGTCGCCCCGAATTCACTTTTGAAATACAGCCGGAAGTTCTTTTTCGCAAAATACGTATAGGCGCCGCCGAAATAGCGGATCCCTGCATCTTCCTGAAATCCTTTAATCCCATCCGGCCGAATCAACTCGACCGAAGATTGAACCGGAGTGGTATCATTCAAAATCTGGTCTGAAACGATGGAGATTGTCCAAAGATCACGAAGCCCCGCCTTGATATTCGGGGCATATCGAGGATCCTGCGTAATCGAACTGTTCATCACGCCGGAAACGATGGCATCGTCCAGAAAGAGATAGGTCTGTGTATCCGTGCGGGAGGGTTCGTATCCATCCTTGAATCCTCGTGTCCGCAGTACGGTGGTCCCGGTCAGATGAACGGCGGCGACAGGCGGCGTCTTCGCGTCGGCGGCTGGGACGTATGTACCATGGCTCCGGGTCGGTTCACTGCCGTCGGTCGTAAATACGATTGTCGATCCGGGTGTATTGTTGGTCATTTGAACATCGAAAGGAGCATCGTAGAATCCGCGATCCATATCAAAACGAGTATCGCTGACAAATCCCGTAACGCTGGACCCGTTCAGCGCTCCCGGCGTGGGATGGATAAAATAACCGGTCCCCGATAGCTCGACCGTGTACACAATCAATTCCGGAAGGATCAAAAAGTTCGAATCGTCCGCCTGCCGGTTGAGGCCGTGAATCGCCAGGAGATTCGTCCCTTGGCGCAACAGCGACAACGGTACGGAATAGTCTTCAACGTCCAATCCATAATGAACCGATTCGGCCCGCGCGTTATACCCGGCCGGTCCGGCAGGAGCATTGGAGGAGGCAAATCGAGCGCCGTTCAAGTAGGCGATAAATCCGTCGTCGTACTTCATTCGTAGAACGACCCTGTCGTAGCTGTCCGCATCCCCGACAGCGAATCCGATTCGGATGTAACACGATGCGTTGACGCCATTCATTTCCGTTTCGATGTTCGAACCGATACTGTCCCTGTACGTCTTCGTCCCAAAAACCTGGACTTCGCCCAGCGACAGATATTCATAGTTGCTGTTAATCTCGATCGCCTCTTTGCTGACGCGGATTCGTCGTCCAACGACGCCACCTCCCGGTTCACCGCTCAAATCCAGCGTGATCCATTCTCCCGGACTGATCGGCGTATGGCCGACAGCGGTCTGATTGAACACAGGCGACAGATAAACCAGCGCATCTGCGGCATCGAAAATCTCGACGAGGATATTATACAAACGATGCTGACAACAATCGTCACGATTGTGCAGTACGATCCGGTTGATGTAGTAGGTATCCCGCAGATCCATTTCCCACCACGGGGCACCATCCCCGGAAGCGGTATGCGTAAAATTGGAAAGAGTACCGTCCGTCGCAAAAGACGCGGGAAATCCATCATACTCCGAAGACTGTGTCGCCGGTTGATGCAGAGCGATGTTCTTGTAGGTTACGGTGGTCGTTATTTGATAAACCTCGACTTCGCCCAGCGTGAGATATTCCGCCGCTCCGCTGATCACCTCTTTGCTGACATGGATCCGCCGTCCGGTAACGCCTCCGCCCGGCTCACCACTCAAATCCACCGTCAGGTTGCCCGGACTGATCGGAGTTTGGCCCTGGGCGGTTTTGTTCAGGACGGGGGACAGATAAACCAGATTATCATCGACATCGAAAATTTCAACCGTGATATTGTACAGCCGCTCCTGACAGCAACTGGTGCGATTGTACAGGACGATACGGTTGATCGGGTACGAACCCTGAAGGTCCAGTTCCCACCAGGGAGCGAAATCTCCGGTGGCGGTATGTGTAAAATCATTTTGATTGCCATTGGTTCCATACGACGCGGGAAATCCTCCCCACTCCGAAGACTGTGTCGCCGGCTTCCCCAAGGCGATATTTTCGTTCAGGGTAACCGTCTCGGGATTTCCGATAACGCCATACCCCACGCCCAAAGAACCAAATTTCCATCCGCCGTCATCAAACGGCTCGCCGGTACCGATCCAGGTCGATCCGATGCCGGCGTCGTCGGCCGCATCCGGAACCAGTATCTTGCATGGAGTGATTCGCGAAACCAAGTACGATGGCTGTGACGGCTGGCCGATCCCGAAGCTGACATTCGTTCGCCGCTCATGGAGACCCAAATGATACGAATCGGCGACGGTCTTTCCGTCGTTTTTGACCAGCGCAAGATAGTCATCGTCGGGGGTTAACGTAAAATTGGTATGAAGCTCGGCGCCGGCGGTTCTTCGATCTTTTCCGGAGGCGAATATGGTCCGAAACTCACCGGACTGAAGCACAGTGGCCGGCAGTTTCCATTTGGTTAGCTCCTGTCGGTCGTCGGTCAGAAACCAACCCTCGAGCGACATTTCCGCTCGCGTGGGGTTATAAATCTCAATCCAGTCCGAACTATCCCCATCCTGATCGAAAAGGATATCGCGGTTCGATGCCAGATACTCGCTGATCACGGCATGGCTTTCCCGGGTAAGCCATTGGTCCGCAAGCAATCGAAGGTCGTTTAACTCGATACCGCCTTGGCCGTCGATATCGCCCGGCCCATCCGGCTCCAACCAGTGCCGGGCCAGAATCACATAGTCGTCCAGATTGACCCGGCAGTCCCGGTTCAGATCGCCCTCCGGACAGTCCGCCCTCAGTATCGAGAGTTGTAGAATCATCGATATCATCACACCGATGCCAATCATTGATCGTGATCCGCTCTTCATGAATCGAGATCTCTCGTTCGGTGAAATGGGGCCTGTGTAATCGGAACACAGGCCCCTTCAACTCCACGCAAACTTGCGATGATGCAATCCCGGAGCATCGGACAATTCAAACTACGGGCACGCAGAAACCGGAACCCGTCCGCAATCCATCCAACTGGAAATAGCCCCGAGAAGGTCTTCAAGGTTGACCTCGCAGTCCCCGTTCAAGTCGCCCGGGATATTCGCCAGACATCCATATCCTTTATCCAGCATTCCCAGCTCAAAGGGACCCAATGCCTCATCCCAGATACTGAAATCATCGATCATCCCTTCGAGGGGAAGTTGTGTATCGGCCCAGGCAACGGTACCGACACCCAACTTGACGGCGTTCTCGAAAACATCCATCAGAGAGGCGGTCTTGGTCGCAATCGCCACACGGTCTCGGTAATAGGTCAGAGTGTCGGACCCACTGTCATACGTCAATGTCCACATCTGCCATTGGTCCGGGGTAAACGGTATCTCCCAGAAACCATCCTCGCCAAAGTTGAATTCGATCGTCCCATTCCAGGTATTGTAGTACCGGTCATTGAAACCGCTGCCATCCACAAAGACATTGTCGCCGAAGCCGCCGATCATGCTGATACCGTTCGTGGATGCGATTTTCAACCAGAGATTGATCGTCCAGGACGACGATCCCAGAAAGATATTGTTGACGGGTTTGGCGGACAGATCCACATTCAGAGCCGTTATGGTTGCATCGGCATTGCCGGGGAAGAAGATCGCGTTGTCCCCGGATTGGCCGGTTCGTCCGCCATCGGCAATCCACTCGGTATCGGTAAATCCGTCTCCGAGTGTGCCATCGATGCCGTTACCCGAACTGTCGGTTGCCGCCTTACCTGTCGTTTCGTCGAATTTCCACCAGACCACGGGCTTGGCGATCTTCAGGTCGGCGGGATGGGTTTGAATGGTGTTGATGTTCATGACATCGCAGACATATTGACCTTCATCGGCAGTCGTCACATCCATCAGTTCCAATGTGTCCGAAGTCGATAGAACCGTCGCGCTGCCGACCTTGCGCCAGGCATAGGTCAACACCCCGCCGAGAGGATCGATTGCCGAAACCGTAAACTTGGCATATCCCCCGACAATAGTCAGCACCCCGGTCGGTTGCGAATCAATGACCGGCAGGGTAAGCTGGGTCGTAAAGCTCCAGGTGACTCCCGGAATCGTGTTGGGATCGTCATGCAGTCTCTGGTCCACGGCCCAGTAGTACTTGGTATCCTTGACCAGAACGGGGTCAAATAGTTCACTCCCTACCGGGATCAGTCCGCCCTGCGCGACACTGGCGGTACGCTCATCCACCGCCGCTTTATCCGTGCCGAAATACAGCCGGTATCCTGTCGTGCCGGGGACGACTCCATTGGGATCCTCGCCCACGTTCCAACTGAGAGTCTGATCCGGATCGACTTCAACGGCGCCGTTCCCGGGAACCGGTGACCATGCACCCATATAGTCGCCGCCGATCACCTGAACTTCCGCCAGTGAAACCGTATAATTGGCCGGGCTGGTTTCGGTAATGGGTTGTCCGTTTGCCTCGCCGTTTTCCAGGCCGATCTTCACCACGCGGCCGTATAACGCCGGTGGCATTTCGAAGGAATGGACCGATCCGGTTGCGACTCCGTCTTCGGCCACAAACTTATGCATGAACAACACATCCCCTTTGTCATTGGATACCGTCAGTACCTGGTTGATCAGACGATTTCCACAGCAGCTCGTACGATTGTAAACCACAATCTTATGGATAAAGGACTCTTTGGCCAGGGTCACCTTCCACCAGTTGTCTGGAGTCGATTCATCCGTGTGGGTAAAATTCGTTATCGACGAATCGAGAGCATTGCTGGCCGGATAGCTGGCATTCGGCGTACTCTGTTCGGCAATCGCTCCGTACTGAGTCAGATTCGAATCGTTGGGAAGAAAGGCCACGTGGCGTGTTTTCAGGGCCCTCAGCTCCATGATATTGAACCAATCGGCGTTGGTCCGTTCAATTCGAAGGTACCGGACGCCGGTAAAGCCGGCTCCCGAGTTATCATATTGAATCACGGGCATCCGATTGCCATCGGTGACGCCGCTGATGGGGTCGCTCTGGAATACGACATTCTTGTCGCTGTCGAGAGCAAGAACATACACCCCGTTGATTCGTGTCCAGCAGCAATCCGTTCGGTTCCAGATCTCAATCCGTGTAAAGTCCCGGGGCTGGCCCAGATCGATTTCTGCCCAGTTCGTTATGGCGGTACTTGTGCTGTGCCAACCCAGGCCGGCGTTATCGTCAACCAGCCGTTGACGAACCCATCCGTAACCATCGCCGCTTGTCGTAACCGGTTTCCCCAGAGCGTAGTTATCCAGAACCAGTTCATAAGCACAGGCCTGACCTGCAAGGATGCAGAAGAATATCAGACTTATCGGAATTAATAATTTTCTCATCTTATTTTCCTTTCCTGAAATCGCTTTCAGTGACCGATAGGTTCAAGGAATCAGTTACACGACGATGTGGGAACCCGATTGCATTCCATCCACACGGCCGCCAAGAGCGCGAAGTCCTCGAGGGTTGCCACACAATCCCCGTTCAGGTCGAGCTCGGGTCGAGTCAGGCATACCGGTATTCCGGTCGTCTCGGCATTCAGAAGGGCGACTTCAAAGGCATCCAGTGCGTAGTTGTAGATCCGCACATCGTCAAGGGCACCGTTCAAAAACCGGCTGTATCCACCGCTGTTCCAGGCGCCGAAGGTACCCGGAAACAGACGGGAGGCAACCGGAGTGGTCTGCATCGCCTGATGGACCAGAAGCCCATCCAGATAGACACGGACAAGGCCGACCTGATTCGTCAATACCAGATGATACCATCGATCCGCATCCGGCAGCACATTGGCCGCCGTGCGTCCGTCCCCGCCAGCCCCATTGACGCCCCAACTGAATGATTTGTCGCTGCGCAAATGCCAGTGGAGAGAGTTGGTCGTCCATCCATCCTGATGCAACAGAGACTGAAAATCGTTGGGAAGTCCGCGGTGTCGGACCCAGGCCGAAATGGAATAGACGCTCAGCAATTCTTCGGCGCCGCCGATCGCAACGGCATCATCGGTATCCAAATCGACGGCTCCGCCGGTGACACCCGGAACCGTAAGGTCTGGATCGCTCACGGCCGTACCATCCCGCCCCCCCACGATATCCTTCAGGTTACCATCAAAGGGCCAGTGATGAAGCATCCGCTTTATGATCAGCGAAGCGGAACGGGAATCCCTGGACTTGCTGTTGGCCTGAATCGTGACCCGGCAGAAATAGCTCCCCTCATCGGCAATTTGCGCGCCGGGAATCGTCAATGTCTCAGAATCGGTTCCTACGGTTGTATCGGGAGCGCCGACTTTATACCATTGATAACTCAAGCCGGTCGCATCTCCGGTAAACGGATTCTTTGCGGAAACCGTAAACACGGCGTCCTCGCCAGCGTTGACGGCGACATCCTGCGGCGTACTTGCCTCGATCCCCGGATCGGAGCTGACGGTCATGAAAGTCCAGATCGGACCGGAAATGATATTGGTATCGGAGATTTTCTCATCCACCCTCCAAAAATAGACACCGTCTCGTTTCAGATCCAAGGGTCCAAAGGAGATCCGCGATCCACCGGCCGCGACCTCATCAAGAAGAATCAGGTTGGGATCGCTCGCCGTGCCGCCGCTCAGATAGAGGACGTGTTCGACCACCGCTGGATTTACGATATATTCGTCTAAATTATCTGGATTAACAATCATCCCCGCATCCCATTCCAGGGTGACGTCCAGCGGCACCTCGGTTTCCCCGTAAAAGGGCGATGGACGCCCTGCGGTAGAGGATGCCCCCGTGTCCGCAAAGACCTGAACCTCATTCAGAGCAAGTAGATATCCATCATCCGTGGTAGTGCTGTATGGAATCCGCCGGACTCGAACAAATTGGCCTAGGATGGCTTTGTCCAGCAACACGGTCATCGATGGCATGGATGCGTAGCTTGTGATGCCCAGAATATTGCCCGGATTCAATATCGCGGAGATAAACACGACATGCTGATTCTCGTCGAGAATTTCAATCTGAATATCCCTAAATCTCGACCAGCAACAGTCAAAACGATTCCAGAGCACCACGCTCTTGATCAGTTCGTATCTCCCCAGATCAACGCTCCACCAAGGATTATAATCCCCGCCACCGCTATGGTAGATCGGCCAGCCCGACGCGGTTGTCCCATCTACTGCCATGCCGGCGCTGGATCCGCCCCACACGCTGCTCGCGGTTGCCGTCTTCCCCTGGGAAACATTCACCGTTGCCGCCTGCCCGGACGACAGGATGCATAAAACACATAGGAAAAACAAATTCAATCGTATCATGGTTTTGTCCTTTCGATTTTTCAATCCGTCGATTGGTTTTCACCCGTTTCTCATCACCTTGATTGTCCTGGCAATTCTCCTCTCCTTTCTGGTTGTTCTCACGCCCACGCAGGCCGGATCGGCATACGCTGAATGACACGAGGGATTTGGGCAACCCGATTCCGAATGTTTCCCTCTTCCGTTCTCGGACATAGACTCCTCACGGCTGCTTCCGAAGATTCGAGTTTTCATTTTTCAGAAACCGAACTTCTTGATCGAATAAATCGACAACGCTTTATGGCGATCGGCTGCGGCCGGATTACGCGTTTTTCCCGTGGCAATCCTCAGGCCGGATTCCTCTTACAAAAGCCGCACATACGGGTAAGCCCGGATCATGTAGTCTCGATCCTCGCCTTTCTCATTGGGATACAGATTTTTGTAAAATTCCTGGTTCTCCGACATGTCGATCGTGCTTTGTTCGATCCAGTTGTGCTTTTCCGCGTGCCCATCCCCGAATCCCAGCGTGCTCCGCTTGTTGTGCCAGATGGCGAACGGGTCCACCCAGCCCTTGCTATTGGGATTCGGATAAATCACCCATGCCCCGGCGTTGTCCCCGCGCCCGTCGGCCTCCTCCACGAACACATACTTGTCACCCGGATTTTTCAGAGTGGATGTTGTGACGTGCGGAATGATCTGCCAATCGCCGGTTTCCAGGACCCCGTTCATACCTCCGACGATCGAATAGCTCCGGTATCCTCCCATTTCCAGGCCGTAATCAGGGGTATAGATCTTGCTCGGCGACTGGTATCGCTTGTCGCCCGGACAATGATAGGCCTTGATCGATTCGACATACGGAAACAATTTGCCCGCCTGGATGACCCGCTCCTTTTCCTGCTTCTCGGATATCGCCGTATCCCCTCTGGGAAACTGTACCCACGAATAGTAGGGATCCGTGATAACGCTGGGGTCAAGGCGGGTGGTACCGCCGCCGACGATCCGGCCCCCGTTATCCTCCGCATAGAGCGTCCATGCCTTCGACAGACCGTTAAGGTTCGATAGGCAGACCGCCCCGGTGGCCTGCTGTTTGGCGACATTCAAGGCGGGAATCAGTACGGCCAGCAAAATGGCGATAATCGCGATCACGACCAGCAACTCGATCAGCGTAAAGGCCCTCTTGGTCATATCCAACTCCTCATCGGCGAATACATCCTTGAAGGAAAACATCCATTCACATTTCATCAACCCATGCTCCCATTGACTTGGGGAAGATGGTTCGATCCCACACATCCTGCTTCAAGATGAACGGCCGGTGATTGCTATCTGATTCTACCGAAGCGGTGGAAACAGAACAACGCCATTGCGTGCAATAATACCGCCATTTTGTGCAACACCCCAGGGAAGGGAATGCCTTCGCCCCCAATCCAGGCCATTCCATGCGTATTGCGTGTTCTACCTGCGGAGACTGAATTCGTTCCGGAATCGCAGAGGAGTTTGGTGTTTGACGCTGAAAAAATATCGGGAAAAATGGTCGGAACTGCCGAAACCGAAATGAGCCGCGATCTGGGCAATGCTGTCTTGGGTCGTCACCAACGCCCGGGCGATCAATTCGATGCGACATTTTCGAATCTCCGCATGGATGGAGCGCCCCAGGACCCGGTGGAAGCGATCGTACAAGCTGCGCCGTGATACCGCCACAATCTTGAGTACGTCATCAACCTGCAGAGGACGATTGGAGTGTTCCCGGATGAAACGCAGCGCCCGTGCCACCTCGGTATCCCGCGTTGCCTGAATATTCGTCGACTGGCGACTGACGACGTGGGTGGCCCGGAGCTGAATCGTTTTCTGTTTCAAGGGCCGCCCACGGATTTGCTGATGAAGTAGTTCGGCCATTTGATATCCGACTTGTTCATGGTTGAGGGCAATGCTGGATAACGGGGGATTACAGAGATCGCAAATCATCTCGTCGTTGTCGGCGCCCAGTACGGCGACTTCGTCGGGAACCGTCAGATCCAGGATTCGGCAGGCCTCCACGACGATGGACGCAAAGTCATCATTAAAGGCCCATAAAGCCAGCGGCTTGGGTAACAACCTCAGCCAGGATACAAGATCTTCCAATTCCTGCTCCCAGAACTTTTTGATCGTGCTGCTTCGTTGGCAATGTACATGCGGGGAATATCCGGCCGCCCCCAGTCGCTGCTGAAAGGATTCAAGTCGGATTCGTGACCAGACGCTTCGAACATATCCGCAGAAAGCGAAGTGAGTGAAACCCAGATCCAGAAAATACTCGGCCGCCATCGTCCCGGCCTGTTCGGCCTGGCATGTCAGGCTTGGAAAATCCTGCATCAACTCGCATCCGGGAATCAATACGGCCGGAAATCCTTTGGGAATCAACGTTCGGGCCGTCACCCTGTCGGGAATATCCGCCAGGATTCCATGAAATTTTCCGCTGCGCAGCAATCGGTGCAATTCCCGTTTCCCCGGAGCACTGTACACCGAACCTCCCGACTTGGAATGAATCATCCGGTAGTACGAGGTTTCCGGGAAAAAGATCCACGGTCCATAGACATGAATGTATTTCGTAATGCCGGAAATCATCGCCCTCCCGGAAGCTCGTCCGGAATCCACCAGCAATATGACATTCGGAATCTTATCCATTCTCACGCCTCGCCGAAATGATTCACAAGGGTCGCAACGAATCATTCTACGAATAGGGTCCTGTTTCATTGTATGCGCAGGACAGGTTGTATGCAATCCTCTTGGCCAATACCGGTAGATACCGGAAGGGACAGGGGGGAGCATGCCCTTCATATAGACATCTACATATCTATTATATCTATTTCTGGTGGCCCGGGTATTTTTTCCGGTTCATCCGGAAATGCGCGGGTGGGTTGCGAAAAGAAGACATCGCTCGATGAAAGGAGGAATAATAAACCCCCTATGGGGAGGAGGAACCTTGTCAAGCCGCCCCTTGTGTTCTCTATTGGGGATTCATCAGGTGCAATATCGGAAGGTCGATGTTTTGACGGTCAATTTCGGATACGATCGAATTCGTGGTCGAAATCCTGTACCTCTCCTATCGTCGGAATAGGGCTTGAAACCAGTTCAACAATTCCGGCGACTGGTTATTGCCTCCAAGAGAGTGAATTCCAATGGCCGCTCCGCCAATGGCAATCAGTCCAACCGCACAACCACCAAGCGCGATGGATCCAACGGCCAAACCGCCCAGAGCCGCGAGGATTCCGAACGCACAACCGCCTATCGCGATTCCTCCGAGGGCCAGTCCCCCGATGCTGATCAAACCGGCCGATATCCCACCCAGTGCGATAAGGCCAATGGAGATATTCCCGATGGCAATGATTCCCTTTGCAATCCGGAGTTTTCCGGTAACCGGATCGATGTTGGGCCCGTAGAGGATATGAACCAACGGAAGGCCCCATAATTGTCTTTTTGAACGATATTCATAGCACAAAATCCGGCCCCGCCCGTATCCACATTGAGGACAAAGTACGGCCTGCTCGGATATCGTATGACCACATTCAGGGCATTTGATCAGTGTCATGACATTCTCCAGATTCGTTATACTGTTGTAGTTGACATCGGATAGTCCGATCTGTGAAATTAATTTTGTGACTTTTTTTGAAAAATTCTTTGATTCGAGAATTGACATACGATATCTTGTGCCATAGGATTCACCCGGATCAACATGTTGTAGTAATGGGACGATTGAAATTTGTTAACAGGTCGTACAAGTGCGATGTCCGTTTTGTAAGGAAGACTCGGATCGAGTGATTGATTCGCGGTCGAGCGACGCCGGCCGCGTTATTCGACGGAGAAGGCAATGCCTGTCCTGTAAACGTCGATTTACAACCTATGAAAAAGTGGGTGAAAGTTTCAAGCTCAGTGTCATCAAAAAAGACGGATCTCGCGTTCCCTATGATCGGGAAAAGGTCGTGATCGGGCTTCAGAAGGCGTGCTACAAACGCCCCGTTTCGGCCGATCAGATCCAGGAAATTGCCGATCATATCGAAGAAGATGTGTTTCGCTGTTCCGACAAGGAAGTCCCGTCGAATTACATCGGCGAGAGGGTAATGAGGCATTTACGCGCGGTAGATAAAGTGGCGTATATTCGGTTTGCCAGTGTGTATCGGGAATTTACCGACGCCGGGGAATTGATCGAAGAAGTCACCCAGGCGATTCGCGAACCGGATACCTCGGATCAGCCGGAACTGTTTCCGGAATAGAACGGAGTCGTCACTGAAACCTATAGATCGATTGGGATTCAACGTTCGATTGGTCGTAGGGAGAACTCGAATGGATATCGATTTCGCTCCGAACGACGCGTTGATGCTGGAAACGCCGACGATCCATATCGAAGGATCGGAAACCATCCATTACGCCACGGCATGGTGGTTGCCGCCGCCCGATTCGCGGGATCCCGCGGCTCAGGCCCTCGCCTTCGCCGAGAAGCGTACCGAAGTTCGTAGGTTACGGTGTGTCAACGAATGGTCGATCGAATAAACCTGTTCGAAGCGGTAGTCAGGAGGATTGCCGGATGCAACTGAAGGTCATCAAGACCGACGGATCGCTGGAAGAGTATTTGCATACAAAAGTGATCGGGACATTCAATAACGCCCTGTCGTTGATTGATCAGTCCAATGTGTTTGCGGCCGAGCAGTTCGCCGAAGCGATCACCTATCACTTGTATCATAAACAGCAGAAAGCCGTCGTCGCCAGCGATGAAATCCACCTCATGATCCAGGCGGTGTTGTCGGCGACGGGGTACCTCAACGCCGCCGGCGCGCTGAACCAGTATCGTCTCAATCGGGCGATCAAGCGGCGCCGCGTGGAAGTTGTCGATACCGATGGCCACGATGACGATTGGGAAGACCAGCCGTGGAGTAAGGCGATTCTCGTCGAGTATTTGATTGCGTCCCGGGGTGTGGATATGCATACCGCCAGAGCGATCGCCGCCCAGGTGGAGGACAAAGTTCTCAACCTGGGAATCAACCGAGTCCCCCGAAATCTGGTTCGCCAATTGGTGATCCACGACACGGAAAGGATGTTGGCGGCGCGGGAACAACTGGAGTTAATCACGGGATAGATCGTTTGTGCCGGCGAGGTTCTATGCAGGTTGACTGCCATGTGATGGGGGATTTTGGAACCAACGGGTATTGTGTCCGCGCGTCTCGGCCATCCGCTGATTGTATCATCATCGATCCGGGATTGGATGCGGAGGAGATGCTGGCTTGTATCCGGGATCATTCGTTGCGACCCCTCTGGGTTCTTCTGACCCATGGCCACATCGATCATATCGCCGGAGTCGATCTGTTATGTCAGCATTATCCCGATCTGCAGGTGGCGATTCATCGGGATGACGCCCCCGCACTGCGCGATCCCGATGCGAATCTGTCAAGGATGATGGGAATGCCGTTCGATACAAAACCGGCCGATCGCCTTCTGAACGATGGGGATATTCTGGAAGCGGCGGGTATTGTGATGCGGGTTCTCCATACGCCCGGCCACACCCGAGGAGGAATTTGCCTCTATTGCGAAAACGACAATGTCCTCTTTGCCGGCGATACATTGTTCGCCGGATCCATCGGGCGAACGGATTTTCCCGGCGGCGATTATTCGCAACTCATTCGAAGCATCCGCGAAAAGCTGTTGATCCTTCCTCCGCAAACCCTTGTCTATACCGGCCATGGTCCGGCGACAACGATCGGGCAGGAAAAGTGGAATAATCCCTATTTACAGGAGTAGGGATACCACAGTCGGGTCCCCCGGGTCAACTCCGGGATTCCTCACTCGAATAGTGCCGAATGGATTCGGAGATTTTCTCGATCCATTGTCGGATCACAGCCGAGTCTCTTTCCTCCGATGCATCCGCAAGATTTCGAAACAGCTCCCCCGTCAGCCATTTCTTCGCAAAGTACAACACGTCTTTCAGTTTCCGCAGTTCCAGTTCCCTGTCGGCCGACATCGCGGCATGGGGTTGATGAAATCCCCGCGCGCGTGCCGCCAGCCATACCTGCCAGCCGCGCGAGCGGGCGGTGAAACAATAATCGCTGTCGCTGGCCAGAAAGGCCATGTTGGCATCCAGCAGCCCAATCTGTTTGATCATGGCCTTTCGCAAGGCAAGACAGGCGCCGCTCGCCCACGGAATCGGTTGATCCTGTGTGAAATGGCCGACCGGACCGCATGGGGAATGGCCGACCGGAAAGGCCTTGGTTCCGCCCGCGGCAATGACATAATCCGGCCGATCCGGATCCAACTGAAGCGGTGCCGCGATCCCGGCGGCGGGGTGGTCTTCAAGGCACCGAACCAGCGCGGCCAGGGCATCCGGCAACAGATACATATCCTGATTCAGCAGGACCAGGATTTCCCCCGGCGAATCCATGAAGCGAAGAATCCCCTCGTTGACCGCCGCTGTAAATAGGATATTGTCGTATGTATTATCGCGAACAAAAATTTCCACCGGCACCGTCTGCCGCCGAAGATGCTCGATGCAGCGGTGGAGCTGATCGGTATGTTTGTAAAACGGAATAATCGCGACCACCGGATTCATGGATGAATCTCCCGCAGGAGTCGTACTCGTCCCGATGGATCGGCTTGCACGATTCGTTCCAGGGCCCGGCGGATTCGCGCGAAAACCTCGGTCCAGTCGCCGAGTTGTTTTTGCCGAATCAACCTCGCCGATCGATACCACGGACTGTCGTCGCGTCCCAGCAGCCAGCGCCAATCGGCGGCGGCCGACAACAAAATCCACACGGGCTTATTCATCGCGCCGGCCAGATGGGCCACGGACGTATCCACCGTAATCACAAGATCCAGAGATTCGATCGCCGCCGCCGTGTCGGACATATCATGTAGATGTTCTGCCAGATCCACGATACGATTCCGCAGGGCCCCGTCCCGCTGGATTTGACATTTCGCGTTTTCTGCCATTCCGGGCTTCTGAACCGAATACAACGTCAGTCCGGGAATTCGAACAAGGTCCATAAACCGCTCGAAGCGGCAGGATCGATTCGGATTATCCGGATTTTTCGGGTTGCCGGACCAGACAAAACCGATACGGAGATCATCTGTTGCGATGTGTCGTCCGATCAAATCCATGCGATCCTTCGGCGCAAACAAATAGGGCATAGCATCCGGAATCGTTTCGAGCGTGGTGTGAAATATCGCGGGAAGATCCATAATGGCGGCAAACAGATCAAATGGCGCCGTGGTTTTGCGATCGGGGGAAAATTCGAGAAATTCGTCCACCCCCGGAATTCCCTTAAACAGGTCCAGCAGCGTCTTGGGTGCTTCCAGCAAGACCCTTCCTCCCAGCGATTGTACCCTGGGCAGATACCGCACAAACTGAATGGAATCGCCCAACCCCTGCTCGCAATGAACCAGCAGCGTCTTTCCATCAAAAGAGGAACCATCCCAGCGGGGAACCTCGTACCGATGGGGATAGGTGACGATCTTCAGTGACGGATCCTGACGGCGATGATAGAGCCCGAAGCCGTTGTCAAGCTGGCCGTCAAGCAGAAAGGCAATCGATAGATTCCATTCCGCCTCTGCATAATCCGGCCGCAATCGCAATGCCGTTCTGTAGTGATCGATCGCCTCACTGCATCGCCCCAACCGACGGAGACTGTCGGCCAGATTCCGGTGCGCTTCCGCAAAATCCGGGTCGCAGTCGATCGCTTGCCGACACGCCATTACGGCC
Organism: uncultured Pirellulales bacterium; assembly: GCA_964386005.1. Taxonomy (GTDB): domain Bacteria; phylum Planctomycetota; class Phycisphaerae; order Sedimentisphaerales; family Anaerohalosphaeraceae; genus FEN-1350. The sequence goes on along the minus strand of CAYLSB010000011.1, from coordinate 64,179 downwards.
GATTCGGATCGGCCCGCCGCCTCGAAGGCCAGCCCGAGATTGTTATGATAGACCGCCATCTTCGGTTTCAGCGAAATCGCCTTCCGCAATACCGCAATGGCCTCCTCATATCGCGATAAATCGTTGAATGTGGTTCCCAGATTGTTGTACCCGTCGGCATGATCGGGGAGGATATCCAGCGATCGTCGATACCACGTGACGGCCTCATCCATTTTACGATTTTCTTTCAACACGTTGGCCAGATTAAACATCGCCAGCGCATGATCCGGCACAAGTTCCACGGCCTTGCGATACCGGAAGATCGCCTCATCCGTCTTGCCCAGCCGCCGGAGAGAAAGCCCGAGATGATTGTGAAGATCGGCGTTGTTCGGTTGATTCGCCATGGCCCTGCGATACGCCTCGACCGCCGATTCAAATTGTTCCTGTTCCGCCAGCAGCAACCCCAGATGATGCCAGGCATCCGCCGATTCGGGTTGAATCCGAATCGCCGTCTCGAACGATTCCTTCGCGCCGGCAAAATCTCGTAGTTTCTGCAGAGCCGCCCCCCGCATCAGATGCGCCTCCGGAAGGTCGGGTCGAAGCCGAATCGCAAGGTCGCAGTAACTCGCCGCCTGTCGAGGATCCCCGCGATGATACATCAGCACGGCCAGATTGAACGCCGAATCAACCAGATCCGCTTTCAATGCCAGGGCTTGCCGGTAGTCTTGAATCGCACCGGAAATATCGTTGAGCCCCTCCCGAAGAATGCCGCGGGAATTATAGAATTCCGCCGCATCGGGGCAAAGACAAATGGCCTGATCCATCTGAGTCAGCGCCTGTTGCGTACGACCGAGCCGAGACAAAGTCAATGCGGACAGATTCAGCATCTGCGGCTGGCGGGGTTCAATTCCGAGTGATTCCATGCAGACCTGATGGGCTTGCTCATACTGACCGGCGATCAACAATCGTTTCGCCAGGTCCTGATAGCGCCGGGTCCGATCCGCTCCGGAAGAGTCGGCCGTTCCGGATGTTGTTTCCATCGGCGACTTCATCGATCCGCCTCGTACACCGCCGGATTTCGAATCATCGAATCCCCGCCATTCCGCTCCGGAACCGGCGCGATCAGGTGGGCGTATCGATCTTGATTGGCCACGATCGTCCGTGGAAATGTATGATCCAGAGGGACAATATGATAATCGAATTCCTCCCCCTGCCGTCCGAACAAATCCTTTGCCCCCGCGAGACATTCCGCCAGGTAATGCGGATCGGTGAATTCCGGCCGATTGCATTCCGTGTGGGCAAAGGCGCCGATTTTCTCCCGGATCGCCGCGATTCCTCCCAGATAGCTCAGATGACGCCCCGCCTCGCTCACGCGCCGGGACTCGATCCGCCGGAAATACTGAAGGTCCGGCGACACCTCCTTCAGATACCGGTACGGAAACATCGTCGTACAGGTGATCTCGCCGCCGACACAGTTGACAAAATAATAACTGATTCGATACACAAAAGTGGAAATATCTCCCCGGGCCGCCTCGCGCCGAACGATCTCGGGTCGAGGCAACTCATCCACATCCGACAGGAGAATCACGTCGTCCGGTTGGCAGTATCGAAGCCCCAGGGCCAGGCATCGCCGCATGTGATGTTCCACCTTCCACGCATCCGACATGTCGATGGAATCGAAACGGCTGATCTCAATATGAATGATCCGATCGAGAAACGCCGAGAATCTCGATCGATTCTCCTTGAAGACCAGCGGCTTGGGTTGATTGGTGAAGGTACGCGACGCTTCCAGCAGCACGAATCGATCCACGACATCCTTCAATTCGTTCAGGCGGATTTCCAGCAAATCCAGTTCGTTAGAAAACAAAAACGCGTCGTAGATCATGGGCCTGTCGTCCGTGATGGGCCTGGGAATTCATCCGGGAATCCTCATTGAGATGGTTCGATGGTTTTGGATATGCCGTTCGCCCGTCCGTTGCCCGTCTCCCGCAGGATGCGGTCACGACGTTTTCGGATACCTCGTGTGATCGGCAACAATCCAAGCAAAGTCAGCAACATCATCGCGGTAACCAGCGCGGCCAACACATACAATCCCGCCCCGCACGCCACGCCGATGCTGGTTACCAGCCAGATACTCGCCGCCGTGGTACGCCCGTGGATTCCGTCGCCCGCCTGAATAATCGCGCCGGCGCCAAGAAAACCGATGCCGGTCACGATCCCCTGCACGACGCGGGTAGCGCCATCCGTATCCGGAGCCAGTCGCCTGCCGACCATGGTCAGCAACGTGGCCCCCAGACAGATCAGGATATTGGTTCGAAGACCGGCGGGTTTTCCATTCCATTCCCGCTCGAATCCAATAATTCCGCCCAGGCCGACCGCGACGACCAGGGAAAGAAACTCATCGCCGGTGATCCCGGGCAAATTCGATATGTCTGCGAGTACCTGCATATCCGTTATTATCGGCCGTATGCCCTTTTGGCGGTTAAAGTTTTCGTATAGCCACCGGAATACTATCGGCATTTTTCCATTCGGATTTTACAAAGTCTCCCTTCCACGCCCGTAGTGTGGCAAGACGAATCCCGTCAATCAGGGCCCCGCACATTGGATGATCCATACGGCTCCGCTTTGGGTTGCGGGAAGAGATCTCCGTGTCTGTCATACCGTTGACAAATCCCGCCAGAAGATAATCCCCGCATCCAACCGTATGAAAGGCCTTGCGTTTTTCATGGATTTCCCCGGCGTAGGCCGTTGACGATGAGATTGCCATCGCTCCGCGTTTCCCACGACTGACAAGAACCGTTTCGGCCTTATCCGTACACTGCCGCGCGGCTTTGAGAATTTCGCAATGGGTATTGGCGACGGATCCGCCGACCAACTCCGACAATTCCTCCACATTCGGCTTGATCAGCCATAAACCGCCTTCCTCCACGATGGCTTTCAACGCCGGCGAGGACGTATCGACAACCACCCTCGCACCGCGACGACGACAAAGCCGAATCATCCGGATGCTCGCTTCGATGGCTTCGTCAGGAATCGCGCCGCAAAAAACACAGACGCAGCGAGAATGAACCCGATCGGCAAGATCGTCATACAGGAGGTTCATCGATCGCTGCGCGGCCAATGAATTCGGGCAACGCAGATGCATCTCGTCATGGCGCCGGGTATTCACGAGGGTGATGTTATATCGCGTCTGACCGGGAACGGCCGTGAACCGGGGACGAATCAGCGAGATCTTCGATAAAAGTTCTTTTGCCTGCACAATATCGCTTTTTCCCCACAACCCTGCGGCGATGGAGGACCTTCCGAGGGTCGCCAGCGCCCGCGATACGTTGAGCGCCTTGCCGGCCGGGATCAGGGTCTGATGATCGATCCTCTGATGACGGCCCCACCGGATATCTCGCGCAAAGCAGGCGATATCCCAGCTTGGGCTAATCCCGATGGTGAGGATGGTTGTCTGGATCATTCCATTTTCTCTCCGAGAACCGCGCGGCCATAGTCTAACCCGGAAGGAGGGGGTTTTTCAATTGCCGATTTGGATTTTCATTCCGATTGGTTCGACGCGGTTTGTTGCCTGCGCATAAGACGGGGATGAACCTTGGGTCCATCCCCGTCTTCATAGTCACTTACCGGTAACGGGCGAATCGTGATCAGATCGCATTGCGTCGCCGGAGCCAGCCGACGAGACCCAGCCCAAGACTGCCGAGAAGCAACGCCCCCGGCGCCGGAACCACAACCTCAATAATCCCCGGAATGCCGTTACACGGATAATCCGGCCGCTGAGGTCCCCAGTCATTCCAGGTACCGTCCGTGGCGGGATACCCGACTTGAGCGTACTCCTCGCTGGGCGCGCTGTTGTTCGGTTCTCCGCCCGTCCAGTTCAGGTAATTCAGCGGGTCTCCGGAGATCCAGGCCCAGCCGCCGGCCGGTTCATTGGATGTATCGGGCTGGTACAGGCCGATCCAGGCGCCGTACGTTCCTAACGATGCGGAAAACGTGGAATAGACCCACCCGTTCTCGGCCGCATCATCCATCGTAACCAAATGCCCGCCGGCGGAAACGGCTTCGGCTTCCGTCGTCCACCAATCACCGGTTCCATTGGTCAACGCATACTGGTGGCCATTATAATAATACCACGTCCACGCGCCGTTGACCATCGCCCCTGTGGCGATCACACAGAGGCATCCAAATACAATAAACTTTTTCATACGTCTCCCTTTCCTATTGGGCCGAAACGATGCGCCCTCCGAACGGCGGCCCTTTGATACATTCGGAGGGTGTCCTGCAGGACATTTCTCCTCTCTCTATCGAAAACGCTCCGCGGAGACCTCGGGCCTCCGCGGAGCGATGATACATACTCAGAATTCGCAGACCGGCCCGCACTCCCGCAGCCACTCCGCCGCCAGACGCGCGAAGTCCGCCAGATCGACTTTACCGCTGCGATTGATGTCCGCGCCGTTACACCACGCGCAATCGCCGACCTTGATATAGTAGTGGTCGCTGAACGAATCGGCGTAGGGCTCTGAATAGAAATAATCGAAACCGTTGGTGATCCGGCTGTACGCCCGCAGGCGGAATTGATACGCGCAATTCTGCCACGGAACCAGAGAACCGTCCTCGGAATCGAACTCGGTATTCACCACGCCCGGCCAGTTGTTCGGCGGAACCACACCCGGATAGCTCGACTGGGCGATGACGCCGGCGTACTGATTCTTGCCATACAGGGCATCCAATATCCAATATCGCATATACCCGTCCGGATGATGGGCCGTAATGTTGAATCGAAGATTTTCGGTGTTGCTCATCAGGTCGATCATCCCGCATTCCGGAATCTCGCCGTCTTCCGCGGGGATATAATTCGGATTCGAAGGATCATACATCACCTTGTTGATCGTTGCCGTGCAGTAGGTGTTATTTACCATCAGCGTCAGATGATCCAGGTCGTTGGGCATCGGAAAATACGGCTGCAAAAACCCCGGAAATATCGGATGATCGCGATACGCCCGGCACTTGAGCGTGTACTTGCCATTGGGAACAACCGTCGTATTCCAAATGACTCGCAGGTCCAGATTCGACCACCAGCCGTTATAGGTAAGCTCATAACAATTCGGAACACCCTTAATCGTCTTGGCTCCAAGATTCACCAGTTCCGTCTTCACGGTTCCATCGCCGAGGGGAGTGTATTTCACTTTGTACAGCGCGTCCGTCAGGGCCGTATATCCGGTATCCTCGTCGGGGGGAGTATCGCCATCCCATGCACCCAGAAGGATTTGATAGTAGCGTACGCCATTGGCGATATCCACATCGCCAAACAGGCCGCGGATGTATAAACTGGAACCGAAAGGCGCATCACGATAGGCATGGATTCCCAGGGCCCCGGCCGTGGTCGCATCGACATCCGCCAGGCCGAGAGTGGGCATTGCAATATTCTGCACGATTTCCGAAGTCGGGATATTGCCGACTGTCGTGAAGATAAATCCGCTGCCGGAATGCTCGCCCTGTCCGGTGGATAAAGGTCCGCCGTAGGCGCCCATGTCATTGCGGCTTTCGTCGGGATCTTTGTAGATGACGGATGGATGGCCCGTGTCTTTGCACGGACTTTCATTTGTCAGCCGATACACCGCGTCGGCAAACAAAGGATCGGCCGAGATTTCGCCCGTGCCGGGATACGGCACGAAGGTCGCCCCGCCCGTATTGTTGTGATAGTTACGGAAGGAGTTGTTCCAGACATCGTTATACAGGATCTGTCCGTCGTTTTGGAAGTTATAGTAGAAGATTCCGGTGGTGTTGCTGGCGATGATGTTGTTCAGGATCGTATGGGTGAAGTACGCCTCGTCCCGCAGGGAGATCGCGTTGGAGGTGAGTGTCGTGTCGCACCGGCGATCGATCAGTTTGATATATACCGGCGGAGGGGTCTCGCCTGTCGGAAAAGACACGGATAAGCGATCATGAAGATCGTGCGCCTCGTCGAGCGCGCAGAATCCATACACCCGTTCATGATTCACGGCGTTGAAGATATCCACCCACGTTCGCGATGCATTTTCATTGAGACCGCACGGCGGAAGGTCAGGAGCCGCTTCAAAGATTTCATCCGGATACGCATACCAATTCGTCACGCGGAACATATACCGCGTGTATCCCGGAGTGCCCGGTTCCGAGCCCGTCGCCTGAATCACCGGATCCGGAAGATTCGGATAACACCGACTTCCCAGATGGGCGATCACATTGACGAACAAGTCCGCTCCCGTCCGGGTGAGCATCGCCGGGGAACCCTCAAATCCCCAGATCATGCATTTCTGCTCCTGAACCAGAGAGTAGTGGTCGTTATCCTCCGGCGAACGACCCAGCCGAATCGCCGCGCGCGACAGGGATGGACCATTCTCTTCCAGAACGGAGACGGGCCGTTCATAGAGTTGTAACTGGCGGCTCTTGGGTATCGGGATGTCATTGGGCGTCATGAAAATCCTGTGGTCAAGATCCATGACATAAATCCCCGCGTTGTTCGCGTACCAGGCATGGCCCCAATTGATGGACAACCCCATCTGCTCAAAGAGCGAAGCGCCGCCCTCGCCGAGTCCGAGAACGGGGACGCCGGATTTCTGGATATTCGAAACCATCGCCGCCGTGCCCCATTCCCCGTGGGCGCCGGTATCCCGACCGATAAGGAGCACTCGGAAAGGAGACAGCGAAATATCCGGCAATTCGGCCATGGGTATGGCGCTCAGCGATATTCCCGTTCCCTTCAAGAGCCGTGCGTAGTCCTTGGCCTCCGAATCGTCCTTATAGTAGATAAATGCGACAATGTACGTCGGTGTATAGTGCCCCGAAGGGCCGGCAAAAATCACGCCGTTGGTGTTGTTCACGATCGTGTTGTTGATCAGGTTGGGATTCCCGTCCAAAACGGCAATTCCGGCGTGGTTTTGCTCGATAATGTTATTCCGAACGGTCAGGGGGCCGCTTTCAATATATACGCCGCCCCAGTCCCAGCTCAATCCCGCTCCCGATTTTCGCGAGTTGATGATCCGAAATCCCGACAGGATCGTCGCGATCGGGCTGTCGAAGCTGACAACGTGATGGGTCGTGTTGTTTCCGGTGATGGTTGTCACATGCGGTCCGTATCCCAGCAGATTGACGCCGCCCTTCATCACGATCGGCCCATTGTAGGTTCCCGGCATGACATACACCGTATCCCCGGCCGATGAAGCGTTGATCGCCGGCTGAATCGTCATAAAATCGGCCCCTCCATCGTCATCGACCGTCCGCGTTACGGCCGATACCATCCCCGCCAACAATAAAAAGAACATTCCTTTCATCATCCATCGCGTGTTCATACACATCTCCTTTCGTAATGTTACTGCGTCCATTCTCAATCGGCCGTGATGATCTCGACCGATTCCATTTCCAAGTCAAATGATCTTCCTTCATTTTCCCGCCGGTCTCATCCGGCGTGAATCTCGACTGGGTGGCTATCCGGTTTCCCCGGAGTCGATCTCCCGTTCCGATGCTTGGTTGCCGACGATATCGAATCAACGAAGGCGGGGGCACGGCCGTGAAAAACCGTGCCCCCACCCATCATACATAATATTCATAATCCAAAATACCTATTTTATTCCGCGTTCAGACTCCGAATCCCGCGCCTCAGGGAGCGACCTGCAGCCACTGCGACGCGAAGAGGGCAAAGTCGAGCAGATCCACCACGCCGTCGCAATTCAAATCCGCCGAGCCGCAACAGAATTCCCGGGCGGTGATCGCGAACGCCATGTCAATGCTGTTAGAGTCGCTCTGGAAATACGGATGTTGCGGTGGATAGCGCAGTTCGTGCCAGAACATCGGCAACTCGCTGCCCAGGGCGATCACGGCGTCGTCGTTAAAGTGATCCGGCCATCTTCGGGTCTTCCAGCCGAAGGTGTACGGCTCTCCCGTCGGATCCTCGACCATCTCCGCTCTCACATCCAGCCAGTACACGATGGGCTTTTCCTTCGATCCTTCCTGCAGGAAGGCCTTCTCCGGATGGATCTTGATATCGATCCGCCAGACTTCGGTGTCTCCGCCCGGGATCAGAACTTCACGGGCGGGATCCCACCAGTACTCGCCGTCTTCGACGTCGGCCGCAAGGGCCATCGTGAAATCGCCTTCGAAGAAATCCATCTCCCACAGCAGTTTATCCGGCTTGGACCACTCATTCTGCGGATCGGTTCCGCCCGGCCCGACCGGATCATCGCTGTGGATGCTCAGGTGGATTTTCCTGATCATGGGCGGTTTGCCGATGGGTCTGTCCTTGAGTTTGGATCCCCACAGATGAACGTCGGTAATCTTATCGACGCTGGTGCACAGGAAATCATCGGCCAGAGTTCGCATGACGCCGTCGCTGTTATCCACCCGAATGTCGATGCCGTTCGGCGTAAGATCCGGTCTCTGGACCCATTTGATGCCGCAATTCTCGCCGATCATGATCTGGTAATCTTCCACTTCGCCGTTTTCCGCGTACCCGTCATAGCGAAGAGCCACGGTACTTCGCGTGAAACGGAATCGCGCGAAGCTTGCGCTGTTCGGCTTGGCCGTGATCGGTACAAAGAAGGGCAGCGTCTGAATCCCCGCAACCAGCGGCTTGGCGTTGAAGACCTGATCACCCGGCTGCGCCCAGGATCCGTCGGCGTTGAAATCAAACCAACCATACAATAGGCCGGCCACCGAGGCCTTGACTTCGATCTTGGCCCACTTGCCCGGAACCAGAGGCCAGGTCAGAAACTTGACGCCGTCCTCATCGTCCAGCTTGGCCAGGTCATCGCCGGTGGCGTTGGCATTCGGCTGGCCGTTGCGCTCCGGATCGATCAGGTTGCCCAGGAAGACGGCCGGATCGATTTCATGTCTGGCGCCATTGTTGATCGCCAACGTTGGATATCCGATGATCGCGGCCGAGTCGGGCGCATCGCCCCAGTCCATCCGGCAGCGAACCAGCGTCAGTTCGGACAACTTGATGAGAAATCCCGTCGGCTGTCCCGTGGGATCCAGCAAGGGTACGGTGTTCTGTCCTATGAGAAGATCGCATGGCGCCGCAGGTTTGTGTGTCAAATTCCCGCGAACGCGCAGCGGATTGGCCGGGGTCATCTTGGTTCCATTTACATCAATGTCGACATAAATATCAAAGAAACTATCGATGGTCCCCGTACCGGCAAACGGCGGCACATCGAGACGACCGACGGTGGTGTTGGCCGTTTCTTCCATTTCACCGGCGGAAACCATTGTGGTATCGAGCTTGATGGTGAACGGCCCCATTGGAGAAGACCCCGAAAGATTCAGGGCGACCATTTCGGTCTTGACCTCGTCAAGAGCATCCCCGTCGTCGTCGAGAGCGTCACCCTGACTGATTCCTTCGAAATACACATTCGTCGTGGCCGATCCGCTGATCGGGATCGGTTGGACCGTCCCGTCAGGACGGGTCAGCTCGACTTCGCCGGAAACATCGTTATAGAGGTCGACCTCGATCGCGGGTTTGATGATTTCGAGGAGATAATCTTCCACTTCGCCGTCCATCGCCATGCCCCAGAACGGCAGACCCCGCTGCGTGCTGAATCGGAACCGCGCATACTTCTTTCCGACGGCGTTGGCCGGGACCGTGAAGTTGACCAGATGCGCTCCGGGACCGGGAATGACCAAATCGGAAGCGATCTGCTCACCCGGATCGCCCCAACTGTTGTTGCTGTTGAAGTCGATCCACGCTTGCAAGAACCCGGCCCCGTTGGTGGCTACGGGGATAACGGCCGGAAATCCCGCGGCCAGCGTACCAGTGCCCACGCCGTCTTCGTCATCGATGCCGCCGAGATCGTCGCCGGTTGCGGCGCCATTCGGCTGGCCGTCCGGTTCGGCGTCGATGTTGATCCCCATTCGCAGATTGGACATGATATGAAATGCACCATTGTTGACCGCCAACGTTGGATAACCCGGCGCCGCTGCCGTATCCGGCGCGTCGCCCCAATCCAAATCCGGCCCGCCCTGAACGGCTACCAGATAATCCTCCGTCTCCCCGAACCTATATCCGCCTTGCGGACCGGAACCGCCATACCCCGGAAGGAACGGAGGCATCGGCGGAATCCATTGCTGTTCGGATAGCGTAATCCGCATCCACACTTGCCCCAGCGGATGGTCATACGGTCCAAGCAGCCACCAGGCTCGGAATGGCGGCGTCGTCACCGCATGCAAGCCGGGCGGCAACAGAATCGGCTGATTCTGGACCGCCCACTCGGGAACCGGTATTCCGACGGGACATTGCAGCGTGTCGTCCCAGTCACCGTCGCTGTTCCAGTCGAACCAGACGTTGACGAACATCGGCGCCGCCTGCGGATTGATCATATTGACCAGATAGGTGAATTGATTTAGCTGACACCAATTCAATTGGATCGGCCCGGGCAGACAATCATCAAAACCATCCATATTCGCCTGATCCGGCGGAGGGAGAATGTTATTGGGGCCGTCCATGTCCGGACCGATATCGGCCTCCTGTTCGCCGCTGAACATCGGCCCCAAATGAGCCACCGCCCCCGGCTGGAAGTGAATCGGTCCCCACGGGGGCGATCCGGCGCCATAGACCGTCGGGAAATTGGCCGGAATCACCCCCGGACCCGGAACGGGATACGCCGTCATTGGAACGCCGAAACTGTTGGAACTGTCGGGCGCGTCGCCGAGATCGCCCATCGGCTCGACGGGACCGTGGGCCTCGTGCAGGTGCCAGACATAACGGAAATCCGGTTCGCCGGCATTGTTCTCAAACTGGGTCAGAATACGAGTGATGAAAATTCCCGCTTCCGGTATCGGGGCCGGTTCGACGGGGAACAGAGGGCCTTGGCCGGGCATATTCAGTTCGAGGAAGATGTCGAAAAAGCTTTCCGCAGGGAACGATTGAGGGTTTTCCGGATTGAGTGGGCCGCGGTCATTGGCAATGGGGATCCACGGTAATTGTTCCTGCAAACCGCCGAGGCGCAGTTCGGAGAAGATGTTTTCCAGCGATCCTCCGAACATTTCCAGAGCGGCCTGGCGCGACATCGATACCACGCCCATCTCCATGATTCTCAGCGGAATACCGATCGCGCCGCCTCCGCCGCCACCGCCCCGTTGTGAATCATTCAGGATGCGCAACCGCTGGGGACCCTGCTCGCGCTGATCCTGGACATCGAATCCCACGATGGGGATGGCTCCGCCGTTGAGGCCCCCCAGACGCTGGCCGTTGAAGGTCCACCAGCCGACCAGTTCGACCACAAGATTATGACATTCCAGATCTATAAATAATCCAAGATGCAGAATTTCGCAATACTTGTACATGGCGCCCGACCAGTCGGCCTTAAAATGAAATTCATTTTGATCGGGGCTGGTCGGATCCTGGTCAATCGAAACGACGAAGTTGGTGAACTTGTCGTCGATGTGACCGACCAAAACCGGGGGCTTCGACCAGTTACCCCCGACCGGTCCCGATTTAATTTTGCCTTCAATGTGAAAATCGTTGGCGACCGCCCCCGGAATGTCCATGTGGATGTCGGCGTTGAATCCGGCGATGATCGCCATCGCCGCCGGTGACAACATCACCACCAGGGACAAACACAACCACAGCTTCCTATTCATGATTTTTACCTCCAATTTGAAATGAAATAGTTTCCTGCTCAATCTCCTCAAACAGATGTTCCTCAAGGAACCGGGTTTCGTTTCACGCCATACCCCAGTCTTTTAATAGTGTCCGTTGGATGTAACGTTCTAACATCATAAATACATGTTTTCCGAGTTTTTTCTCAGGTCGAAAGCGCGGAGTAAGCCGAGTGCAGGGGAAAACGAGGTATACAATCAATGTCACAAACCATCCTCAACAAACCTCTCTCTCCGGCCTCACTCCAAAGGCATCAAGTCGGAATCCATTCTACTTCTTTTCGCGAAAGAAATTCAACATGATTTTATTAAAAATGCCTAAATTCCCTATCGGTATTTTCCCGGATATCGGACAAGATAGCACTTCTTATATTGTTTCCCATTCCGATTCGGGATCCCATAAGCCAGGAAGGGCCGTGATTCATCGCCCGGTAAACAATATGGAACGACCGACTCTGAGATTGAAAGCCGAGCGTGAATCGGACACACCGATACACTGGATCGGTGGTACGGGTCCCCCAGCAATCGCGGATTATTGCCCTGCGGCAACAGAACCGCATACAAACCAAGTAGCCGATCGTTCCATATTTTCATCATAATTGGGTGGCTTCCGTGCCCGTCCAAATGAGCGCATGCGTAATTCGGCTCATCGGTTTGCCCGGATGAATCGTTTGGATTCCAGGTTTGAGGATGAAAATGAAACGTTGGAGATACGAGTGCAAATGTTTTACACAGATTTTACTTTTTTCTGTCAACCGAAGGGATACGATGATGGTCTAATCGGCAGATGGAGTTCAACAATCGATGGAGACAACCGACAGGAGTTTGATCGATGCCCATTGCCAGGGCGACCCGACGGCGTTCGCGACGTTGCTGCGCCGACACGGATCGACCGTCCTGGGTTATCTGGTCAAGCTGACCGGAGATCGCTGCATGGCCGAAGACCTGTTCCAGGAAACTTTCAAGCGGGCGCACGAAAAAGCCCGCACGATTCGGACCGATCATGTCCGATCGTGGCTGTTCCGCATCGCCACGAACCTGGCGATGGATTCCCTCCGGCGGAAAAAATCCCTCAAGCTGGTCTCGATGGCCGCCGGAGGCGAGTGCGAAGGAAACGGCTGTCCGGATTTTTCGGCCACGATCCCCGCCGAGGAGACCAGCGATCCGGCCTGGCAGATCGAACTGGAGGAACGACGCAGCCAGGTTCGCCGCGCGATCGACTCGTTGCCTCCCAAACAGAAAACAACGCTGGTGCTTTCGTATTATCAGCAGCTCAGTTATTCCGAAGTGGCCGAGGCGCTCGGCTGTTCGGCGGGAACCGTCAAGACCCAAATGTTTCGCGCCCTCAAAACCCTGGCGCGAATCCTGCCGTCCTCGGCCGGAGGTGAACAATGAATACACACCTGACCGACGATCTTCTCATCCAGTTGCAGTTCGACCTGCTCGATGTCGATGCGGTCGAGACCGCCCGCGCTCATCTTCAAGCTTGCGCTGATTGTCAACATCGCGCCGAAGCTCTGGCCCAAAAATTCCAGTCTCTGGATCTAGTAAAAGAAGAAATGGCCGTCTCGCAGGAATTGCTGGACAAAGTTCTGGCCGATTCCGCGAACACCGTTTCTCGCAGTCGAATCTGGCTCATCCGTTATTCCGTCGCGGCCGTGATCCTCATCGGCGTCGCCTTCGCCGCGTCAACCTTCGTGCGGCAGTATAATCAACAACGCAAACACGATACATATTCGACAACTCCGGATGATTCAAAACCGTTCGAACGACCGACGCCTTTAACGGAGGAAAAAACCTTCGCGTTACAATCGCCCGCGGGATCCGAATCCTCGGCTTTTCATAGTTCAGGCAAACCGGGTGAACCGACTGTTGTGGGACTCCTTACGGACTCGGATATTGATTCCACCCCGCCCTTTGCTCCCGCCAGCGCCATCGAGCTGGTCACGCTGCCGCCGCGCAACGAACTGCAATTGACGATTTACAACTCCGCCGACCTGACGCTCGTTCGCGAACGCCGCAACCTCACGCTCAAACGCGGCTGGAACTGGCTGCAGCTCATGTGGGCGAACACGCGAATCGATCCGACCTCGCTGACGCTGGAACCGCTGGAACAGAAAGACAAGGTTCTCGTTCAGCAATTGGTCTATCCCGCGCGATTAAAGCAGATCGGCCGCTGGCTGATCCGCTCCGAAATCACCGATAACGTCCCGATGGAAGTCACCTACCTGACCAGCGGAATCGCCTGGCGCGCCTTCTACATGGGTACGCTGACGCCGGATGAATCGAAGATGAAGCTCGACGGTTTCGTCCGCGTCGATAACAACTCCGGCGAGGAGTACGAAGAGGCACAGACGCGACTTGTTGTCGGACAGGTTCACCTGCTCGAACAAATCACGGAACTGTCCGATCGCGAATGGGCCTGGGGCCGTCATAGTATTGATGATTTCTCCGTGATCAACGGACCAGCGATGTGGGACGATTCGTCGGAAAAATTGAACGTACTGAGTCTCAACGGAGATATGGCTTTTGGCCTCGGCCGTGACGGCGGGATGATGGGTGGCATGGGCGGTTTTGGCGGCGGCTTGATGCGAATCAAGAAAGTGCTCAAGGAAGGTTTGAGCGAATACAATCTTTACACCATCGAAGGATTGGAGACGATCCCGCACGAATGGGGAAAACGTCTGCCGTCGTTCAAGGCCGACGAGATTCCCGTCGAGAGCGTGTACAAGTATGATCCGTCGCGATGGGGTGCCGAGACGATTCAATTCCTGTCATTCGCGAATGACAAAGAACACAAACTCGGCGACAACGCGCTTCCCGAAGGCGATATGAAGATTTTCCGCGACACCGGCGACGCGTATCGTTTGGCGTATATCGGCGCCTCGGCCGCCAAGTACATCCCCGTCAACGAAAAGGTCGAACTGGATCTCGGCGCGACGCCCTACGTCAAGATCGAGCCGGTAGTCATGGATCAAAAGACCGACAACTACCGTTTTGATCGCGACGGAAATATCGCCGGCTGGGATGATATTCAAGCCTGGAAAGTTACGATCACCAACACGCGGGAGATTCCCGTCAGCGTTGAGTATTTCCAGAATTTCGACACGCAATACTGGAAACTCAAACGCATCCATGAAATCGGAACATACGAACAGGAAGATCTCGACACGGCGAAATTTACGCTCATACTTGAGCCACGCTCGAAAACCATCTTCGAATACACTACGGCAATCTTCCGGGGAACCCGAGAGGAGGATTGGAAGCTATGAGAAATCAAAATCAATGGATCCTATGCATAGTAACAGTCGTCACCGCCGTCGTATCGGCCAAGGTCGATCTGGTCACATTGCCCCGGCGGGATTCGGTACAGCTCACGATCTACAACTCGGCCGACCTGACGCTGGTCCGCGAGATCCGTAACCTCACGGTCAAACAGGGGGGCAATCATTTGCAGTTTGCCTGGGAAAACACGCTGATCGATCCGACGAGTTTGCAGATGATCCCGAAGGCCAACGCCGACAAGATCGAAATCGCCGATTTGTTGTTTCCCGCGCGGGTCCGCAATCTCGGCCTGTGGTCGATTGACAGCGGATTGACCGGACTGATTCCGGTTGAAATCACCTACCTGACCAGCGGACTATCGTGGCGGGCGTTTTACATGGGCACGCTTTCGCCGGACGAGACGAAGATGCAGCTTGCCGGTTTCGTCCGCGTTCAAAATAATTCCGGAGAAGACTACGAAAACGCCCAGACGCGATTGATCGTCGGTAAGGTCCACCTGCTCGACCGGATCGACCTGTTGGCCAAACGACAGTATCCCTACGGATCACCCCTGACGATTCCGGACCGATCAGCCGGAAGACGGTCCGAGTCGTTGGAAGAATTCACAGTAGAACGACTGGGACGGCAATTGGGGGATCAGGAAGGCCAAGTCCAGTTATGGTTCAAGTCTGCTGCCGAGCGGCCTAAGGAAATCATCAAAGAGGGTCTCAGCGAATATTTTCTTTACACCATCGAAGGCACGGAGACGATTGAGAACACCTGGGCCAAGCAGTTGCCGTCATTCGGCGCCGCGGATATCCCGGTCGAAAGCTTGTACAAGTATGATCCGGATCGCTGGGGAGCCCAGACGATCGGCTTTTTGAAATTTGCCAACGATGAAGATCACAAACTCGGCGCGACGCCGCTGCCGGATGGAACCTTCCGGATCTTTCGCGATACCGGCGACAGCCGGCATCTGGCCTTTGTCGGAAGTTCCGCCACGAAATATATTCCCGTCAACGAGAAGATCGAGCTGGAGCTCGGCCCGGCCCAAACCGTCAAGATCGAACCGAAGTTGATGGACACCAAGATGGATCACTATCGCTTCAATCGCGATGGCAACATCATCGGCTGGGATGATATTCAAACCTGGAAAGTCACGGCCAACAACACCCGCGAGATTCCGATCAAGGTTGAGTTCTATAGTAACTTTCCGACAAGCTATTGGACGCTTGCCAACCGCGGCGATTTCGGCCAATATGAAAAAGAAGACATGGATACGGCCAAGTACACCCTGACGATCGGGCCTCGATCGAAGGCGGAGTTTCAATATGTGCTGACGCTTTTTGAGGGGACCCGACAGGAGGATTGGAAGCCATGAAGAGTAAATGCCGATATATAACAATATTTATATTTATAATTACCACAATGGCCATGTCCAAGGTCGATCTGGTCACGCTGCCCCGGCGGGATTCGGTACAGCTCACGATCTACAACTCGGCCGACCTGACGCTGGTTCGCGAGGTCCGCAACCTCACCGTCAAGAAGGAAGACAACGCGCTGCAGTTCGCCTGGGAAAACACGCTGATCGATCCGACGAGTTTGCAGATGATCCCGAAGTCCAACGCCGACAAGATCGAAATCCTCGACCTGCAGTTTCCCGCGAGGGTCCGTAATCTCGGCCTGTGGTCGGTTGAAAGCGAACTGGAGGGAATGGTTCCCGTGGAGATTACATACCTGACCAGCGGCCTGTCGTGGCGGGCGTTTTACATGGGCATGCTTTCACCGGATGAGACCAAGCTCCATCTGACCGGCCATGTCCGCGTGCAGAACAACTCCGGCGAGGATTACGAGAACGCCCAGACGCGATTGATCGTCGGCAAGGTCCACCTGCTCGATCAGATCGCGCAACTGGCGAGACAGCAGTACCCGTATGGATCTCCCCTTCCGTTGTCTCAGGAGCCGACATCTGCCAGCGGTTTAGCAAGGGATGGAAAACCAAAGGATGCGCCCGTTGTTCTCGGCCAGGTCATGGCGGAAGGACTGGATATGTATGGCGCTGTCGATAAACTCTCCAAAAAGGAGATCGTTAAAGAAGGTTTGAGCGAGTATTTTCTCTACACCATCGAGGGCACCGAGACCATCGAGAACCAATGGGCCAAGCGCTTGCCTTCGTTCGAGGCCTCGGAGATTCCCGTCGAGAGTTTGTACAAGTACGACGAGAAACGATGGAGGAGCCAGACGATTGGGTTTTTGTATTTTGCCAACGACAAAGACCACAAACTTGGCGAGACCCCGATTCCTGACGGCGCGTTTCGGATCTTCCGTAACACGGGGGACAAAAGTCACCTATCGTTTGTCGCAAGAACGTCGGTCAAATACATCCCCGTCAACGAGAAGATCGAGCTGAACCTCGGCCCGGCGCGATATGTCAAGGTCGAACCCAAGTTGATGGATCAAAAAACGGATAATTACCGCTTCAACAACAAAGGCAACATTGACGGCTGGGACGAAATCCAGACCTGGAAGGTTGACGTAAACAACACCCGCGAGATTCCGATCAAGGTGGAAATCTATCGCCAGACGCCTTCCACGTATTGGAAGCTCGAAAACAGCGGCGACTTCGGCGACTATGAAAAGGAAGACGCTACCACGCTCAAGTATGTGTTGAACCTGGAGCCGTTGTCGAAAAAAGAATTTCAGTATGTGCTGACCCACTTTCAGGGAACGCGCAGAGAAGACTTCAAACGAACCCAGAAAATAAATTAGATACCATGATTCAAATGGTTGGTAGATCGATGCAGAATAGAGAGATGAAATTCATTGGCCATAAACCGATACTGATTTCCGCATTGTTCTGTTTGTGGATGTCGCCATCGCTTTACTCACAGGCGACTGTGCCGGTTTCGATTTCGATTGGCCGGGAGAAGTTTCCACTTTACCCAAAGTTGTTGGAGCGCAGGCCGGAGATTCCTTCCCCCTATACGACTGAAAATGGGGTAGAAATCGTGCTGGCGATTATGAAAAACGGGACGCATGCCCTGATCCCCGTTACCGTCGAGAACGGAAGTCCTTTGCTCTATAGCAGACGAATCCGAAGTCTGTATGGAAAAGATCGGCAACTCGAAATTAATTCGGACGATTTTCCCGCCTTGGCCCAAACGGGACTTCATGCGGAGTCGGAATTGGATGGAAAGGAAATGATTACGGGTTTTCCGGTTTCGTTGATCACGTCTATCGGTCGTCCCGGACAATTTTCCGGAGCGGGTTTTATGGCCGAGGATGAAGACCTGATCACCGTCCTGAAATGCGATAATCGGCTGGTTCAGAAATTGGGGCTCACACACCCGCAAATGGCCAGGCCGCTCTTCCATGTGTGGAACATTATCCTGAAGGAAATTGAACTGGGGAAATGGGGGAGATTTTGGGACAATATACCGTATCTCATGTACAACGGACACAAAGTTATCCTGTCGGCACAAGGCACAAAGGGATGGCAGATTTCCATATTTCAGGATGAAATCCAGGGAAGTCATGATATCACCGTTCGCAGAGAATTGTCCGGCGATGAGAAAACATATCTAAAAAACAGATATCCTCGCCTCACAAAACGGCAGATGGCTGAAATGGAAACCAAGCTATCGCAGATCCATTTCAGCGAAATGGCGCCCTACTATGTTATGCGCTACGGTTTTTATGAAGGCCACACGGCCTACCGGAGCGATCCGATCGCGATCGCCTGGATATTCGGTTTGAAAACCCTGGAGGAAATTGAAAAGGCGTTTGCCGGCGATCTTGATGGGACTTTAACCAGACATTTTACCAAAGAAACGTTTCCAAAATAATTTCGCAATGGAAAGGAGCATACCATGAATACCAGAAGCAAAATGATGTGGACGATTGTAGCGGCGCTAATGATAGCGACCACGGCGCAGGCGCGGATTAAACTGGTCGCATTGCCCGAGCGGGCGGCGACGGTGATCCGCCTGGATAATCCCTTGGCGACGCTGATCGAGGAGGAGAGGGTCTTAACCCTTCAAAAAGGGATCAACAAAGTTGACTTTTCATGGAAGTCGGTTTCCATCGATTCCGATTCCATTCGCCTGGCGGTTCTGGATCACCCGGACAAGGTCCAGTTGCTCAATGTGAGCTATCCGCCCAACGAAGCGGCCTTGGTGTGGGAAATCGCCAGCGAGGGCGATTATGCCGAGACGGTACGGATCAGTTATCTGTTGAGTTTCATCGACCGGCTGATTACCTACAAGGCCGTCGCCGACAAGGCCGAGACCAAGGTCGATCTGAAGAGCTATTTGATCCTGCGGAACTTTTCGGGCGAGGATTTTGAAAAGGCCCGCGTGCTGCTGGATTACGGCGACGCCTTCGAACAGGGGATCGCCCACGAGGAAACCAAGCAGCTTCTGTTCCTGCAGGCGCCGGAGGTGCCGGTGAAAAAGGTATGGAAGTGGGATGCGGCGAATCTGCCGTGGGATCCGGAAAAGCTCGACAACAAGAACGTCGGCATTCCGGTGAGCTACCGGATTGTCAACGATGCCAAGAGCAAGCTCGGCAAGTTCGCCCTGTGGGGCGGCAAGGCGCGGTTGTTCCAGGACGACGGGCACAACAGCACGATCTTTCTGGGCGAGGACAACGCGATGCTGGTGCCGGTCGGCGAGAAGATGGAGTTGTATATCGGCGACAGCCGCGACATCGTCGTTACCCAGCGCAAGATGACCGACGCCCAGATCAACCTCCGCAAGAACAACGACGGCAGGGTCGTTCTGTTCGACACCGACGAGGAGATCACGGCCAAGATCGAAAACTTCAAGGATTCGCCCGCGGTGCTGACGATGATCCAGCACATCCCCGGCCAATGGGACATGGAAAAGTGCAATATGAAATACACCCGCAAGGACGCCGGCACGCTGGAGTTTGAGATCGAGATGGCCCCGCGAACCGACAAAGGTCCTTCGACCCAGGAACTGACCATGCACTATCACCGTCGGAATGTCCGGCCGTAAGGTCGTAACGCCCAAGCTGAAAGGGAATAACCATGAAACGCATATTCATATTGAGCTTGATGCAGATTGCGGTCGCAATGGCGACGGCCAAGGTCGATCTGACGACGCTGCCGTCGCGGGAGACGGTACAGATCACGATCTATAACTCGGCGGATATGACGCTGGTTCGCGAGAGCCGGCCGCTGACGCTCAAGGAAGGAGGCAACAACCTGCAGTTCTCCTGGGAGAATACACTGATCGACCCGACGAGTCTGGAGATGCTGCCCAGGGCCTTCGCCGACAAGATCGAAATCTCCGAGCTTTCGTATCCGCCTCGGGTCAAGAACCTGGGGTTGTGGAATATCACCAGCGGAGTCGCGGGCAAGGTTCCGGTGGAGATCACCTACCTGACCAGCGGCCTGTCGTGGCGGGCCTTTTACATGGGGACGATGACGACCGATGAAAAGACCATGCGTCTGCAGGGCTACGTGATGGTATCCAACCACTCGGGCGAGGATTACGAAAACGCCCAGACACGGCTGATCGTCGGCCAGGTCCATACGCTGGACGAGATTGCGGCGCTGGCGAGGCGCGAGTATCCTTACGGCCGGCCGGGCCCCATTGTGCCGATGGCTCCCGCCGCGACTCCGGCCCCGGCCCCCGAATCGCGGATGCGGGGAATGGCGGCCAAGAGCGAAATATCTTCTCTATCCCTCGCCAAGCCCAAGGAGGTCGTCAAGGAAGGACTCAGCGAGTATTTCCTCTACACCATCGAAGGCACCGAGACCATCGAGAACGGCTGGTCCAAGCGTCTGCCGAGTTTTGAGGCCGGCGAGGTGCCGATCGTCAACCTGTACAAATACGAAGAGGAACGCTACGGGCCGATGGTCGTTCGATTCCTGAGTTTCAAGAACGACGAAGAACACAAACTGGGCGAAACGCCGATCCCCGGGGGGTTGCTGAAGGTCTATCGCAATCTGGACGATAAACAGCACCTGGCCTACACGGGGCAATCGGAATTCAAGTATATTCCGGTCAACGAAGATGTGGAACTGAACCTCGGCGGCGTGGCCGATGTGGTCGTCGAGGCCAAACGGATGGACTACAAGACCGACAACTATCGTTTCGACCGTAACGGCAATATCAACGGCTGGGATGATATTCAATCCTATCAAATCGAAGTCCGAAACACGCGCGATCTTCCCATCAAGATCGAGATCCAGAGGAACTTCCCGACGCCGTACTGGGAATTGAAGAATCAGGGCACCTTCGGCGATTATTTCAAAATCGACATGGATACCGTGAAATACACTCTGACTCTGGACCCGGCATCGAAGGCGACATTCCAGTACATCGTGACGTTCTACCAGGGCGTTCGTTCGGAGGACTGGACCAAGAAGAACAAATAATTTCGATTTTCAATTTGCGATTTTTCAATTACTATATTGGGTGGATATGCCGGGACGGTATCTCCACCCGATGGCGGGAAACATGGGTTTGGAATCCGTTCCAAACCCATCGTTTTTTGTAGGAAAGGATGATTATGCGAATCCTGTTTGTCGCTTATGCGGCCTTGACGATGATTTGCCCTGCAATCGCCGAAACCGTTTTTCTCGAAGCGGAAGGTTTCTCCGATCATGGCGGGTGGGTGGTGGATACGCAGTCGATGGATCAGATGGGATCGGCGTATCTGTTGGCGCACGGGCTGGGTCGAGCCGTGAAGGATGCATCGACGACCGTATCCGTTCCAAAGGCGGGGACCTATCATTTGTGGGTTCGGACGCGGGATTGGGTCGCTCCGTGGAAAGCGCCCGGAGCGCCGGGAAAATTTCAGGTGCTGATCGACGGCAGGGCGGCGGAAACGATATTCGGTACGAGGGGCCAGGCGTGGCATTGGCAGGATGGGGGCAAGGTACCCATCGGGAAAACGGACGTGACAATCGCGCTGCATGATCTGACGGGATTTAACGGGCGATGCGATGCGATCGTATTGAGCGAGGCAGATACCCCGCCGCCGAATGAAGCCGGAGGACTGGCGGCATTTCGCAAGGCCATGCTCAAACTCGGCGGGCCGAAGGAGGAAGGCCGGTTTGATCTGGTGGTCGTGGGCGGCGGGATGGCGGGGACGTGCAGCGCGATATCGGCGGCGCGAAACGGATTGAAGGTGGCGCTGATTCAGGATCGGAGCGTGCTCGGCGGAAACAACTCGTCGGAGGTGCGCGTGCATCTCAACGGAGAAATCTTCCAGCAGCCCTATCCGAAGCTTGGCGCCGTCGTCGCGGAACTGGACAGCGGCCAGCGCGGCAACGCCCAGCCGGCGGAAAACTACGACGACGCGAAAAAACTGGCGGTCGTCCGGGCGGAACCGAACATTCGGTTGTATTTGAATATGCGACTGACCGGCTCGGAGAAAAAGGGCGACCGTATCCTTGCGGTCATCGCGCGGGATGTGCGGGCATCGACGGAACATCGCTTTGTCGGGGCGATGTTCGCCGATTGCACCGGCGACGGAGCGCTGGGGGCTTTGGCGGGCGCGGATTTCCGCATGGGGCGCGAAAGCCGCGCCGAAACGGGCGAGACGCTGGCGCCGGACAAAGCCGATTCGCTTTTGCTGGGTACGTCGGTCCAGTGGTACGCTGTTCCTGAGAAAGAGCCGCAGAGCTTTCCCGACTGTCCATGGGCCGTGCAGTTCAATGAGCAAACGTGCCAGCCGATGACGCGGGGCGACTGGGACTGGGAGACGGGACAAACGAAAAATCCGGTCGATGAAATTGAGTTGATTCGCGATTATGGATTGCGCGTGGTGTTCGGCAACTGGGCGTATGTAAAAAATCATTATTCACAAAAGCGAAAATTCGAAATGCAACGCCTTGACTGGGTGGCGTATATTGGCGGCAAGCGCGAATCGCGGCGACTGCTGGGGGATATTATCCTCTGTCAGCAGGATGTGCAAACTCCCGTGACCTATCCCGATGCGATGGTGACGGCGACGTGGACGATCGATCTTCATTATCCCCATCCGGATAATACGAAATATTTTCCCGGCGAGGAGTTCCGCACCGTGGCGCACTTCACGAAGATCGCGCCATACCCGATTCCGTACCGATGTTTTTATTCGCGGAATGTGCCCAACCTGTTCATGGCCGGCCGTGACATCAGCGTGACGCATGTGGCGCTGGGGTGCGTGCGGGTGATGCGGACCGGAGGGATGATGGGCGAAGTCGTCGGCATGGCGGCTTCGCTGTGCAAGCGGCACGGCACGACGCCGCGCGGCGTGTACGAAGAGTATCTGGACGAGTTGAAGGCAATGGTCCGGGCGGGTGTGCCGCAGCGCAAGTAGGGAAGAAATTTTCCATTTTCGATTTTCCATTTGGCTCGGACCGAGTATAGAATGAGAACGAAGAGGCCATATATCCTGTGATGTTGTAAAACAATCGGCGCCCTTCGGCGCTGTATTGAGGAAAGGGTAACTCGATGAGTACGACACGGCGTGAGTTTCTCAAGAGCTCCATCATAACCTGTTCGGGCATGTCTATGGCGTCTCTCAGCGGTTGCGCCCGGGCGGCGGAAACCGCGGGGACGGCGGCCGTGTGCGCCGATCCGACGGAGGAATGTTGCGCCCGGAAGGGATCGAAGATGCGGCTGGGTCTGGTGACGTATCAATGGGGTCGGGACTGGGACTTGCCGACGGTGATCGCCAACTGCGAGAAGGCGGGATTTTTCGGCGTGGAACTGCGCGTGGAGCACGCGCATAAGGTCATGCCCGACATTACGGCCGAGCAGCGCAAGGAAGTCCGAAAGCGGTTCAAGGACAGCCCGGTGATCTTCGTGGGGATGGGGACCAACGAGCAATTCGATTTTCCGGAGCCGGAAAAATTACAAAAGGCCATCGAAAACACCAAGGCCTTCGTCAAGCTCAGTTACGATTGCGGCGGATCGGGCGTGAAGGTCAAGCCCAACCAGTTTCATCCGAATGTGCCGAAGGAAAAAACCCTGGAGCAGATCGGCAAGAGTTTGAACATCGTCGGCAAATACGCCGCCGACTTCAAACAGCAGATCCGGCTTGAGGTCCATGGCACCTGCGCGCCGCTGCCGTACATCAAGACGATCATGGACTATGCGGATCATCCCAACGTGACGGTGTGCTGGAACTGCAACGACGAGGACCTGCAGGGTGAGGGACTGGAGAAAAATTTCGAGATGGTCTGCAAGCGATTCGGCGATATCGCGCATGTACGGGAACTGAATATCGGGAAGTACCCGTATCAAAAGCTGATGGATTTATTCGTCAAAATCGATTACAAGGGCTGGATTCTTTTGGAAGCGCGAACCGAACCGAAAGATCGCGTGGCCGCGATGATCGAGCAGAAAAAGGTTTTTGAACAGATGATCGTCAGCGCGCAGGAACGAATCGTCTAAGTCATTTTGTTTCTTGAGATTACGAAAGGCGGGTTTGTCGATCCGCCTTTTCACTATCATAAATAGAGTAATTATGGGTCGGGAATCATGTCGCAATATGGAGATTATATCTTGTGTAATTTATGATAATTCGTTACATCCCCATGTCGTAAAATCGAGAATTTCGTTTGTGTTTCCAAGAAAATCGGGTTTTCGGCTTTTTTTCCTTTGCAATGGACCCGATAAAGTGGTATGATCACTCCGTGAGGTTTGGTGAACGCCATAACAGTACAGATGGGAGTGGTGTCATGTACTGGAGGAGTAGTAAGCGTCAGAATTTGTGTGATTGGAAGCGCCCGGCCGGGTGCGATATCTCTGTTTTTACCATTCGGCGAGGAGGGAGGCGCGTCTATTTTGACTACATCATTCCGCGATTTTTCCCGATATGTACTTGGTACCTTTATAATACTCTGAACGTATTGTTTCAGCGCAGCTATGCAATCAAAATGGAACCCAAAACCATTAATCCTTTTTGTGGAGGACTTACAAAATGAGAGCACGAGTGATGTGGATGTGCGTGATCGGAGCGATGGTGGCCTCGTCAGCGATGGGGCAGCTCATCACCTCGGTAGTCCGCACCGGCGGTCAAACCGATACACGAGATCCGATTGGTGCCTATACCGGCACTACTGCGCCTTTGCCCACACAAGCCGGAGGGCTGAAAGACGGCAACTATGTCTTTTCGGATCGGACGTATACATGGATCAACACGCCGTCCGGAACGCTGGGCCCCATGAATACACCCTTGATCGGTTCGGAATATATACGCACCTTCAACAGCGACAAAGCTGCGGCGGCCTCGAATCTCGATATTGCGGTGACCTTTTCGGCGTCCGTGACCATCTGGATTACGGTCGACGATCGCTTCGCGGATCCGCAGGCGTATGTCAATACGATTACGAGTAGATTTGCCGCGGCCGGGACATTCCAGGACACGGGCCTTGGACTCTATGTCGGCGGCGACAGCGATCGGCCGCTCAGCGTATGGGCTGCCAATTTTGGTCCCGGAGTCTATCATTTCAGTTATCAGGGTCAGGACGCCAATAATCACTATATCATCGGCGCCGTTCCAGGGGATCCGGCCTTCAATCCGCCTCCCGCGGTGGATGCCGGGCCGGATCAGGCATTTGCCAGGCCGACCTTCCCGCTGGTGGTTCCAATGGCGGCGACGGTGACGGATGAAGATCCGCTGGAGGGTCCTGCGGGAACGCTGACGTTTGCCTGGACGGGACCGGCGGGGGCGACATTCAGTGATGCGCTGATCGAAGATCCGACGGTGACGTTTACGGCTCCGGGCGAGTACGTCTTGAAGCTGACGGCATCGGACGGAACGAAATCTTCCGAAGACACCATGACGGTGTACATCAACGACACCAGCAAAAACATGCTGATGGCGCACTGGAACTTCGAGTCGCTGACGACGGCCAACAAGTCGGTGGTGGATGTGGCCAAGGGCAACAACGGCGTCTGGACGGCGGCCGAACCCAACCAGGTTCCGACGATCGTTCCCGGCTGGATCCCCGGCAGCACGCAGGCCGTGGACTTCCGGGCGCCGGCCGCGAACCCTCCGATTGTGAAGGTTCCGGGTCCTGGACAGGTACAAGTGACCATTGCGGACACCGAACCGAATTTTGTCTATGGCCCCCGGTATGCGATTACCGTGTCGGCGTGGATCAAGGTCAGCGCGTTTTCCACAACCTGGTCCACGGCGGTCAGCAAGGGCGACGACAGTTGGCGCCTGGCGCGGCAGAGCCGGACGAACACGAACAATAACGCGATGGCGATTCACTTCAACGGGCTCGCTCCGGGAGCGGGAATGCCCGGCAACGGACCCAACGGAACCATCAGCGTCAATGACGATTTCTGGCATCATGTATGCGGCACGTTTGACGGCGAAGCGATCCGGCTGTATATCGACGGCGTACTGGATGTGGAAGGTCCTTACAGCGGCTTGATCAACCTGAGCACGTATCCGATACGGATTTCCGAAAATGCCCAGGCCACGAATCGGCCGTGGGACGGGATTCTGGATGAGGTTCGCGTCTATAATTATGCCCTCAGCGAGACGGAGATTCGTGCGTTGACTTCGCAGGGTAAGACGGTTCCGTTTGTCAACGCCGGGACGATCACCAGCCCCTTGACCTACAAGACGGGCGAACAGATTCCGCTCAACGGCAGTGTTCAGGACTTTGGCGCGCCGGGAACGGTAACTATTCTATGGACGACCGTGGAAGGTCCCGGTGGGGCCGAAGCCAACTTCGCCAATGCGAGCAATCCGGCTACGACGGTTACGTTCCCCGCGTTCGGCCAGTACACTCTGCGTCTGACGGCATCGGATGATCTGGCGACGGTGTTTGACGAGATCACAGTGGATGTGGTTCGACCTACCTGTGCGGACGTGAAGGCGGCCGGTTTGCTCTATCCCGGCGACTTTGATGAGAACTGCCGAATCAACCTGGCGGACTTCGCGATTCTTGCGGCGGACTGGATGCGATGCAACGATCCGTCGAACTTTACGGATTGCGAATGGCCGTTCCCGCCGGAATCCGGACAGTAAAATCGCTACTGCGATGAACGATAACAAGACAGAACCCCTTGATCGAAAGATGTGGAGGATATAACCCATGAGAGATAAGATGACAGTTCTGGCGATCGTCGTGCTGGCCGGATATGGAGCTGGGATGGCGTTTGCCCAGGGAAATGAAGTGAACGTAACGATTACGTATGTATCGACGGGAAAGACATACCAGGTTGGTACCGCCAATCCGGGCGAAAAGTTTTACACCGACCGGCCGACCACGGATCCCGGATGGGGATATCGATTCCTGCCCGATTCTAAGACGGCGACTCCGGCATTGGAAACAACCGCACCGGCTTTGCTGGGCATGAAGTTCATCCGGACATCAAATGATGACAAGGCCGTAACTGCGGCTCGTTATCTGGAATTTACGATCGATAAGCCGTGTACCGTGTATATTGTCTATGACAACCGAGATACGAATATTACCGACTGGCTGGAAGACGGGACATGGACCAAGACCGACATGACGATGAGCTGGACCAATTCGAATGCAACCCCTGCTATGGATGGATCATCACCGATGCCGATCTATGCCAAGGATTTCGAAGCGGGAACTGTAACGCTCGGTGGCAACAAGGTTGGATCCGTTGGAGCGAATGTGAACACCAACTATTTTGTTGTTCTTGTACCCAAGGATCCGGCCTACAATCCGGCGCCGGTGGCGGATGCCAATCCGGCATTCAGCAAGACGTATGTCGGGCAGGCGGTTCAACTGGATGGAACGATTAGCGACGAGCCGCCTCAAGAGGGCGATCCGGGCGTGTTGAGCTGGTACTGGAAGAAAGAAGCCGGGCCGGGCAATGCGATCTTCGCCCCGAGCGCGACGGCGGAAGATCCTACGGTCATGTTTGACGCCAAGGGTCTTTACACACTGCTTTTGCAGGCGACGGATGGAACCAAAGACGCCAATGATGTGATCCATGTCTGGGTGGCGGATCGTGCCGACGAGAGGC
Source organism: uncultured Pirellulales bacterium (assembly GCA_964386005.1). GTDB lineage: Bacteria > Planctomycetota > Phycisphaerae > Sedimentisphaerales > Anaerohalosphaeraceae > FEN-1350. The sequence continues at coordinate 36,319 of CAYLSB010000011.1, read as the reverse complement.
TGGTCGGGTACTGGGACATGGACAACAACCTCGAAGATAAATCCATCAACAACAACAACGGCACCCTCTACTTCAACAAGCTGGTCTCGGCCGAGAACCGGTTCGTCGCCGACAGCGCGATCGGTGCGGCCTCGATAGATCTGAATACGACCGATCCGGCGGCCTACTTCGTGTATCTCGGCGCGGCCCCGGAACTGAATTTCTCCACCGGGGGTGCCGGAGATTTTACCGTTGCGGCGTGGGTGAAAACAACGGGTGCATCCCAGATGAACGTCTTTAGCAAAGGCGGGGACACGACCAATGGCATACGGTATGTTCTCGCCGTTCGTGAAAGCACCTCCGGGTGGGTTGACTTGGTAACGGATGATAATGTAACCAAGGTGGAGGCGATCGGTCCGACGGTATTCAACGATGGCAAGTGGCATTTCATTGTCGGACAACGAAGCGGCGATGAAACCCGGGTCTATGTGGATGGCGTCCTCGACGACACATCCCCTTTGCCGAGCGTTTTCTATGACCTATCGGGTACAAGCCAGCAAGGCGCCTATATTGGCATCGGAATCAATCAGCAGATCAGCGATAATCCGGTTATCGCCAACACCGAACCGAACAATGTCAACGCAAAACGATTCCTCGGCCAGATCGACGATGTTCGGGTTTATAATTATGCGTTGGCATTAGAAGATCCGGGATATACCAGTATTCGGTCGCTGGCGGCGATGGGACCTCTTCCGCCGACCGTGAATGCCGGACCTGACGGGTCGTTCCAGATTCGGCCTGGCGCGTCTTATCAACTTGCCGGGTCCGTGATCGACTATGGCAAGGAAGACGGCAAGACGATTCTGTGGACGACGGTCGATGGACCGGGCGGAGCGGAAGCGAGCTTGGCCAATCCGAGCAGTCCGACAAGCACAGTAACCTTCCCGACGGCGGGCGTTTATACGCTGAAGCTGACGGTGGTTGATGATTCCGGGACAACGGAGGACACGGTGGTCATTACCGCGACGACGCCGACCTGTGCGGATGCAATGGCGGCGGGATTGAAGCTGGCGACGGATCTCAACGGCGACTGCTATGTGAATCTCCAGGATCTGGCCTTGATGCTGCAGAGTTGGACGAAGTGCAACGATCCGGAAATTGAAGGTTGTATCTGGCCGTTCTGATTCAATGATCCGGACAAGGGCACATGCCATGTGCCCCTACATCCTGTTGGATTGTTGAATCCAAAAGAACAGTAAGGACCGGTCGGGCGTTCGGAAACGCGACGAATGCCCGGCCGGTTTTCTGCGCGGGGGGTATTGTGTACATTTGGAAACGAATCTGTTTCTGTTCCATCAGAGATCGTCCACCTCGATAAGCTCGGCGGTTGCCACGCGTCAGCGAAAAGATCCCCCATAAATCGGGGGTAATTGCATGTTGGATGATCGAGATGCTCTTTGGTCATTTTGGAAAACAAAGGGGCGGATCTTGACTTCCGGCCCTCGATTGGCTATGTTGGTTGGATTATAGATAACCAATCGTTATTCAGGTGAAAGTTACGAACTATGCTTAAGCGAACGCGGTATTGCGGCCATTTGAGAGCTTCCGATGTCGGCCAGACGGTCATCGTTTCCGGGTGGGTGAATTCCTATCGGGACCACGGGAACCTGGTATTTGTCGATTTACGGGACAGAGAAGGTTTAGTCCAGCTTGTATTTGATCCGGTGAATCATCCGGAAGCGCACAAAACGTCGCGCGACCTGCGGTGCGAGTGGGTGATCTCCGCGGAAGGCATCGTTCGTCGCCGCAGCGAGGGGATGACCAATCCGAAACTGGCCACGGGCGAGATCGAGATCGCCGTGATTCATCTGGAACTTCAGAACACGGCCAAGACGCCGCCGTTCGAAGTCGCCGATTATGTGACCGTGGGCGAGGAGACGCGTTTGCAGAGCCGTTTTATCGATTTACGAAGGCCGGTCATGCAGAACCGATTGCGCGTTCGGCATCGCGTGACAAAGATCGCGAGAGATTTTTACGACGCCAACGGATTTTTCGAGATCGAGACGCCGTTTCTCGGCAAGAGCACCCCGGAAGGGGCGCGGGATTTTCTGGTGCCGAGCCGATTGTGCAAGGGGATGTTTTACGCGCTGCCTCAGTCGCCGCAACTCTTCAAACAGATGCTGATGGTTTCGGGGATGGACCGGTATTTTCAGATCGTGCGGTGTTTCCGCGATGAGGACCCCCGCGCGGACCGGCAGGCCGAGTTCACGCAGATCGACGTGGAGATGAGCTTTGTCAACAGCGAAGACGTGATGAGCATCAACGAGAAGCTGATCTGTCGGATCTTCAAGGAGATTCTGGGGATCGACGTTCCGCAACCGGTGCGTCGGATGACCTATCACGAGGCCATCGCGGATTACGGGATCGACCGGCCGGACCTTCGGTTCGACATGAAGCTCAGGGATATTTCGGATCTGGCGGGCACGTCCGCGTTCAAGGTGTTCACGTCCATCGTGGAATCCGGAGGGATTGTCAAGGGGCTTTGCGCTCCGGGCGGCGGGAAGAAATATTCGCGCAGCGATATCGAAAAGACGCTGACCGAGTATGCGGCGGACTTCGGCGCCAAGGGGCTGGCCTGGTTCAAGGTGGAAACGGACAATGGGAAACCGACTTTAAAGAGTAATATAGCCAAGTTTTTCGGCGCCGAGCAGCAGGCCGAGATTCTTCGGCGTTTCGGAGCCGGCGACGGCGATCTGATTTTGCTGGTGGCGGGTCCCGCGAGCACGGCCAACAAGGCGCTGGCGCCGCTGCGAGTCCGGATCGGCAAGGAATTGGGCCTGGTGGATCCGAACCGCTTCGAGTTCGTCTGGGTGGTGGATTTTCCGCTGTTCGAGTGGAATGCCGACGAGAAGCGATTCGATTCGATGCATCATCCGTTTACCTCGCCGATCGAAGAAGATCTGCATAAACTGGATACCGATCCCGGTAATATTCGATCTCAGGCGTACGACCTGGTGGTCAACGGATCGGAAGTGGGCGGCGGGAGCGTTCGTATTCACAATCCGGAGAGGCAGGCCCGGGTGTTCGATCTGCTGAACATTTCCCGGCAACAGGCGCAGGACCGATTCGGATTTTTTCTGCGGGCGCTGGAGTACGGCGCACCGCCTCACGGCGGGATCGCGTTTGGTCTGGACCGGTTGATCATGATTCTAACGGGCACCGATAATATTCGCGATGTTATCGCATTTCCGAAGACACAAAAGGGACAATGTCTTCTGACCGAAGCGCCCAGTACGGTCGAGCAGGCCCAACTTAACGAGCTGAATCTGCGGGTTCAGAAGCATTCGCACGGCAGGGAACAGCCGGAATAGATTTTTCGATTCCAGTGAAAGGCCCGTGGGAAGGAAGGTCGAATGCCAGCACGATGGATCGAGACGATCGGCAGATGGATTCGGCGGGCACGGCTGCGGCCGATCTCGCTGGCGGCGAAGTTTCGGCTGCAATTCGGACTGGCCATCCTGCTGAGTCTGGCCGTGGCGTTGTACCTTCCGTATCTTTGGATGGGCAAACTGACCGAGAAGGCGGCGTTGGATGTCGGACGGGGCATCTCGGCGACGGTCATCGAAAAACACTTTCAGGTGGAACCGAAGAATCCCAAGGGATTGCCGCTCCTGGGAGAAACGAACGTCGTACAGGATCCCAACCTCAGCATGGTCACCTGGATTCGCCTGAGCGGACCCGAATCGACGGTTCCCGCGAACCTTGAAACGTCCGTTCGCCGTGCGATTGAAACCCTGAAAAAGGACGAGCAGCGCGAGGAGATGGGGTGGACCAGCGAGGCCAAGACGCCGACGCATCGATATGTGCGGATCGTGCAGAGCGGGGATTTTTGTATGAGCTGCCACACCGCGCAGGGTTCGGCGTCCCCATTTACGAAGAACGAGATCGTGGGGGCGATCGTGATTCGTGTGGCCGCGCCGGAACAGGCCAAGACTCTCCTGATCAACCGGATCTCGGTGGTTTTGGCGGGGTTGCTGGCGGCGACCGCGGCGATGGTGGCCTTTTATACGATCACGCAGCGGACGATTCTTCGCCCGGTTCGGCAGTTGCGTGCGATGTCGAACAACATCGCCGACGGCAACCTGGAACTGCGCAGCACCATCAAGAGCGGGGATGAGTTCGAAAAACTGTCGCAGGCGTTCAACCACATGCTCGACGTGTTTCAGGAATCGCAGCAGAAGCTCAGCCGGGCGAATCTCCAACTGGACGCCAAGATAGTGGAGTTATCGGAGCGTAATATCGAATTATTCAAGGCCAACAAGCTCAAGAGCGAATTTCTGGCGAACATGTCGCACGAAGTCCGCACGCCGCTGAACGCGATTCTGGGATTCGCGCAACTGTTGTTTGAAAAGCCGACGGCCGATTTGGAAAAATCGAGGCGTTATGCACAGAATATCATCACCAGCGGTCGGTCGCTGCTGAACCTGATCAATGATCTGCTGGATCTGGCCAAGGCCGAAGCGGGCAAGATGGAACTGCACATCGAAAAGACCGCGATCGCTTCGCTGTGCGAATCGATCGTCGAATTCTTCGCTCCGATCAGTACGGAAAAACAGCAGGAGGTGATCGTGACGGTGGAGCCGGATCTTCCGTTGATCCTGACCGATCCCGGCAAAGTGCGTCAGATTTTGTCGAACCTGTTCAGTAACGCCGTGAAATTCACGCCGCCGGGCGGCACGATCCATTTGTCGGCGCACCGGCTGGACGCCAAACGGATACGGTTGTCGGTGAAGGATAACGGGCCGGGAATTGTCCGGGAAAACCAACACGCGATTTTCGAGAAATTTCGACAGGTGGACGGGTCCATTACGCGGCAGGGCGAAGGCACGGGCCTTGGGTTGGCGATCTGTCGGGAGTTGTCCTCCCTGCTGGCCGGATCGGTGTGGGTCGAGAGCGAGCCCGGCCGGGGCGCTACGTTTTATGTGGACCTTCCGATCGTGATGCCGATAGGGTCCGGGAATTCGGCCTGACGGCGATTTCGCGGCGATTCACCACGGCAACACGCTGTGGAAATGTCGGCCGAACAGCCCGATGGCTCGCATGGCGACCAGCCACAAATTCGCGGCCAGAAGATTTCCCGCCAGGTGCATGGCAATAACGAGCCGGGATTGATCCTGAACGGCATGATACTGTTTGGTGATCAGTTCGAACCAGGCGGCCAGCAGAAAGATGGCGGCAACCAATAGATACGGTCGAAAGGCCCGGACGATCGGAATCCCAAAGTAATCGGGACGAAGAATGGAGTACATTTGCGGGCCGCTGGCGAGAATCAGGAGAGCCATCGGCAGGAGGATGAAACCGGCGAGCGTAATCGTTTGCCACAGCCACGGCCAGCCGATCCGGGCATTTTGAAGCCATCCGGCAAGCAGGAGGAAGGGTACTTCGACAAGGATGACCGCAACGACAAAGAGATACCACGTTTTGATCATGTTCCAGATGAATTCAAAACCCGCGCCGATGTCGGGGGAAAGAAAGTCGTCCCATTGATCCATCGTCGTCGAAATCGTTTCCATGCAATACCATATCTGGCAACCCCACGTGAGGAATACGATGATCCATCCGATCGGCGCCAGCAGGACGAAACCGGGAAGAGCGGCGCTCAGATCGACATTGGTCAGGAAAAAACGAAAAACGATCAACGAGGCCAGGAATGCCAGTGAAACCAGACTGTCCTTGTGGAAGAAAACGGGCCAGGTCTTGATCAGGACTTGACGATAGAAACCCGGCAGGGGATTTCCGCGTTCTTCTTTGACCTTTTGGGCTTTGACATTGTTGACATCGGGGATGATAAAGCGCTGGTTACACCGCGTGCATCGGGCCGTCCGTCCGGCGTGCCGTTCGGCGAAGCCGCAAATTCCCCCGCAACCCGGACAGTAAAACGTACGTGTCATTGTCAGGAGTCGATGTCGGAATCGGATTTCATGGCGTCTTCGAAGCTGTTGAGGTCGTTAGCCCATTTCTGCGCTTCGAGAAGATCGACGTGTCCCTGTTTGACAAGCTGAGCCAAATGCCGTTCGAAGGTGATCATTTTTTCGCTTTGCTGGTTTTTGGTTTTGGTCTGCATGATGGAGTAGATCTGCTCGACCTTGCCTTTGCGGATCAGGTTGGCGACGGCGTAGTTGTTGTTGAGGATTTCCATAGTAACAATGCGACCCTGGCCGTTCTTACGGGGTATGAGTTTCTGGCTGATGACATACGCCAGCCCCAGGGAGAGCTGGTTGCGGACTTCATCCTGACGGCCGGCCGGGAAAAAGTCGAGGACCCGCGTAATCGTGCCGGTCACATCGCGGGTGTGGAGGGTGGAGAAGACCAGGTGTCCGGTTTCGGCGGCGGTGAGGGTGAGCGAAACGGTTTCGGAATCGCGCATCTCGCCGACGAAGATGACATCGGGATCTTCCCGCATCATGGAACGAAGACCGGAGGCGAAGTTTCGGACATCGCGGCCGACTTCTCGTTGGGAGATCATGCTGTTGCGCTGGGGAAACATGTATTCGACCGGATCTTCGAGAGTAATGATCCGGCAGGCGCGGTCCGAATTGATCTTTTCGATCATGGAGGCGATGGTCGTGCTTTTTCCGGCGCCGGTGATCCCGGTGAAGAGGACAAGGCCGTGGGTCCGACGGCAGATGTCGCGCCAGACATCGTTGGGAAAACCGATCTCCTGCGGGCGGGGAATCGTGGCGCCCAGCGCGCGGATGGCGATCGAAAGTCCTTCGTAGTCGCGGAAGGCGTTCATGCGAAAATGGAGATCGCCGAATTGATAGGAGCAGTCCACCGTCAGATCCCGTTCCAGCGCGGCGATGTCATCGTCGGTCAGGAGCGCGTAGATCAGGGGTTTGGCGAGTTCCTGGGTGATGACGGCGCCCTTCAGCTTGACCAGATCGCCGTCGATGCGGTACGCCGGAACAGTACCGATCTTGATGTGCAGATCGGAGACGCGCATGGCGCCCTGTTTTTGGAAATACGCCAGCATATCGGTCATGCTCAACTTAACGCCGTCACTGGCCGGATAGACTTTTGAATCCACCGAATAACCTGCTCCCATTGTATCTCCTTCAGAGATTCGTATTCCGTTTGCGACAACCATAGTATATCAGATCCGCCGAGCAAGGGAAACGGTGAACCGTCGCAATTTCGCCGTTTCATCCCATCGAGAGAGACGGTACAATATATCGGAAGGCGAGGGGGTGGATTGATCCTATACAACCTTACGGATACGACTCGATGGATCGACAGGACGACCGGGAACGGCTGGAAGCGATACGGGAAAGAATCAAGGATTTCCCTCCATCCAGCGGTCTATACCTGATGAAGTCGGCCGACGACACGGTCTTGTATATCGGCAAGGCCAAAAACCTTCGCAGCCGGGTGGCCAGCTATTTCCAGCCGGGAAGCGATCTGATGGCATCGCGCGGGCCGAAGATTGTGGAGATGATCGGCAAGGTGCAGACCGTGGATTATCTGGGAACGCCCGGCGAGGTGGATGCAATCTTGCAGGAGGCGCGTCTGATCAAGGATATCCGGCCGCCATACAATACGGACCTGGTGGACGACAAAACATTTCCCTATCTGGAGATCACCACCCGCGACGAGTATCCCGGGGTGTATATCACGCGAAATCCCCGGAACGAACGGAGTCGATTGTTCGGGCCGTTCACGGCGGTACGCGACCTTCGAGCGGTGATGGTTGTCCTGCAGAAGATCTACCGTTTTCGGACCTGCGGGCTTGAGATTCGAAGTACGGATGACAAGCGTCGATTTTTCCGGCCGTGTCTGTTGTTCAGCATCCATCAATGCACGGCTCCCTGTGCCGATCGAATTTCCAAGGCCGACTATCGCACGATCATTAAAGACCTTGTCGGATTTCTTCAATCCAAGCGTGCCACGGTTCTGAAAAAACTCAAGGAACAAATGGAGGAAGCGTCCGAGCGGCTCGATTTCGAGGCGGCGGCGATGTATCGCGACCGGATACGTCTGATCGAATCGCTGGCTCAGCGGGGGACGGTGGAAGGCAATGTTCAGCCGGAGGTGTTCGCGGGAGATCCCAGCGAGGCGGTCGAACAGATCCAGAAGCTCTTTGGAACCGAACAGCCGATCCGCGTGATCGAGGGCTTCGATATCGCGCATATCGGGGGTTCCGAGACGGTGGGGGCCATGGTCCAGTTCATCGACGGCAAGCCCTTTAAGAACGGGTACCGACGATTTCGCATTAAGACGGTAACGGGGATCGACGATTATGCCTGCCTTCGGGAGATTGTTCTGCGTCGATACAGCCGGGTATGTCAGGGGCAGGAACTGTGGCCGGATATGGTGCTGATCGATGGCGGCATCGGACAACTGCATGCGGCCCAGGAGGCCTTTGATGAGTTGAAGGCCCGTCCGCCGGCGCTGGCATCGATTGCCAAGAAAGAGGAACTGATTTACCGGCAGGACAGTAATGAGCCGATCCGTTTGGCGGCCAATTCGCCTGTGCGGAAACTACTGCAATATGTTCGTGACGAGGCCCACCGTTTCGCGCAGCATTATCACCATATTTTGCGAAGCAAGAAGTTGATTCAAGGCAAGGATTGAGTCAGGAAATACATCCGGTTCATCCCTCATGAATCAATCGGCCGGATCGTTCCCTCGATACATTCATCATCCTCAAACCGGGTGATTTGAACTTCGAAAAGATTGGCCGGATCGGCGAGGGCTTGAACCGAATCAGGAAGGACTGCGGCGCCATCGTTACCTAAAACCATCGGAGCAATGTACACGCGGACGGAATCAGCCAGGTTGGCTTTGACGAAGCTGTTCAGGATTGTCGGGCCGCCTTCCACGAGCAATTGCTGGATCTTCCGTTTCCCCAGATCGATCAGTAGCGCTCGAATATCACATTGTTCCTGCGAATGGGTGAATTCCAAAATCTCGACGCCCTTATCCTGGATCGCTTTTACGACGGTTTGATCCATCCCTTGTCGGGTCGTAACGATGAGAGTTGGGAATTTTCGAGTATCCAGAACACGGCTGGACAATGGGATACGCAGGCGACTATCGAGAACGATCCGCAGGGGGCATCTTCCCATCGAGGGTCGCGGCGTTAGACGAGGATCATCTTCGATGATCGTGTTGACACCGACAAGAATCGCCTGGCATCGACGGCGCAAACGGTGGGCGTCGCGACGGCTTTGCGGATTGGAAATCCATTGTTGATTTTTGGATTTGATTCGAGCCAGATATCCATCGCGGCTCTGCGCCCATTTGAGGATAACCCAGGGCAGTCCGGTTTTGGCGAACTTGAAAAACGGGGCATTGAGCCGGAGGGCTTCTTGATGACAAATGCCGACATCGACGGGGATTCCGTTCTGACGCAGTCGGGCGATTCCCTTGCCTGAGACATATTCGGCGGGATCGACAACGGCGGTGACGACGCGGCCGATTCGTGCGGGGATGATCGCCTCCGTACAAGGGCCGGTCTTTCCGTAATGGCAACACGGCTCCAGCGTGACATACATCGTGGATCCGGCCGGATCATGGCCTTTTGCGGCGCAGTCATGAAGGGCCTCGATTTCCGCATGAGGCCCGGCGAATCGGCGATGGAAGCCGCGTCCGATGATTTTGCCGTCACGAACGATTACACAACCGACGGCCGGATTGGGTTCGACGGAACCGAGACCCTTTCGGGCAAGCCGCAATGCGATTTGCATGAAATGCTCATCGGATTTCACGGGGTTTCCTCTGTTCGTCCAATCATCCGAAGAAATTCCGTTTCATCGATGATGGGAACGCCGAGCTGATTGGCTTTATCCAGTTTGGTGCCGGGATTTTCGCCGACCAGAACAAAGCTGGTCTTTTTACTAACGCTCGACGAGGCCTTGCCGCCGTGGTCCTTAATAGTGTGTTCGATTTCGTCACGGCCAAAATGTTTCAGCGTTCCGGTGACGACGATGGTTTTTCCGGTCAGCGGTTGCTCGCCCTGAAGCTGTTGCGGCGGTTCCGGATGAACCCCCGAAGCCAAAAGCTCGCCAATCATTCGAAGGTTCTTCTCGTTCCGAAAATATTCATAAACGCTTTTTGCGATTTCTTCGCCGATTTGATGGGTTGATTCCAACGATTCGAGGTCTGCCTCCATCAGGGCCTCCAACGATCCAAATTGGTTCGCCAGAATTTCCGCCAGTTGTCCCCCCACATGGCGGATGCCCAGTCCGGCGATCAACCGCCATAAGGGGCGATGTTTACTATCGTCGAGGGCTCCGATCACATTGGCGGCGCTTTTATCGCCCATGCGTTCCAGTTGCCCCACCTGAGCGAAGGATAATTTGTACAAATCGGCGATAGTACGGACCAGCCCCTTCTGAACGAGTTGTTCGAGCAGGGCGGGACCCAGATGTTCGATATCCATCTGGCCGCGACCGACAAAATATTTCAGCCGTTCGATCAACTGGGCCGGGCATTCGGGATTGACACAACGGAGATATACGCCTGCCTCATCCTTCCGCACGGGTCCGCCGCATTCGGGGCATTGCGTCGGGATTTCGTATGGCCGGGTTGAAAACAGCAACCGCCCTTTTTCGAGAACCTCAACGACTTGCGGAATAATTTCGCCGGCTTTTTCGATCATGACGGTATCACCCACTCGAACATCCAGTCGCTGAAGCTGTTCAAAATTATGCAACGTAGCCCGTTTGACGGTGGTTCCGGCCAGCGGTACCGGCTTGAGATTGGCCACGGGGGTCAAGGTGCCGGTTTTACCGACCTGGACTTCGATTGACTCGACGAGAGTTTCGGCCCGCTCGGCGGGGAACTTGAATGCGATGCACCATCGTGGGGCCCGGCCGGTCGTGCCAAGCCGACGTTGCTGATCGAAACGATTGACCTTGATGACCATGCCGTCGATCGGATAGTCAAGGGTGGTTTTGTTCTTGTCCCACAATTTGCAGATCGAGATGACTTCGTCGATGTCAGCCGCCTTCTGTATATATGGATTGACAGGAAGACCGGCCTTTTTCAGCATTTGCAGCGCGTCATAGTGGCTTTCGGCAATAGGTTCGACTGTATGTGGAAGGGAATAGGCAAAAAAGGCAAGACCTCGAGTTGCCGTGATTCGCGAGTCAAGCAATTTCAATGATCCGGCGGCGGCATTTCGCGGATTGGCAAACTCGACCTCTCCCGCCTCCATTCGCAGGCGATTCAATTCCTCGAAAGAGGCCTTGGGCATATAGACTTCTCCGCGGACTTCGAGAAGGGGGGCAATCTCGGAACCGGTTAATCGAAGCGGAACGGAACGAATTGTTTTAACGTTCGCGGTTACGTCATCCCCGGTAACGCCGTCGCCGCGCGTTGCGGCGCGAGTCAGTAAACCCTTTTCATAACGAAGACTCATCGCAAGGCCGTCGATTTTCAATTCGACAACGTATTGATAATCCCGATTTTCCAATCCCCTGGCTACGCGATCATCGAATTCCCGCAGTTCCTCGTCGCTGTAGGTGTTGTCGATGCTGAGCATGGGTACGGTATGGGTGACCGACTCGAAGGCCTCCAGTGGTTTTTCAGATACGCGCTGGGTCGGCGAGTCGGGCGTAATCAATTCGGGATGTTCGGTCTCCAGCCGCTTGAGCTCCGAAAACAGGCGATCATACTCCTGATCGCTGATCTCCGGACGATTGTGCACATAATACAATTGGTCATGCCGGCGGATCTCGGCGCGCAATCGTTCAAGCTGCGTAATCCAATCCTGTCGGGTCATTCTCAAATCCTGATATATCAGCTCATTATAGAGTACAATTTAGACTTGAGCGACCACGACGACATAATTCTTGCCGTAGAATTTCGCGCATTTCGGACAGGTGGTATAGAACATATAGAGCTTTTTCAACTGACGACCCTTGGCCTGGAGGAGTCGCTTCATTTCCTTGATCCAGGAGGGGATGTTTTTGTACGGACCTTCGAAGGCCTTGGTCACAAAGGTTCCTGATATTTGTTCCATTCTCGCTTCCGGAACGGGTTTGGATACCGCGATATATACGTCGGCCCCCCATAACGAATTTTCGTCGGACAAAAGGATCGGCGTATCCGCCAGAGCTCCGGCCTTGGCGATCTTTTCCATATTGCGGACCATGACCTTGCCGAAATTCAAGGGAATATGGAAGAAGCTGCGGACGCGATCTTTGACGAACAGCTTGTCCTTCCAGACATGCTCGGTCTCATTCCAGGGTTGCGGATCAAACCGGGGGCAGCAACCCGTCTCGGCATTTTCGTATAACTTGTCCATAACAATTCATCTCCCGAAAGGTACGATTTATTGAAACGGTTTGAACATGATCCTATTATTCTGATTCGGGGGGAATCTGACAAGAAAAATCCCCGTCTGTCGATCCATACCCTACAAATTGTCGGTCGGTTGTTGGATCGGTAAGTATTCTAATTGACACGCGAAGAAGAATTTTGACCTTCCATCCTGTGAGATTTCAAATGGTGAACTCTCGATAACGCACGAATTCCGGATTGGACGGAATCCATCCGAAGGCATCATCAATCGACAGGGTTCGATCCATTACAAAAGGGAGATAAAAAACCCGCATAGAATCCGGCCGAGTTGACCCATTCCCGCCTTTTCATTCTTATCGAACGCCATCCTGGTACGGTTTACCCGGAAGAGAATCTTCCTTGGGTGTCGGAGTCGTTATGGCATCGACCTGGATGGTCGGCTTGGAACGAATCGCATCGAGCAGTTTCTTTTTGTCGATATCGATTTTCCATACCGCCAGTTCCGGAACATTGTACGCATAAAGAAAGGAGTCATAAAAGCGAGGATCCTTCTGGGGGAGAAGAAACGGCTTGTGAGATTTTCCGGATTCGTCGATGTATGCGAAATACACCCGTGTGAACTGGCCGGTCGGGCGTTTGGAACTGAAGGCGATCCACCGACTGTTGGCCGACCAGGAGTGCCACGAATCCACAAAATCGCTATTGCATTCCAGTTTGTGAATCTCACGAGTTTCCAGATTCATTACATACAGATCGCTGGATGGTTGATAGATCGCAAAACAACCATACTCACAGGCCGAGAATAACAGCCAACGACCGTCCGGGGAAACCCTTGGGCCAAGGCAACTCAGGCCGAACTGTGCGGCGGATACGATCGTTTCGGGTTGTCCCCATGTGTCCGTATTGAGATCATATGAGACCCGCTTGATATCGTACTTTAGTTGGGCATATAGATCCGGCGGATATCGTTTGCTGTCCTTCCAGAGTTTGGGAGCGCTGGCGAAATAGAGATAGCGACCGTCGGGCGACCAATAGGGCTGCGTTTCGAGTTGTTCTTTATCGGCGAGAGCCGGAACGGTCGTTGTTTTATTTCCGTCCACCTTCATCGATCCCAGCAACGAATCAAATTCCACCACGTCGCGGACTTCGTTTCGGGTGGTATGGAAAAACATCCGGACGTCGAACATGGAATAGGCGACAACCTTCCCCGTAGGATGCCAGGTGGTATGACCGAAATTGGTACCGATCTTATCGATTTCGCCATCCTGAATCAGGATTGTCCCGCTTCCAAAGACGGAGGTCCGGACGCCGAACATCAGGGTTCCGGGATGATTCCTGTTCAATTGATGGCAATTTACGCAGCCGTTGCGAAAATGCCGGCCATGAAGGATTTCCCGCTGATCGAATCCCTCCAGGTTTCTCTGGTAGATTCCCACATCATGGAATTTGTTGTATTGGGGACGCAGCAAGCGATAGGTCAGGTACGGATCAATCGGATCGGGAGCGACATGGATGAAGAACTCAGGAAATCGTTTCCAGGATTTTTCGGATTGCATATAAATCGTAACGCGAATCGGATTTCCCGCGGCGGATGTAAGCAAATGTGCCCACGACTTATGCGGGATTTGAATCGAGCCGTTTGCGCTGCCGATCGAAATCGGCGTGCTTGTCCCAACACCCATCGTCACAATATAGCGTCGCCCCGTTTCCTTGATCCGGAAATTCAGCGGTGCAATGTTCGGCGGGATGGTTACCCCCTCGTATTCCGGCCAGATTTGGGCATGCCGCTCCATCGGAACACTATCCGCCGGGATCGCGGGAGATCCCCCGCAACCTCGCAGGCAAAAAGCCATCGCCGCCAAGAGGACAACCAGGAATACGGCGATCGCTGTCCTTGATATCCCTGGATTCATGGTCTTACCCCAGATAGACTGAATATGCTGTAAAAAAAGTAACTGTTTCCGAATTCGGGCGCCAAGGCCGCGACGGCCTGTTGGGGATTTGTCCGAAATTCTTTATACCGCTGTGTAATGGCCTGGTATTGCTTGACGACCTCGGGATCGATCTGCCAGCCCTGCAAGTCGATCTGCCCGCGTGTCTTGCTCAAGGCAATCAAGGCGGCTTCGGCATAATGTCGAGGCAACCGCGTGAAACCGAGATCCCTCAATCGACCGAACTGAGCCACCGCCTTTTCCTGTTGATGCAGGATCAGGTAATACGCCATGAGATACTCGAATGCCATCCGGTTTTTCGGTTGGACCTCCAACAAGTCCAGCAGGATCTTCTCCGGAGTCGCATCGCGGACTTCATGATCCCGGAGAGGCCGATTTTCCTGATGGATCCGAAGCGAAACTTCGGTTTGGCCGGGCGTATCGATCGCCGTATTCTGCGGGAGCAGTCGAGAGGCCAACCGATAGGCGAGTTGACGGCGTAAAGCCGTCTCAATCACTTCCGCCGCTGCGATCTGGTTTTTGGCCCGGAAGATCGACGAAAGACGATTCAGAATAAACGGACCATTCCCCTGAATTTCCAGTACTTCCGTTGCGTAATGCTCGGCCGTGTTGAAATATCCCATGTCCAGCATAAGATCGCTGTATTTGTCATAACGTAATTCCTCCCGAACGGTTTCAACCGTGAAAAACAACAGGGCATGGACATCCTGGGGAAATTCGAACATTCGGTCTCCCATTTGGCCGAGATGATACAGGGCCCGGCAGACATCGTGGATCAGAATCCGATGAAATGCGCCTTTCCGTTTGAATTGCGATGCGATGTCAAGAACGTCGTTCCACCGCTTCGTTCGTGCGGCTGATCCGGCTTGAAGGATCAGCGGATGGGTATCCGAGGTCCGATTGATCCGACGGGAATATTCCAGTCCTCCCGCCGCCATAGCGACCAGCACGATCCAGGGAAGACCATGACAAACGGCCGTGATAAACCATCCGCGTCGCGGGGGCTCCTTTTTGTTGTGCCGGGAATGGTGAACGACCGATCTTCTTCGTTTGGACCCTTGTTGCCAAAGACATGCCGTCAGATACATTGCCGGTACGAAAACCACAACGAGTTGGGCGCATATCCGAGACAACGGTTTCAACTGCGAAAGAACCGCGGGATGAAAGGGCGACAGGATCGTCCATACATGCCGGAATTCCAGATAAAAAATCCATCGCCCGAATCCCCATAATACGGCAATTCCAAGGATACCGAAGGAAAGGCCTTCGAGAATGCGCCCCCGGTCGACAACAACATGGATGACCAGGAGAATTCCGAAGACAATACTGACGGCGCCTGTCCACCAATACATTAGAGCCATCGATACAGCGAATCCGACGATACGAAACACGACCGGTTTTGATTGAAAACGAATGATCGCCACGGCCATCCAGATGTTCGTCGTCAGGGCCAGGACCAGATTCATCGGGTGATCATATTGTTGCCACATCATCCCGGCGAGAATCACGGCAACCCATCCCACGAATTGTTTTGGAAACCTACGGATGGACAACGGTAGGGCGATAATCGCGGCATATAGAAGCCCGCAGACCCCTATCATCGCGGCCGCTCCCAGCCAGGAAACAATGAACGTCTGTGACAAAAAGGCCCCGATGTATGTAATCAGACCGCCGGACAAAGACAGATTCAATCGCAAAAAAGACCAGCCGGTTTCAAAGACGGGATAATTCGAATAGGTTCCAAAGGTGAAATAGATCAACTCCGGCCGGATACAAATCCAGATATACGCACCCAAAGCCGCAAACAGACCCACGATCATCCAGCGATTGAGCCGGTCCAGATTGTTCTCATCCATCTCCATCCCGATTTCCCGATTCAAGCTGTTGAATTATGGAATCGGCATCCATCTGTGGCAGAGTGATTCATTGGGTTCGATCAGATTGACTTGCCCGTCAACCACGTCTCATCGGCGAAGGAATATTGTTCGATTTCATTCGGCGAGAAATACAAGCCGATCTCATATTGCGCCGATTCCGGCGAATCCGATCCGTGGATCAGATTGATCCCTTCGGTCGAACAACTGAAATCGCCGCGAATGGTTCCCGGTGAAGCGTCGGATCCGAAGGTTTTTCCCATCATGTCGCGACACATGCGGATAACCTGATTGGCCTGCCACACCATGACCAGAACCGGCCCAGACGAGAGGTATTCCACCGCCCGGGAAAAAAAGGGCTTTCCGCGATGAACGGCATAGTGTTTTTCCGCCAGGTCTCGGCTGATCCGGAGAAATCGGGCGGCGACAAGTTTGAGTCCTTTTCGTTCAAAGCGAGATATGATTTCCCCGACCAGCCGCCGCTGGATTCCGTCGGGTTTGATGATAATCAACGTTTGTTCCGTCATGGATGTTGCTCTCCCGTTTTACGGATTGCCATAACGACACTGCCGAACCCCAACTCGGCTCGGCAGTGTATTCTTTCAAGATATGCCCGGCGGCTTAGACACCCGAAGGCACGATATACAATTCCACGCGCCGATTGGCCGGATTCCCCTTGTTATCCGGCTGGTTGGGTTCGAACGGCCGGTACTCACCGAAACCTCGAACGCTGATCCGTTTGGGATTCACGCCCGCTTTGGCCATCACATCCAATACGCCGATGGCCCGGTGAGCGGACAAATGCCAGTTTGTCGGATGTTTGGCCGCGGCGAATTTGATCGGCTGATCGTCCGTATGGCCCGCGATGATGACGTCAAAATCCTTGCCCTCGGAAGCATTCATGATCGCAGAAAACCGGGTAATCTGTTCGGCGGCCTTGGGTTCCACATCGGCGCTGCCCGATTTGAACAACAAGTCGCTCTTAAATTTGAGCATGCCCGATTCCTCATCATACGTTACATCGGGATTGGCCGCCGCAAATTCCTTGAGTTTCAAACTCAAGTCGGTCGGAAGCTTCTGGCCACCCTTCAACAATTGCTGCTGCAACCGTTCAATAAGGGCCTTCTTCTCGGCAATATCCCTTTCCAATGCCGCGATCTCGGCATCTTTGGCGCTCATACTGGTTCCGCTTTGGCTCTGGAGAGCGTCCAGTCTCTTCTGCAACTGTGCCAGCATCAGGTTGGCGCTGTTTAATTCACTTTCCAAATCGCTGATTCGTCCCTGCTGGATACGATTCTGGGCCTTGATGTCGTTGTATTGCTCTTCCGAAATACAACCGCTGAGTAGGATCATGCCCGCCAACGCCGTTACGATGATTACATCCCTTAGGAATCTCATTCGCAATCCCTTTCCTGAAAATCCGTCTTCCTGATTTATGGCCCTTTCAGCAGGCGAACGCATCCTGCACTATCCATTCTATCGGCCATGTTGCCCCAAACCCATGAGATTGATGATCGATACGGGTCTCTTTTTACCCCAACTCCAGATTCGGGGGATGAAATATTATCAGACCTTCATCGAAATGGATATTATTGCGAAAGGCCGCAATTCAAAGAGCTGGAAATCCGTTTTACCTTTTCTTTTTTTCCTTGCTCTTTTTTTCCACCTTGGGTTTCTTTTCTTTCCGGGTTCCTCCGGACATTCCTGAAATTAGAACCATCAACAGGATGAGAACAGTCAAGGCGATTGTCATGATCCAGACCAGAGGCAGCTCGGCAAAAACACTCTTTCCGGCCAGTTGGAGGAGTCCGGGAATGACACCTCGGTACGCGGCCAGGAGGATCATCCCGGTCATGATCATTGCCAACAGGGGGACGAACAATACAATAGAGCATACATGGTCGGCCCCGGTGGGCATCGGCTCGACGAATTGAACCATGGTGCCCACGGGCCCCATGGGCGCCGCCATTGCGGCAGCGGCCATCGCGGGTTCCTCGGCCTGCTGCGCGGTCCCGGCGGGAGTATGCTCAAAAATATGATCCGCTTCCGAGCCGGCTTCGGCCGGAGCGGCGGCTCCTTCGGCTTCTTTGGATGAAGGAAGGATATCATCCAAAACGGCGCCCAGTGAGGTATCATCCGCCTGAAGCGAAAGATCCAGAAGCCCCGATCCGCTTCCGACACTTTCCATATTGATATCGTCATCCAAACCGCCGGAAACCTTGGAGGTTTCCTCTTCCGCGACGGTCTCGCCCTTGGTATCTTCGGCCAGCTTGTACCCTTCGTCGGTTTCCGAAAGGATATTGATTCCCGTGGTCTCGACGTTGGTGTCTGCCTTGGTAATTTTACCGAGTTTATCCAGGCTCAGATCGTCATCCGTCAGTTTCAGGGCGTCGGATCCTTTGCCTGGACCGCTTTTTCCGGATAGTCCGATCTCGCCGCTTTCGTCGAGTAACAGGGCGATCTCCGATCCTCCGGTGGATTCGGCTTTGGAAACCTCATCGGCCGCGGAAAGGTCGATTTTCGAAAATTCTTCAGATAACTTATCGACCTCGTCCACTTTAAAGAAAAGTTTGGCGCCGTCGCGAAACTCGCGGAGTCTCCCCTCACGAACCAGTTCCTTGACCTCGGCCTCGCTTTTGCCCAGTTTGGAAGTCACTTCTTCCAGTGTATAAAACTTTCCCGCCATAATCGTCTTCCCAAAAAGACTCTCTTGTCGCCCGGCCGGATTGAACCATCCAGTCCCGCCACGATACTCCGGTATTTATTATAGTCCCGCCCCGGGACCATGCAAGAAATTTTCAACAATGATTCCGATGGAAAAACCGCGACAACGGACTTCCTGCGACGAGAAAATGGTTCCGATCCAACGGATTCCTCGGTCGGTGGAATCCGAGAACACCGGCCGGAAAGGGGCTTAGAAATCATGATAAATTTCGGGGCGTCCATCGTCCGAATCGTAGGAAGCCAGATTGGAGGAGGATTCGCGGATCTGGACGCGTTCGATATGTTCGGCCATCCGGATTTGGCTGTCCCATGCAACTTCGATGCCGCTAATGCGGAGATCGTCGGTGGCGACCTCGAAGGGGTAGGGCATTTGCGTGCGGAAGGCGCGAATGACGCTTTCGGTTTTTCGGCCGAGTACGGAGTCGTGGCTTCCGGTCATTCCGATATCCGTGATGTAAGCGGTTCCGCGAGGGAGAATCCGTTCGTCGGCCGTAACGATATGGGTGTGGGTTCCATACACGCAACCGACGCGGCCATCAAGATAGTAGCCCATGGCGACTTTTTCGCTGCTGGCCTCCGCGTGCATTTCGACGACGATCAGGTCGGCCTCATTCTGCAGTCGAATCAGGAGCGAATCGATTTTGGTGTAGGGGCAATCGGCGGGTTTCATGAAAATGCGTCCGATCAGGCAGACGATAGCGATACGAAGGCCCTTGGCGGTCTGAAAAACGGCATAATCGTGGCCGGCGGCGTTGACCGAGAGGTTGGCGGGACGAACGATGTTGTCGGCGGTTTCGAGAGTGGGAATGATTTCCCGCTTGCGATAGGCATGGTCGCCCAGCGTAACAAGATGGACGCCGTATTTGAGGAGTTTATCAAAGATTTGGGCGGTCAGGCCCGATCCTCCCGCGGCGTTTTCGGCGTTGGCAATCACGCAATCGATATCTCGCTCGCGAATCACATCGCGAAGTTTCTGCGAAAGGATGTACCGACCGGGACGGCCGACGATATCGCCGATGCACAGAATCTTCAGTTTCATCCTTGTCTCTCCCCGCGGCCGTTTATCGTGCGTATTCGATGCAGCGCAGCTCGCGCAGCAACGTCACCTTGATCTCGCCGGGGTAGGTCATTTCTTCCTCGATTTTCTTGGCAATTTCACGGGCAACCAGCGATGCGCTGCCGTCATCGACCTTGTTGGCATCGACGATGACGCGAACCTCCCGTCCGGCCTGGATGGCATAACAGGATTCGACGCCCTTGAAACTGTTGGCGATTTCTTCCAGTTTTTCAAGGCGTTTGATATACCGTTCGAGGGTTTCTCGCCGGGCTCCCGGACGCGAAGCGCTGATGGCGTCGGCGGCGGCGATCAGAGGCGTATAGGGATTGTCGGCCGGGATATCGCCGTGATGTGCCTCTGCCGCATTCAGGACGATCGGCGATTCCTTGAATCGCTTGAGGTAGTTGGCGCCAATGGCCGGGTGACCGCCTTCGACCTCGCGATCCATGGCCTTGCCGATATCGTGGAGCAGGCCGGCACGTTTGGCGACGGAACCATCCAGGCCCAGCTCATCCGCCATGACCTGAGCGAGAAAGGCCACTTCAACGCTGTGTCGCAGTACGTTCTGTCCGTAGCTGGTACGGTAATGCAAGGCGCCCAGCATGGTGATAATCTTGTTATTGAGACCCCGGACATCGACTTCCTGGGCGGCCTCCTTGCCCATCTGCATGACTTTATTCTGGACATCCTTTTTGGTCTGCGCGACAAGTTCCTCAATCCGCGAAGGATGGATACGTCCATCCTGAATCAGGCGTTCCATGCTGAGCCGGGCCGTTTCACGACGGATGGGATTAAAACCGCTCAGCACGATCACGCCGGGAGTGTCATCGACGATCACATCGACTCCGGTGGCCTTTTCAAAGGCACGAATGTTACGTCCCTCACGTCCGATAATGCGACCCTTCATCTCATCATTCGGAATATCCACCATGGAAACGGAAATCTCGCAGGTCTGCTCGGCCGCATAGCGCTGGATGGCCAAACTGATGATTTCGCGGCTCTTCTCCTCGCTGATCTCGTTGATCTGCTCGGTTTTCCGCTCGATGATCTTGCTCATCTCATGTTCACATTCCTCTTCAAGACGTTTCAGCAATAATTCACGGGCCTGGTCGATATCCATGTTGGATATCTTGAGAAGCTGGTTTTTCTGCTGAGTAATGAGATTCGAGAGATTTTTCGATTTGGCTTCGCAGCTTTGGATCCGTTGATCCAGCTCGCGCTCGGTTTCCTTGAGTTGTTTTTCTTTCTGGCTCAGCGTATCGGTTTGACGATCGAGAGTGTCCTCTCGTTTACTGAGACGGCGCTCAAGATTCAACAGCTCGGTCTGAGCCACTTCCATCTCGGAGGTGAATTTTTCCTTCTTTTTGAGAAACTCGTTGGCCGCATCAAGCTGGGCGGCTTTGATAATATTATCGGCCTCCCGACTGGCGACTTCGATTCGGTTCTGGGCTTCCTTCTCGGCGGAAAGTACCTTATTACGGGAAATAATGTTTTGAATGACATACGCCACAACGACACCGGTAACCAGGGCGATCAGGGCAATCGCGATGGTGACGACCTCGGTGAAGGCGAGAATGGGGAATGGATTGATTCCTTGCATCTGACAGATCCTTTCTCACGAAAAATATTCTATATCTACTGTGAGTACAAGGACTTTCAGAAGGAAGGCGTCTGTAAGATCTGGATACGGATCAGAAATAGGCATCACGGGAAGAATCAATCGGCCTGGGAAATCCTGATTGACAGGGCAAAAAACGATCCCGTCTATCCTGTGGATACAAAAGGTCACTTCGAAATGGATACTCGGATGTGCCCATCGATTGATTTACGATTTCCTGTGAACGCGTTTTTTAACCTATCTTTTCCGATCCCAATACTCACCGACACGCAGGCAACTGTTGGACTTGACAATGTTGAATGATGCGCCCTTCAACTTCTTCGGGACCCCTGACGGGAAAACCCGGTTAAAAGACCATCCATTGCCTTTCGCCCTTTGCCTGTGCAGCCGGTGTCCATGAAGCTTAAAACACCAACTTGCCCGATCGGGCAACTCCTTCTGTGGTCGAATCCATCGCAGATATGCGAATGGACGACCGCTTGTACCACATGAAACACACAACAATTGATATCTATCATATTAATCGGCTAAGGTCAAGGGAAAATGAAATTTTGATTCCGATTCTGAGAAAAAAACATCACGGCTCTTCAAAATGGAGGGGAAAAATAATTTCATATTAAAACTATGGGATATTAGGTGATCATTCAAAAAAATACGTATCTGGACATTAATCTTCATCCGAAACAGGACGATGAGATAGCCATGACAGCATTGGGCCCTTTCCGGGCTGGGAGTCAATAGCAATGAGATTGACTGGATGTTATCAACGATTGGGTAACAGACCATGAATAGACGCAAAGACGTATTAACAACTGGACAAGTGGCGCAAATCTGCAATGTTGCCCCAAGAACGGTAACCAAATGGTTTGATTCGGGGCAACTGAAAGGATACCGGATTCCGGGATCCCGGGATCGGCGGATACCGACCGCCGAATTGCTTCGGTTCATGAAAGCCCACGATATTCCGACGGATTCGCTGGAAATGGGTCGGCTTCGGGTTGTGGTGATCGACAGCAATGCGCAGGCGGCCGAGGGGCTTGCGCAACAGTTGCGCGACCGGCGGGATTACGAGGTGATAACGGCGGAGAACAGCTTTGATGCGGGGCTGGCGGCCCAGAAGTTGCTGCCCCATGCGATCCTGATCAACCTGATGGCCCGGGAAATCGACGCCGGACATATCTGCAAGTATGTCCGATCGAATGACGATCTGGGCGGCTCGAAAATCGTGGCGATCGCAAATCGGCTGGGCGATACGGAAAAGGTGGCGCTGCAGAAAAAGGGATTTGATGCGGTGGTGACCAACTCGGGTGACATTGGAGAGGTTGTCCGGGCGATCGAAGAGGCGACGGCGATCATCTATTGAAACGCCGTACTACATGGAAGGTTAGCGGGCCGACTCCACACAGTTGGCCCGTTTCGTTGTGTGAACGATCAAAACGATCAAATTGTCGGTGCCGGTTCTGGGTCGGTCGTCTCCCATTCCTCCATGTACCCTTCGACCGCGAAATCCAAACAGGGAAACCACAATCTCACCGCATCGTATTCCCCGGCTCCATCCGCTATAAACTTGTCAGAGAATGCGGAATCTCTTGACGCGAGCATCCGAATACGGTATTGTGTTGCTCCTCTTGAATGGGAAGACGCGTAGAGCCGGCCATCGTAATGAAACGGTGTTCACCTTTGGATGGGCGATACATGCGTATTACCCAGGTTATAGCACCCGTAGCTCAACTGGACAGAGCATCGGTCTTCGGATACGATTCTCTGTGAAAATCGCTTATAAACACTTACAAAATAACGACTTACAGCTACTATCTTTCGGAGGTAACCATTTAGTAACCAATGAGGCGTCTCGGCAAGCCGTTTAAGTGGCCTGGAAAAACCGGGTGGTGGATACGTTGGACGGACCCGCTCACAAACAAACGAGTGGCCAAAAACTTCCACACCAAAGGGCAGGCAGATCACTTCTGGGGAATCCTTTATGCCCGGCTGAATTCGGATGTGATCACGGGCATTATCGAGATTGATTTGCCATCGGCCATTGCGGAGTATCTTGAAACCTATAATGTCCGCGGACTTCGGAAGTCAGCCAAGACCGAAGCCAAATTGACTCTCAACAAATTCAAAGAACACGCGGGAATGATTTCAACCAAGGTCATCACCCAAAAACACATCGACCGATTTATCGTTCATCGAATCGAATCCAAGGCAAGCCGCTGGACGGTTAACAAAGACATCGGCAACCTCAAATCGTTCATCCACTGGTGCCAGCGACAGCGTTTTCTTCCCGAAGGAATCACTCTACAGAAAATCAAAGTAGAACGTCGGACAGTCAAGGCGCTGACCACCGAACAGATCAAGGCGATTCTGGCTGCCTGTAAAACTCAGGCGTGGCGTGTACGGGTCCTCCTGTCCCTGACTACCGGCTTGCGAAAAAACGATCTGGATCGCCTTGCAGCCACCTCAATCGACCTGAAACGCATGACCGTCGACACGACCAGCCGGAAGACCGGCAAGAGTTATGTTGGGCGACCTCTGCCTGCGTCTCTCAAGCCCACCCTCAAAGACTACATGACCTCCCTGGATGGAACAGGCAGGCTGTTCGAGGATGTGAATGTCCGCAAGGAATGGGATGCTTTGCGATTACGGGCCAAGTTGCCCGCCATCACACGACAGGATTTCCGCCGGACCTTCTCTACTCTCATGCAGAGAATCGGATCTATCGGATCAGCACAAGCCCTGCTGGAACATTCGGACAGCCGGGTAACGGGTGAATTCTACACGGACGCCGAGATGATCCTGCGCTGGAAGGTCAATCAGTTGCCGGTCAAGGAATGGCTGAAGCCGGAGGAATAATGATTCCGGTGTCCCCGGCGCCTACCTCACGCCCATGAAAAATACGGCTTGATCATCAGACTGTCCGGAATCATGGCGGCCCAGGAATAGACCGTTTCAACCGGTGAAGTCGTATTGGGTCTCATCCAGCCGCAATCGTCTACGCTATCCCAATACGCATCGCCCCCGGCCACGTCCGGAGCATTTGTAGATGACGATGTATGTGCCTGAATACAAATATAATAATTCCCTCCCTTTGTTACACAACTGCCGACTATATAGGAATTTCCCGAACCCCACCCCGAAAACGCGGACCGAACATCCGGAGGAACAAACGCCGCCACATCCTCATCGCATGTGATCGTGTTCGAATCATGGTCATCAAGATTCAGATCGGAATAAGCAACTTCAACGCTCATCTCGCCGATCAACGCATGGCCGTCACCGATCATTCCCAGGCTGTTTCCATTGAGCGTGTATTCGGTTGGAATCTGCCCATAATAGGAAGCATTGTAATCTTTGAAATCTACAAATCGAATTCGGTAGGTAGCCGATGAGGATTTGCATGGCGAACCCAAATACATCGGATCGCCTATATTGGCTTCGTTATCAAGAACAGCATACGCATTCCCATCATCATTGGATTCTCTGACAAGCCAATTCGGCGCTCCATAATGTTCCGGATTTCCATAATAGGCGCCAAGCATCATTGTCACACAAAGCCAGCTACTTTCCCAAGGATCTCCCGAAAGAGACGTATCAAACAATTCCTGAGCATCGTCTGCGGCTTGCTCTCTGGCCCCCTCCCATGTTGTTTCGTAAAATCCTTCGAACAACCGAGGGATATACGTAGCGGAACACATCGCCCATGTTCTGAATGCTGAAGGTGATAACCTCAAATGTCGATTTCAAATATGTATTTTCACCAATATACGCCCCCATCTTTTCTTTCGCATCACCCCAGGCATTGCCCAGTTGTTTGAGAATACCGCCAAAGGTGGTGGTTTGACCCTCGGCAATGGCGAATTTATTCACCCCCGCTTGCAGGACGGCCTGAAACTTCTCCTGATCGGTCATATTCTCATCGAGAGCCACCCCCCATTGTTCCATCCGGGTTGTGTTGCCCATCGCCGCCTTGCCTACCCGCTGCATGGCCTCCTCAACCGAACCGCCGAACGCCGCTGAAAACCCGATAGCCGCCTGGGTCGCCGCCTTGAGGGTATCTCGGCCGGGGGCCTTCGGCTTTGGTCGATTCGTTTTTTGGCTGTTCGGTGGTTTGTGATTTGGGATCTTCGGCTTGTGCCTTTGGCGGTTCGGTCTGTGCGGGTGTTTTCCCATCCGTCAGCCATGCCGCCAGTTCACGGCCAAAATCCTCACCGGGCTTTTCGATGGTCTTGTCCTGATACTTGCCGGTTCGGTCCTTAATCACCGTTGCGATATGATCCGTCGTCAGTTCAAGCAAAAGATCGAATTCGTATTCGATTCCCTTGCCCTGTAGCCCCCCCTCCCGGCCTCCTGAATCGTCTTGACATAATTTTCGATTGTCGGCTCTTCCATCTGAGCCGTATCAAAGGTGAACCGATCGGCATACTTACTGGCCGATCCATACACCGTACTGGGATTCACACTGAGGGCCTTGGCTACCTGCGTCGGTGAAACAAACTCGACCAATCCCAAGTCCTGTTTAGCCATGCTGAATTCCTCCTGACAAAGATTGTTCTTGACGTTGTCGTTCCACTTTGATAAGGTTTGGAAAATTGCGAAGGATAAACCGTTTGAGAGCCGTAGTGGGTTTTAACCTTTGCACGGATGCAAACTCATTGATCAGCCCGATCACCTCGGGTTCGCATTGTTCTGTTAAAACCACTGCCTTAATTGCTCGTTGCATATTTATCTCCAAACTGAATACCTTACAATTACTTTATATACCTTACTTCGCCGCCGCTTCTTTGTCAATAAAAAAACTTATAATTTTAAGTTAAATAAAGGTTGCGTGGCTCTAAGTCTTTTCAAGATAATGCTTTAGGAAGTAAGGGAATTTTTTGAAAAAGGGATTATGCGTAAAATAAAAAATTTCAACGTTCCCGTTTCTGAAGCGGTCTCGGGAGAATTCGAAAAATGGTGCGAGGATCTCCCTGGAAAAAAAGGCGACAAGCTGACCGGTGCCCTTCGGGCTATCCAAGCAATCCATAAAATCGACAGTGGTTTGGCCTACGAATTGATGAAGCCAGCATTGTCGATTGAGAAAGCTGTCGAGCTTATTCGTTCGACTCTTCTTGCGAAAGAATATCAGTCAATAATTGACAGCCTCTCTCCCGCAGAACGCGCGAAACTACTTCAGGATGTCGCACATGTAAAAGAAACGCTTTCTGATAAGGAGAAAGGTGGGAAACGGAAATGATTTGTGGTTGGTTTGATGTTGCTTTGCTCTTTTTGGTTGTCATAGGTCGTTCGTTAACAAGGTAGCGTGTTGCTGCGACGGTTTCCGCGTTTCCTCCGCATCGTTTGTATCGCCGCATGCAACTGGTGAGGAATTATAACGGCCTAACAAAAGCCGAACAAGAGAAATTTCAGTAAAATTTTAGCTTGATTGTAAGTGGTGGAAAATGAAGGAGATAAAACACAGTTATTTTGAAAGGAGGATTCCGTGGCTCAAGAAGTCTGTGAAAACTGCGGGAGAAGTATTGGTAAGCTCGAAACGGCGCATATTTTCGATGGTCATATAGTATGTGAAGAATGCAAAGGACGCATGCAGGTTTCTGGTAAATCCAATAAAAACAATGCCCCACACCCAATCGAATCCACACCAACCAAAGCCGAAGATATGCTTTTCAGGGCCAACCCCGCCATGTTTCGAAATAAGCCCATTCTGTTTATATTGTGCCTTCTGTTAATTCCGCTTGGATTCGGACTTGGTTTGCTGATTCTTATAATTTGGTTCCTGGGCTGTAAGGCATCATCTTTGACTGTAACGTCGAAGAGAACCGTCTTCCGTCACGGTCTATTATCCAAACAGACCAATGAGGTTCGGCACCAGGACATCCGAAACATACAAGTATCACAATCCTTCCTTCAGCGAATCTTTAATGTTGGAACTGTTTCACTGTCCAGTGCCGGCCAGTCTGAAATGGAGATCATCGCCGCTGGGATTCCGGGGCCGCAGAAAGTCGCGGATTTGATCCGTCAATGTCAAGGTTGAAGGGTGCGTGATATGAAACAGGAGATTAAGGAGGCAGCTAAAGAAGAGTCAGGATAAACCACCACTTCATTTTGGGATTGGGAGGTAACAACATCGGATGGGAGAAAATAACTATTACGCTCACACCGATCCGACACGACCGGGTCAAACGCCCGAGCAGGGGGCACGCTGGCAAAAACTTGTTGGCGATTTCTCGACGCTCTATGCACATACTCCTAATTCATCCGGGAAATGGGATATCCTCAAAGACCATCTTGAGAAGGTCGGAGAACTTGCCGGTGAGTTCGCTTCAGAATTCGGCTACGGCGACTTGGGAAAGATACTGGGACTGTGGCACGACCTTGGGAAGATCAACCCAGAGTTCCAGGATTACCTGATCGCTCAGCATAAGGGCCAGTCTCATCAGAAGGTTCCACATTCCATCTGGGGAGGATCTTTGGTCTATGCACTGTTGTGGCTGGCAAAAAAAGATCCAGAAGGATGGAAGGAAATCGCCTTACCTCTTGCCGGGCATCATGGAGGCTTGGAGCAGCCCGGCGTTCTTTCTCAGAAGATGCATTCCTTCATCAACTCACAGGATGGGCAGAAGGCTCTGCCGCTGCTCCAGCAGGCCGCAAGTCAGCTTGTCTTGCCGAAGGGAACACATACCAGGGATCCGAATGGAAGAGGAAGGGATGTTCTTATTCGCATGCTGTTTTCAGCTCTGGTCGATGCTGACTATCTTGAGACTGAACGGCATTTTGACGGGGCCAAATCACAGCGTAGAGGCAATTGGCCGTCCTTGGCTCAACTCTGGGAGGTGTTTTCCAACAATCAGACCGAATTGCTCTCGGAAGCAGCAAAGACACCATCAACTGTCAACCGTGTCCGTCGCGAGGTCTATGAAGCATGTCTTGTTTCTGCAAAGAAAAAGCCCGGCCTCTTCCGCTTGACCGTGCCGACCGGCGGGGGGAAAACCCGTAGTGGACTGGCCTTTGCCCTGCGGCATGCTATCGAGCACCGCGAACATGGATTCATGAGGGTGATCATTGCTCTACCATATACGAGTATCATTGACCAGACAGCCAAGGAATACCGGAAAATTTTCGATCCGTATTTCGACTGCCTGCTCGAGCACCATAGCCAGGTTGATGTCCCGGATGAGCAAGAAGACCAGAATCCCAGATATATCCGATATCGCCTCGCCAGCGAGAACTGGGATGCTCCACTGATTGTCACCACCACGGTCCAGCTGTTCGAGAGTCTCTTTGCCTGCAAGCCAGGGCGTTGCAGAAAGCTGCACAATATCGCCCACAGTGTCCTGATCCTCGATGAGATTCAGACATTGCCACCCGAGTTCCTGGCCCCAACGCTTGAGGTTCTTCGTTTGTTAATAGACCGATATGGTACTACTATCGTGTTCTCAACGGCAACACAACCTGCATTCGATGAAACGCCATATCTCAAGGCATTCGATGGCTTGAATATTGAGCATCTTGTGGACAGGTATCGTAACCATTTCAAATTGCTTGAGCGAGTCGAGTACAATCCTGTGACGCAACTTGCACACCTTAACGATCTTGCAGACGAGGTCGCAGGTCGGGCAGGGGAGCAAGTGCTTGTTATCTTGAATACCCGCAGACATGCGATGGATCTTCTCAACGAACTCCGGAACAGGAAGGTGCAGGGCTTGTATCATCTCTCGACTCTTCTGTGCGGGGCTCACAGGAAAGCAGTCCTCAAGGATATCAAGAAGAAGCTTGCCATCGACGACCCGAAGCCGGTCTGTCTAATCAGTACGCAAGTTGTCGAGGCGGGTGTCGATCTGGATTTCCCGGTAGTCTATCGGGCAATGGGGCCGCTGGACCGTATCGTGCAGGCCGCTGGAAGATGTAACCGCGAAGGGAAACGCAATACAAAGGGACACTTCGTCATATTCGACTGGCCAGACAACTCCTGCCCACCCGGTTCTTACAAGATTGGTCTTGAAGATGCGAAGATGCTCATACAGCGATATGGTTCAGACCGATTGAGCGACCCAGCCCTCTACAGAGAGTATTTTCAACGTCTCTTCCGTGACGTAAACCTTGATAAGAGAGACATTCTGCCACATTGCCGTGACCTGAACTATCCGGAGGTCGCCCAGAGGTATCGGTTCATTGAAGACACGATTCCCGTCGTTGTCCCGTGCTATGGCGACGGCGAAGGGGAAAGAATGCTACAGGCATACATAGGATATCCATCCCGCGAGACATGGCGGAAGCTTATGCCATATGTCGTAAACATTCGAAGGCAGGAATTATGTAGCCTCCAAAGCTGGCTGGAGCCGGTCACAGGGCATTTCTACCGTTGGATAGGAAAGTATGATGTGGAAACTCATCGGGGTCTTGTCGGACCATTTCTTGATCCGGCAGACTTGATTCATTAAGGAGGTTCTATGACAAATGTTGTCGATGTCAAAGTATGGGGCGATTACGCCTGTTTCACCGCTCCAGAGTCCAAAGTAGAGCGTCAAAGCTATCCTGTCATTACGCCGTCCGCGGCAAGAGGCGTGCTGGAGGCCATCTACTGGAAGCCACAGTTTCGATATCGTATCTGCTCAATAGGCATCCTCAAGCTTGGCACGCAGATGTCACTGCTTCGGAATGAGATATCATCGCGACAGACAGAGCCGACAAAGAAAGAGAAAGCATTTGAGCATTACCTTGCCGTAGAGGATGACCGCCAGCAACGCACAAGTCTCATCCTGCAAGATGTTGCCTATCGCATTAAGGGATGGCTCGACCTGCGACCCGGACAGGAGCCGCAGACCCTCGGCAAGCATCTGGACTGTTTCCACCGCAAAGTGGAGCGGGGACAGTACTTCCACAAGCCCTATCTGGGGTGCCGCGAATTTGCCGCTGATTTTGAACTGGCCGTCGATGGTGGCGATGAACCAGACCCGAATCTGAAATTTGATATTGGTAACATGCTCTTTGACACAGCATACATCGAAGATGACGCATGGTACAGGAAACATCCTGAGGACCGCTTGGAATTCTGGCGGCAGGAAGCCGAGGCCGAGAAACCTCGCGTTGCCAGAGGATACAGTAAGCGGTTGTTCTTTGGCGCAAAGGTAGACCACGGATGGATGACTGTGCCACAGGACAGGTACAACGAACTTGACAGACTGGAGGGCCGTCATGGGATTTCTTAATGCGATGATTCTATCTTCAGAACGCTTCAAAACTGACCTGCTGCCCGCTGGCTACCGGAGACCGAAGGCACAGGTATGGGTGATTGATGTCGATGGAAAGCCGCCAACGATTGGTCTCAAGGATATGAGACAGGCTCCGGCAACGCCAGCCGATAGGACTTCCGGTAAGGTCAGCCCTTCTCTCCTTGTGGACAAATTGTCATATGCACTTGGCATCCCTGACGACGAGAAACAAGGTAACTCAGCCAAAATCGCTCAGCAAGAGCACGAGGCGTTTGTTAACCTTCTGAAGGGATTGAAGAAGGAGTGCTCCTCTAAGGAGGTGGCCAACTCCATCAGTGGGGTTTTAAACTTCCTTGCCGGAATGAAGAATGCGGCGGAAATACCTTGGCCTTCAGGAAAGAAGCCCAAGAGTGGGGACTTAGTCACATTTCAGGTGGGCGCTAATACTGCATGGCTAACCGACGATAAAGACGTTCAGAAATACTGGGAGAAGTATGTTGAAACCCGGCTCAAGAACGAGGAACAGGTGTGCGTTCTTTGTGGGCAGAAAAAGGCCATTTTGCGAATCCTTCCCTTCAGGGCAAAGCTCTTTGGCTATCAGGTTCAGGTCTCATCGTTCAATAAGGATGCATTCGAATCGAGCGGAAAGGGGACTGCGGCAGAAAAGGGGGACAAGAAGCAGGCTTCAAGTGCCCCAATCTGTTTTGCATGTGCAAGTGTTGCAGACCAGGTTCTGCAATATCTTCTAAAGCTTGACCCTAATCCCGATGATGACAAAAAGGAAAAGCCATCTGGCAGGCACGCTGTCATCTTAGCACGGGATGACAGTAAGGGCAAGGGCAAGCAGCCGTTGAGAAATCAGATAGCTGTGTTCTGGACAAGGGTGCCGGTAGAATTGGCAGAGGAGCACAGAACTATCTCACTGGAGGACTTGGTAAAGATCCCCTTGGATGAGATTGACATGTCGAAGAACGCACCCCCTCCGGAGACGCACCAGATACGGACACTTATGGAGAGTCCATTCGTAGGGGGCGGGGCCTCTGGCCTTGTGGCGAACAGATTCTATCTGGCTGTCCTGTCGCCGAACAAGAGCCGCCTCGTTGTCCGTGAATGGCTTGAGCACGATGTTACACAGACGAGAACAAATATTGCCAATTATGGAAAGGCGCTTCGTATAGCCCACCCAGACGGGCGGGGTATCTGGTATCCGCCACTGAGGTCAATGCTGGAGTCTTTGCAGTCCTACACAAGTTCAAGGAACCAGAGGGATGAAAGGCCCCGCCTTCCGCAAATGGGACCGGACATGATGAGGAAGATAGTTCGATGTATTTACGCTGGTGACCGGCCGCCCATGACTTTGCTCACGAGGGCCATCCGATGTTTCCGAGTGCCGGACCCCCCCGCCGACAACAAAGAGCAGAATGAACGGCAGATGTTGCGACGCATGGCAATGGCTGCGGCCATGAAACTGGTCCTTACATACAACAAACCCGAACAGGAGAAGATGGCTATGGAACAGTCAAGCACTGAACATGACACGGTGTCTGAATACAAGAACAAAGCACCCTACAGGTGCGGACAACTGCTTGCGGTACTGGAAGCAATCCAGCGAAGGGCATCGTCGTCTGGACGCGGCGTCAATGCGACACTCGTGGACCGTTTCTATGGTGCGGCATCTACGGCACCGACCACGGTATTTGCAAACCTCATGAATATGACAACGAAGGCCCACTTGTCAAAGCTTCGCCGTGAGAATAAGGAGGTCTTCTCAACAAGATCCTCCGGAAAGGTCAACATCAGCGAACTTATGGCGGAGATTTGCAGTCTCATTGACGATGCGGGCGGATTCCCACCGCCGCTGACGGCGGAAGAACAAGCCCAGTTTGCACTAGGCTTCTACCATCAGAGAACAGAATTCAACCCACCCAAAGCATAAGGAGACAGGAAATGAGGGACATCAAACAACTCGTTGAGGAAATCAAGAGTCAGCCATACTGTGATCCGAATCGGAGAATGGATTTTGTCCTATTCTTTGATGTCAAGAACGGCAATCCGAATGGTGACCCAGATGCAGGTAATCTCCCACGCGTTGATCCACAGACTCGCCACGGGTTTGTCACCGATGTTTGTATAAAGAGAAAGATACGCGACTACCTCTCCGCCGTGCTAGGGCGTCCGATCTATATCCAGAGCCAGGCGGCCCTTAACACTCTCTATTTCGACGCGGCTCGCAAGGTTCAAGATTACGAAGCACAAGCTGACACAAAGTCGAAGCCTGAGGACAAAGAACAGAAGCAGGAAGCGGCCGAGTCCGTTAAAGCTCTCATGGTTGAACTCAAACCTGACGATGCTGCATTTAATGCTCTGATAGCCGTGCCTGAAGCGAACCGAGACAGTAGACCACAGGGTGCGGCTGAAGAACCGGCCACCTTTCGCGACTGGCTGGCGGATACTGAAGTGGACGGTCTTGAATTTGATGCAGAGAGTGGGACTCTTACCTTCCTTGGCGAGGCTAAGTCGGATAAGGACTTCAAAGAGTTGCTGTCGGTCGGTGAGGAGAAACTGGAATTCGAAACACAAGTTACGCAGCTTGCGAAATTATTGGCAAAGGCGAAGAAGCAAAAGAAAGCCGGGGCCAAGGAGCGCGACGCTCGCGAGGCAGTTAAGGCAAAGATGTGCGAGTTGTATGACGACATCCGGCTCTTCGGCGCGGTTCTGACCGCTGGCACGAACGCAGGGCAGATACGCGGGCCTATGCAACTTACATTCGGACGTTCTACTGCTGAGATTCTCCCTTGGGATGCGGCAATCACTCGATGTGCTATCACGAAGGCATCTGACTGGTTGAAGAAGAAGACAGAATTCGGACGAAAGCCGTGGCTCAACTATGCCGCTTATCGCCAACACGGCTATTTCAACGCCATGCTTGGAAAGCAGACGGGCGTAACCAGCGATGACCTTGCGCGATTCTGGGTTGCAGTGGCCAACATGTTCCAGGAAGCTGCATCGGCATCAAAGGGTGAGATGGCTACGCAGGAGCTTGTTGTCTTTGTTCATCCGAATGAGCGGGGCAGTGCGCCATCGCACAAGCTTCTTAGCCGCGCAGTGCTTAAGAAGGTACTTGAGAAACAGCCGACTAACGAGGCTGAAGCCGACCTCAATGAAGACTGCGGAATGCCGGACTTCTCTACAAGATTCATTGTTGAAGTGGAGGACAAGTCGCCAGCCTTAAAGGATAATGGAATTGATGTGCATCGGCCATTACGAGCGATTTGGAACGGCTTCTGATGTTTTCCGAGTCCGACTTCATCCCGTTGTCCGCCCTGCAGCACTATGCATTCTGCCCCCGGCAGTGTGGGCTGATTCATCTCGAACAGGTCTGGGACGAGAACCGCCTAACGGCCGAGGGACGAATTCTGCACGAGCGGGTTCATGAAGCCGACGATGAAAACCGTCCCGGCGTCCGGATCGTCCGCGGCCTGCGTATTCATTCCTTCCGGCTCGGCCTGATTGGTCAGGCGGATGTCGTCGAGTTCCATCAGTCCGATATGGGCATCGAACTGGCCGGTACTCGCGGCCTCTGGCGGCCATTCCCGGTCGAATACAAACGCGGCAAGCCGAAACCAAACCGTTGCGACCAGATCCAACTCTGCGCCCAGGCCCTGTGCCTGGAAGAGATGCTCCGCTGTTCGATCCCTCAGGGGGCATTCTTCTATGGCCAGCCGCGTCGGCGCCAGGAAATCGCTTTCTCCGATGATCTGCGATCTCAAACCGAAGACGCCGCCACTCGGCTCCATGACCTGTTCGACAAGCGAATCACCCCGAAAGCCCGTTACGAAAAGAAGTGCGACAACTGCTCCCTCGTTCATCAGTGTATGCCAAAAACGACCGGCCTGAAAAAGAAAATCGATCTGTATCTTGACAAGTCCTTCGAGTTACCTTCAGGGGAAGTCGCACCATGAAACAACTTCTTAACACTCTATTCGTCACCACGCAGGGGGCTTATCTGTCGAAGAACGGCGATACGGTTGAAGTTCTCCATGAACAGCAAACCAAGCTAAGGGTCCCGATCCATACTCTCGGTGGTATTGTATGCTTTGGGAATGTAACTTGCAGTCCGTTTCTTATGGGCATGTGCGGTGAACAGAATGTCGCCCTGTCGTTTCTGACTGAGCACGGCCGCTTCCTCGCCCGCGTCTATGGTCCGGTCTGCGGTAATGTCCTGCTCCGCAAGGAACAGTACCGCCGCTCGTACGATCTGGAGGAAAGCGCGTCGATCGCGCGTTCCATTGTCATGGCCAAAATCGCCAACAGCCGGGTTGTACTATTGCGTGCCCTACGGGACAGGCCCGACACAGAAGGCAAAGAGAAAATCGAAAAGGCAATTTCCGATCTTGGGCAAAATCTGGAAGAGTTGAAACGGCCGATGGATCTGGACGGCATTCGAGGAATCGAGGGAATCTCCGCCAATAATTACTTTGGTTGCTTCGACAATCTGATCACAGCCAACAAGGATGCCTTCTATTTCCATCAGCGAAGCCGTCGGCCACCGCTGGATAATACCAATGCTCTGTTGTCATTTCTCTATACGCTTCTGGTTCATGATGTCCAGGCGGCCCTCGAATCGGTTGGCCTTGATCCGGCCGTCGGCTTTCTTCACCGCGACCGTCCCGGCCGGCCGGGATTGGCTCTGGATATCATGGAGGAATTCCGGGCATATCTGGCTGATCGCTTGGCACTTTCGCTGATCAATCGCCAACAGATAAAACCCGACGGCTTTCAAACCACCGAATCCGGTGCCGTCATGATGGACGACGAAACCCGTAAGGCAGTACTGATTGCATGGCAAAAGCGAAAACAGGAAGAAACAACCCATCCCTTCCTACAGGAGAAAATGCTGGTTGGACTGTTGCCGTTTGTGCAAGCCATGCTGATGGCTCGATTTCTTCGGGGCGACCTGGAAGGATATCCGCCATTTTTGTGGAGATAACTCGATGATGGTTTTGATCACCTATGATGTCAATACCGAAACACCGCAATCGCAGAAGCGGCTCCGGCACGTGGCGAAGATTTGCGAGAATCGCGGCCAGCGAGTTCAGAAATCCGTTTTCGAATGCCTCGTAGATCCGGCCCAGTGGGTTGAGATGCGACAGAAGCTGACTGATACAATTGATCCCCAGATAGACAGTCTCCGGTTTTATTTTCTTGGAAGCAATTGGAAGAGGCGCGTTGAACACGTTGGAGCCATACCATCGTATGATCCACAAGGGCCCTTGATCGCGTAAATAATACTCCGCGAACCTTAAGCAATCATAGATATTCGGGAAGGTTCGCGATTGAGATAAATCGTTCATTAAAAAGTACATACGGACATTAAGGAATTGGATCGAACGGATTTTCGAGTGGATCGAAATGAGTTCGCGATTGCGAATTCGTAAGTCGTTGATGATATTAAAGATATAAGTAGGACGGTCGCCCCCCGCGCGGGGGCGTGGATTGAAACCATATCTTGACCATAATCAACCTCGTTTTATTTGGTCGCCCCCCGCGCGGGGGCGTGGATTGAAACATCTTTGAGATTGCCCGTCAACGGACTA
>CAYLSB010000010.1:0-80855 GCA_964386005.1 uncultured Pirellulales bacterium | reverse complement strand
ACACAAAAACATGTGCCCCTACACAAAAACATGTGGCCCAACGCAAAAACATGTGGCCCAACGCAAAAACATGTAGCCCTCCTTTAGTTAGAACGCTGTTGCGTAAAGTGTCCCAAGACAAAAGATGTCCAGAATCGTAAGTCGTTATGGGATAAGGAATAATCGTTTTTGGGTACCAGCAAGAAAGTGACAAAACCCTGTTGCACAAATTGTCCTATGTTACTATTTTCAATCTACTATTATCTATTTACAATTTGTATAAATTGTTGTGAATACTGGGATTGCGTTTAGCATAGATTGTTAGTGGGATATATCGACGGATAGGCGGATTTTTGGGCATCCTCGAAAAATCGGAGAAAAATATTTTGAAAAAGTAATATAGATAATCTATTGCTCGACAAGAATGTTAATCTGGGAATAATATAGAAGATTGAAATTCAAAAATCAAAATGACATATTAAAATTCATAATCGGATTGAGTTCCTGCGGAGTTCTGGAAAGATGTAGATCAAGCGTCCCGCTTGAGCATAGATAAACTCAAGCGGGACGGTTGGGCTACATCTGGAAAATTCTCAGCACGAAATCCGAAATTCGAAACCGTTATGATTCTGTCGCCCTTTCAGGGCTTAAAGGTTGGGGGCGCAAACCACCGGGGGTTGACACCCCCGGCTAATATTGTTGCGCCCCTTGCGGGGCTCAATAGGGTGAACATGATTTTATTCTCATAGCTTGCGCTATGGGCTAACGACATTTCGCTCTCGCGGGGTAAACGGATATAAGGAGATCGCGTTCCGGGTATTGACGCCGCCCGGCTAATATTGTTGCGCCCCTTGCGGGTTCCGGGAAGGAGAATACGCAGATTGCGCGAATGGGCGCAGATTGGGCAGTATCCGGCATGTGTTTATCGTATCGGAAGACATGCCGGCGCGGATCATTCGAATCCAGTTTCGTATTCATTTTCCGGATCTTTGTGTATTCGGGCACATGTTCTTTTGGCATGGTGGATTCGATAAGGGTATTTCACCGAGTGCATTCTGTTGAAACAAAATGGATTTCTATTGAAGCGATTTCCCCACCTACCCTGATTCACTCAAAGGAGTCCCCCTTTCCTTCAAGGGGATTTCCTTTGACAACCGTCCCGGAATTTTCTTGAAACCAGTGCTATTCCATCGTATATTGCCGAAAATCACATCGAACAGGAGGTAATGTATGCGAAAATGGTTGAAGCAGTTGGATCAGATTCTTCGGGGAGATGCGACCGATGTGTCGAATCTTCAGGACGGCCAGTTTCCGTTACCCGTTTTCGGAGTAGGTATCCTTCTGATTTTACTCAGCATGTTGTACGGGGCTTGCATCGGATCGTTCAACCTTCTCCATCCTTTGGATGCCAGAGCCGTCATCACGATCCAAGACGCATGGATGCAGACTCTGGCCAGTACCATCAAAATGCCGCTTCTGTTTGTGCTGACCCTGTGCGTCACGTTTCCCTCTCTGTATGTATTCAATGCATTATCCGGATCGCGATTGACGCTTCAATCCGTCCTTCGAATCCTCGTTGCCTGCATGGGCGTTTTGCTCGCGGTATTGGCATCCCTGGGTCCGATCGTGGTCTTCTTTTCTCTATGCACGACCAGCTATCCTTTCATGCAGTTGTTGAATGTGGCCACATGCGGAATCTCCGGACTGTTAGGCCTGACGTTTCTGCTGCGAACGCTGAACCGAATCCTATGGATCCAGCTTGGAGCTGACATCCGTTTTCTCACCCCCGTATCTCCCCCGCCTCCGGCGGCTCCGACCAGTCCTCTCCAGAGTCCGGGGGCTTTGCCCGCCGTGGCTCCGGGTCCCCTGGAACGATTATCTCCAACCCATGCCAAAGCCAAAACGGTCTTTACTATCTGGACCTTTGTCTTTGCACTGGTCGGCGCCCAGATGAGCTGGGTTCTTCGCCCGTTCATCGGAAGTTCCGCGATCCCCTTCGAGTGGATTCGTCAGCGGGAAAGTAATTTCTTTCTGGCCGTGATGGGCGCCCTCAACAAACTGTTCAACTGATTCTTGCGGAAAATCATCATGCTTCATACATGGGCCGATGACATCCTTCACGCCAGGCCCTGGGTAATCCGGGAACAGACCGGCCCCCGTCGGTTGACGCAATTGCTTTGGGTATTGTTTCTGGCCGGCTTTCTCTACGGAGCCGTGATGGGTTTGTATTCGGCATTGTATGGCCACCATTGGCTCCAGGTCCTGTATTCGGCGATCAAGGTACCTTGGCTATTGTTGGCCTCGTTTGGATTGGGATTGCCGTTCTATTTCGTTCTGAATTCGCTTCTGGGATTGCGTGAGGATTTTTCTCAATCGGTTCGTACGTTGGTCGCAACCCAGGCCGGGCTGACGGTGATCCTGGCCTCGCTGAGCCCGGTCACGCTTTTCTGGTATGTCTCCTGCGAAAATTACCAAGCCGCCATTCTTTTTAACGGCGCCATGTTTGGATTATCCAGTATATTGGCCCAGATCATCCTGAGGAATCTGTCGAGACCGCTGATTAAAAAAAATCCGCGCCATGTATTGCTGATCCGGAGCTGGTTAGTCATTTATGCCTTCCTTGGAATCCAGATGGGTTGGATTCTGCGGCCGTTTATCGGCAGTCCCAATGTCCCCACACAGTTTTTCCGCCAAGGCGCATGGGGAAACGCTTATGTCAAACTGGCGGAGATCATCGCCGCACTTTTTACCGGAAGATAATCGAACTCCTCCGGGGACCCTTCCGTCTCTCGTGCCGACTTTTATGACCGTATCGCATCGAACATGGCGACGATATTTTCCGGCGGAATATCGGCCTGAATATTGTGAACCTGCTGGAAGACAAATCCTCCGCCGGGATTGAAAATGCCGACCTGTTTTCGGACGTGTCGCGCCACGTCGTCGGGCGTCGTTTCCGGAAGGATCGATTGCGTATCGCAGCCGCCGCCCCAGAACGTCAACCGATCTCCAAAGCGGGACTTGAGACCTTTGGGGTCCATCCTCGAGCAGGAAATCTGCACGGGATTGATCGCATCCAGACCCGCATCAATCAAATCATCCAGTAACTCATACACGCCGCCGCAGCAGTGAAGCATGACCTTGACATCGGCCAGTTCCTTTGCGCGCTTCCACATCCTCCGATGGAACGGCTTGTAATAACGGCGGTACATCTCCGGCGACAACAGCGGCCCGTTTTGGCATCCGAGGTCGTCGCCGAAGAGAATCACGTCGATATACGGGCCGACCGCGCCGAGCCATGTTTCCAGCCGGGCCAGATAGATCGAACACAGCGCCTCCGACAATCGCAGCGTCGCTTCCGGATACAATCCCATATACATCAGGTAATTGTCCATCCGATACAGCATCTGAGGCGTTTCAAACATGTTGCCGCCGAACAGACCAACGATCGCGCGGTCGGTCGAGTCGCGAAGCCGCTCGGCACACCGAGCCATCTCCGCCAATCCCTCCGTATGCAACGGCAGATGCGCGCCCGGGTGAGGAACGCTCCATTGGTTCATGCCGAGACTTTCTTCCAGATCCGAAAAATCATCATTCTCGAAAGGCCGCTCCATTCGCGGAAAATAAATCTGCTCGAAATACAGGCATCCCTTTTTCTGAATCCCCAGCGGCACACCCGAATCCGAACAGATCAGCCAGTGCGGTCCTTCTTTTCGAACGTTGACATAATACGGAATCCGGCACGGAGTCCCATTGGGGAGAACCCAGTCCTTCCAGTCGCGATCGTTCGTCAGAAAACCGCGACCCATCTCGATGGTATCGATCCCGAACCGGTCCAGCACATCGGTATCCACAATCGCCAGTTGTTGGATCATGTCATACACCCGGACCGGCCGTTCGGGCAGTCCCAGATGGCGGCGCAGTTTCGGATACGCAATCGCCGAGATGCCGCTCGAACGATGCGCCGACAAATCAATCGGTACGCAATCCGGCTGCCGATGATTCAAGGCGGTCAATACGCGTTCACGTGGCGTCATGATTGTTCCTCTATCATTCAGGACCGTTTCAGTCCGCTTTTCCCGTTGCTATCCTTTGGTACCTTCTTATTGTACGCAGTATAAGGTAAGGAATAAATTCTCAATAATAGGTAATTTCCTGAAAAACATTTTTTTCACCGAACAGTATGATCAGAATGAAAGAAAATCGGATGCGCGGTGAACGGCAAACGAGCATAGATAGGGAATAAAGAAATACATAACCCAACGAGGCAGAGGGTAAGATGAGGGTAAGATCATGAAAAAACAGTTGTTTTTCTCAGGTGTAACGGCATTTTTTCTTGCGGGGTTGTCTTTCGGCCAGCCAGGCGATGTTTCATGGATCTTTGGAGATTCCGGTTTAACCGCTTATCTTCTCAATTCGTATTCCCCGGCTCAGGCCAATCTGGGTACGGTGGGGGCATCGAATCCGGATTTGAACCTGTTGATCGGCAAACGCTATGAAGTAACCGTGGTGAATTTTTCCGCCCATCCCCTCGATATTCTTGCCAAGGCAGCAACCTCGGCCCAGGACATCGTTTTATTGTCTGCGGCTCCGGGCGTAACCGGTACTCTCGAAAGCGATCCGGCCATTGCATGGCAGGATCTCGGAGGCGGCGTGGCCCGGTTCACGATGACTCGTGCGTTATTCGACGCCATGGTCGTCGGCAATCGAGTTCCCGGTTACCGTTGTGCGGCGCATGCATCCACAATGCGAGGTAATCTGATCGTTCTCGGCGATCCGATAAACGATCCGATTCCCGGCCCGATCGCCAAAACCTCCTTCCGGATTGAACTGACGCCGATGATCACCGGCATTCCGGCTCCTCTGCGAATGGAAGAACCCCCGGATGGGTCTGGGCGATTGTTCGTTCTCGATCAAAGCGGCCTGATCTACGTCTTTCAGAACGGTCAACTCCTTCCTGAACCTCTCCTGGATGTCTCCGCGCGCCTGGTCAGTCCTCTTGGCATTATCGGAAGCCATGACGAAAACGATTACGACGAACGCGGCCTCCTGGGCATGGCCATCCATCCCGATTTTGCCGATCCGGCCAAGCCGGGATATCGAAAAATCTACACCTACACCAGCGAACCATATTCACCCGGCGCCGCATTCACCTCCTTCCCTCTGCCGCCAGGGGCAACCTTTAACCACGACAGCGTCATCGCCGAATGGTCCATCGATCCGGCCAATCCCAATCGCGTGGATCCCGCGACTCGTCGTCAGCTTACCCGGATCGATCAGCCGCAATTCAATCACAACGGCGGCCCGATGGCCTTCGGTCCGGATGGTTATCTGTATATCGCTCTGGGCGATGGCGGCGGAGCCAACGATGTGGGCAACGGCCACGGCCCCACCGGCAACGGCCAGAATATCAATACCGTCCACGGCAGCATTCTCCGAATCGATCCCATCGACCCCGCATTGACCCCCGGCAGCATCAATCCCGTATCGGCCAGTTCACGCTATCGGATTCCCTTTGATAATCCCTTTATCGGAAAAGACGGCATCGATGAAATTTTCGCCGTTGGCTTCCGCAACCCGTATAGTTTCGGATTCGATATTGACGGCCGTCTCATCGTCGGCGATGTCGGTCAGAACAACATCGAAGAAGTCGATATCGTGCGTCTCGGAGGAAATTACGGCTGGAACCTCAAAGAAGGGACCTTCCGATTCCTGCCGTCCAGCGGGCAAGTCTCCGACTTCCTCGGCGCGCTGCCTCCGGGTTTGATCGATCCCGTCGTCCAGTACGATCACGATGAGGGAATCGCCATTCTCGGCGGATTTGTGTATCGCGGCGAAACCGTGGATGTTCTGCGAAACCTGTATGTCTTTGGCGATTTCGCGACGTCGTTCACCACACCCACCGGCCGCCTCTTCGTAGCCGATATGGCCACCGGACATATTCAGGAGCTGACCATCGGCGCCGACGATCGTCCGCTCAACCTGTTTGTCAAAGGCATGGCGCGCGACCGTTCGGGTGAACTCTATGTCCTGGCCAGTTCGAATCTTGGTCCATACGGAACCGGCGGCGTCGTTCTGAAGATCGTTGCCCTGTGCGATCCGCAAATGCCCGGCGACCTCAACGGGGATTGTAACGTCAATATCGAAGACGTGGCCGTGCTCGCCGCCGACTGGCTCAAATGCAGTCACAGGAATCCGTTATTCTGTAATCCATAAATTGATGGAGATCGATCCTGATCGAATGGAATCGAATCAATAATTCGTTTTTCTCCTGTGAGGGGAGAATTGGCAGGGGCGGATAGGATTCCTACATCCGTCCCCTTTCTTTATTGATTCCAACGGAATGAAAACCGTGCGGTTGGTAATCCGGCGAAAACCGGAATCCAGATCCTTCGAGCGGCATGGGTTTTCATTCGGTTCGAATGGGTTCAGATTGAACCGGCTGTGATCGATGTCTCAGCGGGGCCAACTGCACGATCAGCATCCCCGCCAGCATCAGGGCGCAGCCCAGAAGATTCCGCGAACTGAGCCGCTCGCCGAGAATGATCCAGCCCGCCAGAGCCGCAAAGACCGTCTCCATGCTCATGATGATCGACGCCGGGGCCGGCGGACAGGTCCGCTGTCCGAACACCTGAATCGAAAACGCCACCGCCGCCGAAAAAACGCCCGCGTACAGAATCGGTTCCGCCGCCGCAAGAATCCCGGCCGCATCGATCGGCTCGTAAACAAACGCCGCGATCCAACTGAGCAGCGAACACACAAAACACTGTATCGCCGCGATAAACAACGCATGAACCCTCCGCGCATAATGCCCGACGGCCAGCACGTGAATCGCCCAGAAAACCGTCCCGATCAAAACCAGCAAATCTCCCTTCTCAATCGTCACATTCTCCGTGATCGACAAAAAATACAAACCGATCACCGCCAGCGCCGTCCCCGCGCCGATCCCCGCCGTGATCCGGTGCCCCCAGAACAAGCCCATCAGCGGCACAAGCACCACATACATCCCCGTGATAAATCCGCCCTTTCCCGCGGTCGTGGATACGAGCCCCTTTTGTTGAAACGTCGCCCCCGCGAATAAAAACACGCCCACAAGAATCCCGCCGACCAGCGGCGAATTCCATCGACCCGTCTTGGTTTTTTCGAGACTCACCCGGCGTATCCGCCACATCCACGGTACCAGCACCAACCCTCCCACTCCGAACCGGCAGGCGTTGAACACAAACGGCCCGATATGTTCCATCGCCAGCCGCTGCGCGACGAACGTCGTCCCCCAGATCAGCGCCGCCAGCAGAAGAAGCAACTCACTCTTGAAGGTCTTGGTTTGCATATCTCGTTCCGGAGATGTGGATAAA
The DNA here is from genome assembly GCA_964386005.1 of uncultured Pirellulales bacterium. Classification (GTDB taxonomy): domain Bacteria; phylum Planctomycetota; class Phycisphaerae; order Sedimentisphaerales; family Anaerohalosphaeraceae; genus FEN-1350. The sequence continues at coordinate 73,524 of CAYLSB010000010.1, read as the reverse complement.
CATGAGGGAATAATTCATATTCACGGCTTTTTGTCGTCCTCGAGCAATTGCCGCAAATATCCCGGCATCCTGACGTCGAATGACATGGGCTTATTCGTCGTCGGGTGCTCGAACCGGATCGATCGCGCATGCAGCGCAAGCCGCCGATACCCGTCATGGGGATAGCCGTACTTGCGGTCGCCCACGATCGGATGCCCCAGGTCGGCCAGGTGTACGCGGATCTGGTTCTTGCGGCCGGTCAGGAGGTCGATCTCCAGCAGACTCAGCCGCCGCGTCTCCTTGATCACCTTGTATGCCGTCTTCGACAGCTTGCCTTTTTTCGGGTCATCCGTTGAATAGACCTTAAGCCCCTTGTTCTCCGCCAGATAGGATGTGATCGTGCCGCTCTTTTGCGCCGGGTGTCCATGCACCACGGCCGCGTAGGTTTTCCGGACGTGCCCCCAGTCGTCCTGCAGCCGTTCCTTGACCTCCTCGCTCCTGGCGAAGAGCAGCACGCCCGACGTCCACTGGTCCAGCCGGTGCACGATGAAGATTCGATTGCGCGACTTCGGATTGCCCTTGCGGACGTAATCCGTCAGCAGGTAATACGCCGTCCGCGTCCGCTGGCTGGGCGTGCCCACCGCCAGCAGTCCCGCCGGCTTATTGACCACCAGCAGATCGTCATCCTCGTAGAGGATCTCCAGCCCCTTGGGCATTCCCCGCGCCGCGTGCTTCGTCTTGTGTTTCATCGCTGGCCTTCCATCGACCGGGAACGCCCCGGATCATTGGCCGAACATCATACCCGATCGGCCCATCCAATGAAAGCCCACCCCCGAAAATCAGGCAGTCAATTCCCCCGCAACCGAATGAAACCGTCCCGGTTTGCGTAGGGGCACACGGCGTGTGTCCCATTGGATTGTGCGATAAATCACAAAAGGGCGGATGCCATCCGCCCCTACCAATGGGTGGCAGCCCCTCACAAGCGAGGTGGATGATACAGGGCCACATGCCATGTGCGGTTATCCGGCCCAATACTTGACCCAGCGGCACGATGACCATAGACTATGTACATAAAATTTGAATCAAAATCAAAAGGACGAAGACAATGATTGTTGAATTCAAAAAGAGAACCAAAACGTATGATGGCATCCCGAGGGTCGATCTGGTAGAAGTCCAATCGGTCGATGAACCGATCAAGGAAGAATTCTGGTTTGCCATCGATGAGGATTCCCTGACCGTAAACACCTTTATCAACCTGTTTCGGATCGAACCCTCGGAACGGCCGCAACGAATGGAAATCCATTCCCATCTAATCAGGGACTGACGACCATCTGCCAAATACGCTCAGGTCGTCGGGGATAGCCTGGAAACCCGGCAGCAGACGTAACCTAAAAACGCGCACTCTCTGTGATATAAATCTCGTAATAGCGACGATTTACAGTATTTTTTATTATCCTTGATACGTGAGAGGTTCCACGATACTCTCTATTATGGATGGGGCGAGGTACTCTTGATTCGCTAACCGGTCGGGGAACAAAATGCTTCTAAACGCCCCTCAAAGAACGGGAATGCGACATCCTGATCATCTGAAATTCCGGAGGTTGTATATGTATAATATCCTTACGCATATCCTGTATTTGTCCGCGTTGGGTTCCTTCGTCTATGGGCAGGGTCTGGTCTGGGAGCCCGCGCCGGATTTAAACGTTCCCCGGCATGAGGTAGCGGCCACACTTGGCAAGGATGGGCGGATTTATGCCATCGGGGGATGGGAAGGGCCGGGCAATCTTCTGAAATCGGTGGAGGCCTTCGATGAAAGTTCGCAGACCTGGATTCCCAATGCTTTGCCCGATCTGCTGGAATTGCGATCGTCCGCTCGAGCCGTTACCGATTCAAAAGGGCGAATCTGGGTGATCGGAGGGTCTTCCGGACCGACAACAATTACCGATACGGTCGCCGTGTATAATCCATCGAATCCCGATGCCGGCTGGCAAATCCAGACCGCAAAACTTAAAACTCCCCGGTGTTATATGGGGGCCGTCATTGACAGATCTGATACGATCTACATATTCGGCGGCGGCGACGGCATCGGGACGCTGGGTACGGCCGAAAAATATGATCCCCAAACCGGTCAATGGACCTCCATAGCCAGTATGCATCAGCCCAAATATGGGATGGGTTATTCCATCGACGATCAGGGGCGCATTTATGCGATTGGCGGCTCCAATGGAATTGTCGATTTCGCCACTGCGGAACGATACGATCCGGCCACGGATACCTGGGAACGATTGCAGAAATCAGGGAGCTATGAGGTTCTGGATTACCCCCATGCCTCGTGTGCCTGTTTTCTTCTGGGTGGGAAGATATGGGTTGTCGGCGGCTGGAACAACGGAATGTTGAATGACACCACCGTGTATGATCCGTCAATCGACACTTGGCAGCGCGATTCAAACCAGTACCCGTATCTTTATGAAGGTCGTGTCGGCGCGGGTTCTGTGGTTTCGAAGACGGGCTGGGTGTATATCGTCGGCGGCCAGAACTACGAAGGTACGGCCACTTCGCATGTGGGCAGGATGTTGACGGCTCTTCCGGCCGATTGCACGAAGGTTCTCTATGAGGCCGATTTTTCCGTCGATCCCGGATGGATAACGGATCAGCCGGAGAATTTTTATTGGGACCCGGCCATCCAGGCCTATCGTTTCCGCGGATCTAATACACAGCCCGAACCCTATACTCCAAAAAACCGTTATTACGGTACGGAGTTGCGGCTCGGCAACAGCAGCTTTATCATTGAGTGGGATCTTTACTTGACCCGGCTGGACTGGTCGGCGGGATTCACCTTCGGCCTGTTCGACGAGACCCGGCAGATGTTCGGCGGGCAAAATATCTGGGCGGATTTTGCCTTTGTGGACCGCGGCCTGATTACCACCCTCTATGTCTTCGGCGCCGAGGGCTCGAATGGCGCGAGCACACCCGGCGGGATCGTCGAATTGAATCGAAGGTATTCGTGCCGAATCACTTATGATGCACCATCCAAGCAGGTTGGCTACGAACTCCGCCTCCGCCGCACAAGCGAACTGGTTTGGTCGGCCAGTGTTTCGATCCCGGGTGGATTCACGAATCCGCTGCAATTCCTCGGTGGGACACGGGAGGGCGTCCGTCCACCTTATACCGGGGTCAATCCTTCGGCCGTGAGCGAAGGGATGATCGACAATGTGAAGGTTACGATCCTCGATGATTCAAAGCCGGTTTTGCCCAGAGGAGGAGAACAGTGGCTGGCCGGAACAACTCAGACGATCGAATGGCCGGCCTGTCGATTCCAAGCGGCCAGTATCCGGCTGGACTACTCACCGGATTTGGGGGAATCCTTGTATCCGATCGGGATCGTCTCTAACACGGGAAAATACCGCTGGGTAGTCCCTTCGGTGAATTCGGACCAATGCCGGATATTCGTCAGCCGTGTAAATGGTTATTCCCAGATGATAAGCGAGGAAACATTCACGATCTTTGTCTGCCAACGGGTAATGGCGGGCGACTTGAATCACGACTGTTATGTAACGCTGGAGGATTTGGCGCTGTTTTCGGAAACCTGGATGCTCTGCGGCAATCCATTTGAAGATCGATGCAATATCCCTGCGGATTGAGGTATTGTATCTGAAATGAATAGGGACTGAACAGTGGGTGGTGATTTCGGATAACTGGATGAAATTCGATCGCCATCATTAGGATAATCCAGTTCCATTACAAATAGTAAATACGGCGGGCAAAGACCGTCGGCCTTTGCCCGCTCGCTTGATCGTCCTGAGGGAAAAGAACGATTTACTTGTACACGATTCTCCAATATCCACGTTTGTTGCTTCCCCGCAGGTCGCAACTGACGGGTCCTTTGCCCCAGAAGTAGTCATTGTAACCTCCCAGGACATTGCCCGGTCCGACCACGCCCATTACGACGGCTTCAACGGAAGCGGGCTGTTGTTCGGCCTTGGCCTGGAACCATGCGGCGCGAATCGGCAGGGGGGGTAACTTGAAGAGTCCGAGATTGCGCCCGAGCGTCCAGTCGGCGAACCGTCCGCCGAACCCGCCCCAGTCATAGGCGTTGGTCTGGAAGCCCAGCAGAAGGTGCAGGCCGTCAAATGCGGGACCCCACCGCGTCGCCCAGCTCTTGCTGTCGTAGGTTCCCGTCAGAACCTGGCAGGATAGCAACGACAACCATTCCAGATCGTTGTTGCCCCAGGCGCCGGGGGCATCGGAGGTCGTCAGATTCTTGTCGTCATGGAGGGTTTCAAACGTAAACCCACCGCCATATCCGTGACCGATGTAGAAGACAATATCCGCATTATCCACATAGGTTGTGTCCGTTCCGGCCGGGGGCTGCTTGAAGTCTTCTTCCCACGAACTGGCGCCCGCCCAGTTAAATCGCTTGACAATTCCATCCGCCATAAAGCGGTTCACGAATCCGGCCTGATTGACCGCTCCGAGGTCCGATACTCCGCGCGATACGCCGAAGTCGGAAACACCGGCGACGAGTATGCCGACATTCCCCGCCGGCGGCGTCAGAAGGAACTCAATCAACAGCGTCTGGCTGGCATCGACGGCGATGCCGTTATCGTCCGTAACCTGAACCGTTACGATTTCCGGGCCGGACTGGTTTCGCGGAAGGGCATTGTACTCAATGGATGCGGCATCGTCCGGAATCTCACTCAGATCGACCGAGGACGAGAACCATTTGAAACTGTAGGGCTTGGCTCCGCCTTGAACGATGGCATCGGCCATAACCAGGTTGCCTTTGACCGACGCCCGAAGGGTCAGTTGCGGAACATATTTGGGATCATCGATCGCGGGGACCAATTTACGAAGCTTGTTGGCCTGCTGCCCTTCCTCGCCGAACGCGATTCCGCCAAGATCATAATGCGGAACGAGAATCTGGGCGTTTCGGTGCATCAGGGAGGGAGAAAAATAGACAAGCTTGAGGTTGCCTTCCGGCACGAAATTGCCTCCGCTGGAGGCGAATGCCCGAACGGCCGCCGCCTGCGGGGTCAACAATGGAACCGGATCTCCGGCTCCGAGGGACCGCGTGGCAATATGCAACTGCGTCACCTGGCCGTCCGGAGCCAGTCGTGCGCTGAATTGCGCTCCGGGTCCGAGAATCGGGATTCCGCCAAAGGACGGCTCAAAGCCCACGCGGGTATCCACTTGCACCGCCGGCAGCAAGAGGCCGCCCTGGAGGTCTCGCAATTCAAAGACCGAACCATCACCCAGTGAAGCGCCTTCGCCCAACTCGATGCCGGCCTGGCGCAAGCCGATCAAAATGGCGATGATGGCCTCATTGGCGGGTACCGGCTTAATCCTTGTCAGGGCGTCGATGTTTAACGCTTCAAATCCCAATTCGCCGCCTCGCGGAACCTCGCTGGCCTCGGTCAATTCCTTGATCAGGGCCTCATCCGTAACCGGAAGCGTCGGCACCTTCAAGACATTCAAAGGATCGACAAATACCGCCTCGCCGTTTTCAAAACCCAGCAGTTGCCGCGGAATCTTCAGATGATCGGCCAGCTTGGCGGCTTGCTCTTCGGAAATTCCCGCCCCAAGGATTTTTAAAACCGGCAGGTCCGGAGGCAGTCCGCAATCTTTCAGCCAGTTGGCCGACAAGATCGCCAGGTCTTCCTGGTTGACCTTGCAATCGCCGTTGAGGTCGCCCGGGCAATCGATCGGGCAATCGTCCGCCCATAACGTCGGGGCGGATATGCCCAACAACGGCAACATCAATAATAATCCCTTAAAAAAGTTCATTGTCATCCCCTTTCCAATATTCATTTGAACGAAAATACGCCTCGCGTCTGACCACCAGATGCGGGTACTATAACTTGCGTTCCAGTGTACGACGGCGATCCTGTTTGGTTCCGTAGGGAAATTACCGATTGGGGAGGAAAATTTTGCTTATGGATTCCCATAGAATAAAAAAAGGCGTTTATCGGGATGAAAAGGGTGTATCTCTACATAGGAACAAGGAACAAGGCGAAAAAAAATGCATGATTGTATTGGGCTATTTGGGTATAATGATTGTGTATGGCTTGCACCGGGTTTGAGGTCGCGGGGGAAAACGGTATGAATAGGAAAGGGCAGGCGTATGAAAACGAAGTGGGCGTCGGTGTGTGTTGGCGTGGTTTTTTTGGTCGCGTGGGTTCCCTCGACGATGGCCGAGTCCCAACGGGTTGAAAACGAACAGCACAAGCGTTTCGACCGCAATCGCGACGGACAATTGGACGAGGGTGAGCAGAATCTCCTGAAGGAATTCGAGCGCATGAACGGCCGTGCCGAACAACTGCGCGCCGAAGCGAATGAGCACCAGCAAACGGCGCGCAAAATGCTGGCCGAGGCCGATGAATTAGGCCGGATCATCGAACGCGAGTATCGCTTTCCTCGTCCGGAATCACCCGAGCGACCGCATCAATCCGACCGGGATCAAGAGCGCGCCGGGATAAAAGAAAAAGCCGAAAATCTGAGACAACGTGCCCAGGAAGCGAAACGGCAGGGCCGACACGAAGAAGCGATGGAGCTCATGCGGCAATTCGAGGAGATCGCTGGTCGTTTGGAGATTGAAAAAGCCCGGCCGAATCCGGACGAGTATATCCGAAATCTTCGAACCCGCCTTGAAGAAACAAATCGGGCCGCGGATCGCGCCGCCGGAGCGGGCAATTCGGCCCGCTCGCGGGCGCTGCGTCAACAAGCGGAGAAGGTTGAACGGGATCTGGATGCCGCCAATCGTCGGGCCCAGGCGGCCCACTTCCGCAACCAGGTTCAGGAACTGGGCAACCAGGCCGACCGGGCCCAGGCCGAGGGTAATCGCGAAAAGGCCGCGGCAATTCGCAAGGAAGCCGCCGTCCTCAAGAAGGAAATGATGGAATTGACAAATCCATCCCGTGCGGAACGCCCGAGAAGAGTGCCACCCTATTCGTTCGAACCATTCCCCTGGCCGATGAATCCGTACCCGCAGGTGGTTCCCTATCCGCGAGGGCAGTGGCCGTATGGATATCCGCCCTACGGGGGAAAGATGCCGGATCGTCAACAGGGTCTGGAGTTTCAGCTCGAACGGCTTCAATGGTATTTGATGCAATACCAGCGATTGCTGGATGAGGCCTTTCAAATGGCCGGGGAAGAGCCGGGGTATTGAACCGGCCAACCCCGAAAAAAATAAAATCGAACGAACCGATCAGAACACTCGACCGTATATACTGCAGTAGAATGATATGTCCAAATGGGGTACGTAATACGAAGTGTGAAATCGAACAAATAGCGAGCAATTTAATTAAGAAGGTTTGTAATGTCTTGGTTATTCTGTGATGGATAACCGAGATTTAGGTCTGGGTGGGTTTGTAGGGAAGTTTGGCGAAGCTGATCGCCGGAACGATTCGGGCCTCTGACGGGCAGAGTAAAAGTTCTTTATGGACGCCTGCTGAAAGGAAGGCGAGGATAGGTAGCTACAAAAGCTGCAAATTCGAGCCCGAGGGCATTAGCCCGAAACGCAAAAACCCAACCAGGATAAGACTGCCGAGCCGATCCTCATGATGGATGGGTTCGGCAGTTTTTTGTTGCGTCGAGAATGCCTCATTTCTTTTCATTCCGAATCTCTTGTTTTGAAGCGGATCGGTCCTCGCCGAAAAAATCATTTTTTCACCGAACACATAATGCTTCCGGCCGTAGCTATGACAACTTACTTATCCTTTCCGTAAATAAACACAGAAGGAAGGAAAAGACAGAGTTCAGGAAAAAGTATGATGCCCTTATGTTTGCAGGAGAAAAATCATGAAGACTCGAACCTGGTTGGTTTCAACAGTCATCGCGGCGATTTTGATTATCGGAACCGTATGGGCGGTCGATGGTCAATCAAGCTGTCCCAAGGAAAATGGGACCTGCACCAAGCAGGAAAAAGACAAACAGTGCGATAAGGAAAAGAAGTGCGATAAGGATAAAGAGTGCGACAAGGCCAAACAGGGCTGTCCCAAAGAAGGGGCAGGTTGCCCGAAGAAGTAATCCTGTATCGTACAATTTTTTGCTGCCGGATAGAATCTCAGAGCTGGATTGTATCCGGCAGTTTTTTATTGGGACAATCGCCTCTTCTCCGGAATGAGCAACAAAGGGAATCGACGGCAAGGGGTACAATATGAGCTATACCGTATCTTTTTATAACAATATATTGCCCTCTTACGCCAGTATCGCTTCGTTTCCGGAGCAGGCATATTGGTCATGAAACCGAACCATATCGGCTATCGTCTGATCGGTGGATGCGGGACCGAACGCTTCGATCAATCGACACGTTGCCCGTTCCCGTGCTTTGGTTTCGTACCTCCGCTGCCATTGCCGATAGGCCCGTTCGTCTTCGGGCGTATCCCATGGGTACCGATTCGGTGGCCGTTCTATCCCGCAACGCCAGTGCTTGGGGGTCAGTCTGGCACGGAAGCACTCCTGCTTTTGTGTTAGTTTTCGATAGAGGGAATCGCAGCCGAGATCGTTAAATAGTATCTCGACCTCCGCGGATTTCGGATCGTACAGTCGATCGGTCATCAGCATTCTCAGACCCGCGGCCGTCTGGTACAACCGAAACGACCGCTGCGAATTTCGTTCATGCCATTGCCGGACCCTCTCGAGAGTTTGCTGCTGTGTCGCCTCCGTCCGGGCCTGTCGTTTCGTCGGCGAAAACAACGACACGATTGCATCCCAAAAACCGCTGGATCGGGCCGGCGGAAAATCGACATCGACAAAACACACGGCCACGGAATTCAGCACAAGCGAACCGTATCGGTTTCGCGTCATGATCGCCGTTTTCGCTTCGCCTTCGCCGAAGGATTGCACGATCTCTTCCCGCAGCGGATGTTCGAGATAATCGTAGGTATTCGGCTTGGTGCCGCTGACGAAATGCTCGAAGATCCTCCGGGCACGAACCGCCGCGTCGGCGCTGGCCAGGGAAACGCTGTCAAACGACCATCCCCAGGCGTTGAAACGCCGCGGTCTTCCTTTGGCATCTTCGCCGGAATACGTGCCTTTCGCCCAATGTGTCGGTATCCTCATGTTTGGCCCTCGCTATAGGATTCCTTCCGTTATCGTGCTGTCCCACAGTTTCCTATTGTTGTCATCAACCCGGTCATGCAACGGAATCGTTTTCCTGATCTCAAGGAATCGTCGCCGTAAATTTTTTCCGATTGCGCTTACAGATGATCTGCATCAGGTTCCGTCCGGACATCGCCGCCGGCGGTACGCCTCCGCCCGGCTCGACCCATTGTCCGGCCATATAAAAATTCCTCAGCCCCGGAAGGGTCCTGCTCATCCGGAACGGTGGAAGGGTTTTCTCCGTGACCATCCAGCCCTCCATACTGCCTTTCCAGTTGCCGGTGTAACGTTCCCACGTCATCGGCGTAGCCACATCCCGCATCTCCACCTGTGCAGCCAGTCCCGGCCACCGCTCATCCAGTAGCGCGATAAACTGTTCGGCGATCCGGTCCTTCTCGACCGCATATTGCAAGGGATCCTGTTGCAGTTTCTTCCAGTACCCATAATCGCTCATGAATATCGTCTTCAGGACCGTCTTACCGGCAGGGGCCAGCGTCGGATCGAAGTTTCCGATCAATACGCCAAAATACTTTCGCTCCTGACCGGCGATGTTGATCGGCTTATCAAGCAAATAGACAATGGATGACGGCATTCCTTCAAATGTCCGGTTGACGCCCAGCGCCACCTGAACGATCGGCGGAAAAGTCGGCAGCGTGTCGTAGAATCCGCGGACCTTGCTATTAGTATATTTTCCACCCAGCATATCGAAGATCGTCGCGTGCCCGTCCGCCGCCGAGATAATGATATCGCCGCGGTGTTCGGTCCCGTCGGCCAGCCGTACCCCCACGGCCGTATCCTGCTCGACAATGATCTTGCGAACCGGGGAATGGTATTGAATCTCGCCTCCCAGTTCCCGGTATCTCCGCTCGATCGCCCGCGAGAATTCCAACGATCCGCCAATCGGATACCCCGCCGATTTCCGTTGCAGCCACGCCAGGATCATAATCAGCCCCGCCATCGGAAATCCAGGCAGGTCGGCGATTCGCGTCAGAGCTTCGCGCAGAAATGGATCAGAAAATCGTTGCGCAAATTCCTCGACGGTCACCTTTTTCCACTTGGACATCAGCCGTATGAATCCAAACGATCGGATCAGAAAGCCGATCCCATCGATTGTCCGATACAACTCCGGCGCCTTATCGACTGGCAAGTCATATTTCGCGCACGTTCGTGCCGCCGTCGTCAGTTCCTCGATCACGGCCGTATCCTGCGGCGCCAGTTCCTTGAGGTGCCGTTCAAAGCGGTCAATGTCAGAATACAGGATAAATGCTTTGCCCCCCGATCCCTCGATACGCAAAAACACGTCGTGATCCACCATCCGCCGCCCCTGAATCGCCCCCAGTTCCTGCCATATCCTGTGGAAGCCAACTCCCGGCGACGAACCGACCAGCCAGTGCAGACAGCCGTCGATGGTGTACCCCTTGCGTTTCCAGGCCGTGCACAATCCCCCCGGCAGATCGTGCATCTCGAAGATTTGCGTGCGATAGCCGTTCATCTGCCCATAACAACCCGCCGACATCCCCGCAATCCCCGCCCCGATGATCAAAATCGATTTATCCTGCATGCTCCTTGTCTCCCCTTGTATTATTCACTGAAGAATTTCTCCGGAAACGTATAGTTGTTTGGTTTCCCATAATCAGGAGGTACATATTTTAATCTCATTTTCATTATCCCAGATACAATTCGATCTTGCCAATCCATTTTCTACAGTGACACAATTGTTCACTTTGTTCAAGTCGTGTTTTCTATAAGATCCCCGATCGAGATTAAGTAGCACAAGCGTCCTCGCTATTGAATGCAGAGTGTGTTTCACCAAGGCCACCGAATCCGCTTTATCAAAATACGATTCTATTAATATAATAATTGTGCCTATAGATTATTTAAAATTTGGTTCTTCGTGCTTAACATTATTCCGCTGTGGTTTTGAGAGAGTTAATACAATTTCCTGCGCGGAGTCTGGAAATTTCCATTTTGCTCCATCCACTGGACATCCTGAGTCGTATAATATTCGAGAATTTTTGTAACGTCCATTTGTCGGGATTTATATAAATCTTTATAATTCAATAACTTACAACCGAACGAATTTCGAGAGATTATTTGTTTGTTGATTACCGAAATAGTTCTTGCAATTTTGTTGTTGTGTGCTATACTATTTTCTGAAAATGGGAGTTTTCGCTGATTGAGGAAATTGGGGCCTTTGAAAATCGTTCTGAACGGATAATTTGAGGAAATGAGACCTACGTTGTGTGGGCTGAATGTATAAAGTTAAATTCTATATAAAAAATCCTATATCATTTTGACTGCCGGGATACACTATGTCACTGGGACAAATCATTCGCTCCAAGCGGGAAAAGCTGGACATGACTCTTGATGAAGTCGCTAACAAGACCGGCTTTTCAAAACCCTATATTTCGACCATTGAAACCGGCCGGGTGAAAAATCCTCCAAGCGATTCGCTGTTGATCAAGCTCGAACAGGTCTTGGGATTCGAATCCGGACTTCTTCGTCATATCGCCCATCTGGAACGAATGCCGGCTGATGTCCGCCACGATTACGAACAGACCGATGCTGTCAACCGAAAACTTCGCCAAGTAGTTCGTAACCTCTTGGAAAATAAGCCGGTTACGGAAGATCTCTCGGGCCTTCTTGCGGAGGAATCCGTTCATTCCGAGAAACCGGAATTCACCATGACGGCCGGGCAGCTTGTGCCGATTATCAACAAGGTTACGGCGGGTTACCCCGTCGATTTCGACGACTTCGGTTATCCCGTCGGATACGCCGACGATTACATTCGCTGTCCTGACCTGCACGATCCCAACGCCTTTTCGCTACGGGTTTGCGGGGATTCCATGGAACCCAAGTACCACGAAGGCGATATCGTAATTTTTTCGCCGGCGGCACAGGTCAATAACGGCGATGATTGCTTTGTGCGGTTTTCCCAGCCCCATGAAACTACCTTTAAGCGGGTTTTCTTCGAAAACGAAAACAAGGTCCGCCTTCAGCCGCGAAACGAGCAGTATCCGCCATTGATCATCGAAAGCAACCGTGTTGGAGCTGTCTATCGTGCCGTGATCCGCTGCGAAAAGATCTGATCCAAAGGTCCGACAACCGTTAACAAAACCAATCTCTTCGATTTGATCGCGGGGTTATTATCGGTACTTCGAGGGGATTCCGGGATCGATTTCCAGCGAATATTGTTGGACTTCAGAGAAACGAGATTCTGGCGCGGACGTGTGTCGCTATGTAACCGGTTTCGGCCGGTGATTCCGGTTATTTCGTGCGGTTATCTCGCATCCAATTGCCCCCGAAGGTTTTCTCGGCAGGAGCGATTGTTTTTACTGGATTTTATTTGGCTTACATCTATAATCACCCTTTCAATGTGTAGGGATCGCCTCGCGGTGCAAGGGAATGATCAGTATCCGCATCGTCCGTTACGGCTCCCCACAATTGTTATATCGCAAAACAGGTTGGGATCCATGGATAGATCAAAACGCTGCTTGACGACGATTTGGATAGTGCTTTTGACCAGCGCCACGTTGCCGGCTCAGCCGGCAAAGGATGTTTCCTTTGCCGGACAGGACGTGCATCTGTCGGGCAAGACAATGCAGATCTGCAAATCCGACGATGCCGATCCGCAGCACATTCTGGTTTTCCCGGACGGATTCTCCATGAGTGTGGGCGACAATGCCATCCGCAGCGAAAGCGCCGTCGTTCTGATCACCAAGCGTGTCAGCGAACTTCGCGGGATTGCCTCCAGGGATTACGATGTTCGCGTCTATCTTGAAAACAACGTCAACGTTTCTCAGGGCAAATCCGCACGGACCTCGGGCCTGGACAATACCGTGATCAACCGCGGTCAGGCCTTGGTGGCCCGATTTCTTGTGACGGGGGAAATTTTCGCCGCCGCCGAGACGCAGACGGCGTTGTCGATGGAAGAAATCGTTAAACTGGATCTTTCCCGGCGGGCCCTGCTGGCCGCGGCCCCGATTCGCAGCGAGCCGCACATTCGCGAGGAGGCGATGGTTCCACCGTATCATCCGCAGACGACGGTTGCCAAAAAAACCGGGGAGACAAAGGCCTGGTCGCCGTTCAACCTTTTTGCGCCGATGACGAAAAAAACCGAAGCCGTCGAACCGGGGGTGGATGAATCCGCCCTCGGCGAAACATCAACAGTCGAGTCTCTCCCGTCCCCGGAGACGCCGGCGGAGTATCCCGTCAGCATTGCCGGTCTGTGGGATCCCGCGCCGCAGATTCAAAATACACGCATGGGGGATGGCCGCCAGGTTGCGACGGTGATCGGCCGATTTTATCTCTGGCAAAAACGAGATGATCGCAGCGGATTGATCGAGTTTCAGGCCGACAATGCCGTGGTCTTTCATAACGAAGCCGCTTTCGGCGAGGACTCCAAAAACCGGACCGACGGCGTGCTGGCCAGCGGTAAGGTCCGCGCGATTTATTTTCGCGGCAACATCGTAATGACCGAGGGTGTACGAACCATCCGCGCTGACGAAATGTACTATGATTTCGAACAACATCAGGGCATCGCCATCAACGCCGAGCTGAGGACGTTCGATCCCAAGCGTCAGTTGCCGGTGTATTTGCGGGCCCAGCAGCTTCGTCAGATCGCCGAAACGTCATTCGAAGCCGAACAAATCGTACTGACCACCAGCGAGTTTTATCTGCCGCAGATTTCGTTGACGGCTTCGCGGATGATCCTGACGGATACGTCCCATATCGACGCCCGGGCGCAGGCCGAGGCCGACAACAAGACAAGTTTTGAGGGTACGCTGTACGATATCGAGATGAAGCTCGGCAGCGCGTCGATCTTTCGCTGGCCCAAGCTGGCCACCAATTTTGCCCGTCCGGACGTTCCGATTCGTCGATTGCGAGTGGGAAACGATTCCGATTTCGGCACCACGATCGAGTCTCGATGGTATTTGTCGCGGCTTCTGGGATGGAGCGAACCGGCCGGCGTCGATTCCAACCTGTCCGTCGATTATTATAGCGAGCGAGGCATCGGCGCGGGAATGGATGTCGAGTACCAGCGCGAGACCTATTACGGAGAACTGCTCGGCTATGTGATGACCGACCGGGGTACCGACGATCTCGGCCGTACCGCCGACCGCAAAAACATCGATTCCGATGAGGATGTTCGCGGACGATTTCTGTTTCGCCATCGCCAGTATCTGCCATACGATTGGCAGGTCACGATCGAAACGTCGTATTTGTCCGATGAAAACTTTCTCGAATGGATGTATCGCGATGAGTACGAACTCGACAAGTCCCAGGAGACGCTGATTCATTTGAAACGAATCCGCGACAACTGGGCTTTTTCGTTCCTCAGCAAGTTCCGCATCAACGATTTCGAGACGACCACGGACGAACTGCCGACCGCGGAATTTCACTGGTCCGGGCAATCGTTCTGGGATGACCAGTTGACTTTCTACAGCGATACGCAGGTCAGCCGGATGAAATTCCGACGGGGTCGCGAGCGGTTTCCGGATTGGAGCCATTCCGTCGCCAACCGAGACCGCAGCCAGCCGCAGGAATTTTACACGTTTTTCACGACCCGCAACGAGGTCGATTGGCCGATGAATATCTACACGGCCAAAATCGTGCCCTATGTCGCGGGAACGTACGGATTCGAGGATCAACTGGGCTTTCGAACGGAACTGGACGGAACGACCGTGCCGGATCGCGACCGCGAGGACTCTGTTTCGGTGGGCGAGGCGGGCGTTCGTGCTTCGACGATGTTCTGGAAGGCCGATCCCTTCGCCAAGTCGAGGTTCTGGGATATCAACGGACTTCGGCATATCATCACCCCTCATGTGGAAGCGGCGACATTCGATGCCACCGACAAAACGGCGGACCTGCGCGACATCGTCAATGTGGGATTGTCCCAGCGGTGGCAGACGCGTCGCGGGCCGCAGGAAAAACTCCGTACACTGGATTGGATTCGGTTTGATGTCGATGCAACGTTTGTCAGCGAGAATGCTGAGCCGGCGGCGGGCCCATGGGATCCGGCATGGAATCATCCGGCGATTCCGATGGCCGTGAGACGGTCGCAGGGGGAATACGGAGCGTTGCGCGATTCGATCAGCAACGATTTCGAGTGGCGCGTCAGCGATACGACCACGATTCTGGGCGACACAACGTATGACATTCGAAGCGGGTATGTCCAACAGTTCAACATCGGCGTTTCGCGATATATATTTCCGGATATCAGTTATTATATCGGTAATCGATACCTGCGGCCCGTCGTGATCGACGCCGGCCGACCGTTCGATGTTCACGAGGAAGGTTCCAATGCCCTGGTGGCCGCGCTAACCTATAATCTCAACGAGCGTTATACGGCCATTCTCGCCCAGGAATACAACTTCGATTACGAGGAAAGCATTCGTACGGAGGTGACGTTACTGCGGAGGTATCACCGCATGTTTTACGGTCTGTCGTACACGATGGACGGGACCCGCGATCGTCAGTCGGTTATGTTGAGTATCTGGCCGCAGGGCGTTAAGGAATTGGCGCTGGGCAACCGACGGTATTACGGAGCGACCAGCCCCGTCCGAGAAGAGTAGAGCCCGCCGATCCCGGCGGACAGCGGAACGGATAACGGATGGGTCGGATCGGCCCCAATCCAAACGAGGAACGAAACGAAAAGAAGTCAGGAGCAAAGTATGCCTTTAGTCAACACCAAGAAAATGTTTCAGATGGCCTACAAGAACGGCTATGCCGTCGGCGCCTTCAATGTCAACAACATGGAAATCACGCAGGGCATCGTCGATGCGATCGCGGAAGAGAAAGCCCCGCTGATCCTGCAGATCAGCAAGGGTGCCCGCGAGTACGCCAAGATGAGTTATTTGCGCGGCATCATCGACGTGGCGGTCAAAGAGAATCCGCAAATCCCGATTGCCGTTCACCTGGATCACGGCGATACCTTCGAGTTGTGTAAACAGTGCGTCGAGGATGGATTCACCTCCGTGATGATCGACGCTTCGCATCATCCGTATGAGGAGAATGTCAAGCTGACCAAGCAGGTGGTCGATTATGCCCACACCAAGGGCGTGGTTGTGGAAGCGGAGCTGGGCCAGCTCGGCGGAATTGAAGAGCACGTCAAGGGCGTGGACGATGTATCCGCTCACTTGACCGATCCCGATCAGGCCGTCGATTTCATCAAACGAACCGGCTGTGACTCGCTGGCCCTGGCGATTGGGACCAGCCACGGAGCCTATAAGTTCAAGGCCGCCCCCAAACTGGCCTTCGATGTCATCGAAAAGATCCGCACGATGGTACCCGGCTACCCTCTGGTCATGCACGGGTCGAGCAGTGTCCTGAAGGAGTTCAAGGACCTGATCAACCAGTACGGCGGCAAGATGCCGGATGCCATGGGCGTTCCCGAAGAAGCCATCACCCGGGCCTCCAAGATGGGCGTCTGTAAGGTGAACATCGATACGGATCTTCGGATGGCGCTGACGGCCAAGATCCGCCAGGTTTTCGCGGAGAAACCCGGCGAGTTTGATCCGCGCAAGTATCTGGGTCCGGCTCGCGAGGCGATCAAACAGATGGTCAAGCACAAGCTGCACGTTCTGGGCTGTGCGGGCAAGGCGGGCGAGTGTCTGTAAGATTCGGTTTCGGCATCGAATCCCTATTCAAAAACGGTTCCGTCAGACCGGCCGGACCGAGACGATCGGGCGGGTCGGTCTGTCGGAGTTTTCAGAAAGAAGCGAAATGGCAGGGAAAACCTTGAGAACCATGCACATCTTAATGCCTCGTTGGCTTCCAGTGATCGCCGGGATCGTATTGTCGTTAGGTTTGTTTGGTTGCGAACCTCCGAAGGATATCATCCATTCGTCTTCTTCGGAGACCTCTTCGAATTCGAACGTCTCATCCTCCTCGACCCTCATAGACCAGGTGGTTGCGGAGTTGTGCAAGGGCGATTATACCCGGGCCTCGCAAATTCTCCAACACGTACCGGACGATCAGAAATCGACGGCGATTGCCGAGCTGGAAATTCTGATTGACGAATATCATGCGATCGTTTCGGAGCGGAACGTCCGCAGGGACAAAGCGCTGACCGACCAGATGGCCGAACTGGAAAAGCTGGAAAAAAAGATCGCGCCCGATTCCATGGCCGATCCCAATCAGATCGGCGAGATCATGGCGGCGGTGATCAAAACGCAGGAATATACCGACGAGATCCAGAAGGAAGCCCTGCTGCGCAATCCATTTGTTCGTCGAATGATTTCGATGTCGGAGGAAAAGGGTAAGCAACTCGAAAGCGAGGGCAAATGGATCGACGCCTACACCGCCTGTTATTACTGGCTGATGGAGTTATTCAAGGACAACTCCATCTACAAAGAGGTTGCCGAGCGGCTGATGGAAAAGGCGACGGTGGAGATTGCCCTGCAGGACGACAGTTGCGGCGCGACCAGCCGGGATCGTCATGCGGGGATCAAGCCGGAGATGTTCCTGAAAGCGATCAATTTGATGGATGTGTATTATGTCAGCCCGATTGATTATACCGAGATGTCCAACAAGGCGCTGCTTCGGTGTCGTCTTCTGGGCGAAGTGCTTGTCCAATCGAAGGCGAAGCTGGCCTATACGGCCGATGCGGACAAAGCCGTCGCGTGGGGCACAGGCATCGAAGCCATCGTGGCTTCGATCAAAACCGAGGGAAAGACGGTTTCCAAAAACCGGTTTTTGAGTATTTTCGACGAAGTTCTTGCGCTCAATGAAGTGACGCTGGGATTACCCCGCGAAGTGGTTGTGGCGCAGGTTGCCGAATCGTCGCTGGCAACGCTGGATCCATTCACCAACATCATCTGGCCGTGGCAGGTCAGCGATTTTCAAAAGAACATGACCAAGCAGTTTACCGGCATCGGGATTGAAATATCCAAGGCCACGGGGGTGTTGAAGGTGGTCAGTCTGCTGCCGGATACGCCGGCCTATACCTCCGGCCTGGATGCCGACGACGAGATCACGGCGGTGGATGGAGAACCGACCAAGGAGATGAGCATCTTCTGTGCGGTCAGCAAGATCACCGGACCGGAGAATACGCAGGTTACGCTGACGGTCCGGCATGCGATCAGCAAAAAAGTCGAGGATATCACGATTACGCGCAAGCGGATTGTGGTGCCCCCGATTCGCGGCTGGCAGCGCGATCCGTCGGGGACCTGGCAACATTTTCTGAACGTCCAGGCCGGGATCGGTTATCTGCGGATCACGGATTTTACCGAGAGCGTTGTCAAGGATGCCGATCGGATTCTGAAGAGTATGGAGGACAAGGGACTCAAGGCGCTGATTATCGACTTGCGATTCAATTCCGGCGGGTATCTGGTCAGCGCGTCGGGGATCGTCGATCTGTTTCTGGAAAGCGGGCTGATCGTCAAGAGCAAGCCCCGCCAGGGTTTTGCCAACTACGAGACCGCTCAGAAGGCGGGTACGCATCCGAATTATCCGATCGTGATTTTGATTAACGGGCAATCGGCCAGCGCTTCGGAGATCGTGGCCGGCGCCTTGCAGGATGAGAAATACAAGCGAGCGACGCTGGTGGGCAGCCGGACGTATGGCAAAGGCAGCGTTCAGGTGGTGGTTCCTCATACCGGCGACGGTTCACAGATGAAATATACGATGGCCTATTATTATCTGCCGTCGGATCAGCCGGTGAAGAACCGTCATGTGATGGAAAAACTCGGTCGCAAGGACTGGGGCGTGGCGCCCGATGTCGAGGTGGAATTGAAGCTGAACGAATTGCGGGAGATGATCGATGTCCAGCGAGCCAATGATGTTCTGGTCAAAGCGGATCACGACAATTCGTTCAATCCCGTCAAGCGATACACCCTGGAAGAAACGATCAAGTCCGATCCGCAATTGGCGGTTGGAATCCTGACGTTGAAGGCCAAGATGATCCAAAAAGGGGTTTTTGTTCCGTCCGTTTCCCGGACGCCCGTTGCGAAGTAAGGGACAAGGAACCGGTTCCATGCAGCATGCAGGTTTGAATAAGCTGGTGCATCAGCGTCGCGAAAAACTGGCGCGTCTGCGCGAGATGGGGATCGATCCCTACGGGGGCCGCCATGACGGCATCGAGTCTTCGGAGTCGATCCGCTCGACGTATGTGGAGAATCAGGAAGGCCAGAGGTCCCGGGCGGCCGGCCGGATCGTGTTGCTACGGGATATCGGAAAGCTGGTGTTTGTCACCCTTCGCGACTGGACGGGGACGATCCAACTGGGGATCACCAAGCCGTTGCTGGCGGGGCAATGGGAAGCGGTCAAGTTGCTGGATCTGGGCGATCTGATCTCGGCGGAAGGAACATTGGGCCGCACGAAAACGGGCGAATTGACGATCTGGGTGGATCGGTTTTCAATGATGAGCAAGTCCCTGCTTCCGCCCCCGGAAAAGTTTCACGGCCTGGCGGACGTCGATCTTCGATACCGCCAGCGGTATGTGGATTTGTGGGCCAATCCGGATGTGATGGTGCGATTCCGCCGGCGGAGCCGGATTTTGGACAGCATTCGGCGATTCCTTCAGGAGCGGGGTTTTATGGAAGTCGAAACGCCGATGATGCAGGCGATCGCCGGCGGGGCGGCGGCCAGGCCCTTCATCACGCATCATAATACGCTGAATATGGATCTTTATCTTCGGATCGCGCCGGAGTTGTTTCTCAAGCGGCTTCTTGTGGGGGGGATGGAAAAGGTATTTGAGATCAATCGCAATTTCCGAAACGAAGGTCTCAGCACCCGGCACAATCCGGAATTTACAATGATGGAGTTGTACCAGGCGTATGGCGATTATCACGCCATGATGGAAATCACCGAATCGCTGATCACGTCGCTGATCGAGACGGACGCCGAGGGGATGGCCCTTCCTTTCGGCGAACTGACGATCCATTATGCGCGGCCATGGCGGAAGGCGAAGTATTCCGATCTCCTGAAGGACTATGCGGGGTGTTCCATCGATGATCTGCCCGCGGTGCGCGCCAAAGCCCGGTCGATGGGGATCGTCGAAGCGGGGATGGACGACGCGGTGGTCATCAATGAGGTTTTCGAGGGAGCGGTGGAACATCATCTGGTCGATCCGACGTTTGTGATGGACTACCCCGCGGCGTTGTGCCCTCTGACCCGGCAAAGCAAGACAGATCCGCGATTTGCCGAGCGATTTGAACTCTTTATCGGGCGGATGGAAGTCGCCAACGCCTACACGGAACTGAACGATCCGCAGGTGCAGGAGGAAAACTTCCTGCGGCAGCTTCGCGGTCAGGAAGAGACGATGGCGACCATGGACGAGGATTTCGTCAACGCCCTGAAGTACGGGATGCCGCCCGCGGGGGGGCTGGGGATCGGGATCGACCGGCTGGTGATGTTGTTGACCAACGCCACGAGCATCCGGGATGTGATTCTGTTTCCGTTGCTGAAGTCCGCGGCTGAAATCGAGGCGATGCCGGAAACTCCGGATATACCGGAGTAGGATAATTTATATTTCAGATCGAAGCGACCGTGCGATCTTGGCTGTCGTGCAGGGTCAAACGATGGTGGTTTCCGGTTCTTTCAAATTCACGATCCAACGAGCCGCGGTACCGAGGGTGGATCGATACGGATTGGCGAACGAGGCGAAGCAATGAATGTGGTCAGCGTATTTCTGGCCTTACGATATCTGCGGAGCCGCAAGATTGTTTTGCTCAGCGTAGCGGCGGTCGGGTTGTCGTGCGCGCTGCTGATTACCGTGGCGGGATTGTTTACGGGATTCATCGACGCGTTTGAATCGGGCACCGCACGGCACATGGGGGACGTGATTTTGTCGGCCCCGTCGGATTTGAAGATCGAGGATTACGACGGATTGCTGGCGGCCCTGCGTGCGGATCGGCATGTTGCGGCGGCAACGCCGGTATTATCATCCCAGGGATTGCTTCTGCTCGGGGTGGGCAAGGTCCGTGCGGTGCAGGTGTGGGGGATCGAGTTGCCGGGACGAAGCGATGTGGATCCGATGAAGGACATGCTGCTTCGGCAGAAGGATTCGTCGCAACCGGCGGGATTCGGGATGGATTCGATCCCGGCGGAAGAGGGGGGGTTGATCGGGATCGGGATCGCCGCGGCGCCGGACGATCAAACCGACGAATACGACACCGCTGGAATTCTGACCGAGACGATCGGAAGCCCCGTCGTGCTGACGACGGGGACGGTTCGCAAAGCCGAGTCGGGACACCAAGACCGGGAAGAGCCAGGCGATCCGCCCAAGTATCTCCGCAAAGCGATTCGATTCACGGTGACGGATGTGGTGTTCACGGGGATGTACGAATTGGACCAGAATTTTGTGTATCTGCCGATCAAGACGCTGTCAACCCGGCTGTATCCGGATGCCAAACCGATGGCGGATACGATTCAGATTCGACTGGCCAGGCATATCGATATTGAACGCGGGCTTGGGGCCGTGAAGCTCGTCTGGAATCGATGGGCGGCGGAAAAGGGACTCTTGTGGGCTGACTATGCCCGGATCCGATCCTCTCGTGAACTTCAGGCACAACTGATCGCCGAATATCACAAACAGATGCGGATGTTGATGGGCATCTTCGGGCTGGTCAGCGCGGGAACGATTCTGCTGATCTTCTGTATTTTTTACCTGATCGTGATGACCAAACAGAAGGATGTGGCGATCCTGAAGAGTTGCGGACTGGGATCGATGTCTGTTGGGTGGCTGTACGTATCGTTCGGGCTGGCGATCGGGATGGCGGGATCGGGACTGGGAATCGTTCTGGGCTATGTGATCACGCGGAACGTCAACACGATCGAACGCTGGATCAGCATGGCGTTCGGCTTAAAGCTATGGAAATCGAGCACCTACATGTTCAGTCGTATTCCCAATCAGGTGGATTGGGAATCGGTTGCGTGGATTTCCCTTGCGGCGATCCTTGCGGCGGGGATTGGTTCGCTGATTCCCGCGGCGGCGGCGGCGCGGGTCCGTCCGGTACGACTGCTTCGATATGAATGATGACGGCGTTTGCGATCCAGGATTGTGCGACGGTCCCGAATGGATAATAGGCAGCGTTTGATGTATCTGTGGATATTACCAGTCCGATATTTGTGGAAACGACGAATTACGCTTCTGGCGATCGCGTCGGTGGCTCTGTGTGTATTCATTGTGCTGGTGGTGATGACGGTGATGAACGGATTGGTTAACGAATTTCGCGGGAAAAACCACCGATTCGTCGGCGACTGCGTCGTGAGCACGGAATCGCTGGTGGGTTTCGCCTATGGCGAGGAATTTCTGGAGGTATTGGACCGGCAGGAGTTCGTGGAGGCGGCCTCGCCGGTGGTTCGCGGATTCGGCCTGTTGACCCAGCCGGGGGCCGAATGGAATCTGGGTATTGAGATTCTGGGACTGGATCTGTCGAGGCATTGTCGGGCGACGGATTTTGGGGCGACGCTGTACTACCATCGCGATCAGCCGGAAAAGGCGTTTGTGCCGTCGTATGATCCTTCGCTGCGGGGTTGTATTGTCGGGATCGACATGATGCCGAAAAGTCGTAATTCCGACGGCACCTACTATCATCCGCCGGAGCCGAGCCGGTATGAACTGATCGTCAGCGCATTTCCATTGACGCCTCGAGGCGCTCTGGCCAAGGCGGGGACGGATCTGGTGAACACGATTCATGCCTATTTCAGCGACGACAGCCACAGTGGATTGGTGAAAATTGACGGGCGTGTCATCTATCTTCCGTATGCCCTGGCGCGGGAATTGTTTGGGATGGGCGGATCCAATCCGCGGACCAACGCGATTCATATCCGTTTCAAGGCGGGCGTACCGCTGCAGGAGGGGTGCGACCGGGTACGCGGACTTTGGAAAGAATTTGCGGCCGGTTGTGCGGGGCGCGACTACGGCAATCTGCTGAAGGACGTGCGGGTACAGAGCTGGATTGAAAATCGACGCAGCGCGATCGCCCCGATGGAAAAAGAGCAGACCATGCTGATCTTTCTGTTCCTGATGCTTGGGGTGATTACGGTATTTATTATCTTTGTGGTATTTTATATGATTGTCAGCCACAAGAGCAAGGATATCGGGGTGTTGCGAAGCATCGGGGTTTCGCCGGCGGGGATTTTGGGGATGTACTGGATCTTTGCTACGCTGGTTGGGGCAATCGGCGGCGGAATCGGGATCGCCGGGGGATGCGGATTTCTGGCGAAGATCAACCCCATCGAGGATTGGCTGTTTGCGACCTTCGGATATCAGGTGTGGAACCGCAGCGTGTATGCGATCGGCGAGATACCCAATCGAATCGAGTGGCCGGTGGTATTGGTTATTGGGCTGTCGGCGGTGGCGGCATGCTGGATCGGATCGATGGTGCCGGGATTGCAGGCGGCGGGGAAGCGACCGGTCGAGACATTGCAGGTTGGAATGCTATGAGAACGTACGCTTTCCATTTTCAAAGGATCCTTCGTATGGATTTCCTGCGATGGAATGCAGAATGAAATCGGGTTTTCAGGGACAACGGCAGGAAATGTCAGGCGGCGAACTATGGATGTGATCTTACACGCCAAAGGGATTTGTAAGTCCTACCGAATGGGGACCAGCGTTCTCGACGTCTTGAAGGGCGTGGATTTTTCCCTTCGGGTGGGCGAACTGGTGGCGATTGTCGGAGCTTCGGGTAGTGGGAAAAGCACTTTTTTGCATATCCTGGGCGCCTTGGATCGTCCGGATAAGGGCGAGGTTTTGTTCGAGGGACACAATCTCGCGAATTTCGGCAACGGGCGTCTGAATGCCTATCGTAACCGTTCGGTTGGTTTTGTATTTCAGTTTTATCATTTGCTCGATGAATTGGATGTGGTGGAAAACACGGCGTTGCCATCGATGATATCATCGGGATTGTTGAATTGGGCCGGTCGTCGCGGAGTAGCTCGCAAGCGGGCGACGGATTTGCTGAGACGACTGGGGCTGGGCGATCGACTGGGGCATAAGCCCTATCAGTTGTCCGGCGGAGAACGGCAGCGTGTGTCAATTGCACGAGCTTTGATGAACGAGCCCAAGTTGCTTTTGGCCGATGAGCCGACGGGGAATCTTGACTCCCGAACGGGAAATGATATACTACAGGTTCTCGAGGAATTGAACCGGGAAGGCCAGACCATTGTTCTGGTGACGCATGATGATCGGATTGCACAACGGGCGCACCGAATCGTGCGGCTGGCGGATGGTCGGCTGGCCACGGATCGTGGCGAGTAAAACGGCCGGCAAGAAGAGTCAGATGCAGCGGAGAATCGTATGTCGAAGATCTGGTTAGATGGGAAGTTGGTCGATCGCCAGGATGCGAAGATCTCAGTTTTTGATCACGGACTTTTATATGGTGACGGGGTGTTCGAGGGAATTCGCGTCTATGGCGGAAAGGTCTTTGAGTTCGCTGCGCATATCCGACGTCTGTATGAATCGGCCCGGGCGATCCGGTTGGACATTCCGATGAAGAGCGAGGACATGTGCCGAGCGGTTGAAGAGACCGTGGCGGCCAACAATATCAAGAGCGGCTACATTCGATTGGTGGTGACCCGCGGTGTGGGCGATCTGGGCCTGAACCCGTTTCTATGTAAGAAAGCGTCGGTTTTCATCATCGCCGATCATATCAAACTCTATCCCGAAGAATATTATGAGAAGGGGATGAAGGTCATGAGCGCGGTGACGGTGCGAAATCATCCCTTGGCGCTGCCTCCGCAGATCAAGAGTCTCAATTACCTCAACAACATTCTGGCCAAGATCGAGGCGATGGATGCCGGGATGGGGGAAGCGATCATGTACAATCATGAGGGGTATGTGGCGGAGGCGACCGGGGACAATGTGTTCCTCGTCCGCAAAGGCGTGGTTTTCACTCCGCCGGTACAAGCCGGATCGCTGGAGGGTGTAACGCGTTCGGTCGTCATGCGACTGGCGGAAGCGGAAGGGATCAAGGTTGTCGAGCAGAACCTGACACGGCTTGATCTGTATATCGCCGATGAAGTGTTTCTAACCGGCACGGCGGCCGAGGTTATCGGCGTGGTGAACATCGACGGGCGGATCATCGGCGATGGAAAGCCGGGACCGATTACCGGAATGCTTCGAAAGAAGTTCGACGAATATGCCCACTCCTGAAACCGGCACGACAATGCATCGCGGGGCCATGCACTCCTGGTCCGAGGCGGGATCTCTGATCCACGACGAACTGAACCAAGTGCGCCAGCAGATTGCCGAGCAGTTGATCACCCCGTTTGACTCGGTGAATCGACTGTTGCGGGATACGGCCGCGGGCGCAGGAAAAATGTTGCGTCCGGCGCTGGTGCTGCTTAGCGGCCGATGTTTTGGATTGTTGTCGGACAGGCATATCACACTGGCGACGATGGCCGAACTGATTCATACGGCATCGCTTTTGCATGACGATGTGCTGGACCAGGGGACGATGCGGCGAAAAGCGCCGACGATCAATGTGCTGCATGGCAACGAGGCGGCCGTTCTGCTGGGGGATTACCTGCTGAGCCGGGTGTTTTCGCTGGGAATGGAATTCGACGATGCCGAGATCGGACGGGTGTTCTCGGCGACGGCGATGGCGCTATGTCAGGGCGAGTTGCTTCAGAATGTGCAGCGACAGAATTGGCGACTCGACGAGGCGACCTATCTGGAGATTATTCGGGGCAAAACCGCGGAGTTGTTCGGCAGTTGTTGTCATCTGGGCGCTCTGATATCCGGAGCCGAACGAACCCAGATGGTTTCGTTGGGCAATTATGGGATCGGTTTGGGTATGGCGTTTCAGATCACGGACGATCTTTTGGATATCGACGGCCGTGAGGATAAGGCGGGAAAGACCCTGGGTACGGATCTGGCCAAGCGAAAGCCGACGCTGCCTGTGATCCATGCGGTAGCTACGGCAACGGAACCGTTTCGGAAGCGGCTTATCGGTTACCTGAATGACGGGGCGGATCGCGGGCAAATCGTTTCGATGCTGAAAGAAACCGGCAGTCTTGACTATGCGGCCGAAAAGGCCCGCGGATATTGCCGGGAGTCGGTGAAGTGCTTGTCATTTTTGACGGAAGGTCCGGCCAAGACTGTGTTGACGCGAATGGCCGAGGGGATGGTCGATCGGACGGGCTGACCGACGACGACAGAAAGGTTTTGATGACGAGTCGCCAGGCCTCTGCGGGGAAAACCGCTCGTCAGGTTGCGTTGGAGGTACTCAATCGTTTTGACCGCGGTCAAGGCGATCTGCAAACCATCCTGCATCAAGAACTGTCCACGACGGAACACAAGTCCCGCGCTACCGATCTGACATACGGGAGTCTCCGCCATCAAATGACGCTGGACCGCGTGTTGCGGATCCTCGGAGATGTACAACCCGATCGGGTAGCCAAACCGCTGATGAATATTCTGCGGATGGGGGTCTATGAACTGGTGTACTCACCCCAGACAGCGGTGTATGGGATTGTCGATGAGAATGCCCAATTGGCGGCGCGAATGGGAGGAACAAAACAGATCGGCTTTGTCAATGCCGTTTTGCGAGGTGTCGGGCGGGCGATTGAGCAGCGGACGGCCCCGATGGTGGAAGGGAAGGAGAGGTATTCGATTCCACAGACGGCGAAAGCGGCTTGTGTTTTTTCTCGCGCGATATTACCGGATATCTCGGGCAACCCGGAGGAGTATTTGTCGGAGGCATTTTCATTGCCGAAGTGGCTGATGGGCCGATGGCTGGAAGAATTCGGACCGGAGACGACCCGACAGATTTGCCTGGGCAGCAATCGAAGACCGAGCGTGTTCATCCAACCCAATTCGTTCAAGACCGTCCTGGCGGCGCTGGCGGAGAGATTCTCGCGTGCGGGCCTGGAGTATCGGATTGGCGGGGACGGGCGCTGGATGGCGATTCATCCGGGCGTTTCGGTGACCGAGTTGCCCGGATATGATGAGGGATGGTTTCACGTGGTCGATCCCGCGGCGGCAGGTGTGGCGGACCGGCTGGAGCCGAAGGCCGGCGAAAGGATTCTGGATCTCTGCGCGGCGCCGGGCGGGAAGACGATATTGATGGCTCAGATGATGAACAATGATGGTATTCTATATGCGACCGATGCGGAACCGGCGAGGCTTGACCTTGTCCGAAGGAACTGCGCAAGGATGGGAATCGAGAACGTTCAGCTCGTCCCCTATTCGCAATTGTCGGAGCGGGTTGGAAGCAAGCCATTCGATGCGATCCTTGCGGATGTACCGTGTTCCAACAGCGGAGTGATGGCGCGACGGGCGGAAGTGCGATACCGGATCAACGAAAGAGGCGTATCGCAACTGGCCGAACGGCAACGCGCGATACTCCGACGGGCGGCGGAATGGGTTCGACCGGGCGGGCGGGTGATTTATAGCACCTGCAGTATTCTTCGAGAGGAAAATCGGGACGTCGTTGAGCGATTGATCAACGAGTATCCTGATTTTGTATGCACCTCGGCACAGCTTACGCTTCCGCGACCGGAAACGGCCGAGAGCATGGAATCGGACGGCGGATTTGCGGCCGTGTTACGACGAAAAAAAGGGTGAATTTGGAATCCGCTATTCACACGTTATCCACACCCGGCTTTACGTTGTGAATATCCTGTTGGCGAGAAAAAATTTTGCGCCGTAAGTCGTTGGAAACGCTCGATCTATCGGTTGTTGAAAACAAATCGAAAAAAACGGCATTGCAGGAAGGATAGCGAGTTTCTACGATGGGGCCTTACGTTTATGAAACAGCACCTTGGGTGAAAAGCGATGAGAACCCGGATTCCGGCAGGACACGGAAGGGAGAAGGTCATGCAGGCCACATTCACGGATGAAACGGCGGCCCTGGAACAAGCGATAGCCGAGCGGATCGGACAACAAAAATTCAAGATATGGTTTCGAAACAGCGCCAAGTTGGTGATTGGCTCGGAACGTGTAACGATTCAGGTTGCCAATTCGTTTGTCGGTAACTGGATTGAGAATCATTTTCTGACGGCGATCCAGAATGCGGTGGGATCAGCCGGTGGGCGTTCGCGGAAGGTCAAGATCGAAATTGATCCGACGCTGGCTGGACCCGTCAGAAAGTCCCTCGATGCGACGGTTGTGGGGTCGGAGACGCCATCCGCCCTATCCCGATCCGGCGCGACATGGACGGATGGGCGCAATAAGTCTCTGAAACACAGTCTGGACACGTTCGTTGTCGGACCCAAGAATGAACTGGCGTTCAATGCGGCCAAAGCGGTTGTGGGCGAGGAGAAAAGCCCTTTCAATCCGTTGTTTTATCACGGCGGTTACGGCGTGGGCAAAACGCATCTCCTCCAGGGAATCTGCAAGGCGGTCGCTCAGGCCCGACCGGGAGCGAAGTGGCTGTATTTGTCGGCCGAGGATTTCGCCAATCAGTACGTTCTGGCGCTGAAGACCCGCAAGCTGGAGGGATTTCGAAGACGTCTGCGGCAGATGGACGTACTGGCCATCGACGACATTCATTTCCTGGCCAACAAAAACGCCATGCAGGAGGAGTTTCTGCATACCTTCAACAGCATCGATCTGGCGGGCAAACAGGTTGTGCTGGCGTCGGATGCGCATCCGAAGATGATCGGTCAGCTTTGCGAGCAATTGGTGAATCGTTTTGTGTCGGGGATGGTCATCAAGATCGAGCCGCCGGATTTCGAGACGCGATGCCGAATCTGCCGTTGCCGGGCGGAAGAACTGAAGAAGGATATTCCGGACAACGTCATCGAGCTTTTAGCGGAGAGGGTTTCCGCCAGCGTGCGCGAACTGGAAGGGGCGTTACTCAAGCTGGTGGCCTATGCGTCTCTCGGAGGGGAACGCATTACTCTGTCAATGGCGCGAGAGGTGCTGGCCGAACATCTGTCGCGAAAGGATCCGGTGGTGCACCTGTCGGATATCGAGTCGGCGGTGGCCGAATATTTCGGGATCAGCAGCGCCGATATTCAGTCGGGACGAAAGGATCGTCCGATCAGCTTGGCCCGTTCGTTTTGCATGCACCTGGCGCGGCGATTCACACGGCTGTCGTATCCGGAGATCGGCCGGATGATGGGCGGAAAAAATCATGCGACGGTGATCCTGGCCAATCGAAAGGTTGAAGATTTATTGAAACGAAACGCCGAAATCCACTGGATGGGGGAAAACGGCAATCGGGCCTGCAGGGCCAAAGACGTCCTGGAAGCGATCATCGGGGAAATCGCGTAATCAAAATCGAATATTACATATAATAATATCTAAAATAGATAGATTATGTTTTTATGGG
Source organism: uncultured Pirellulales bacterium (assembly GCA_964386005.1). GTDB lineage: Bacteria > Planctomycetota > Phycisphaerae > Sedimentisphaerales > Anaerohalosphaeraceae > FEN-1350. Next base: position 44,221 of record CAYLSB010000010.1, on the reverse strand, counting down.
GAGATTCGATGAGACGAGTAGTTCTGGGGACATTGTTCCTGGCAATGATTTTGCCGGTAGGGGCGGCCGCGAAGGGGCCCAAGGAAATTGAATATGCGGCGATTTTGCTCGACGGCAAAAAGATCGGGCATACGATCCATACCCGGAAGGTGGAGGATAGCAAGGTTCGGACCAGCGAAGTCATGAATATGCAGATCAGCCGATCAGGGATCACGATGAAGGTTTCGACCTCAGAGACATGCATCGAAACGATTAAAGGCGAGCCGATCGGTTTTGAGACCGAACAGGTCATCAGCGGGATCAAGCAGACTTCGTCGGGTACGATCACTCCGGATGGCAAGATCGACCTGACGGTGACGATGATGGGGATTCCACAAAAGAAAACGATGGACTGGCCCAAGGGCGCCCTCCTGTTTGAGGGGATGCGGTTGGTGGAGTTGGACCGAAAACTGATCAAGGGATTGAGTTACAATGTGTCCGTGTTCAGCCCGTCGCTCTTGGCGGCGATCGAGGCCAATGTGACGGTTGGAGACAAGGAAGACGTCGATTTGTTCGGGCGAGTGGTGAAGTTGACCAAGATGACGGTGGTGATGAAGGTGCCGTCGGCGGGAGAAATGCCGACGATCAGCTATGTGGATGAAGATCTCAACGCTCTGAAAACCGTCATGCAGATGATGGGGATGAATTTCGAGATCTTGTCGTGCGACAAGGAATTCGCGCTGAGCGCTGATGATGTCGTGGATTTTCTCGACCGGATGTTCGTACAGAGTCCCCGATCTCTGGGGGAGTTGGATCCAACATCTGGTTTGGTTTATACGCTGGCGATCAACGAGGGATCCAAGCCGAATTTTCCATCCGATGATCACCAGACGGTCAAGGAATTGCCGGATGGTCGGATCCAGGTCACGGTACGGCCGGTCAAGGCAGCCGCGAAGGTAAAGTTCCCGTATCGGGGCAAGGATGAGTCCCTGCTGGAGGCCCTCAAGCCGACGATGTATCTGCAGAGCGATTCGGACCAGGTCCGCAAGCTGGTTAAAGAGGCGGTTGGCAGAGAAAAGGATGCGGCCGCTGCGGCCAAAAAGATCGAGAAGTTTGTCGGAAATTACATCTCTAATAAGAATCTGTCAATCGGGTATGCGACGGCTGCTGAAGTGGCGGAGAATCGGCAGGGGGATTGTACTGAACACGCTGTGCTTACGGCGGCGATCTTGCGTGCGGCGGGAATTCCAGCGAGGGTGGCGGTGGGGTTGGTCTATGTGGAAGAATATACGGGGCAACAGCATGTTTTCGGCGGTCATGCGTGGACCCAGGCCAACATCGGCGGCCAATGGATCGGGCTGGATGCTACACGGGCCGATACGGGATTCGACGGAGGGTACATTACGCTGGCGACCGGCAACGGCGATCCGCAGGATTTCTTCGGGATGGTGACGACGCTGGGGTATTTCACTATTGAAGAGGTAAAGTCGGTAGAATAAATAGAATACAAGATCCATCGGCCGGATCAGCGGGTCCTTGCCGGGTCGGTTGGATCCACGAAGGCCTTGTTGGCCTGCTCGATCATGTTCAGGACTTCGTCGGTTTTTCCATACGCCAGTTGAAATTCCGCATCGGGGATATTCCGGCTTCGGTCATCCCGAAAAGTCCAAAACAGCGTGATCGGGACTTTGGCGGCGACGATCTGCAGGAGCTGGTTGCGGGTCACGTCAATCGTTTCGGGGGCGGTAAACCGGCGAGGGGTTCCTTCATAGGGACCGATCTCGCCGATCAAGAGGGGCTTGCCGATTTTCTCGGCCATCCGCTGATAAACCGCGATATTGGACGGATCGGTTTTCGATTTGCCGAACGCCGAGACCGCATCGCCGTAAAAATGAATGCTGATGACATCGATAGGGTCGGGATGAAGAAGGCGAAGGATTTGTTCGATATCCTCGGGGGTATCGTTAACCCAGCCGCCGCCTTGGTTGGCGCGGGCGGCCTTCAACAGGTTCATCGCGCATGGCCGGGGGCTGCTGTGGCCGGTGGTGATCAGGTGATGGGAATCGATGGAGCGAATCATCCGCGCCATCTGCCGGGTGCAGGTTGCCAGATTGTCGCTGGTGAAATTGTTGGAACGGTCGCGGATCACCGGTTGCGTCGTCAGCGACAGACCGTCTTTGTTGATGGGGCCATCGGGCAGTTGAAGGTCGGCGGCAAGGTTCCACTCATTGCCGAGTTCCCACATGGCAATGGTGGCCCGGTCTTTGTACCGAGCAACCACTTCCCGCATGTACTCCTCGACGACCTTGCGGCCGGCGTTGTTGGGATTGGTCATGGCCAGTCGCAGGTTGTTGTGTCCCAGATCCCCGAGATTGGCCACGAACCAGCACAGCGAACCAATGATCCGAATCTGATACGTGTCGCATAAGTCGAGCACGGCGTCGAATTGTTCGAAGTAGCGACGGCGTTTCTCCATCTGTTTTTGCGGGTCGTCGTCAAGCCAAATCTTTTTCCACGTTCCCGACCAGTACGGTGAAACATTCGTCCGGATAATCGTGAATCCATGATTGTGGAGTTCCTTGAGGGCTTGTTCAGCCAATTCGAATTCGCCCTCGCCGGGATGTGTCAGTTCGCGAAGGGCGGATTGCTCAAACAGATCGTACTTATTGAAGCTGACGGCCCGGAATTCCTTTCCGTCGAGAATCAGACGACTCCCTTGGCGTGTCAGGAATCCGGCCGGGAATTTTGGAGGTGTCGGTAATGTTGCAGCCCCTCCTGCAGCCATACACGATAATCCAGCGGTCAGAATCATCAATATGAATCTGAACGTCGTATCGCGAGCGATTTTCATTCGAATTGGATCTCCCTGAGAACGAACTGAATGGCGTCGTTGCCTCTGTAGTTGTCGAACTGGACTTCGTATGCGACATTGAAGCAATCGCTTTCGAGGATCTTTTTTTCGAGACGGCCCATGTCAAAGCCGATACAGCGGACGGAGGCCGTCTGGTCGGTCACGGCCAGTTGCAGATGGTCGCCGCGCTGGCCGACCTTGCGCGGCGGGGCGATCCAGCGGACGCCGCGGGTGGCAAAGACCGGGCGTGGATTGCCCTGGCCGAAGGGTTCCAGTCGGGCGAGTTCTTTTATGATGTGTGATCCGAATTGCCCAATGGGGTATTCGGCGTCGATGTCGATAATGGAGACAGGCGGTTCCTGCGACATGTGGTCCCGCGCGTATTGTTCGAAGGCCGCGGCGAAATCGGCGATTTTGTCGGTTCGAAGACGAACGCCGGCGGCCTTACTGTGTCCGCCGAAGCTCACGATGTGTTCCGTGCAGGCCGCGATGGCCTGATGGATGTCGAATCCGTCGATCGAACGTGCGGAACCCTGCGCGATGTCGGCGCCGCTTCCGGTGTTGATCAGGATCGCGGGGCGGTGGAATTCTTCGACGACGCGCGAAGCGACGATGCCAATGACCCCGGTATGCCAGGATTCATCGGAAAGCACGATCGTCTTTCGATCGGGATGATCCAGGCCCAGCGAGTGGATTTGCTGGCGAACGTGCTGAAAAATGTCGCGCTGTGTCTGCTGACGTCGGCGGTTCTGATCCTTGAGGTATCGGGCGATCTGCATGCAACGAAGTTCATTTTCGCTCGTGAGCAATTCCACAGCCAACCGTGCATGGCCCATACGGCCGGCGGCATTGAGCATCGGTGCCAGGCGGAACGCGATGTCGTAGCTATCCAGAGTTTCATCGGTCAATTCGGCCGATTCAATCAGAGCGCGAAGACCGATCATGCGGGGCTCGACCAGGGCCTTGAGGCCATAGTGGGTCAAGATGCGGTTTTCCCCGCGCAGATCAACGACATCGGCAATGGTTCCTATCGCCGCTAACGTCGTGGAATTGATGAGAAATTGCCGAAGTGGTTCATCGGCTCGGCGGCCGTTCTTGAGAAAGTTGACTACGGCCCAGGCCAGTTTAAAGGCGACCATCGCCCCAGCGGAATCCGGATTGGGATATGTCGGATCGAGCCGGGGGTGGACGAGGGCAGTTGCCTTGGGCAGGATCTCCTGGGGTTGGTGATGGTCGGTGATGATCATGTCCATACCCAGTTGCCTTGCCAGAAGCGTTTCCTCAACTGCGGTTATTCCGCAATCGACGGTGATGATCAGCTTGGCGCCGGTTTCAGCGATCTGGCGAATCGCCTCGGCATTAACGCCATAGCCCTCGTCGATGCGGTGGGGGATGTAGTAATCAATCTTGCCGCCGAGCAGGGTCAAGAGGTACCACAGGATCGAAACGCCCGTGATGCCATCGACATCATAGTCGCCATAGACGCAGATTGGCTCCTCTTGCCGCAGGGCCTGTACAACCCGCCGCACGGCCGTCTCGACGCCCGGCATGCGTTCCGGCTCGATCAGGTCGGTCAGTTTTGGATTGAGAAAGACCTTCGCCTCTTCGACGGTCGATATGCCGCGATTGACAAGAACCTGTGCCAGGATCGGGCTTGTGCCGAGCCCGCGGGCCAACTCCGCGGCCTGCATAACGGCCGGGCGTATCTTCCAATGGGTTTTCGATAGCTTCTGACCGGACGACATCCAAGATCACCTTCCGTGGTTTGAATCACTCATCTTGCACGTATTATATTCGGATCGACTGACAAGACAAGATCGAAGTCTGAATTCGGTTCTGCATAGATAGAGGTCCGCTGTAGCGGCCAAGTGTCGCGATCGGTTCGCCAGAGGCGATCCTGTGGGAATGATGGCATGTGAGGCATGACAAGAATACAGATCCGTCCGGAAAGGACAGATCGGATGATGACGGATTTGAACGATCCCTCGAACGAATCTGTCGATTCAAAAAGGCGTCAATTCCTCATACCCATGGAAAAGATCAGCCCCTTTTTCTCTGTTGCGGTTACGCGAATCGGTTTTCTCGTTTCAGCTTCTTCTCTTGTCGTCGTTCTTTGAGGGTTTTCGTCGGTTTCTTTTTCGCCTCTTTTCTCGTGTCGCGACTCTTACTCATATCCAATCCTTTCCTGGAGGGCTTGTCATCTATCCTTTAAGACCTCAATGCCTAAAACGCGAAAATTGTAGGAAGAAACGGAGAAGGTGTCAAGGGAAAAGGCGGATAAAGACGGGGGATAATGAGGGCTTGTCAGGCGGCGGGGATGTGGTATGATGGGGGTATGAAGATACGCGATGCCAAAGTGACGGACGCGGCGGCGATTCATTCGCTGATCACGCGATACGCCGAGCAGGATCGGATGCTGTTCCGGTCGATGCCGGATATTTACGAGAACCTGCGGAGTTTCAACGTGGCCGAGGATGATGCCGGTGCCGTGGTCGGATGCTGTGCGCTGCAGGTGGTGTGGTCGGACCTGGCGGAGATCAAATCGCTGGCGGTGCGTGAAGACCTGTTCGGCCAGGGCGTCGGGCGGGCGATGGTGCTGATGGCGGCGGAAACGGCCCGGGAACTGGGAGTTCGCAAGCTGTTTACGCTGACAATGACGCCGGGATTTTTCGAGAAGCTGGGTTTTGCGGTGGTGGATAAGCGCGAACTGCCGATGAAAGTGTGGAGCGATTGCGCCAAGTGCAGCAAGCAGGAACACTGCGACGAGACGGCGATGATCTACGAGATCCGTTAAGGAAATCCTTTGGGTTTGCACTCCGGGCGGCCGAGGAAACCATGAATCCACAATCCATTCTGAAAGCCGGTCGGCGGCAGCGGGACGAGGAAACATCATGAACGAGACGGCCGGCAAGAAGATCCTGTCGTGGAATTTTGTCTGCATCATTCTGGTTGTGGGGATCCTTTGTCTGCGCGCAACCTACACGGAAAGCCCGCAGGCGCCGACGATGGATGCCTATCAGCCGCTGACCAACGAGGCCTACAGCGTGATTCTCTCGACGGCGCTGATGGCGGCGGCGGGGGCGTGGCTGGCGGGGCAATTTTTGCGGCGGCAGTGGACGTATCGATCCAGCGGGATGGGAATCGGCATTGCGATGTGGGCCGCGGCGGCGGGCGTGGGGATCGGCGTCGCATCGCATACGCGGGCGGCGGTGACGGAGGCGGGGCTGTGGATGTCGGGGATGATTACGGCCGTGATGCTGACGCAGTGGCTGGACAGGCGGCATGTGCGGCTTGTGCTGATGGCGGTTGTATCGCTGGCGGCGGTGAATCTGTACCAGTGCTGGGAGCAGAGGAGCGCCGGCAACACGATGTTGATCGAGGAATACGAGAAGGACCCGGAGGCGCAACTGCGATTGATGGGGATCGAGCCGGGGACGTTTCAGGCGAGTCTATACGAACATCGGTTATATTCGAGGGACATTCGCGGTTTTTTTAAGACGAGCAACTCGGCGGGATCATTTGCGATACTGGCGGTGTTCGCGGCGGCGGCGCTGATGGCCCAGCGATGGCGGCAAGCGAAGGAGGATCCGACGGTTCGAGGATTTGTTGCGCTGGATGGATTGATGGGCATAGCGGTCTTGGGGGCGCTGGCGATTTCGCAGAGCAAGGGCGCGATCGGCTCCGCGATCGTCGGGGGCGCGATGTTTGCGGCGTGGCGGCTGTGGGGGAATTGGATGAGGCGGCATCGGATATTGCTGACAATGGCGATTGTCTTTAGCGTATTTATCGGCGTCGGCGCGACGATTCATACCGGACTGCAGAACGGTCGTCTGCCCGGCGGCAACGGAATGCTGGTGCGATGGCAATACTGGGTGGGCGCGGCGGAGATGATCAAGGAGCATCCGCTGACGGGCGTGGGCGGGGGAAACTTCGGGACATATTATACGCAATACAAGAGTCCGGAATCGCTGGAGACCGTGCAGGATCCGCATAATATGGCGTTGAGCGTGCTGAGTCAGTACGGGCCGCTGGGGCTGGCGGGATTTTTGCTGGCGGCGGGCTGGCCGGTCGTGCGTGGATTTTATCGGCGGCGGCAAGAGCCGGATAGTGAGCCAACGGCGGATGGCGGGATTGGGCCGTGGGCGGTGGGGATTGTCGGGGCGGTTTTGTGTATTGTCATGTTGGCAGTACGGCCGGTCTTGATGAGGGGGGAACAAGCGGGAACGGAAGAGCAACGGATTTTCGTGTATATATATCTGCACGTGACTCCGGTATTGGTATTTGCGGCGGCGATGATCATTTTTGCGTTCGGGAAGAGGGCCCGCTCCAAAGCGCTGGAAGAAGATTCGACGGCTCGGGCATTGCTGGATTGCGGTATTGCGGCGACGCTGATCGCGAACCTTGTGGATTTTGCGATCTTTGAGCCGGGGGTGTGGACGGCGTTTTGGATGATGCTTGCGTGCAGATCGGCGATGGGGACGGCGGCGAAGCGATCGATCCGGCTGCCGGCGTCGATGCGGGCGGCGGCGATTGGATTCATTGCGGCGGCGGGATGGGGCTGGTGGACGTGGGGCGTCGAGCCGGCGGTACGGGCCGGGCGGCTGCATCAGGAAGCGATGCGGGCGCCGACGGCGATGCAGGCGACGGAGCTTTTGGGCGAGGCGATCGAGGCCGACGCGCTGAATCCGGACTGGTCGAGGATTCTCGGCATAACGTATTTGCAGATCGGGCAGGCAAACCGGCAGCCGGAGGCGGTGCGGAAGGCGATTGCGGCTCTGACGCTTTCGGCGATGAAAAATCCGGCGGGATTCAAGGCCTTCGAGAAACTCAGCGAGTCGTATGAGCAGCTTGCTGAATTGTCGGCGGGCGCCGAGCAAAAACGGGCGCTGGAGCAGGCGATGGAGTGGGCACGGCAGATGACGCGGCGGTATCCGGCGTCGGATCGGGGGCATCTGCGGATGGCTCGGCTGGCGGAGCGGCTGGGGGATGCGGAGACGGCCGGGCGCGAGTATCGGCGGGTTGTCGAGATTGAGGATGCGTTTCGTGAGATGTTCCGGACGATGTATCCGGGCAGGACGATGGTCAGCCGGATCGGGGAGAAGGAATATCTGGAGGCGCTGCAAAAGAGCGGGGGAAAGTGAACCAATTGCGGATTGCGGATTTTAGATTGCGGTTTTTATTAACCACGAAAAACACGAAAGCCACGAAAACAAATTCATTAGACGCGATTGACGGGATTTACATGATTTATAGAACAGGATTTAGGATACTGGGGTTAGGATTTAGGAAACGACAATACTTAACAGGGATGGACAGGACATTTCAATTGACTATTGAATATTGAAGATTGACAATTATTTTAATGGACGAGGTAAAATGAATGTAGGCCTAACACGAAGAAATTGAAAAACGATGGAGATATTTGCTTGAAGATATCGGAATTGGCGCGGTAGAATAGACAAAGATATAAAATTAAAGATAAAAGATAAAATACATATCGAATAAAAACGGTGAGCGAAGGAAACAAAATTGGCGGGATTGTAAGAACTGGAAATTCAAGGAGATATGGAACAATGGAGGAATCGAATGAATGTTTACAATGATGCCGCTCAAATATGCCTTAATGGACATATTGTAAATGATTCTGTGATTACTTGCCCAGCAGATAACAAAAAATTCTGTCAAATATGTGGTGAAAAAACCGTTATAAATTGCCCATCCTGTTCATCGGCAATACAAGGCGCTCAAAGGACAGGCCCCAGACCACCATTCTCTAAAATTAACCTGCAAAAGCCTCCTTCTTACTGCCACAACTGTGGAAAACCATATCCATGGACTGATCGAAATATTCAGGCGGCTATCGAGTTGTTTATTGAGTCTGGAAAACTGGATGAAAAGGAACTCGAACAAACCAAACAGGATATTAGAAACATTTCTCGAGATATCCCACAGGCCGAACCATCGGCCATGAGGATCAAAAAGCGATTAAAGTTATGCGGAATTGTGGCATACAATGTAATGATGGAATTCGCCACGAAAACGGCCGCTGCGGTACTGAAGCAGCCTTAATCTAATGAGAAATTTGATGGCATTTGCTCCGCTGGGCAAGTGAATTGTCAGCAAAGAATTGGCCGCAGTGGCGAAGATGAGACGGGTGAATGCCCAATTAGATCAAAAGATCGGGCGATGATTCTTTTAGGGATGTGGGCGATGAAACATTTTCGTCGGAGCCGATTAAATGAACAGAGAATTCATCAGTAAGAAAACGCGAAATGAGTTTCGTGAATTTCTCGTTTATTGGAAACTCCGGGATATCGAGATGGAGTTCGAGGCGGCTCATGTCGATTGCGACCGCCAGTACATTCCTCAAGTTAGCGGTTCAAGGAGATCGTTTGTCGAACAGCATTACCACACTCTGGACTTTACAAATCCTGCTGATGTTCTTCGTCTTCTTACCGCCTATGAAAACATCTTAAACGCTGCAAATCAGAAGATACCGACTCAATATGACATCACGACTGCTGAGAAGGCATTCGAGGGACTAATTTTATGCTTAAAGAAAGACGGATTTAAGTATCAAAATGGAAAGATTGCCCCAATTACCCCTGAGGCACGGCAGATATTTGAGGATGTACCCTCGGGCCGCCAAATTTCAGAAATCACACGGCGAAATATTTTTGACGCTATCCTCCTCGGCAAAATCGCTTGGTCTGGCAGATTTTCTGAAGCAGCGTTTCTCTCGCGACTTTACGACTTGGATAGCCTTCCTTCTCGGGATCACAGCTTCAAAACCGCAAGAGATGATATATATCAGCACTGCGAACTCAATCCTGATGATTGGCCGGAAAATTGGGTGTTTTCGGATCCGCGTTTTGACCTGTTACACGCTTCTGATGAAGCATTTCTGCGTTTTCTCTGCGAGATGATCCACCCCGCTGTCAGGCCAGACAGTCAGGAAGTTGAAAGCATACTCGGTGTTTTCAATCAGCATCTTGATGCAGATGGATGGGAAATCGTGGAAAGAGCGCGGATATCTGGCAAACCGGTGTTCGCGGCACGACATCGAATCGTAGAGGGCAGCCCTGCTTTGGGGGCTGCAAAACCAATTATTGATATATTGAATGCAGAGTATGTAACCAATCAGATAACACGGATGGAAGCGTCGATCGTATCAGATCCCGAATTGGCAATTGGAACAGCAAAGGAATTTGTGGAAACCATCTGCAAGACCATACTCCGCGAATGCGGGGAAACCGTCCCCGGCACTTCCGATTTACCGCAATTGGTCAGAAAGGTCCGCGAGAAACTGGATCTTCTGCCTCAGGACATCCCCGAGAAGGCCAAGGGAGCGGATGTCATCAAACAAGTACTCAGCAATCTTGGAAATATGGTACAAGGGCTTGCTGAGCTTCGAGGACTTTACGGCTCAGGACATGGAAAAGACGCAAAAGCCAAAGGTTTACAGCCAAGGCATGCCCGCTTGGCGGTAGGTTCGGCCAGTTCTCTTGCGGTATTCCTTTTTGAGACCTTCCAAGAGCGGAAGGGGAACAAACCATAATGATCATCTGTGTTTAATCGACGGCCGTAAGTCGAGGTCGATATGGCGGTGGAGAATTCGATTATGATACAGCGGAAGCAAGGGAGGTAGATAGACGGATGGCAAATATGGATATTCAACTCATTAAGATTCCACCGATTAATCTTGAATGGACAGAATGGTACCCCTGGAACAGATTTGAGTCAGATGCACGCTCCGACTCAAACGGCATCACTCCCCCTAACTCTTCTGGCGTTTATGAGGCAAGATTGATCGAGCTTGAGCAACGCTTGACTATCGGCAAGACATCCAATCTGCGAAAGAGGGTCAAGCAAGGTTTGGTCAAGGGTAAGGTTCCACATTCATCCGGCAAAGATATCAGAGAGCAAGAAGACACCTCCAAAATTCTCATACGATGGGCTGTAACGGACAGGCCAGCCGCAGTCGAAGAAGAACTACACAAGCTACATATAACACTCTTTGGCGAGTTGCCGAAATATACTGACCGCACTTGAATCTCTCGGATCAAACTATCTTCCGGGGGAACCCTTGTTGTTTGGTTTACGGAATAAAGGGGGCAAAAAGCACAGGTCCGAGTTCATTCAATTTGGGCGGATGCCATCCGCCCCTACAATCGGTCACGACATGTCGTGCCCGTACAAATCCGGATGCCGGGTCAAGCCCGGAATGACAGGCCGTGCCCTCGGCCGTGGAGGGATTCGTCCTGGTTTTGCAGACGGGCGATGTGGGCCAGCAGTTCCTCTTCGTCAGCCATCCCGGTAAAGTCCCAGCAGAGCATCTTGTAGGTCCGGAGGGTGGGCTATCGGGTGTCTTTGACAAATATTCAAATCTTGTTTTTTCACGATCGGTTTGATATTCTATTGGAAAGGAGTACCCGCGATATAGCTGAGCGAAAATGTCGAGGATACTATGGGAAATCCAAGATAGAATTATGGGAGTTATGCCGGGAGGTTATCCATGCGATATTTCCATCTATTCATCGTTTTGACACTAACCTATTCTCTTTATTCCGGGACCTATAGCGGAGGAACAGGATCATCCGAGGACCCGTACCGTATTCAAACCGTTCAGGATATACAGGAGCTCGGCCAGACACCGGATGATTTTGCGCAACACTTTGTTTTGACGGCGGATATCGACCTTTCCGGTCTGGTGATGGATCGTCCCCTGATTTCGTATGATATGAAACCCTCCGAATGGGGATTTCAGGGACCTCAGTTTACCGGAACGTTGAACGGTCAGAATCATTCCATATCCAACATCCGAATTGTCTCTCCGGAACGAACTTATGTTTCCGTTTTTGGGCGGCTTGGACGGGATGGATCCATTCGGAATCTTCATTTACGCTCCGTTGAAATTCATGGCTTGAAAGAGGTCAGCGGCCTGGTCGCCGAATGTGACGGTCTGGTTTCCGACTGTTCCGTCGAAGGGGTCCTCTCGGGGCAGGAATATGTCGGCGGGCTGATCGCATATCAGGATCACGGAACTGTCTTTCGTTGCAGGACGCAGGTTTGTATCACGGCGGGAATGCAAATCTATCAGCACTCGGGAATGATCGGCGGACTGATCGGTGCGACCAATAAAGGGGTTGTTCAAGAAAGCGGCTCCGATTGCACCATCCGGAATCTGACTCAAACCGTAGCGATTGGCGGATTGGTGGGTTCGAATATGGCGGGCATGGTCCAGTCGTGCTGGGTGACTTCGACCCTTCTGGATTCGATTGGCGCCAAGTCCATTGGCGGCGTTTGCGGAACCAATTTCGGCACGATTACCCAATGTATTGCCGCCGCGGTTCGTATCGAATCCGTCGGTTCCAAGGTCGGGGGCTTTATCGGTTTAAATGGCAGTCTGTTATCGCAATGTATTGCCTACGGAGACATCCAGGGGAATGTGGAATGCGGGGGATTGGCTGGAGCCAATCAAGGTTCGGTGATCGACTGTTATGCCATGGGGACGGTTAACGGCCTGTCGGCTCCGCCCGGATTTGTCGGATTGAATCAGTATGGAATTCTCCGATCCTATTATGTGGCTTCGGACAATCAGGATGCGGTTCGATTGGTTGGACAAAATACGGGAGTCATTTCCCTGAGTTATTATCAAAGGCCCCAGCGCAGTTTTACCGCGCCTCCGGAAGACGGGACCAAAACCAAAAATGAACTGATGTGTGCGTCAACCTTTATCGGGTGGGGCGACGATATCTGGGTATTGCTGGAGGGGCAGGATTATCCCCGACTCAAGTGGGAAGGAAAGGCCGGTACTTCCCTGCGAGATTCGCCGGGGATATTTGGCGGCGGAAAAGGGACTCCGGAGGATCCGTACTTGATTACCACTGCGGATCATTTTTGGGCCCTCGGAAACTATCCTCAGGATCTTCACGCCTGTTATCGATTGGAGATCGATATCGATATGGAGGGTCGTGAATTTGACGGAGTCGGTTTTGGATATGGCTTTGGAGGCGTCTTCGATGGCAATCACCATGTGATCCGGAATTATCGCCAGAGCCGGAATATGTTCTATAGTGGTTTTTTTCCGATGATCCATCCCAAGGGAGTCGTTTCCAATCTGAACCTCTGTAATGTGATTCTGGTCGGACAACGAAATGTCGGGCTCCTGGCTGGAAGAAACCAGGGAACCATTCGTTATTGTTCCGTCCAGGGCCTGATTCAAATCAACTCGAATAAGAAAGTCGAATCCCAGCGGATCGGCGGTTTCGTCGGCGAGAATGACAGCCAAATCGAATGCAGCCGCAGTCAAGTCCTGATACGAAGTGTGCAGTCCTTAACCCGAATGATGGGGGGATTTGTGGGCTATAACCGGGGTTTGGTCGAACAATGCATGTCCGAAGGTATGTTGACTGCCGAAGGGGGATCCTGTCAGCATTTCGGTGGATTTGTCGGAGAGGCCTTTTACGATTCCATTATTCGAAACTGCCTGTCTTCCGTCACCGTCAAGTCATTGGGGAAATACGACTATGCGTCGGGAGGATTTGCCGGGTATCAGGGATTTCGGTCCAAAATCATCTGTTCAATCTCTGTCGGGGCGATTGAGGTGAATCCCTATAGCCAGGATTATGGTGGATTTATTGGGAATAACAGCCTGTTAGATAACCCCGACTCCGAGATAGCCAACTGTTTCTGGAATGTCCAAACCACCAAGATCAACCGGGGATTTTCAAAGAATACTGAACCGCGAGTTATTCTTACGGGTCTTTCTTCAAGCGAACTCCAGCGCATCAATCCCTATGTGGAATCCAATTGGGACATTCGTGATGCCGATCAGGAAGGATCAAGTGTCTGGATCATCACGGAAGGAGAGTATCCCAAACTGGCTTGTTTTGCCCGAGTGAATCCGTAAAAATTTCGGGAATCGCGCGAGATGAAAAAATCGTACAACCTCCGCGACAAATACCCATTAACCCGGCATTCGGATGCCAAAGCAGGAACAATGAGTTCATGTCAATAGACAGGGCCGATCGATTATCCGATCTGTATAGGGTCGAGTACAATTTCATATTCCGAGGAGATTAGACTATGAAAATGACAACATTATGCAGGATTTTGTCCGTTGTCTTTTTGCTGTTTTCAACTTCGTACGGACGGGAAATCGTTGTGGATACCGGCGTTTCCGGCCGGCCCGGTACGTTCCCGCTCATCCAGGCCGCCCTGGATTTCGCCAATGCCGGGGATGAAATCGTCATCCGGAAAGGATCCTATCCGGAAAGCATCCTGATCACAAAAGCGGTGTCGCTGAAAGGCGAGGCGGGCCAGGTTGTGACGCTGACCGGCAATTCCCACTCGCCCATCCGGACCGTCTGCAGGATCAAAGAGGCCGTGGGGTGCACGCTGGAGAATCTGGTTTTCAAACCCGTTTACTCAGAACCGATCCGCACCCCGGTGGTTGCCATCAACAACGGGACCGTAACGATAGATCATTGCACGATTCAGGACGGGGGATCAATTGGGCTTGCGGCTCAAAATCAGAGCAAGGTCAAAATGAACCGATGTACGATTCTGAATCATCCGGAGGGGGGCGTGCTATTCAGCGAATCGGTGGCGGAGATTTCCAACTGCCGGTTCGAAGGCAACGGCAAGGACGGAGTGAGGGCCTCGGGATCCGAGGGCCGGTTGACCGTCGCCGACAGCGCATTTGCGAACAATACCGGTCATGGTCTTATGATTTCAGTTCATTCATCCGTCCGGATACGCAACTGTATATTTACATCCAACCAATCCGGAATTTTCATGCGAAATGTCTCCGAATTGCAGCTGGCCGGAAATCGCGCCGATCAAAACAACGAACATGGCATCTACCTCCGGGAAATCGAATCCAGTACGGTGTCGCAGAATGTTTGCGAAAATAACGGGTACAACGGAATCTATATCCAACAAGGACGTAATTCGAAATTCTCCGAGAACAAATGCGTTCAGAATCAACGGAATGGCTTCGCGTTTGTCGGCAATGACCTTGGGATCGAGGTCTCTAAAAATCGTGCCGGAGAAAACCAATGGCAGGGCTATTATGTGGGAGGAGGGGTTGAGGGGATTCTCATTCACAATGAGGCGATATTGAATTCGGGTAACGGAATCTATGTGACCAATTCGGATGTCTCCTGCCGGGAGAACCTTTGCGAGGGTAACGCAGACTCCGGTATCTGCGTTGAAAACGGGTCGATGGGTGACTATCGGAACAACACCTGCCGGGACAATGCGATGTACGGTATCGCCGTCGGGTACGCTGTTTCGAGACCGGTCTGTAGTGAAAACATTTTCGAAAAGAACAAGAAGGGTGAGATCTATATCGAAGAGCCGCCGATTGAGCGGGAGCGCAAGACCCTGATCAGCGGCGAATCGACACGAAAGCAAGGGAACATGCCACAGTTCGCGCAGGTCCGCGAAATGCTGGTTCAGGGCGAGTATGACAAGTTGGACCGCATCGCGGCCGACCTGATCGATACCAACAAGCGAAACGAAGAAGGGGGTTGGCAACTGACCTGGTTTTACCGGTATCTGGCCGGTTTCGGTGTAAGCCGTTCGTCCGAAAACCATCAGGCGGCGATTTCCGCGGCGGAGAAATGGATTCAGCAGAGTCCGAAATCGCAAACGCCGCCGGCGGTCCTGGCAACGATGTATTGCAGCATCGCATGGAATGCCCGGGGTAACGAAATGGCCCGCGAGGTGACGGAGGAAGGGTGGAAGGTCTTCCGTGAAAATCTCGGCAAAGGATTGGCCGTTCTGGACGCGGCGGAAAAACGGGAGATCCGGGATCCCGAGTTTTATACCGTAAAGCTGATCATCGGCCGAGGACTCAACAAGCCGGATACATGGATGCAGGAGGCCTTTCAACAGGGACTCTCTGTCAAGAAAGACTATCAGAGTTTGTACCAACAAATGGCCGAACATCTTCTTCCGAAATGGGGCGGCAGTTCGCAGAAGCTCCGGACTTTTGCGAGTTCGACGATTGGGCCCGAATCCGATAACCGAAGCCATGTTCTTTATGCGTATATTGCCGCAGGGGTGTATGCCGGCGAATCCGCCGATGGCTTCCTGAATCATCAATTGGATTATCCCGGCATCAAACTCGGATGTGAACAATTGCTGGCCCTGTATCCGGAATCGGACAACAATGCCAATCGTCTCTGCATCTTCGCCTGTTTGTATCGGGACAAGTCCACGGCACGCAGGATGTTCGAAAAAATTGAAAATCGGATTGTCTCGGACATCTGGAAAAACGACGGAGACTTTTATGATTCGTGCAGGACCTGGGCTTTTTCCGAGTAGCCGGGCGAAAGGCCGGACAATGGAATCGCAATCCTTGGATAATGGATATTGAAGGACCCCAAAAAAGGGATCGAACCCTTTCAATCGGTTCGAGGATTGAACCCGATTTTTGTGTGGAGGATGAAACGTATGAAACGGATAGTACCGGTATTGTGTTGTGGATTATTGTATTCATTATGTATCGCCGAGCCGGATAATTGGGGAAAGCGAAAACCCGTCACCTTCGACGAGCTTCGACGCAGCTTCGCGCAGCCGGACAAAATCTACGCGCCGTTTGTATTCTGGTTCTGGGATGAGCCGCTCGATCCCGATACGGTTGCGCGAATGGCCCGCGAGATGGCCGCCCGCGGCTTCAATCCCGGCTATGCGCACGGCCGGATGAACATGGCCGGTCAGCCCGATCTGCCGCGTGAAATGTGGCTGTCGCCGATCTGGTTCGACGCTTTCGACAAGGCCCTTACCGAAGCCGAAAAGGCCGGCGCCTACTTCGGTTATGTCGATGAATACTGGTGGCCGAGCTTTCGCGCCGCCGATCGCGTGCTCAAAGAAAATCCCGACCTCTTCGCGCGGAGTCTCCAGTGCCACACGATTGATTGCTCCGGCAAAGAATCCGTCGAGATCGACCCGTCTTTTTTTGCCGTCGCAGCGCGAGTCGAAAAGATCATGCCTCCGCCAGCCGATCCGCCCGCGAAACTCGATGCGCAAAATCAGCCGGAACCGCAATCCATCCATCGGCCCAGGCCGCATCAGCCGGCGATCATCCGGGGAAAATCTCTTCAAATCATCGGATCGGGTGACGCGTTTACCTTCAAGCCGCCGGATGACGGCGTCTGGCGAATTTATCGCTTCACGCAGTACTATCATCCCGGCGCCGATGGCGGCCGACTCAACTACCTCGACGAGCGAGTCGCACCGGCATTTGTGCGGCTGGCCCACGATCCCTACGCTCAGGGATTCGGCGATCGTATGGGCCGCTCGATTCCCGGCGTGTTTGTGGATAATGAAGGTAGCTATGGTTATAAAATTGCCTGGTCCGATACGCTTGACCGCCACTACCGCGAAAAATATTCGCGCGATATTCGACTGTGGATGCCGCTGCTTCTCGATGAGGACGACGACGGCATTTTCGCCAAGGCCCGCTGGGAATGGTTTGAGGCCGTCAGCGATGTCTATACGCAAACGCTCGGCGCGACCAGCCGCTGGCTCGAAGAACGCGGAATGTACTGCATCTCCAACCTGTGGGAAGAAACTCTGATGTGGCAAGCCGCCGCGGTGGGCGATTTCTTCAGGGCCCAGCGCGCGTACTCAATGCCCGGCACCGATTGCCTCGCCCTCAACGCGCTGGGACCGCACGACTTCATGGAGACGCGCTCGGTGACGGATTTCGAGGGCCGCCGCTTCATGAGCGAGATCATGGGTGCGGCTGGTTTTTGGGGATTCAATCCCATCACCATCAAGCAGGTGGCCAACGCCGTGACGACCTGGGGCGTCAGCCATGTCGTCGCGCACGGCATCTTCATGACGCGAAAGCTCGACGGCAATCCGTGGCTGCCGGACTGGTACGAAGAAAATCCGTTCTGGCCGTGGATGGACCAGTGGGCGGATTTTGTACGACGGGCCAGTTTCATCAATTCTCACGGCACGATCGCCGCGGATGTTTTGCTCATTAGTCCGATGGATAGCGTCTGGGTTCTTTCCGGGCCGGGCATGTTCGATCCGGCTTTTCCCGATCGCGTTCCCGTGCCGGCGGTGATGGACCTGCCTGATAAATCAATCGCCGATTTTACGAATGAAGAATTGAAACGCGAATCTTCGTGGTGGTGTCCGCCGCGGATGGACGAGTGGTTCGGCGAAAAGGTCCACAAGATCAACGCCGTCTATAGCCAGGCGATGACGGACCTGACCAGCGGCCGGATCGAGTATCTGATCGCCGATCGACATTACCTGCGGCGGATGAGGCAGCAATCAGGTCTTCTTGTCGATGGCGACCACGCCTTCCACGCTGTGGTGCTGCCGCCGATGGTCGTGCTGCCAGTCGATGTTGCGGAAAAAATCATCGCGTTTGTCCGAGCCGGCGGCCGGGTGTATTCGCTGGGCGAATTGCCATCCGGATCGATAGACAATGGCATGAATGACCCGAAGATGAAAGATCTGATGAAGGAATTGTCCGGCCTGCGGGGTTTTCGCGCTTGCCCCAAAGGTCTTAAGCCCATCATCGAAGAAAAACCAGAAGGTCTTTTCAGTCCCGTTCAATTCGAATCCGGAGAGTTTGCGATGCTGATGCAGCGACGACGGATCGACGACCGAGACTTTTTCTGGCTGGCCAACAACACGGGGCAATCGCACACCTCTAAACTCCGGCTATATAGTTGGGGAAGTGTTTCGTTGTGGGATTGCGAAACCGGAAATATCCGACCGATTGAATCTCAGAAGACAAAGTCGGGATTGATTGTCGATCTGAAGTTTGGTCCTTACGATGGTTTTTGGATTGTCATCGACCCAATAAAAAAATTAAAAATCAAAGAGCAAAAAGCAAAACCACAAAGAAAAAATCAAAATGATGAGGTTCGTTTCCGAATTTCTGAAGCCGACAACATCATTAAGATTGAAGGACCGTGGAGAATTAAGATCGACCCCGCGGTTCAGCCAAAACTGGATCATCCGATGGATCTTTCCGCATGGGTTCGGGAAAAAACCGAACCCATCCTACAGGATTGGAGCCAGTGGGGTCTCGGTAAATTCAGCGGTGTGGTGGATTACGAAACTATATTTACCCTGCCCTCAAAATCCGGATCGTTAATTCTCGATCTGGGAAAAGTGCGGCACTGTACCGAGGTGCGGGTCAACGGGCAATCGTGCGGCAGGCGATTGTGGCCGGAGTTTACGTTCGATATTTCCGCGGCGGTCAAGCCCGGCGAAAATCAATTGCATATCCGTGTGGGCAACCTGATCAACAACAGCTACGGTCAATCCGCGGAATCGGGCTTGTTCGGCCCAGTGGAAATACGGATCATTGCTGATCGCTGAAGGTGCTGCGGATGCAAAAGAGAACATTGAAAAAGATTGGATTGGCGAGTGGGTTGGTGATTGTTGCCGGTTTGATGGTACTCATTCGGATGAGGGCGCCAAAAACCATTTCCTTCGAGACGATTGAGATTCCATGTCCAGAACATTGTTCAGGATTTACCTCATTGCTAATCAATGATCTCGGTGTTGTAGCCGGAACCCTGAGGGGAACCGTGGGCCGAAGCGACCATCTTTTCGTTTGGGATCGTGACAAGGGTCTGACGGATATGGGCAATCCGGAATATATATCACAACAGTCCAAGATGTATGTCAGCGATTTGAACAACCATGGACAAGTAATCGGATGGATTCAACCGGTATTTTCCACACATGTTCATGGTGAAATCGGAATCCACCCATACTTTTTTTATGATCCATCTTCGGGATTTCACAAGATCGATCCCGTTTTGAACTATCCAGATCTAATGTTGCCGAGCATAAATGATCGGGGACAGGTCGTCGGGTCCAAGTCTCAGCGGCTATCCGATGGTGTGACCGAAACCCGGATTGTTTTGTGGGATATCAAGTCCGGATTGCAGGATATAAATCTAATCGGAGCGACAGCAAGGGAAATCAATAATTCCGGCCATATCCTGGGATGGGATCAATCGGGTGTCTTTCTCTGGACCCCTGAAGATGGTTGTATTACGCTTCAAGATATCCCTTATACTCCCTTTTTTTATCTCCATCTCAATGAATCCGATGAAGTCTTCGGATTCACCGAACAGGCCGACCATTCTAAAAAATGTTGGTATTATCGATGGAATCAAAATGAAGGTTGTCAACAACTTCACCCGATTGAACAAAATTGGAATGCGGATATGCCGATTATCGCCATGAATGATCAACGGATTCTATACTATATATTGTATAAACGATTCAACTGGTTTGGGTTGTTTGGCTATACGGAGTTTGGAAAAGAAATCCAGCTCTTCACAATCGGGGAAGGCATGAAAAAACTGAGACTTCCGCAAACCGGATCAAAGGAAGGTTATTGGAGTATGAATCGAAAAGGATGGCTTGCGGGGATTGTGGGGCGGAAGGCGTATGTGATGATTCCCAAAGATGCGAAACACAAAAAAGGGATCATTAAGAATCATATATCCAAAAGCTATTCTTTGTGAATAGTATGAAGGAATGACACTACAATGCTTTATGTTGCTTGCCAATAAGAATAAACTCTTATTGGATTTTGGCCGCGACTTCAATCATTTTTTCGCCGGTCGGGAAGCAGCTTTCGTAGAAGGATTTCATCGAGCAGGGGAACATCGCCACGCAGACGCTGCCCCAGGTTTGCTGATCGCCGGTCGAGACTTTTTCTGTCTGGCCAACAACACCGGTCAATCGGCCGAATCGGGCCTGTTTGGCCCAGTGGAAATACAGATCAATGCTGATCGCTGAAGGTACTGCGGATGCAAACAAGAACATTGAGTAAGATTGGATTGGTGGGTGGGTTGGTGATTGTTGCCGGCCTGTTGGTACTCATCCGGATGAGGGCGCCAAAAACCATTTCCTACCAGACGATTGAGATTCCGCTTCCGCCGAATCGTTCGGGATTTGACAACCTGCGAATCAATGACCTCGGGGTTGTAGCCGGAACGCTACAAAACGAAAATTACACAATCAAGGATCACAACGACCATGTATTCCTGTGGGATCGGGACAACGGACTTACGAATCTGGGCAATCCCGGATTTGTATTGCACGAGTCCTGGATTCGAATTGACGCGATCAATTGCACCGGACAATTTTTCGGAGAGACGGGGCCGCAAGAGTTCATCGATAAAGCGGGGAGGAAGATCACCGATCCAAGCCAATATTTTTTCTTCGATCCGAAAGGAGGTTTTTGGAGGATCGAGGGCACGAAGGAACTTCGGAGACGCAAATTTCGAAGGATGAACAGTCGGGGACAGATCTTCGGGGATTATCAGAAATTATCCGCGAGCGGCGAATACGTTTCGCAAATCTTTGTATGGGATCCCGAATCCGGAATTCGAGATCTCGACTTGACCGGATGGGTGGCGGACATCAACGAATCCGGCCATATTCTGGGATGGGATCGAGCCGGTGTCTTTCTATGGACTAAGGAAAACGGCCGCACAATCCTTCGGGATATCCCCCCTGGACCTCCCTTCATGTTCGCACTTCATCTCAACGAGTCCGATGAAGTCTTCGGAATTACGGAAAGGACTGAAAATTCCAATGAACTATGGTACTATCGCTGGACTCAACAGGAAGGATACCAACCGCTTCATCCGATTGAAAAACAATATGCCGTGCCCAATCCTATTATCGCCATGGATGAACAACATATCCTATACTATCACCTTCACAAACGATTCGGCTGGTTCGGTCTGATTCGCCCTCCAAAGTTCGACGTACAAGCCCAGCTTTTCACGGTGGGGCAAGGGATGAAGAGGGCGAAACATCTTGCTCGAATTGAATCGTATCCAGACTATATCCAGAACATGAATCGGAACGGTTGGATCGTCGGTGTTGTGAAGCGGAAAGCGTATGTAATGATTCCCAAAACTATTCTTCGGGAATAGTATGAAGTATTAACGCTAAAACGTTGTACATTACTTGCCAGTACTCAAATATGCCTATTTGATTTTCGCGCTGACCTCGATCATTTTTTCGCCGGTTGGAAAGCAGCTTTCGTAGAAGGATTTCATCGAGCCGGGGAACATCGCCACGCGGACGCTGCCCCAGGTTTGCTGATCGCCGGTCGCGTAAAACACATACGTATTGCCTTCCCACTCGAACAGATCGACATCCGAGTTGTTGCAACCCTCGCCCTGAGCGGCTTCGAGGATCGGATTTCGCGGGCTAAGCTGCCATGCGGCCAGATCTTTTGAGCGGGCCATGAAGGTGATCCAGCCGTTGCGGCCGGGGATGGCCGCGTGAAGGTACATGACATAATAATACGGAGCGAAATAGCGAATGACCGGGCAAGCGCTGTATTCGTTGTTTTCGCCGGTGAAGATCAGGTTTGGGATTTTTTCCCATTTGGATAAATCTTTCGATCGCGCGAAACGAAAACAAAACTGAACCGGCTTGTTCGATTCGTACGCCATAACGAAACCCTGATCGTCGCGGCAGACCGAACAGTTGAATAAATGTTCGTCGCCTTCCAGCGGGATCGCCAATTCGCGTTTCCAGTTTTTCAGATCGGTCGATACGAAATGATAGATACTTTTGAACCAATCGTTATCCGTTCCTTCGCTGGCAAAGACGTGCATCTCGTCGCCGTTGACAAAGGCGTTGGCGAACGAATGTCCCTCGGCGAATTTGGCGATGATGTCGCCGGTACTCAAATCCTGGATTCGCAGGTACATATCCTTCATGTGGTCGCCGGTTTTATTTTTCGAATCGTTGCGGAAGTTATAGACGAGCAAGGGCTTGCCGCGAAAAATCACCGGCGTATTTTCCATGGCCTGACCGAAGTTGACGGGAATTTTGGTCAGGGGTGAATTGGGTGTGCCGACTTTCAATTCTTCGGGCGATTTCGGAGGGGCCATGCGGGCAAACAATTCGATCGGCCAAAGTCCCAGCCGTTGGAAACCTTCCGGCATCGGCTGCTTGAACTGCACATACGCCTGAACCTTGCCACGGGTCGTGAAGCTTACGGCTTCGGCGTCTTTACCCGGCGTGAACACCGAGTATCCGGCCAGGATGCAGTCTTCCAGATCGACATGCAGACGGCCGGTCGGACTGTGGCCCTGCGTGCAAATGATGCCGGTGGATTTGCCGCCCATTTCCGGCTGCGTGAAATTCAGCGCGATCATGCGGCAGTTGATAAATTTAGCGCGGGTACAATGCGCTGCGTAGGATATCGCCACCGCGTTGTCGGGATTGACCATCGTGCAATCGTCGAAGACGACATGCGGCTCGTCGGGCATTTGTTTTTCCCATCCGCCGACGAGCACGCCCGCGGTATCGCCGACGAAATCCAGCGAAAGAAAGTAGCACCGGCGAAACACGCTGGGTTCGCCCGGCCGTACGATGGGGTAGCAAACGCCGCCGCCGAAGGCACGGCCGGAACCGACGCAATCTTCGACGATGACGGTGAATTGTTGGCCGCTCTTGTCGGTCAGGTCCCAGAACAATCCGCCGTCGCCGCCGGCGGTGTAGAGGTTGCGGAAGATCCAGCGGTCGCAAACGATCGCCGAAAATGTTTCGCCGGTTTTGTTGCCGGTGGGCCAGTTCTTGTCGGTGGCGCGGATCGGTCCCCACCAGTCCCAGCTCTTGAATCCTTTTTCGGGATCGCCGCTGTCGATCAGTACCCAGCCCCGGCCGAGCGAACCAAGAGCGCCGTCGAAATCACCGATCAGAACATTGTATGCGCCCGCGGCGCCGGGATGGGCGGGGGCCAGATTGGCTTCGATGTATCGATCGGGGCGAACGAGAATCCGGTGTCCGCCTTTATCGTCGGGCACGGCCGAGAGCCCGGCCTGGATCGTGTGGAACGCTTTTTGCCAACTGCTGCCGTCGGAGTTGTCGCCGAGCTTGGAGACGTAGATGGTAGTCCCTTTACGACCGATGTAGTCGAGGGACATCGGATCCCACGAGGCGGCGAATAGAGAACTCGATGATAAAGCGACAACGAAGAAACATAAATTGCGGATAGTCACCTTGTATTTCCTTTCGCGTATTTTGTTTTCTCTTTGGATCCTCATCGACGAAAAACACGTCCCGACGGTTTTTCCCTGCCGGGTTATGTCATACGGTACATCCGGAATCACGATTGGTTCTGTTTGCGGCATGAGAACATAACATAACGTTCCAGATCAACCTATCAAGAATAAAAATTGGTGACCCAGTTTTTCCGTTTCTATTTATCTTGACCCTGTAATGGGCTTTTGATAATTTTGGCAGCGTTGTTGTACGGATCAATGTTTTGTTGTTTGAGGGTGTGGAAATGCAGATTCAAGATAAACTCATGTCTCAGAACAACCGGTCACAAAACAAGCTCCGTGGACGAATGGAGTTGAGCCGACCCGGCCGGCTTTTTATCCTCCTGGTTTTCTTTCTCCCGGCGGTTGCCCATGCGAAAGTCTATTACGTTTCCAATCATGGTTTGGATACGTCGGATGGACTTACTCCTGAAACAGCATGGCAGAGTCTGGACCGTGTCAATGCCGGGCCGTTGAAAGCCAATGATACAATCCGGTTCCGTCGGGGCGATACATGGCGCGGGCAACTGGTTCCTCACAGCGGTGACGAAACAGGTCATGTCACCTATAGCGCTTATGGAGACGGCGAAAAGCCGTTGCTGCTTGGTTCGGTCAGCGCAAACAAGCCGGATGACTGGCGGCAGGAACAGGAACATATCTGGTCCACCGTTTCCTCATTTGGTGTCGATGTCGGCAATATCATATTCAATGAGGGCAAATCCGTCGGCGTCAAAAAATGGTCGATAGAGAATCTGAAACAGCAGGGCGACTACTGGTATAACCGGGAAAGCAAGCAGGTCAAACTGTACTGCCCCCAAAATCCCGCCTCGATATACAGCAGCATTGAATTGGCTTTAAATCGACACATCATCTCCGTCGGCGGCAAAAGCTACATCACCTTCGAAGATCTTGCGCTGCGTTACGGGGCCGCTCATGGCATTGGCAGCAGCAATACGCATCATACGATTATTCGCCGCTGTGACCTTTCCTATATCGGCGGCGGCCATCAATTCACCAGAGAGGACGGATGCCCCGTTCGCTTCGGCAATGGAATCGAATTCTGGGCCAATGCCCACGATCATCTGGTAGAAAAATGCCGCCTGTGGGAGATCTACGATGCGGCCGTGACGAATCAGAATAACGGACCGAACGTCAAGCAGTACAATATTACCTATCGTCAAAATCTGATTTGGAATTGTGAGTATTCGTTCGAGTACTGGAACCGGCCTGAAAATTCACAAACCTACAGCATCCGTTTCGAGAATAACACCTGCGTGAACGCCGGATACGGCTGGGGTCATGGCCAGCGGCCGGACCCGAGCGGACGGCAGTTATGTTTTTATTCCAGCCCCGCTGAGGCCCAGGATATCTATATCCGCAACAATATTTTTTTTGAGGCACGGGCAAATGCTTTTTATGCTCCCGGCTGGCCGGTCGATGCGATCCATCAGCTCACCATGGATCACAACTGCTGGTATCAGAGTTCCGGTACGATGATCCTTTTGCACTCTCAGAATTTTACAATGAACCAGTTTGCTTCGTATCAAACCACTCTAAACAAAGATATTCATTCCATAGCGAAGGATCCTCTGTTGGTGGACATCGCAAAATGTGATTTCCACTTAGACCCCCGGTCCCCCTGCATTGACTCAGGTGAGAATGTCGGTTTGGAAACAGACATCAAGGGAACCGCAATACCTCAAGGCGCCGTTGCCGATATCGGTGCCTACGAAAGGACTTCCTGACTTTGTCTCAGGCCCAATCTCCACGATTAACCACGACACGGACGCGAATGGCCCGAACAGGATGAGTGGGGCAGATTGCCTCACATGCCCCGCAGCCGTTACATCGATTCGGAACCACCATCGGCGCGTTGGAAAACCCATCATCCATGCTTTGCATCACAATCGCTTTATACGGACATCGACGAATGCATGCCGTACATTCACGACCTTTGGCCAATAGACAAAGGTCCACGTCCACGGCCGCCAGACCAATCACGTGTTTTCTCTTTTCGGCCAAAGAAAGACGCGCAATTGCGCCGCTGGGACAGACGTTGTTGCACTGGTGACAATCTTCGCGACAGTAATCCTCGTCGAAGCAAAGGCGGGGTGTAAATAAACCTGTTATACCGCCTTCGCCGAAATCCGGTTGGATAATATTGGATGAGCAAGCCCGCGCGCAATTTCCGCATCGCACACAGACTCCCATAAAACGGTCTTCCTCAATCGAACCCGGCGGCCGCAGCGGCGGCGACGTTTGTTTCCCGATCGCTTTGAGTGCAAAACCTCCGGCTATACCCGCACAAGCGGCGAGAAATCCGCGTCTTGCTTGCGGGATATTCACCATGCCAATCGCGCGATCCTGCGGCGCAGGTACGTTGAACCGAAATACATGCCGAAGCCCAAACAGAAAATCTTGTGTGGCTCCCAGCGGACAGATGCAACGACACCAAAGTCGCGGCACGATTGTATTGATGATCATCAACAGTGGCAGACCCAGACCTGTCAACAGAACGATCCATTCAATCGGTTTCCGCCATGCATTCAGAAAACCGTTGAAGAGAGCCAAAGGATCCAGGAACAGGAATATCGGAAAGCCGGCTAAGGCACCACCGAGCGTCAGCCATACTAACCATCTGCCGATTGCCAGTACGTGAAGGGGGCGGTTGCGAGTCTTCGGTCGAATCCTCTCTACTGTTTCCAGCAGCAATCCCACCGGACAGGCATAGCGGCAAAACCAACGACGGACAATCAGACTCAGCACAGCCACCGGTAACGCGACGAGCGCCATCCATTCGATCTTTCGAACGCCGATCATCGAAGTTGCGGCGATCAACGGACTCAGCGACGGCGGAATCACGGACATCACCGAGGACGATCCGGCAGGCCAGACCATACCCACCAGGGCCGCAAGAACCAGCCAACGGCACACCTGTCGAAGGTTACGACGTTGACGAGAGTGATGTAATATAAGTTTCAATGCAATCGCTCTTCCTAACCAAGATATGCACCCTGACTCGCCAACAGCTTTTGGAGTGTGGGAATATCCATATCGCGAGGTCGGCACTTGCTTTGCACCGCCAGAGCCGCCGCCGCACCGGCCGCATGGCCCGTGAGCAGACAGGTGGCGATCAGACGCATATCTTCGACCATTTCAGTATCCACGCAGAGGCATCGCCCGGCTGCGATCAGATTGTCGAGTTTCCTGGGGACCATCGCGCTGTAAGGGATGGCAAAACCCGGTTTACCTGCGCCGGCGCCATACGTTCCTCCTATGGCAATCGTATCGGAATATCGAGTACTCGATCGGGCATCTGTGTGAGTCATCTTACGATTGGCGGCAAGCAGGCGGGTAATTCGCACTCCGATCTGGGGGGCTGTTTGCAAAAGGAACACCTTGCCGCCGCCGGGGGTACGGCGAATTTTGTCTATCCGTTTCCAGATACTGCGTCGATGCTCCACTTCCAGACGACTCAGTTCGGCGATATCCAATCCATCGGTACTTGGTCCGCGGAGATTCACCCATTGCACACTCGACAGCGGCTCTATGCTTCCAAGGTTTCTAAAGCCCGCTTCCTTCAGCTTCGCCATTTCGGCGCGATCGATATTTCCAAGCCGATGTACCAGGCCAATAGCGTGCAGGCGCTGTTCGTGCTCGGCCCCCGCGGCGGCAAAAACATCGCCATCGCCGGAAGCATCCACGACGATTTTGGCCAGGATGGCCTGCCGACCGGCTTTACTTTCTACGACGACACCGCGGATGGCGTTATTATCCATTACGACATCGGCCACCCAACAGTGAAAGAGCATTTTCACCCCGGCCTCCTGTATCATCTCATCCATCACAAGTTTGGTGATCTCCGGATCGGTGGTAGGATCGGGTTTGCCCGCGGCGAAGTTGGTGGCCCCGTCGGGAAATTGAGCAATGCGGCTGAGCAGTTCATCGCCCACTCCGCGAACAACCTTGGTCCGCACTCCATTTTCCGTTGCATGGGTTGGATAAACAAGGAGTACCAGTCCGCCCGTCCATAAGCCGCCGAGATATCCGTATCGCTCCACCAACGCGGTCTTAGCGCCAGCTCGGGCGGCTGAAACCGCCGCCGCAAATCCGGCCGGTCCGCCCCCGACCACAAGTACATCTGTCTCAGCCATCACGGTCAGAGGTCGCTGCGGCTGAATGACCTTTCCATCCACAAGACGGGCCGGATACAGGTCGCGCGCGGTGGCCGGCACCACGATGTTTTCCGGGATTACGGTGCGGTTGGCGTTCGGGTCCGCCTCGTCGGCGATCACGCGGGTGGCGAAAGGCACACCCAATCCGGCGGCCGACAGTAGTTTGAGCAGATCCCGTCGGTTCATGGCGTTTTTCTTCAGAGGCAAACGATTCATTTCCTGTGTCATAGGGACAGTATCCTTTCCCGCTGTTTTCGATCGCGATATCTTGAAAAGGGATGCGCTGGGCCTCCCTTACAAATCGACAAACTCAAACGCGTACAGACTCACATCGTTCAGTTCGAATTCAAGTTTGATTGGTTTGCCCTCAAGTTCGGCGAGTTTTGTTTTCGTTGTATTCCCGTCGCCCCAGAAAACCTGTTGTCTGATGCCGTCGCCGGTGATTTTGGAACAGTCGTCGAATCGCAGTCCGTCGATTACGTCGCCGTGAACGTCACGGACCTGAACTCGGAGAGATCCTTTCGCCGCATCCGCATTGACGATCAATCCCCGTGTTTCTTTCCATAGTAACGGGATCGTCCGGAGTAGGCCGGTTTTCCCGGGTTGCGGATTGAGGGCGATGTATCGATCCAGGGGCATCTTCACCATGCCGATCTGGCGTTCCTGAAACCGATTGGCCTTATGGCCTTGTTTATAGCCGGCATAATAGAGATAGACCTCGTCTCCCACAATCAACTGCTCGTCGATCCAGGCATGGGCGCGGTCCCATGTTTTCGGTTCAGGATTGCGGTCGAAGAAGACATCCGGCTCTCGATGCCAATGCCGGCCGTCGCGGGTCCAGGCCAGGGCCGTAAAGCCGATGCCGTACGCATCCGCTTCGATCAGCGGGGGCTGATCGGCTTTCAGGTCATCGCGAAGGACCTTCACCATGCCGATTCGCAGAGGACCGCGGTTCAGGAAGCCGGACATGGCGTAAAACTGGGTGAACCCATCGTCGGTTTCCTTGTCGGGGCGCACCACATACCAGGGTTGTTCCCAGTTCACCAAATCGTCGCTGAAGCTTTGCTTTGTAACCCGCCGCAGACCTTCCCATTCGGGATCGGCCGTGTAGGTGGAGACGATGGCGACATAGCGTTTCCGGATGGGATCCCAGGAGATATTGTTGATGTCGTGGTCATGCCTGAGGACGATTTGATCAACCAGCGGCTTGAAGTTGATGCCGTCGGGCGAAACGGCAATGCGGAGCCCTCCGTTAAACCAATAACCATACTTGTATCGTTGCTCCGGATGGTCATAATCCGGCCCTTCATCGATGACCTCCGAGCCGAACTGGATGGTCGCCGGGTCTTTCAATATCCGATGCGGCCGTATCCACTGAATGCCATCCGGCGATTCCATATAGCCGATGTGTGATCGGTCGATTGGCTTGTTGTCGTCCCAACAGCCGTACCAGATACGAAAACGTCCTGTTTGGGGGTCTTTCAACACGGAGAAAAAGGGCTGGAAACAGCGATCCTCCGCTCCCCGGATCAGCGGATTGGGGATATTGGCGTCGCGTTTGGGCCGGTGGACCTGCCGGGTGATGTTCCGGCTTTCTTCAAGCAACGCCTCGTCCAACAACAGTTGCACACCCTGACAGATATGGGGTATAGCGTAGCCCGTCTTTTCCGCCGGCACGGTTTTATCGGCCGCAAAGGCCAAGACACCCAAAAACTCGTACCCAAAGGCCGAAAAGAACGTCACGCATACGATAAGGGTCCGAGGAATGATATGCATTGCCTGACCTCCAATGAATACGGATTACACCAATTTTCCTCATGAGGAAGCCATTTTATATAAAACGCCGCCGAATGGCCAAATAAATCCTTCCGTGGAATTTTCTTGACCTTCCACGGTATTATCAAGATACTACATCTTCTTGAATGCCCGCGGAAGGGCATGCGAAGCGACTGGAACCGGACAACATTATGGAAGAATAAAGGAGTTCGGATATGGCGGCAGGCAAACCGTCTGAAAGCAATGCGATGCTTTATACGCTCATCACGTTTGTGGCTCTGTTTCTCATCGCCGCGATCGGAGCGGGGATTTACTATGCCAAGGCCGAGGAATACCGCACGCAGTACGAAGGCGAGAAGAAGAAGCTCAGCGAAGTCGCCGACAGCCGGGAACAGGGAAATCTGACCCGGATTGTGGGCAACATCCCCTCTGGAAAAAGCGCACTGGGGATGATGGAACAATACCTCAACAATATGATCAAGGCGATAACCGGGTTGGAATCGACCGAGATGAACGCCGCCACGAAGGCCAACGAGGCGGCCATGCAGATCAACAAGCTGATCGGGCAATTGGGCGATGACCATCTCTCGGTCGCCGGACAGGAAGGGATCAACCTGCTTGGACAGATCGCCTATCTGCATTCCAAGTTGAACGAAGAACGCGTCCAGGGTGCCTCGCTGAAGGGAAAGATCAACGAGCAGCAGAGGAATATGGATTTGATGCAGCAAAGCGCGATGGATCAGGAAAAGGCGCTGATCGATGAACGGGACAAGGCGCAACGGCAGGTCGATGAGATCCAGAAGCGATATGACGAACTCAAGGCGCTGATGGAACGATCAACCGAGCAACAAGTGCAGAACATCATGGCGACGCTGGACAAGACGAAAAAGGAGCTCGCCGATCGCACCGCGGCCTACGAGTCTTTGAATAAGCAGCTCCAGGAGAGGGAAGAAGCGTTGAACGTGGCTCTGGCCAAGCTGGAAGCGATCAAGCCGAAGCCGGATATCGAAGTGGCGGCCTTTCGTCCGGACGCCAAAATCGTTCGAATCGATCCGCAGACCAAGGTGGTTTATCTGAATGTCGGCTCGAAGGATCATGTGTACATGGGCCTGACTTTCTCGGTCTATGACAGCAGCGTGCCGATTCCGGACGACGGGAAAGGCAAAGCCGAGATTGAAGTTTTTGAGGTAACGGAGAATGTGTCCGCGGCGCGGATTCTGTCGTCGTCTGTCAAGAACCCTATCGTGGAACGAGATATCGTGGCCAACCTGATCTGGGACAGCCAGGGCAGCAATAACTTTGTGGTGGTGGGCGATTTCGATCTGAACGGAGACTCTGTGGCCGACAAGGACGGCAATCAAAAGGTTCGCGAACTGATCCAGCGCTGGGGTGGACGGATCATGGACAATGTAACGATCGAGACGGATTTTGTGGTTCTGGGAATCGAGCCGGTCATTCCGCCCGAGCCGACTCAGCAACAAGTGGATAGCGACCCGACCCTGCAACAGCGGTATGAGGCGGCGGTGAAGTCGGCTGAGATCTATGATCAGACCATTATGCAGGCCAAGGCGCTGTCGGTGCCAACCTTCAATCAGAAGCGATTTCTTTACCTGGTCGGATACGATCGCCTGGCACGCCTGAGTCAACCAAAGTAATTGTAGATCTACATTGACTTTATTATGCGTTATCCGATTCGTCATTCAGCGCCGAATGTCGAATCGGGTTTGTGGAGTCGGACGGACCATCCCCGGAGGTGATCCTTCGGATAGCCGGGCCCACAAAGGGATTGTTTCTTCGTCTGGTTCCAGATCCAATGAGGAGACACTATGAAACCGATAGAAATAACACGTCGGACGTTCGCACGAACCACCCTGGCCGCGGCGATGGCCTTTTCGACCGGATCCGGCTTTTCCGCCCAGGAACCGAAACCGAGAAATTCAATTCGACTGGGCGGGCCGGTCGATCGCAAGGAACCGGATGCGTGGGCGGCGGCGCACAAGGAACTTGGATATCGCGCGGCGTATTGCCCCGTGGGAGCCCAGGAAAGCGACGACGTGGTGAAATCGTACGCCGAAGCGGCCCGGAAGGCGAATCTCGTGATCGCGGAGGTGGGAGCATGGAGCAATCCGATCAGCCCGGACGAGACTCAGCGAAAAGAGGCGTTGAAGAAATGCCGCGAGCAGCTGGCGCTGGCGGAGAGGATCGGAGCCAACTGCTGCGTGAATGTCAGCGGATCGCGAAATCCCAGACAGTGGGCCGGCCCGCACAAGGACAACCTGACGCGGGAAACATTCGAGATGATCGTGGAGACAACGCGGTCGATCATCGACGAAGTCAAGCCGACGCGAACGGTTTTCGCGCTGGAGACGATGCCGTGGGCCTATCCCGACTCCGCGGATTCGTATGAGAAGCTGATTCAGGCGATCGACCGGAAGGGATTCGGAGTGCATTTGGATCCGGTGAACCTGGTAATCAGCCCTCAGGTGTATTTTGCCAGCGGCGCGATGATCCGTAACTGCTTCCGCAAGCTGGGACCGCATATCAAGAGCTGCCATGCCAAGGATATCCTTCTGAAGGAGGATATCTATACACCGCATCTGGACGAGGTACGGGCGGGATTGGGGGGATTGGACTATACGGTGCTTTTACGGGAATTGAGCAAGCTGACGGATGTACCGCTGATGATGGAGCATCTGCCCAATCAGGGCGAATACAAGCTGGCGGCCGAGTATATCCGTTCCGTCGGTCAGAAGGCGGGGATCGCCTTCGCATAAGGCGACGATCCGCGACCCTTCAATCCTCATCCATTCAACGCACAATCGGTAGGATTCGTTCTCAGGGTTTGAAGTAAAAACGGCCGAGATGTTCCACAATCAGCGTTCGCCATTCAAGGGGATCAATCTGTCCGGTGAAGGAAGCGATCGGTTTTCCACCGGGAGCGATCAGCAGTGAAAAGGGAATGCCTCCGTCCCAGCCGGAGCCGATAGCGTCGATCAATTTGTACTTGTCGGATTCACTATAGTGAAAATTGGCGCCGGAGGCCTGCTGCTTTTTCAGGAACTCCAACACACCCTTCTGTTCGAACGGTTCGTCGAGCGAGACGGTGATCCATTCAAACTTGCGGTTACGGTACGAACGGTTGATCGCGACGAGGTCGCCGAACTCGGCCACACAGGGTCCGCACCACGTGGCCCAGAAATTGAACAGACGAAATTTGTCGGTTTCATTTTTTACGAGAGACTTGATGCCGGCCGCATCGAGGGATTTGACCTCGACGGGTTCGGCGGCCCACGTTTCAAAGGCCTGCTTGACGGAGCCGCGTTTGTCGGGCCACTTGATGGAACAGCCGAAGGTTTTGGTGGTCTCGACAGGGACCGGCGTATCGGCCAGAAGAGCATCGATTGCATTGCGGGTATCGGAGATGGTCACTCGGCGGGGATCTTCGTTGTCGTCGATGCGGCCGGCAAACCGGAGTTTGCGAGCACGGTCGAAGACGAATACGTGGGGCGTAGTCACCGGTCCGTATGCGGCCGATCGAAGCTGATGTTCACCATCATAGAGATACGGATAGTCTATTTTCAGCCGTGCGGCACGGGCTTTCATGTCCCGATAGGAATCGCCCAGATCGGAGTACCCGAGTTCGTCGAGGCGGACGGCCTTGGGGTCGTTGGGAGAAATCGCACAGACGGCGACACCCTTGTCGCGATAGTCTTTGGCGAGGGCCTGGATGCGATCCTCATAGGCCTGAGCCGTCGGGCAATGATTACATGTAAAGATGACAGCCAGAACTTTGGCATCGCAGAAATCGCGGAGGGACCAGACGCGGCCATCGACGCCGGGCAGTGAAAAATCCGGGGCCGACGAACCAATGGGCAAGGTTTTGACGCTGTGAGAATCGATGATGGTCTCCGCGGCGGGCTCTTTTGAAGGGCCGCGGATTGGAACATCAAGGATCTGCCCGGGGTTTGTCGTCCATTGCCCGGATCGATAATCAAACGGTACGGCCGTGAGACGATCGGCGGTTATTCGTACGGCGGTGAAGGCATCCGGGCTTTTGGGGGCAGGCGAGGGAAGTTGAACGAAATTCACGCCGCGGTAGAGGTTAACCGAAGCGCGGTGGAAATGTCCGCCGAGAACGAGGATGACGTTGGAATCGCCGAATGCGTCGATGAATTCATCCCGATTGGTGATCGCATCCAAGCACAGATGGATCCCGATAACAATCGGCTTGTCTTTGGATTGGGTCGCAAGGTCGGCACGAAGAAAATCCAGGGCGGATTTGGGGACCGGCTGGCTGGGCGATCCGAGGGATTCATCATACTGAAAAAACAGCATGACAAAGTGGACGCCGGAACGGTCGAAGCTGTAACGGAGGGCTCCATGGCGGGCGATCAGCCAGTCGTGGAGGGTCGCTACGGGTTCACGGCCGCCGCTGTCGTGGTTTCCGGCGACATCATAGGCGGGGAAACGTAACCTGCGGGTGATGAGTCGATGATACGTATCGCGGGCGGCAACGGTGGGCCATTCGGTGATATCACCGAGACCCAGGACAAACGCCGGCGCATCGACCATGCCGCCGATGGAACTGGGATACGCCCTGCCGGCAAGAGTATTCATGGCCTCGATTGCGGCAACGAGGTGGTCGCCATTTCCGTCGGTTGCGACATGCTGATCTGACCAGCCGAAGAACGTAAGATCGGCCCGGGCAAAGCCCATTGGAATCAGCAGGATAAGGACACCCGCAATCAAAATACCCCGTCGTAGAAATTGGTTTTGCATAATCGTTTCCGTCATTTCCTTGGTTTCACGTATGGATCTCATTTGCGCATTGTGATGCAGAACAGGTGTTTGTCGCCGCGAAGAAACAGGCGCCCATTGCTGATGGCGGGCGAGGCGTTGGTTTCTTCGCCGATTTCATTCCGGGCGATTTGCTGAAATTGTTCGCCGGGGCGGACAATCGTCATTTCACCTTTATCGGAGAGAAAATAGACAAAACCGTTGGCGGAAACCAGCGATGCGCTGTGGCGATCGCCGAGACGCTGCCGCCACGCCAGACGTCCTGTTGCGGCCTCAAGGCAGGAGGCGATGCCGGTATCGCTGACCACGAGGAAGTACTCTCCAAAAGCGATCGGACTGGGGACGTAGGAACAGTCTTCGGTGGTCTGCCAGACGACATGGGTTTTCGTGATATTTCCCGAACCGTCCGGACGGATTGCGAACATGTAACGATCGGGGAAGCCGCAGGTCATGAAGAAGTAGTTTCCGTTATAGACCAGCGAAGCAACATATTGCTCGGTGGGACCATCGATGATCCAGTGCTGGATTCCCGTGTCGGGATCATAGCTGGTCACGCACTTGCTGCCGGACAGAACCATCTGATTACGGCCGTCAATGGTGCGGATCAGCGGAGCGCAATAGCTGCGGGTGTTGTTGGGCCGGTCGGTTTTCCAGATTTGTTTTCCTGTGGCCGCATCCAGAGCGACCAGATAGGCCGGGCCGTCATGATCGCCGTTGAGAATAACCTTGTCCTTCCAGAGGGTGACGCTTGTGCAGAAACCGTGCATGCTGGAAAAAACACCGGGCCGGGTTTCCCAGATACGATTGCCGTCGAAATCAAAGGCAGCGGCGTACATCTGTTTACCGTCGAGGAAGGATACATAGACCCGTTTGCCATCGGTGGCGGGTGTGGAGGAGGCATGAGTGTTGAGGGTATGGAGGCGCTCCAATGGAGCTGTGATAACTTCCTTTTGCCAGAGTACCGAACCATTTTTAGCGTCAATACAGATAAGGATTCTTTGTTTTATATCGTTCAGGGCGGATACGAGAAAAATGCGATCGTCCCAGACGATGGGTGAGGCGTGGCCTTTGCCGGGAATCGGCGTTTTCCATTGGACGTTTTCGGTAGGGGTCCATCGAACGGGAACGGCGGTTTCGAGCGAAGTCCCATCTCCGCGCGGTCCGCGCCAGCACGGCCAGTACTCGGACCAACCGACGGCGCCGAAGAACAAAATCCATGAGCCAATCCAAAAACGACAGTTCGAATTGTTCATTGATTCAGCCCTTTCCATGGATCATTATCTCTGAATCGTTCGGGATGGGCAAAGATCCCTTGAAATTCATGACTTAGATGATTCGGTTTCGATCCATCAGCCGTGTAAAATCCTCGAAGAGATATCGTGAATCGTGCGGACCCGGCGCCGCTTCCGGGTGATATTGCACGGAGAAGGCCCGGAGCTTTTCGCAGCGGATACCCTCGACGGTCCGGTCGTTGAGATTGAGGTGGGTCAACTCGACATCGCGGCCCTTGAGGGAATCCATATCCACGCAGAAACCGTGGTTTTGGCTGGTGATCTCGATGACGCCGGTATGGAGATTCTTGACGGGATGGTTAGCTCCGCGGTGGCCGAACTTGAGCTTGTAGGTTGTCGCTCCCAGCGCCAGTCCCAGAAGCTGATGACCCAGACAGATACCGAAAATGGGAATCTTGCCCAGCAGATCGCGAATCGCCCGGATGGCGTACTCGACGGCGGCGGGATCGCCGGGACCGTTGCTGAGAAAAACCCCGTCGGGCTTGCGGGCAAGGACATCGGCGGCCGGGGTCGATGCGGGAACAACCGTCACGTCGCAGCCATGCGTACGCAACAGACGAAGAATATTGAGTTTCATGCCGTAATCGTAGGCAACGACTTTATATGCGGGGATCGGCTTGCATTCCTGACCGGTGATGACATCGACAACGCCTTTGTCCCAGGAGTATTCCTTGTCGATGGTGACATCGCGGACAATATCGCGCCCGACCAGACCGGGGTATTGATCGAGCCGATCGCGAAGGCGACGAATATCCAATTCAGCGGAGGACAGAATGCCGCGCATCGCCCCTTGCGTGCGGATATGGCGGACCAGCTTTCGCGTATCGATGCCTTCGATGCCGACGACATCGCTGGATGCAAGATACTCATCCAGATTGCGCGAACTTCGCCAGTTGCTGGGTATCGGACAGTTCTGCTTGACGACGAAACCGGCGGCGAAGATTTTTCGGGACTCCCAATCGTCCGAACTGGTACCGTAATTGCCGATGAGCGGATACGTCATTGTAATGATCTGCTCGTGATACGACGGATCGGTCAGGATTTCCTGGTAACCGGTCATCGACGTGTTAAAGACCACCTCGCCGCAACGAATACCCCTGGCCCCGAAGGCGTTGCCTTCGAACGCTGTTCCGTCTTCCAGTAGAAGAATCGCCTTCATATTCATCCTATTCGTAATACATCTGGATGGGTTTGACCTCCAGCGATTTGTGTTTCATGGCGGCAATGGCCTTGACGACCGCCATCGCGCCGCGAATTGTGGTCATATAGGGTACCTGCCGGTCCAGAGCGGTTCGGCGAATCGCGAACGAATCGACGATGGATTTTTTTCCGACGGCGGAGTTGAGGATCAGGTCGATCCTGCCGTTGATGATCATGTCCACAATATTCGGCCTGCCTTCGCTCATTTTCAGAACAAACTCCGAGGGAATGTCGTTTTGGATCAGGGCGATGCAGGTGCCCTTGGTGGCCATGATCTTGAAACCCATTTCGAACAAGTGCCGAGCGACATCCACCGCGCGGGCTTTGTCCTGATCCTTAACGCTCAAAAAAACGGTACCCGACAGAGGCAGGATGTTGCCTGCGGCAATCTGTGACTTGGCGTAGGCAAGCCCGAATTCGTCCGACAACCCCATGACTTCGCCGGTGGAAAGCATCTCCGGGCCGAGAAGAGGGTCGGCTCCGGGAAATTTCAGGAACGGAAAGACGGCTTCCTTGACGGAAAAATGATTCCGCCGGATTTCCCGGGTAAAGCCCAATTCATCAAGGGTCTTACCGGCCATGACCTTGGCGGCAAGCTTGGCCAGAGGAACGCCGATGGCCTTGCTGACAAAGGGGACGGTTCGCGATGCACGAGGATTAACCTCGAGAATATAGATTTCATCGTTTTTTACTGCGAATTGGATGTTAATCAGACCGCAGACCTTCAGGGCTATCGCCAATAGCCGGGTTTGACGCTTGACCTCTTCGAGCAACGCCGGGGACAGCGAAAACGGAGGAAGAGAACAAGCGCTGTCGCCGGAGTGGATTCCGGCTTCTTCAATGTGCTCCATAATGCCGCCGATGACAACCTGCTTTCCATCGCAGATGGCATCGACATCCAGTTCGGCGGCGTCGTCGAGGAACTGATCGACGAGGATGGGATGCTCTTCGGAGACTTCCAGCGCCTTATCCACGCAGGCCTTGAGTGACGATTCATCGTGGACGATCTCCATTGCCCGACCGCCGAGAACGAACGAGGGACGAACCAGCAGCGGATATCCGAGCTTGTCGGCGATCTGAAGCGTTTCCTCGTAGGACATGGCCGTGCCACTGGCGGGCTGCTTGAAGCCGAGACGATCGACCAGTTCGTTGAAGAGCTTGCGGTCTTCGGCCAGCGCGATGCTTTCAGGGCTGGTGCCGATGATCTTGACGCCGGCTTTGTGCAGGGATTCAGCCAGTTTGAGCGGAGTCTGGCCGCCAAACTGCACGATCACCCCATCGGGCTTTTCGGTCTCGACGATATTCATCACATCCTCGAAGGTCACCGGCTCAAAATAGAGGCGATCGGATGTGTCGTAGTCGGTACTGACGGTTTCCGGATTGCAATTGACCATAATCGATTCGACGCCGATTTCCTTGAGCGCGAAAGCGGCATGAACGCAACAATAGTCAAACTCGATCCCCTGGCCGATCCGGTTGGGGCCGCCGCCGAGGATCATGACTTTTCTCCGCTGTGTCGGGTTGGCTTCGCACTCGGATTCGCAGGTGGAATAGAGATACGGGGTGTCGGCCTCAAATTCGGCGCCGCAGGTATCGACCCTCTTGAAAACCGACCGCACATGGTTGCTTACGCGGTAACGGCGGAATTCCGGTTCGGAAACTCCCAGCAGGGAAGCCATATACCGATCGCCAAACCCCAGTTCCTTGGACTGCCGCAGGGTTTGGGCGTCATAGTCCGCCAGCTTTGGGATGGACTTGATTTTCGTTTCGAACTCGACAATCTCTCGGATATTTTCCAGAAACCACGGATCGATTCGCGTGCATTCGTAGATCTCCGCTACGGAGATCCCCCGCCGCAGGGCCTCGGCCAGATACCACATCCGATCCCAGCGGGTGGTACGAAGGATTTCGATAAGGCGTTCGTTGGTCATCGACGCATCGATATGCCGCGCGTCGAGAGAGTAGCGGTTAATTTCCATCGATCGAATGGCCTTGTGCATCGACTCCTTGAAGGTGCGGCCGATGGCCATCGCTTCGCCGACGGATTTCATCTGGATGCCCAGTTCGGGCTTGGTCTGCGGGAATTTCTCGAACGTAAACCGCGGCCATTTGACGACGCAATAGTCGATGGTCGGCTCAAAGCACGCGGGCGTCTTCTTTGTGATGTCGTTCGGGATTTCGTCCAGAGTGAATCCGACCGCCAGCAGCGAGGCCATCTTGGCGATGGGAAAACCGGTCGCCTTGGAGGCCAGCGCCGAACTCCGGGACACGCGGGGATTCATCTCGATGACATACTGCCGACCCGTTGTCGGGTGCACAGCGAACTGGATGTTCGAGCCGCCCGTCTCGACTCCGATAGCGCGGATGATCTTGATCGCCGAATCCCGCATGACCTGGTATTCCCGATCCGTCAGCGTCTGTGCGGGCGCAACGGTGATGCTGTCACCGGTATGGATTCCCATCGGATCGAGGTTCTCAATCGAACAGACGATCACGACATTGTCCTTGCCGTCGCGCATGACTTCCAGCTCGAATTCCTTCCAGCCGATAACGGATTCTTCGACGAGGACCTGATGGCTGGGGCTGAGATTCAGTCCCCAGGCGATATACTTTTCATATTCCTCCATATTGTAGGCAATACTCCCGCCCATGCCTCCGAGAGTATAGGACGGTCGGATAATGGCGGGAAAACCGGTGATCTTGACAATCTCCTGTGCCTCCTGCCAGGAATGAGCATAACCGCTTTGGGGTACCTCCAGACCGATATCCTGAATGATCTTCTTAAAACGGTCCCGTTCCTCCGCACGACGGATCGATTCCAGATTGGCTCCCAGCAGTCGGACATTGTATTTCTCGAGAATCCCCCTTTCGGCCAGAGCCACGGCGGTATTGAGGCCGGTCTGGCCTCCGAGGGTGGGCAATAAACTGTCGGGCCGTTCGGCAGCGATGATTTTTTCAACGATATCCGGGGTAATCGGTTCAATGTATGTCCGATCGGCCAGTTCCGGATCGGTCATAATCGTGGCGGGATTGCTGTTGACCAAAACAACCTGATAGCCCTGTTGCCGAAGCACCTTGCAGGCCTGGGCACCGGAATAATCAAATTCGCAGGCCTGACCGATGACGATCGGCCCGGACCCGATGATCAGTATCTTATGTATGTCTTTCCGTTTCGGCATACCGCTATCCTATAGTATCACCCCGATTCTCGATTCAGGGATTCCCCACCATTACTGTTGTAACCGCAGGATTATAATCCACCTCGGTTCCTGATCGCAACAGAAATCAGGTGTCGAGACGCGGTTTCGCCAACTTTTTTGTTTGTGTTTTACCCGTATCGCGTTTTTGACCTGTCGACAAATTTGTTGAAACAGGAATTACCCCTTGATCAGCTTGCCGGTGGCCTTGTCCCAGATTCGGTTGCGGAACGGAAGCTTGTGTTTTCCGTGGCAGTCGACGCAGGATTGTTTGTGCGGTTCTTCGCCGACCAGATACAGCCCATGATTGCTGGCGGTCAAGGTTAGAAAATCATGGCAATGGGCACATCCGGGATCGATCGTTTCCGGCCCGTACATCCGGTCCGGTGCGGTGATATTGTTTTCATCGGCGCAATGGGCGTTCGACGGACCGTGACAGGTTTCGCAGGATACGCCCCTGAGGGCATGACCGGCCGCAAGGAGTTCGTCGTAATAGTTGATATGGCAGACATGGCAGCGGCTGTTATCCACGGGATCGATCGCCTTGGTGATCTTCGGAGGAACATATCCGGAACCGACTGAGGGGGATTTCGAAATCGGAGATTCATTCGATTTACACCCCATAACAGACAGAATCAGAACCACCGGCAGGAACCGTCTAACCCGGCCAGACCATCGCATAGATCCGCTCCCCTCACAGATGTTTCCATCCGACCGTTTGAATCTCACACATACTTCCAGTCGCGAAGCCAATGATAATCGGGTGGAAGATTCGCAAACGCCTGATCCATCGCCTGTTCCAGATGTCTGGCTTCGGCCACATCCAACTGGCGGCGTTCGCCCAGCGCGCTAACGAGATTGTCCACCTGCGCCGGGGTCGCCAGTCCGGGAATCGGCGCGGTGATGGCGGGGTTGCACAGGATATTTCGGATCGCCATTCTCGCTCGTTTGTGGTCTTCCGGTTCCTGGGCGTGGCCCGGTGTTCCGTCGCCGGCAAACAACGAGCCGCTGGCAAAGGGCTTGATGCCGAAGACGCCGATATTGTGCGTGCGAATGGCCTCGAATAAGCTGTCCTTGGGCAGTTCCTTGCTCATGGCCGTGTACGGCGTGACGACGACATCGACGATGTTCGAATAGGTTTCGATCAGCTTCTTGATGTGCGGCCGGTCGTGCGAGGAGAATCCGACGAAGCGGGCTTTGCCCTGCTTTTTTGCCGTCTCCAGTGCTTTGATCATCTGCTCGATTTCTTTCTGGGTGTGCTGGCCGCTCTGCTCGTGAAGCGTAATCCGCCACAGATCGACATAATCGAGATTGTTTTTTTTCATCCCCTCGTCGAGGGTATTCAGCAGTGCCTTGGTCGTGCGAAATCCTTCAAACCGCATTTCCTTCTGGAACCAGGAACAGCCGAGATACACCTTGTCGCGACGGCCTTTGAGGGCCTTGCAGTAGGTTTCGATTTCTTCGGTTGTGCAGGCGTCGATATAGTTGATTCCGACTTCGAGGCATCGGCTGACGACATCGGTGCGGTTTTTGAGAAATGCGGGATCGTCCAGGCCGGCCGAAAGCCAACCGGGATTATCGAAGGCCTTGGCAAGAACCTTGTCCACCCGTTTCCAGTGCCCGCCCAGACAGACCGCCGAGATCCACAGGCCGGTTTTGCCGAGGCGCCGGTACTCCATGTCGGAATTGTAGCTTCGGGTCTTGGGGATTTCCGGATTATCCGAGGCAAAAAGCGATGAATGGGTTACGGTCGCCAGCCCCGCCGCCAAACCCGCCGTGGCCAGCGTGCCATCGCGAAGAAAATCCCGACGTGACAATGTGTGATCGCTCATATCCTGTCCTTTCGCAATTCCGGTTTCGATATTCGATCCACGTTGAAATGAAATTATACCATCGTCGAGTCATCCGGGCAAGCCAAATTACCGGAATGGATGCGGTGGGGGATGTCGTAATCAATCTTGCCGCCGAGCAGGGTCAAGAGGTACCACAGGATCGAAACGCCCGTGATGCCATCGACATCATAGTCGCCATAGACGCAGATTGGCTCCTCTTGCCGCAGGGCCTGTACAACCCGCCGCACGGCCGTCTCGACGCCCGGCATGCGTTCCGGCTCGATCAGGTCGGTCAGTTTTGGATTGAGAAAGACCTTCGCCTCTTCGACGGTCGATATGCCGCGATTGACAAGAACCTGTGCCAGGATCGGGCTTGTGCCGAGCCCGCGGGCCAACTCCGCGGCCTGCATAACGGCCGGGCGTATCTTCCAATGGGTTTTCGATAGCTTCTGACCGGACGACATCCAAGATCACCTTCCGTGGTTTGAATCACTCATCTTGCACGTATTATATTCGGATCGACTGACAAGACAAGATCGAAGTCTGAATTCGGTTCTGCATAAATAGAGGTATTCTTCAGCAAATCCATAGATTGTGGAGGAGTGACCACGGGCCAATATACAAAATCATCGCGATAGTAAGAATATGTATCCTTCAGTCTTCCGCCTTCATCATTCCCATCATACCCGACACTGTAAAGAACAAATGAATCGTCTGTCTTTCGATAAACCAACCATTTACCGCTAAAGGGATCCTTTGGCAGGTCCAATGTCGAGTCTTGTTGCATCAGTTCATCCACCGTTTCAGGATACCGATGGTTTTGACTGTAAAACTCCTGGATCGCAATGATTGTCATCAGACCGGCAGAAGCAGATAAATCTTCGAATTGATCATCGAAAATATCAAGGTATGATCCAATGCTTGCTCCCAAAATATTCCAATAAGCCGGATTTCCGGAATTCAAAGACCCGCAATGTTTTTGTGCCAAGTCATAAAAACGAATTGGATGAGGCTGTGTGTTTTCTTTAAGGTCCTGAAAAACGGCATCGATTTTATTTCTGGTTTGGATCCGATCATCCCCAAAGAACACAGATTTACAAACAAAAAAGTTATAATTTATGCGATGTCCAACATCTGTTAATAAATATTTCCAATGATTCAACGACAACCATTTTTTTCGTCCCATAGGTGTCCCGATATATCTTCCTCTAATTCCGTACTTCGTCAATAAGGGCTATGGGATCAACCGGCCATTATCATGGTTATTATCTGTAAAAAGCCGCTGAAGTTTATCATCCGCTATCATGCGAATTATATTCAAATCAACAGTTTTGGGGGATTCCAAGGAATTCAGGACTCGATGAATGGATTCGAACAATATGGTATTCTCCGGATCATACCAGAGTATTGTCCGGAGGGTCGACATTAGATCCATTCGCATTTCCCGGGCTAATCGCTGGAGATCAGGATTATTTGATTCATTACATTGAACAATCATATTTACGTAATCAGAAAGTGGAACGAATGCTTCGTCAAGATTGCCTTGGATAATCAAAATCCGAGAACGAACAAGGATGTCTTTTGACAATCCCGTTAATCGCTCTTTCGTTATCCCAGAAAGGAATCCCGTGCAAAGATCATTAGAATGCAAAGGTACCCAACATTGAGATTTGCTAAAGGCAGGATGGAGAAATTCCCAGTCCTTCTGAAATAGCTCCATCCAATGAAGGAGTTTTTCATGATATTCTACAGAGAGGAGTGACTGTTTGAGAGGAAAGTCCTCAAGGATATAAGGCCTATTTCGTGGGATGTGAAGATATTTTTCATAGATAAGCCATGCGTTTTCATTGGGATCGTAATTAGCGGGTTTGGTGAGTTCGTTGTATTTTTCGACATAGTTGACGGAAATGGTTGGCTTGGGGTTGAAGAACCAATAGAGCCATGCGATTCCTGCAACGATACAGAACAGGAATCCATACAGGATTATCTTTGTGTATGATTAGGCTTCTCTCTTGACAAAGGAAAGGAAGTTATATACAACCCAG
>CAYLSB010000009.1:83650-101548 GCA_964386005.1 uncultured Pirellulales bacterium | reverse complement strand
GTTTTTGTGTAGGGGCACATGTTTTTGTGTTGGGGCACATGTTTTTGTGTAGGGGCACATGTTTTTGTGTAGGGGCACACGGCGTGTGCCCTTAGGTGCAAAAAAGGTGTCGAACTCTTTCAATCGGTTTGAGGGTTTGACACCTTTTTCGATCGGAAGTTGGGTGGCAGCCACCGAACGAAGCGAGGCAGTTGAATTGCCGGACAATTGAATATGGACCACTGGATAGTGGATATCGAAGGAACAAATAAGGGGTCGAACCCTTTAATGCGTCTGAGGGTCTGACCCCTTTTATGACATAATGCGTCTGAGGGTTTGACCCCTTTTTCGACATTGGCGTCTTGGTGGTGAAAAATCACATACTGATAATCATAAAACAGGAGGAATTAACATGACATTGGAACTAAAGATCTTTAGCGACGCTCAACTCAATCCCGCGTTTGTCGAGTGGCTCATCGAAAACCGTTCTCCGCAGACCGCGCGGCATTTTGCGCGGCTGTGGGATTACTACCACAATCCGATGACGCCGCTGGCGATGGAGAATCTGGCGGAGGTTTCGACGCGCGACGCCGGGAGGGGCTATT
Source organism: uncultured Pirellulales bacterium (assembly GCA_964386005.1). Lineage (GTDB taxonomy): Bacteria > Planctomycetota > Phycisphaerae > Sedimentisphaerales > Anaerohalosphaeraceae > FEN-1350. The sequence continues at coordinate 100,964 of CAYLSB010000009.1, read as the reverse complement.
TGCAGGCGCAGGAGATGGGGTTGCCGGCGCGGATCACCGGTTCGTTGCCCTCGGACAGCGCCGACGAACTCGGCCGTCGCCGGGCGGCGCAGGTCCAGCGCAAAGAAGTCGTCATCGAAAACGACATCGCCTGGCGGATCAACGCTATGGTCGATTTCCTCTTCGGCAAACCCGTGCAGATCCTCAGTCGCTCGCCCGAACCGCAGAAGCGCCGCGACATCGACGCGATCATCGCCGCCGTCATCGCCGCGAACGGCGGCGTCGGCTTCACGCAGGATATGGCCGTTCTCGGCAGCGTCTATGGATTCGTCGATTGCGTGATTCGTCCGGGAGCGGAATTCTTCGCGCCGATCGGCCGTTCATTCGCCAACAGCACATCGCCCGCCTCGCAGACGCCAAAGAACGCCATCTCCAACGAGCGACTCTCGACCGTGCTGAAACGCGCCGCTGCGATCGGCCTGGAACTCATCGAAGCCCCGCGGGCGTTGCCGGTCCTGGATGAAAACGACTATCGCACGATCCGCTACTACATTCAGCATTACGCACAGGCGAAAAACGACGTCGCCGATACCGTCGGATGGTTTTCGCGCCTCGCCGGAGGCGGCTCCGACGGCAAGCGGCGGACCGCGATGATCACCGAGATCCTCGGGCCTTCGGCATGGCAGCGATACGAAAACGGCGATCTCGTCGCCGAAGGAATCAATCCGCTGGGCGTTTTGCCCGTCGTTCACATCCAGAACCTCGCGCAGCCGTATTTCTATGAGGGCCTCAGCGACGTCGAGCCGCTGATCGCGCTGCAGGATGAACTCAACACGCGGCTCAGCGATCGCGCCAGCCGGATCACGTTTCAATCGTTCAAGATGTATTTGCTCAAGGGCCTCGAAGGCGCGTTCGACAAGCCCGTCGCGCCCGGCCGGATGTGGTGCACGGATAATCCCGACGCGACCGTCGAATCGTTCGGCGGCGATAACTCTTCGCCCAGCGAGGACAGCCATATCGAACAGGTCCGCGACGCGATGGACAAAATCAGCGGCGTCACGCCGGTCGTCGCGGGACTCCTGAAAAACAAGATCGGCAATCTCACCAGCGGCGTCGCGCTCAAGATGACGTACATGGGCATGCTCGCCAAGACCGCCCGCAAGCAACACACCTACGGCCGGGGTCTTCGACAGATTATCCGTCTGGCGCTGGAACTTCTGGATCGCTGCGGCGTCTATCCGACAACCGAAGCAGATCGCGAAACCGAAGTCGTCTTCGCCAATCCGCTGCCGGAGGATGTGATGGATCGGCTCAAGGAAGCGCAGATGAAAAAAGATCTCGGCGTCGCCGAAGCCGTCGTCTTGCGGGAAATGGGCTACTGAACGATTGAATATTGACTATTGTATATTGAATAATGCCTTATTGTCATTCCGGGCCTGACCCGTCGGGTGGCAGCCACCGAGCGCCGGCGAGGTGGATGTAATGCCGGACAATGAAAAGAAACCATTGGATAATGGATAATAATAACCCAAAAAGGGGTCTGACCCTTTGATGGGTTTGAGGGTCTGACCCCTTTTTGACAGGTGTAACACAACCGTCTCGGTTGTGAAATGTAGGGTGCACGGCATGCCGTGCCCAATAAAAAACAGTCATCATTACGAAAGGAGAAGGAACATGGAAGAAATCAAAACAGAACTGCAAACAAAGGATTCGTCGCAAACGGAATCTACGGAACAGATGGTTCCCTTTGCCGAGGCGATGCGTTATCGCCAAAAAGCGCAGGAGGCCGAACAGCGCGTCGATGAACTGACGCGGCAGCTTGAGGACATGAAATCGCCGCGGAACCAGACCACCGACGGCGAAGAACCTAACGTGGCCGCGAGAACTTCGGGCGCCAAGGATCCGCGTTCGCGCGGTTCGGCGTGTTCACAGGCCGCCCGACGCGCCCTCAAAAGCGGCCGTCGCGCCGATGTGCACGAATACATGCGAACTCGAAGAAACTACCCGCGAACTACGCTGTTGTGAACAAAACCACCAGGGCGGATGCCATCCGCCCTACAAACGGGTGGCAGCCCCCTCGCATCGCGAGGGGGATGAAGGAGGAACAACCGTCTCGGTTTATGTGGGCCACAAAAACAGGGGTTGAACCCTGTAATGCGTCTGAGGGTTTGACCCCTTTTTTGACAGACGGTATGCAACCGTCTCGGTTTATGTGGGGGCACACGGTGTGTGCCCCATTGGAGGGACGCGATCCGTCGCGTCCGTATTTGGAGGGCCGTATTCGATTACGGCCGATTCGGGCACGGCGTTGTGCCCAAAAGAAAACCATCAGTATGAAAGGAGAAGGAACATGCCATTTACCGGAAAAGCAACCTATTCGGCGGCCGCGACGCTGCCGGAACTTGCGGAGGATGTCAGCGATCTGATCGGGATCATCTCGCCCTACGAAACGCCGCTGCTGGACGCGCTCGGCGATCCGCCGCGATCGGCGACGAGCACGCGGCACGAGTGGCTCGAAGACGAACTGCTGGCGAATAAGGACACCGTCAACGACACGACGATCGCCAATCCGCTGTCGGAGCCCAGTTTCACCGTGAGCAACGTGGCGCTGTTTCGCATCGGCGATCAGATCCAGTTGAACACGTCGCGCGAGCTGATGCTGGTGACCAACATCGCCGGCAACACCATCACGGTGGTTCGCGGCTATGCGGGCACGGCGCCGGAGAACCTGGTCAACGGCCAGACGATCCGCATTCTCGGCAACGCCGCGCTGGAAGGATCGGATCGGCCGGCGACGCGATTTACCAACCGCGTGCGCAAGGCCAACTACACGCAGATCTTCACGGCCGCGGTCGAGGTCAGCGGAACCAATTTGGCCGCCGGACATCTGGGTATAGCCGATGAAATGGATTTCCAAAAGCAGGAACGTCTTCGCGAACTGATCCGCGACCTGGAGAACACCGTCATCAACGGCGGCCAGCCCAACGCCGATCCGCAGGGCGGCGCGACCGTTCGACGGACCATGAAGGGTATCGTGCGGCACCTGTCGAGCAACGTGCTCACGGTCGGCGACGCGGGATTTCCCTCCGGCGCCGATCTGGACGAAGCCAAGCTCAATTTCGCCCTGCGGAAGATCTGGGAAGCCAGCAACGGCAGCGTCGATCTGATCGTGGTCGGCGGATTCCAGAAGCGCAAGATCAACGGCTTCCTCTCGGGCACGCGGATATTCGGCCCGGAGGATACGACGTATCGCGATCGCGTCGCGATGTACGAAAGCGACTTCGGCCTGTGCCGGATCGTGGTGACGCGATGGATGCCGCAGGATATGGCGCTGCTGCTGGATTCGTCGCGGATCGCGGTGTTGCCGCTTACGGGTCGGAGTTTCCACTACAAGGCGCTGGCCAGCGGCGGCGATTATGAATGCGGCGAGTTGATCGGCGAATATACGCTGGAGCTGAAGAACGAAGCCGCCCATGGATTGATCCGCGGACTGAGCACATCGTAAAGGGGGATCGACGTCCCGCCGGAATATTCGATGCGGATATCGAGCGCCCGGGTGGCCATCCGATCGAAATCCGGCGGGACGTTTGAACACCTCATTAAAAAATCTGAAATTTGAGATTGCTTCGGTGTGATAGTCCCCTCGCACACGAGGTGGATGAAATGCCGGACAAGTAAAAGAAATCATTGGATAATGGATAATAATAACCCAAAAAGGGGTCTGACCCTTTGATGGGTTTGAGGGTCTGACCCCTTTTTGACACGAATTACGGTCATGACAGAGCATGGCCCTCCAATATGGATTCCCGCTTTGGCGGGAACGACAACATGGGTTCCGAAACTTGATCGAGGAGGTTGGAGGAGGATGTCGTGTTTGCGGTTTGGATTCGGCTTTGGATATTCGCGCCGATGGCCATCCGGCCGAACATCAAACGCAAACGCGATGCTCCGGAGGAGAAGGAGGAAGGGAGGAGGAGAGGAGGAGGTCGTCGATTGTGCGGCCGCGGCGAAGGAGGAAACGTACGGTGCGCCGCGGTTTGCACAGTCGATAATCATCCACCTCATTTCATTCGGTGGCTGGCACACACCTAAAAATTCGAAATCTGAAACAAGAGATTTTAACGTTGAAATTCATTCATGGGTGGCAGTCCCCTCGCACGCGAGGTGGATGTTTTCTTCATTCATGGATAACGGTTTTTGAAAGGAGAGGGACAATGCGATTTTCACGAGATGTCGATGTGTTGCGCGTCGAGCTGAAAATTTTCGCCGGCATCGGCGCCAACCAGGTATTGTGCGGCGGAACCAACGGAACGATCGCCGGCACGACATTTTCCGCGCCGGGCGCCGATTTTGCCGCCTGCGGAGTCGAGCCGGGCGGCGTGATCCTGCTGACCATCGGCGAACAAAGTAACGCGTTCGAAATCGTGTCGGTGGATTCGGCGACAACGTTGACGATCTCGGTCGTCCGCGGCGACGACGAGGCGGCGCCGGTCGGGCCGGGCAATGCGACGGGCGTGACCTGGCGCGTGCCGACGCTGGCGGCGCAGGCGCGCGATGCGGCGTTTGTGCTGTCGCAGTTTTTCGGGCTCAAGCCCGGCGATGCCGGCGGGGAATACGACGTCGAGCAGCTTGTCGATCTCGGCCCGTTGCGTCAGGCGGAAGCGTTCGGAATCCTCGCGGCATGGTATGCCGGGCTTGCGGTGGAGAATAGCGACGAACAAACCTGGCGAAAGGCCGATCATTACCAGCGACTCTACGACACGGCGCGGCGGATGTGCCGAATTTGGCTGGATGCCAACGATGACGGAATCGCCGACACAATCAAGGAAGGCGGAACGGTGAAACTGGTTCGGGAGTGATTCATTTCACCACCAAGGCACCAAGACACAAAGAAATACAACTCGAATCACATAGATGAAATTTAAAAACGAGGAGGAAATCATGAATATCACAAACAACAATCGATGGCGGTTGGATCGGCATTTGAACGTGGCGATGCTGGTGCAGCTTGTGCTGCTGGCCTCGCTGATCCTGGGCCACTGGATGGATTCGCAGCGGCGGCTCGATCGCGTCAGTTATGACGTGGCTCGGCTGGGCGAACAACTCGAACGGTTCGGCGAACGGCTGGAAAACGTCAGCGATAGGACCATCGCGCACGAGGAACGATTGCGGACGATGGAACGGCAGGTCGCGGGAAGATGAACGAGACGGGCACACGCCGTGTGCCCCTACAAAAATGGATTTCGGCTTTCGCCGGAATGGCACACAATCAGATGGAGGAGAATAACATGAAACGGTTTGGAATGATGATGGAGGTAGCGGTGGTATTGGTGGTTTGTGCGATGACGGCAGGATGCGGTGAATTGCGATTTGCGCCGGGTGAGGCGATGAAGGCCAATGCATGGGCGCATTTCCGCACGACGCAGTTGGCGGCCGACGCGGCGAAGCGCGAAGAAGCGAGCGAGCCGCTTTGCGGATTGACGGAGCTATCGGCGCGGCAGAGCGAGGCGTTCGTGGCGTATTGCGGCATGCCGAAGGAATTGCCCGCGGTGGATTCGGCCGATGAGGCGCTGACGGCTGCGAATCGTCAGCTTGCGACTGCGGCGGTTCAAGAGGCCAACGAGCGACCCAATCCGTGGGATACGGCCGATGGATTGCTCGAACTGGGGATCGCCGCCGTGGGATTATTCGGCGGAGCGACTGCGGCGCGGATCGCCCGGACAATGCAGCAGGCGCGCGAGAAAACAAAAGCGCTGAAAGAAATCGTCGCGGGCAATGAACTGTTTAAGCGGAACAACTTCGAATCGGCCGAGGCCTTCAAACAGGCCCATCAAAGCCAATCGACAGAAACCCGCAAACTCGTCGCAGAATTGAAATTGTAGCACTGAAAATCCATCCGCAGGGTTTTCACAGATTGAAAACAGAAGGATCGTAAATGTTTATGATTCGATATGATCATAAATCTGGAAATAATATCGGATCAGGTCCGAAGGACCGAAAGAATTTTGGCCGGGGGTGTAAACCCCAGGAATCCGGGCGGGTAAAACATGAGCCCTGGAAGGGCGAAAGAAATCCATGTTTAAAGATCGACAAAGATACATTCTGCCGCCCTTTCAGGGCTTGATGGGAATTGCCTTTCAAGCACCGGGGGCTCACGTCCCCGGCTACAATCTCGCGGCCCCTTCGGGGCCTGAAGATTCTGCGCTTTGGCGGGAATGACAAACGGGCGGACGCCGTCCGCCCCTACCGGCAACGACGAAGCGTGGCCCTCCATCCACCTCATTTCATTCGGTGGCTGCCACCCTCTGAGATCGGTTCAGATCATGATAAGCGCGATTTGAAGTCTTCGTAGGTGAAGCGGCGCTGGAGGCGGAAAGTGTCGGTCCTGGGATCGTAGAGGACGATATCGGGCAGGTTGATGCCGTTGAACATGGTGTTTTTGACCATGGTGTAGTGGGCCATGTCGTGGAAGACGAGTTTGTCGCCGACTTTGAGCGGGCGGTCGAAGGAGTAATCGCCGATGACATCGCCGGCAAGGCAGGTCGGGCCCGCGAGGCGGTAGGTGTATTTGAGTTTTCCCGGCTCGTCGGCGTTTTCGATTTTCGGCCGATAGGGCATCTCCAGGACATCGGGCATGTGGGCCGAGGCGGAGGTATCCAGCAGGGCAATGTCGAGTTCATTGTGCACAATATCCAGAACCGACGCAACGAGAAAACCGGTATTGAGCGCGATGGCCTCGCCGGGTTCCAGATACACGGCGGTGCGGTAACGATCGATGAAATCGGTGATGAGTCGGCACAGCAGATCGATGTCGTAGTCCGGCCGCGTGATGTGGTGGCCGCCGCCAAAGTTGATCCACTTCATCCGCGGGATAAAGCGGCCGAACTGGCTCTCGACGGCGGCGAGCGTGCGCTGGAGCGAATCGGAGTTGAGTTCGCACAGCGTGTGGAAGTGCAGACCGTCGATGCCGTCCAGCGCGTCGGGCTCGAACTGCTCGATGGGAATGCCGAGACGCGAGCCGGGGGCGCAGGGGTCGTAGATTTTGGTCTTGACCTCGGAGTGCATGGGATTGATCCGCAGGGCGATTTCGATGGGGCGCTGGGCCGTTTCGACGGCGGCGCGAAAACGGCGGAGCTGGGCGAAGGAGTTAAAGACGATATGGTCGATAATCTTTAGATACTCCGACATTTCATCATCGCGATAGGCCGGGGCGCAGAGGTGGACTTCCCTGCGGAAATATTCGGCGGCGAGTTTGGTTTCGTGTAAGCTGCTGGCGGCGGCGCCGTGAAGGTATCTGCGGCACAATTCGAACGTGCTCCACGCGGCAAAACCCTTGAGCGCAAGCAAAATCTTGCAGCCGGTGCGGGACTGCACATCGGCCAGGACCTTGAGGTTGCCTTCCAGCAGCCCAAGGTCGATCATGTAACACGGCGTCGATAATCGAGACAGATCATAGTTCATTGTATTGTACGGAATGGCCTGATTTGTTATACTATCATCATCACGATGACGGGCTATACAAAGGGTTCCGTCCCGCGGTAATGCCTCTCTTTGAAACAGATCAGTTCTTGAAAGTTCTATTGCCGTTTCATGAGGATTGTAAATCCTTCCTGCTCAAAATGGTGGTCTTTCGTTAATATTTCTGTTATCGAGTTAGATTTCATCATATTCATTGAGACACAGTCGGTAAGACTATATTCCTTGTCTTCCCTTTCTCGATAGAGTTTGATTCCCATTAAAAAACCCTCTCTCGTCTGTGGAATCACGCGCACATTGGGGTCATTTAATATAGCGTCAATCATTTTTACAGCAGTTTTTCGTAATACAGGACCCCCCTCCCGAAAAGCGGTCAAAAATTCCGCCAAAACCTCATCCGTGGTAAACAACAATACATATCCCAAAGACTCTTTGATTTTCTTTGCTAATTCATGATAGGGGTCTTTTGGATTGGCGATAGCAATCCAGTACAAACTGTCAGCAAAAACAGCTTTCATTCCGAACCACTTCCGTACAAATAGTGGTCGAGATTGTCCGTCAAATCCTGAGGTAACTTATTCCACTCCTCCAACGGGATTTCCGCAGCGATAGTTGCAAGAATATCTTCGATAGGTTGGGCCGAAGGATCAAAAAGATTCTCACTTGGACAAGTGATATTCAGAGAACTAACCGTTTTGAAACGAAGTAATTGTCCTTCCGGAGAAAATTCACCCTTTCCAATAACACGAAGTCGAACCGATTTGTGATCTCGGAGAGCCGCAGTGACCAGTTCTTCCTGTTTGTCGTCAAACGAAACCGTAACAGCCGAATGGGTATCGCGCCACAATTGAAATCGCTTCTGGCGGACATCCGCTTCAAATACCTCTCCGGAAATGTCGGCAAAATCTTCAAAAGGTTCTTCGATATATGCTGATAATCGTGTGCGGTATTCGGATTTCACCCGAACAGGTTTTTTAGATGGAGGAATGATTTCAATTTCTTCATCATCCGCCAGAGTTTCGCCCCATTTACAATATTCAGAAACGAGGTGTTTTGAGAACTGATCGGGCAAGGAATTTTTGTGTTCAACGGCGGAAAAAACATCGTATGCCATATCGATAGCTTCACTAACTTCTTGGGGATCGCTTGGCCATAATTCGCCCTGGATAGGTTCTTCAATATATACTTCCAAGGGTGCCTGGGCACTACCACTTCGGATTTCCCGTAAACACAGGCGAGTTCTTTGTTCGAAATGAGAAGGCAAATTTTTCCGATCGGGATTTCTCGAACGCCAGAGGGATTTTGCCGTTTCCGCAATTAATTTTTGAAACTGACTGAGTTCAGACAATGCGGATAAGTCAAGAGCATGGTCCCTGAAACGCTCCCCTTTGAAATGGAGATTAACAACCTCAATCCATCGTCCCGCCATAGAAACCTCTCGTCCTGATTCCAATTATCCATCGTCATTACTACGTATTATATCGGAATTCGATGGTCTAATTCAAGAAAAAATACTCTTACTTGAAAGCAGGATTGTATCAAAACGGTATTTCAAACCTCTCTTTCTGAACATTGAGCAACAAAACTCTTACTTTTTCCCCGTCGGCCACAGGAGGATGAGGGTGATGTCGGACAGCATGAAGGCCATGCCGGTTTTCCATAGGGTTTCGCCTCTCTGGGAACCTGTATAGTACGCCGCGCCGAAGAAGGCGGCCAGGCCGCCGATGAAGCCGATAATCTGAAGATATCGCATCGCAATTTGTAAATTTCGCATCGCTGTTTTTCCTTTGAACCTGTCAAGGTTCAACCAATACGAAGACATCCACCTCACTTCGTTCGGTGGCTGCCACCCATTGGAGCACGTCAATCCAATAGGGCGGCCACGGGGGGCCGCCCCTACACCTATTATTAATTGTCGATGGTTTTTCCGTCGATGATTTTCCAGGGCAGGCCGTGGAGGTTGAGTTTTTCCATGAAGGGGTCGGGGTCGAATTGTTCCATGTTGAAGACGCCTTCGCCGTGCCATTGGCCGGTCAGGATCATCATCGCGCCGATCATCGCGGGTACGCCGGTCGTGTACGATACCGCCTGGGCCTTGACTTCGCGCCAGCACTCGGCATGGTCGCAGACATTGTAGATCATCATCCGCTTATTCTGGCCATTCTTGATCCCGTCGAAGATACAGCCAATGGAGGTCTTGCCCTTGTAGTTGACGCCCAAAGAGCCGGGATCGGGCAGCAGGGCCTTGAGGAATTTGAGCGGCACGATCTTGTGGCCTTCGAACTCGACCGGCTCGATGCTCGTCATGCCGACATTTTGCAGGACGCGCAGGTGCGTCAGGTAGGCCTCGCCGAAGGTCATCCAGAAACGGATGCGCTTGAGGCCCTTGATGTGCTTGACGAGCGACTCGAGTTCTTCGTGATAGAGCAGGAAGGAATTTTTCGGCCCGACTTCGGGGTAGTCGATCTTCTGCGAGACGCTCATCGGGTCGATCTCGATCCATCGGCCGTTGTCCCAGTACTTGCCCTTCTGGGTGATCTCGCGGATGTTGATCTCGGGATTGAAGTTGGTCGCGAAGGGATGGCCGTGGTCGCCGGCGTTGCAATCGACGATATCGATCGTGTGGATCTCGTCGAAGTAATGTTTCTGTGCATAGGCGCAGAAGACGTTGGTCACGCCCGGATCGAAGCCGCTACCCAACAGGGCCATGATGCCTTTGTTGCGGAAGCGATCCTGATAGGCCCACTGCCATTTGTACTCGAACTTGGCGACATCCGGCGGTTCGTAGTTGGCGGTGTCGAGATAATCGACGCCCATTTCCAGGCACGCGTCCATAATAGGCAGATCCTGATAGGGCAGCGCGACGTTGATGACCAGATCGGGCTGGAAGCGGCGGATCAGCGCGGCCGTCTGTTTGGGATTGTCGGCGTCGAGCTGCGCGGTCTGAATGGCGCGCGGGAGGTTGGCGGCGATAGCGTTGCACTTGGATAACGTACGGCTGGCCAGACAGATCTGCTCGAACACCTGCGGAACCTGGGCGCATTTGTGAGCGACGACATTGCCGACGCCGCCGGCGCCGATGATTAGAACCTTTCCCACGGCAAACTCCTTCACCCATTGTATATTGACTATTGTCTATTTACTATTGTTACTATTTTCGATTTGGCACGGGATTCGGAAACAACCCGACTCCACCCGGCACGCTTCGGCCCTGTCGCCATTTCGCAAGCGACCCCGTCACGGCATTATCATAATGGAAAATGGAAAATTGAAAATCGAAAATTTCTAATTCCCTCAAGTAAAAAAGGGGTCAAACCCTCAACCGCATTAAAGGGTTCGATCCCTTTTTTGAAAGCGTTTCGTCTGGATACCGGCCTGTGCCGGTATGACACGGGAGACATCCAATCATCCGGCGCATTCCTTCAGGCGGGTTTGTGTTTGCGGAGCCGCTTGGCACGGTCGCGGGCGTCGGGCATCAGGCGGACCAGTTCCGTCCAGAAGGCCTTGCCGTGATCTTTGAAGCGGGTATGGACGAGTTCGTGCAGGAGGATGTAATCGGCCAAGTCGCTGGGGAGTAGTGCGATGCTGATGTTGAGACTGAGGGCGTTGCAGGTGTTGCAGCTTCCCCATCGGGTTTTCTGGCGGCGGAATTTGACGGCCGAAAAGGTCAGCCCGTGCCGGGCGGCCAGATCCTTGAGGCGCTCGGCGATCCGCTGGCAGGCCTGTTGGAGGGTTTCGCCGGGAATTTCGGGTGGGGCGGTGCTCGGCTTGAATTTTTGGCCGAAGGCGAGGTTCTGGAGGATCCATTCTTTTTTGGAGCGGAGGAATTGTTTGGCGACGGCGATGGATTGGTCGGGAGGGATCGAAACACGGACGCACCCTTCCCGATCGATGCGGAGGATGATCCGCCGGGTGTTGGGGAAAACGTAATAATAGATCGGTCCGATGCGGCTGAGAGTTTCTTTATAGACCGGCCAACGACCACGGTAGAAAATGGCCGGGCCGGTGTTGCCAATGGGCGGCGGCTGTTTTTTTGAGGATGGCTTAGGCGGCTTGGATTCGGTTATCGTATCGTCTTTAACCAAGTCAGGGAACAAAAATCCGGAAGACCCTTGTTTCGGCATAAATTTACTCCGGTTTACACATCATCATTTGTCAGCAGGATTTGACAGACGGTCTCCTGAAGGACGGGCAATTTTTCCTGGATTGTCTGCCACAACAATTCATAATCCACCTGATAGTAATGATGAATCAGTACATCCCGGGTCCCGGCGATTCGTTTCCATGGAACATGAGGATATTGTTGTCGAATCGACTCCGGAATTTGTTTGGTCGCTTCTCCAATAATTTCAAAACTCCGTACAAAAGCCCGCTTGAGAGCTTCATCGGCAAGAAACTGGTCGAAAGATTTTTCGCTTACCCGCTGAAATAAAAATTCGATTTCATCCCGGATATGACGGAGATATTCCTTATAGTACTTCATACACCGTTTCCTTTTCGATGTATGGTCGGAGGTAGGGGCTGATGCCTTCCGGGGTCAGAAGGTCGATCTTGCGATGGAACAACTGCTGAACGAACTCGTAGAGGTCCATCAGGTTGTCGATGGATTTTTTTCCCGGCTCAAAAATTACGAGAAGATCAATATCCGAATCGTCGTTCTGCTCGCCGCGAACGAACGAACCAAAGAAACCGATTTTTTGCACGCCAAACCGTCGAATGGCATTTCGATTGGATGCGATCGTAGTTCGAATTTCTTGGAATGTCATTCGTTGCGCCTTTGTGTCTTGATGGTGAAAATAACCCGTCCGACGATTTTATTCCGAGTGCGGGCAGGAGAAGTTTCCGCAGCCGCCGCAGGTTTTGCTGTCGGAGCAGCCCGCCCTGCCGACGGCGAAGCTGGAAAGCTGTTTGGTCATCTTGGCGCCGCCGCAATAGGGGCACGTATGGTTGACGGTGGAGTCGGCCTTTTCGAGAAAGTCGCTGATCTTGCCGCAGCCCTGGCATTTGTATTCAAAGATTGGCATACGAGATCCCTTGCATTCGATTTCGGTTTACGGGAATAGTGTAGCGTTGAACCAACGGAAAATCAAGAGGGAGAAAAAGGTGTCAGACACCCTCCACGAAAGCTTTCAATTAACGGATAGATTTACCTCCAAGGTGTCCGACACCTTTTCCCCCTCCATGAATGGGCGACGAGACAGATTCACCGCCGAGTCATGAAGACACGAAGAAATGCAACAGGATCATACGCTGATCAGGAATGGAAATCGACGAGGGACTGGGTCTTGATGATGGTGACCTGATCCGGGAAGGCGTGGAAGGCGTGCAGGTGCAATTCGTCCTTTCGCGCTTCGAAGTCGATATAGCTGAACGGTTCGAGCCCGCCGACGGCCTGTTTGGGAAAGCGGACGAACATGCCGCGGTTGTGGGCGAAGCGTTCGAGGTCCATGTGGCTCTTGCGGTAGAGATTGGGGCTCATCTTTTCGACCTGGAAATCGGTCATGTAGCTAAGGCCCCGGCTGAGCGTGCACTTGTGGCTGCGCTGGCCGCGGAACTGGAAGCGTTCGATAAGGCCGCGCTTGGGGAGCATCTGGGTGGGCATGCTGATCAGCTCGGTCAGCCAGAGGTCCTGCGAGCAGACCTGGACGACGTGCGAGCAGCCGGTGGCCCAGATGGTGGTTTCGTATTTTTCGGTCTTGACGTGACGGCGGGCATAGATATCGAACAGCTCCGGATGCAACGGGCGCTGGTAGAGGGAAAACATCAATTCGCTTATGGCAACATTCGTATTCGGTGCTTCCATAACCGCCTTTCACAAGGTTAAAAACATCTCGAATCCACAAAAGAATTATACACCAAAAAGGGGGTCAAAATCAAGGGCTTTATCAATATTGATATGGGGGCCGGGGGCCGTTATCGGACGAAAATATTGCAAATGACCCTGAGATAACGAGTAACGGCACGAAAATATTTTTGCTGAAAATGCGGATTTTTAATTCGATCCGGTCAGGATGTAGGCCTTGAGGACTGCGGCGATGATATCGTAAAAAGCGTGTGTACCGGCGGCGATTCCGAAGCCGCGGACGGCATAGACGACGGCGAAGTACATGCCGGCCAGGGTGCGGAAGAGGATGGGGATAAACAGAAAGGGCTCGCCGCGCTGGAACCGGCCGTCGATGAAGAGAAGGTGGTGATGGAGACTGAACAGGATCGCCGAGATTACGATGGAAAAAACGATGGCCTGGGATTTCTCCCAGTTGAGCAGATCCTGAAAAAGCATCATCAGAAGGGTGATCAGGGCCAGGCGAAAGACCAGTTCCTCGTAGATGCCGGCGCCGATGGCGGTGACGATATCGGTCAACAAGGCGTCGTCGCCCCGCGGCGCCGCGGCGGAGGGAACGGACGGAACCGACGAAGCGGATGCCGATAATGCAGATTCAGTAGATATACATTGTTGGGATGCGGCCCGGGCCGACGGGGGATTCGTCTCGGCGGGGCGCGAGTTGAGCGCCAAGCTCAGCACCACCAGCGGAACCGCCATGGCGGTGCATTCCACCGTCATCGGGATAAAATCCTTCAGGCGGACTTTCCATGAGGTTCGCGAGGTGAACTGAAGGGCGAGCAAAATGACGACCACCACCAGCGGCGTCGCGATCCAGGTCAGGTGCCGGGCGAAACCGAGGAACTCCAGAATGCCCTGAATCCACAGGAAGGTGACCACGCGGCCCTTGAGCAGCGTCAGCGAACGCTGCAGGGCTTCGGGATTGATGAACAGGATGCCGATCTCGTAGAAGAGGATGAAGGCGGCCAGGTACGCCAGCGCGTAGATGGGTCGTCCGGTGCGATCCAGGTACGAGCCCGGCATGAAGGATATCAATTGACTGCGATTTCGTTTCGGTTTATTTTTTCTTCGCTGAGCCATGTCCGACGTTTCGATTTTGATTCCGTCCGCGATCGAGGATGTCGGGCGCGACGATCCATCGCGCTCTACAGTACGACCCGCGGCGACAATTGTAAAGCGAAAACTCCAGCCGAATGCGGCTCAATTACTTGGCCTATTCGATATCTGTTATGAAATGACTCGCTCCGTTGAGTCCGAATGTGCAGAGGATGGACCGGATGCAGTTATCCGGAATTTCCGGATAACTGGCAATTGCCCCAACTCTCCGGAAATCCCGGACAGTTCGAATGTGAGCTGCGGGAAGGATATTGGATTGGAGTGGCGAAGAATTAATGGCTGATCCTTGAAATGGGAGATATAATGACGGATATGGATGGAATGAATGAAATGTTCTCGGAAACTTCATCCCGGGAAAGAGCAGCATAATTTTGGGATGGACTTGTTGAAGGAAATATTCCCACATAATCCAATCTCGGTTATAATGAGCCACTGGTCTATATCGAGCTGAAATTGAAATGACGGAGGTCTGAAACGATGGCCGATATCCTAAAGTCGTTCTATAATGCATGCGATCCACTGAAGGCGGCAACAAGGGAGTACTATGTTGACGCCGATGCCGTTCGCGGAAGTCACGATTTAACCATACAATTTCTGCGCGATCTTCAAAATATCGAGGGTGATTTTCTGACCTTTCTTTTTACGGGCCATATCGGTTGTGGGAAGTCATCGGAACTTCAACATCTTTCGGATCAGCTCAGGCGTCCCGACCCGGCTATTTCCAAGCAACGATATTTCCCGATTATTCTTGACGCGAAAGAATTTATCGACAGTTACGATGTTACACCAACGGATGTTCTGCTTTCAATTCTCGCCCGTGCCGCCAAAGAGATGGAGACCATTGGGATCGTACTGCAGGACAAGTTTCTGTGGCGGCGACTGGTCAAGTCGAAAGATTTCCTGAAGGATCTTTTTTTCAGCGATATCCAGGTTCCGGACGAAGCAGACATCGAAGCCTCGATTCCTTTCGCCAAGGTTACGGCCAAGGTTCATCTACTCAAGTCCGATCCGGCCAATCGACAGATCGTTCGGGAGGCGCTGGGGCGGGATATTTCATCCTTGAAGGAAGAGATCAAACATCAGTTTGAAATCGCCCGGGGAAAACTGAACGAATTGAAACGACAGGGGAAGGCGGATTATAAAGATTTTGTTCTCATTCTCGACAATTTAGAAAAGATCGATCGAATTAAAGGATTGACCGAGGGCTATCAATCGCATCGCCAGTTTTTCATCGACGGGGCTTCGCAACTGACGGGGCTTGGAGCCCATGTGGTGTACACAGTTCCGTTGACCCTGGTCATCCATGACGGGCAGGAATTGGCGACGCTGTATGGGAGCCGGCCGTTTGTGTTACCGATGATCAAAATCGAGGAACGCTCCCCTGCCCATAAGCCATATCCCGAGGGAGCCGAAATCCTCAAGTCGATTTTGTCCAAACGAGCCGGGACAATTCCGCTGAATGAACTGATTACGGACGAGGCGCTGAAATATCTGATCAAGAGCTGCGGCGGGCATACCCGCCAATTGATGATTTTTATCCGCAGTGCGATCACATGGACCCAAACACCCCCGATCGATTTGCCGGCGGCGATAAAATCTATCGCCCAGACCGTGGACCTTTACAGCCGGATGCGCGAATCCTATTGGGATAAACTGGCCGAGCTTGAACTGTCCCCTCACCAGCGGATTGATTCAGGCGATGACGACATTAAGGCGATGCTTCAACAGTTGATTATCCTGGAATATCGAAACGGCGACCGGAGCGACGATCCGATTCAATCGGCGATACCCTGGTACGGGGTTCATCCATTGGTACGACAAATGCCGATGTTCCTCCGAGCGGTCGAGGAAATACAGGGTAAAACCGGCAAGAAGGCACACGCCAAGAAGGGTAAGACCGTCAAGAAGACTCATGCCAAGAAACAATAAGGTATCCAGACAACGCATCCCTCTTTCCGGGATGGAGAACGAAGACAGTTTGAATGCTCTCGTTCGGGCCATTCAATACGCCGAAGAGTTTGTCCTGCTGTTGGCCATTTGTAACTCCAATTCATTGCGTAAGGATCTGATCAGCCGATTGCGAACGAACATGGCCGGGCGGAAGGTGGAGGAATTATGTCTGGATGGTTCCGAAGACAATCTTTATACCACTGTGCAATCAAGGTTGTCGGACCGGGAAGGGGTACGGCCGGATGTCTTTATGGTCTATGGGTTGGAAACCTGGCTGCCGGCGGGGACCGAAGGCGAGAATTCCGGATTCGTCAAAAACCTTAATATTGCCCGGAATGATTTTGCACAGCTTTTCCGCGGGGCCATGGTCTTATGGTTATCCGATCATCATTTGAACGCCATTGCCCGTGGGGCGCCGGATTTCTGTTCCGTTCGATCGGGGATCTACCTGTTTTCGGCGGCGCCGGAGGAACGGATCGAGGGGGAAAGGATCCTTCAGTCGCTGGGATTGGACGGGGTGGCGGGTTTACCTTTTGCCGACAGACAACGTCGTATTCATGAAATCGAGGAAATGCTCGAAGAGTACCATCGATTGCCCGAGTCGCAAAGAGATCTTCAGCGAGAACGGCGTTTATTGGACGCCGCCGCCGAGATTTATTATACCAACGCGGATTATGACAAGGCCGAGCCGCTGATGAAACGGGCGCTGGCCATCGATGAACAATCCTTCGGCAAGGACCATCCGAACGTCGCCATACGCCTGAACAACCTGGCGGCGTTGTATCAGGCGACCAACCGTCTGGCCGAGGCAGAGCCGCTGATGAAACGGGTGATTGAGATTTTTGAAAAGGCATACGGCCAAGAGCATCCGAACGTCGCCATACGCCTGAACAACCTGGCGGCGTTGTATCAGGCGACCAACCGTCTGGCCGAGGCCGAGCCGCTGATGAA
>CAYLSB010000009.1:0-83550 GCA_964386005.1 uncultured Pirellulales bacterium | reverse complement strand
TGGCGGCGTTGTATCAGGCGACCAACCGTCTGGCCGAGGCCGAGCCGCTGATGAAACGGGCGCTGGGGATCGATGAACAATCCTTCGGCAAGGACCATCCGAAAGTCGCCAGAGACCTGAACAACCTGGCGGCGTTGTATCAGGCGACCAACCGTCTGGCCGAGGCCGAGCCGCTGATGAAGCGAGCGCTTGCCATCGATGAGCAATCCTACAGCAAGGATCATCCCAATATCGGCAGAGATCTGAACAACCTGGCGGCGATATATCTGGCGACGAACCGTCTGGCCGAGGCCGAGCCGCTGATGAAGCGAGCGCTTGTCATCGATGAGCAATCCTACGGCAAGGATCATCCCAATATCGGCAGAGATCTGAACAACCTAGCGGCGATATATCTGGCGACGAACCGTCTGGCCGAGGCCGAGCCGCTGATGAAACGGCATTTGGAGATATTCCTGCAGTTCACCCGACAGACGGGGCATCCGCATCCGCATTTGAATGACGCGATCAACAATTACGGCCGATTGCTCGAACAGATGGGATTAAGTCGCGAGGAGGTCGTTGCACGTTTGAAGGAAATGGGTGTTAAGACCCAAGATCAGTAATAGTTTGACGGTTCAGGCAATGAATGACAATGGTTTGATGGAAATCTATCGGCGGCTGCTGGAACGGTTCGGGCCGCAGCATTGGTGGCCGGGGGAGACGACGCTGGAGATTATCGTCGGGGCGATCCTGACGCAGAACACCAACTGGACCAACGTCGAAAAGGCCATCGTTAATCTCAAGCGGACCGAACGCTTGTCGATCGATGCGATCCATCATCTTTCGCAAGATGAACTGGCCGAGCTGATTCGCCCGGCAGGGTACTACAACATCAAGGCGAGGCGGTTGAAAAATTTTATGGACTGGCTTTTCGAAACATATCGGGGAGATTTATCCGTGCTTGAAGAGCAGCATGAATCCGGCTTGCGGGAACAACTGCTGGCGATCAACGGGATCGGACCCGAAACGGCCGACTCGATTTTGTTATACGCCTTCGGCAAGCCGGTCTTCGTGGTGGATGCCTATACGTGCCGGATACTCGGTCGACATCGGTTTCTCGAACCGCCCGTCGAATACGAGCAGGTTCGGGATCTCCTGGAGGCGAGTCTGCCGCGGGATGTGGCTTTGTATAACGAGTTTCATGCCCTGTTCGTCCGGCTTGGCAAGGAATTCTGCAAGACCCGGCCGCATTGCCAGGGCTGCCCTCTTGAAAACCTGCCGCATGACGTGGAAATCATGGAGGAATAACTATTTCATGAGGGAATTTGACTTGAACTTGTTTGCGCAATAATAAAGGCCAAGTTCCGGAGTGCCCGAAACCCAGCCTTAGGAGGAGGAGGAGGACAATTTTGAATCAGTAATGAGTTCACCTATATAGAGACGCTTGAACCCATTTGGTTACACTATTTTTTATAAATTTTTTATATGAGCTTTTTTCTGCTTTACCACCGAATACCGCTTTTGGGATAACCTTGATAACTTTAGGGTAATTCCTCTGGCTGACCCCCACTCATATCGGTAATTTCACGGATAATCTTATCAGAATACAGTACGTTTGTCAATAAGATTATGTTCTGAAATTTCATAATATAATTTAAAAATTTTAACAAGAGCAAATTTGGACAAATTTTATTGCTATCCATAACACATAAAAAGAAATTTTGCAAATATTTTTATATTTATGTTGATTATATGTGCTTTATAGACTAATATCTCTCGTTGTATGATGTATGTAAAACATAAAAAATATTGAGTCTAAAACGACATTGGACAAACGGAGGTGATTGACATGGGCATCAACAAAAATGGTAATTGGCACGGAAGGTGGGGGATTCAACTTTGCAAACACGCGGTGCAATCAAAAGCGTGGATGTTGAGGGCCGACGATCGAGCGCTATTGGCGATGGTTCTCGACGGAGGATTCACGTTCAGACAAATCGCCGACGCGTTGGGCAACGACCGCTCGACTGTAACACGACGGATTCAGCGGATCGCACGGTTGCTTAGCCGGAGCGAGTACTTCGATTGCCTCCGGGAGCAGGATCGGTTCAGCGGCGACGAGATCCTCATCGCGCGGGATCATTACCTGTATCGGCGGGGCGCCAAACGAATCGCGCGGCAGCGGGGCATCAGCCGATACGCAGTGCGAAAAATATTGAAGGGGATCGAATGGAAATTGCGAGGGGGCGAATATGGATATCGTGTTTCTACAAACTATACAAAAGGAGGAAATCATGGAAACGCAATTCAGGATTGAAAAGGTTATCGGGACGGTTCCTGCGATCAGCGAGCGGATGGGAAAGGTCATGCGGATGTTCGGCGTCACGGCCGATCGGTTGCGGGGACGCGCGATCGTGGGCGGCTGCGATCTGAAAATCGCGCCGGGGCAGATTTGTTTTATCACCGGGCCTTCCGGGTCGGGCAAGAGCACGACGCTCAACGCGATCTGGAACCAATCGCCGGCCGAGGAACGATTGCGGCTGGAAGAAATCGGCGCCGCGGATAACCGCAGCGCGATCGACGGCATGAAAGGCGACACACTGGATGCGATGAGGAGTCTTTGTCTTGCCGGCCTTTCGGATGTGTTCTGCATGTTGCGAAAACCAACCGAGCTCAGCGACGGCCAGCGATGGCGATATCGGCTGGCCCGCGCGCTTTCGGACCGGCGGCGGATGATCTTCGTCGATGAGTTCGCGTCGAACCTGGACCGATTGACGGCGATGGTCGTGGCGTTCCGGCTGCGGGAGATGGCGACGAAAAGCGGCAAGATGTTTTTCCTCGCGGCCAGTCAGGACGACTTGATCGGCGAATTGCTGCCGGATGTGATCGTGCGGCAGGACCTGAACGGCAAGGCGGAGGTGATCCGGCGGAATTATCGCCCGGCAGAGTAACAATCAAACATTCATGGGTTATCTGTTCTGGATTCCGGCCTTCGCCGGAAAGACAAGCCGGATGCCATCATTCCGTCAGAGTCGCTGCGTCCGAAATATTCTGACAGGATAGAGGAGGCGAAGGATGAGGACGTGTCGCGTTGTTGAAGGGTTGGAGGTTGTGCGCGGGTCCCGCGCGGATTACGCGGCGCTGGCGGAATATCATTATCGCGGCTGTTCACTTGGCCCGTATGCGGCGATGTTAGCGCTGAGGCGCCCCGGCGAATCGGCCGTGGGAGTTTGCGTGGCGACGATGCCGGTGCCGAACCTGCAGCTTCGCACGCTGGCGACGGCAGGGCGATTGCGGCGGGCCGACCGGCAGGAGGAACTGTGGCTGCTCAATGCCAACGTGCGGTGTATCGCGCGGGTGATTGTCGATCCGCGATATCGCGGGCTGGGGTTGGGCACGCGGCTGGTTCGCGAGGCGATTGCACGGCTGGATGTGCCGATCGTCGAGGCGCTGGCGGTGATGGGCCATGTGCATCCGATTTTCGAGCGCGCGGGGATGCGGGCGTTTCACGGCCCGACGCCGCCGCGGTACGAGAGGATGATCGAGGCGCTGGCCCGCGCCGGGATAGAAGGCACAACGCTGCTGGACGCCGAGGCGACACAGGCGATGATAAATATGCTCAATATCTGTAATCGAGCGCAGCTCGATGCGGCGATGCGCGAGTTTTTGCGGCCGTACGGAAAGCGAAGAACCATGCCCGACGGAATCGACCGAACGCGATTCATCCTCGAACGCCTCACCGACCGCCCGGTGTATTATATCCATGAGAAACTTAAAATTGGACCTCGCATGGGAAACCAAATTTAAATCTATCTGTCTTGAACAAATTGAATGATAACGGTATGATAATGGAAAATGAATGGTTTCCGACAGAGAATACGGATGTCGATCGCACCAAGGACATCCCGGTTTTAAATGGATAGATTGGTTTCAGAATGAAAACTCTACATAAACCTTTACGGGGCGATGGCGGAATATGCAAACTTCCATCTTCTTCTTATCCTGTGGGTAATCAAGGTCTTTTTCCCCTCGATGACTATCCCGGGATCAAGCGGAAGAAAATCGCTTTCGGATGGTATGGCGGAAAATTCAGCCACTTGGATTGGTTGGTCCCCTTATTGCCGACCTGTCAACATTATTGCGAGCCCTTTGGCGGTTCCGCGGCCGTTCTGATCAACCGTCCTACATCCCCTGTCGAAACCTATAATGATCTCGATGGGGAAGTCGTCAATTTCTTTCGTGTTCTCCGGGAAAAAAAGGATGAATTATTATATCAGATCGGCCTGACGCCTTTTTCGCGGGAAGAATTTATTGACGCCATCAAGACCAACGGCAACGGACATCATCTGTCGGATGTTGAACGCGCCCGTCGGTTTTTTATTCGCGCTCGCCAGGTACGAACCGGTCTTGCCCAAACCGCTTCCGTAGGCCGATGGGCTAACTGCCGCAACACCAGTAGGGCGGGAATGGGCGGTTCCGTTTCCCGTTGGCTCGGAAGTGTGGAGGGCTTGGCCGGCATCGCGGAACGGTTTCTCCGTGTCCAGATCGAACACGATACCGCCATTCGGGTGATTGAACGATACGACAGCCCTGATACGCTCTTTTACTGTGATCCGCCGTACCCACACGAATCCCGAGGGGATTCCAAGGCATACGGATATGAAATGAGCAACGAAGAACATGTCCGCCTGAGCCGAATCTTACGGGGGATTCAGGGAAAAGCCGCTGTTTCCGGATACGACTGCGATTTGATGCATGATTTATACAAGGACTGGCACATTCATCGGGAAAGACCCAAAAAGGCCATGTCCATCAAGAAGGAACGCCAGGAAGTACTCTGGACGAACTATTAAACTATGGCCGCACAGGACATCAGCTTTGTTAGTCAATGTCGTGAGTTTCTCGTTGCTCGATGGAAACGTGTCGTAGATATCCTGGAATCCGGAAGTTCGATTGACTCGTTGCTTTCTGGACACGATTCCCTCCGGAAGCAGGTGGAAGCGTGCCTGAATAGTACGACCAAAACGTATCACTATGTTCTTCCAACCCAGCTTTTGTGTAAAAGCGTCAACAACGATCTGGACTGCCATTCGCTTCAGGCCGCCTATCGGAAACCGGGCGCTTTCGACGCCCGAACGATTGCTCATGAGGTGATCGTGCCTTTCGATCAGGCGAATCATCGCGTTCTGGGCGGATCGGCGGAACCATATGTCAACAATCCCCTGCGCTGTCCGGCCGTCATCAAACGGTACAGAAATCAGCAAAAAAATCAACAGGACTGGGATCATTTGATTTCGATTCTCGATCAAGTCGAGGACAAGAATTCCCCGGAGTTTACCACCCAAGTATTCGATCTGGTTCTCGCGGCAATTTATCAACGACTGTCTGATGTACAGGTTGCCTATCCCGTGCCGAACCGGGTCAGTTTCCAACAGACGGTGGAACTGGTTAGCCGTTTCACTGCGGACAAATCCGGAGGGGATCGAATCGAGGTCGTTTGTACGGCACTGTTTCGGACTATCGGTGATGCTTTCGGAGTGTTTGATCAAATCCTCAGACAAAAAGTCAACACGGCGGATGTCGTTTCCGGAATGGGCGCGGATATCGAATGTTGGTTCCATGGCCAGGTTGCTCTTCTGGTGGAGGTCAAGGACCGATCTCTCACGTTGACCCAACTGGACGCCAAACTTGAGGGAGCCCGAATCAGAAAATTTTCTGAAATCCTCTTCATGGTTGAACAAGGAATTGAGCCGACGGATCGACAAAAAACCGAAGAACGAATCAAAACCGAATTTATCAGCGGGCAAAATATTTATGTTTCCAACTTCCTGGATTTCTCGAAGGGAATCCTGATACTGCTGGGTGAAAAAGGACGGATTCTTTTTCTGGGTTTCGTCGGTCAAGAACTCGATCGGGAAAATTCATCCATCATCCACCGCCGTACCTGGTCTCAACTCCTGAAATCCATTTAGATTCATCTGATATATCCATTTCTCGAAAGGAATTTTGTGGCGTTACCGGTGGTAGTGATTGTGGGTCGGCCGAACGTGGGCAAGAGCAGTTTGTTTAACGCGCTGGCCGGCGAGCGGATCAGCATCGTCGATCCCACGGCGGGCGTTACGCGCGACCGCGTGACGACGGTGATCGAGCGCGCGGGCAAGTTCTTCGAGCTGATCGACACCGGCGGTTATGGCATCGTCGATAGCGACAAGCTCACCGAGGACATCGAAGGCCAGATCCAGCAGGCGATCACGACGGCCGATCTGGTGCTGTTCGTCGTGGATATCCGCGAGGGCATCACGCCGCTGGATCAGGAGATGGCGCGGCTCCTGCGCAAGCAGAAGCTGGAGGTGATGCTCGTGGCCAACAAGGCCGACACCGCGCCGATGTTCGGACAGGCGGGCGAGTTCAAACGGCTGGGATTCGGCGAGGCGTTCTGCGTATCGGCGGCCAACAATCTCAACCAGAACGTGCTGGTGGAACGGGTCGTCGAGCGGCTCGGCGCGAAAACTTCCGACGCTCCGGCGGCGGCCGAGATCCGCATCGCGGTGGTGGGCAAGCGCAACGCCGGCAAAAGCTCGCTGGTCAACGCCATCGTCGGCGAAAAACGAGTGATCGTCAGCGCTGTGCCGGGCACGACCCGCGACGCGATCGACGTGCCCTTCGAATACAACGGCAAACGCTACCTACTGATCGACACCGCGGGGATGCGCAAAAAAAGCAAGCTGGCCGACAGCATCGAATTTTACAGCATGACGCGGACGATCCGCAGCATCAAGCGGGCCGACGTGGTGCTGTTCATGATCGACGCATCGGAGAACCTGTCGCAGGTCGATAAGAAACTGGCCGAGCTGATCGAGGAAGAACACAAGACCTGCCTGATGGTGGTCAACAAGTGGGACCTCGTCGGCGGCCGGGCGGGCGGAAAAGACTATCGCGATTATCTCGACAAGATGCTGACCAACCTGCGGTTCGCGCCGATCACCTGCACCACCGCCAGCACCGGCGAGAACGTGCAGACGGTACTGGACCTTGCGGCCGAACTCTATGAGATGTCGTCGCGCGAGATCGGCACCGGCGTATTGAATAAGACTCTGGAGCGGATCGCGGAACGGCCGGGCGGAACCGTTGGACACGCCGGGGCCAAGATTTATTACGCAACCCAGGTGGCGGTGCGGCCGATCAGTCTGCTGCTGTTCGTCAATAAGCCGGAACTCTTCGACGAGGGCTACCAGCGATACCTCGTCCATCAATTGCGCGAGATGCTGGGGCTGGAGGAAGTACCCATCCGCCTGATGTTCCGAAGGCGGGAATAAGTATTATACACGGTTTAATCCGGCCTGTAGGGGCACATGGCATGTGCCCTTTATCATTTGACAATCACGGGGGATTTTTCCTACAAGGGCGGACGCCGTCCGCCCCTACTTGCATTCCGCGAAATGATCGTGTATCTTCCGTGTCGATTCATGAATATTACAACTATGAAAAGGATTCTTTCGATGCGAAATTCGATTCGTGTGGTTTGGGTGATGGTTTGGTTTGTGGGTTTCGCGGCGGTTTCGGGGGCCGGTTCCGAAAAGCCGCTGTTCAAAGACTTCATGGGGATCAACGGGCATTTCACGTTCAAGCCGGAGTTGTATCGGCAGGTGTGCGGGCTGGTGCGCAACTATCACAATCTCAACTGGGATGTCAAGCGGCCGGGCGATGCGATCACGCTGCCGGCGTGCGTCAACGGCGTCAATTGGAAGCTGCATGTTTATGGCCCGTGGAAGAAGGCGGGTTTTGATACGGATATCTGCATCCAGTTCAGCGGCTTTAAGGCGGATGTGCCCGACTACGCAAAGTTTTGGACGGGCAGGGAGCCGTGGTGTTACGACTACGGCAAGGCGGCGGCGGTTTGCTTCGGGCCTTCGGGCGCCGAGAAGCTGTGCACCTCGATCGAGATCGGCAACGAGCCGGGATCGAGGTTTGACGCGGCGATTTACAAAATGATTTTCGCGAAGATGGCAAGGGGAATTCGCGACGGGGATCCGAAGGTAAAGATTCTCACGCCCGCGGTACAAGCACGCAAAGGCGACGACTACATTCAGGATATTCGCGTCATCTACGGCGACAAAGACATCCTGCCGCTGTATGATGTGATCAATCTGCATGTGTATGCGACCGTCGAACGCAAGACACCTTCGGAAAGCCCGTGGAATCGCAGTTTTCCGGAAGACCCGTCGATCGACTACCTGAAGATCATCGACGAGGCCATCGCGTGGCGCGATCAAAACGCCGCGGGCAAGGAGATCTGGATCACCGAGTTTGGTTACGACGCCTGCACGCCGGAGGCAATGACCAAGCGCGGCGAGTGGTTCCTCAAACTCGACTGGCAGGGCTGTACGGAATTGCAGCAGGCGCAGTATCTTGTGCGGTCGTTTCTGGTCTTTGCCGAGCGGGATATTCAGCGGGCGTATATCTTTTTCTACGATGACAACGATTCGGCCAGCGTGCACGGGGCGTCGGGTCTGACGCGGAAATTCGCGCCCAAGCCGGCGTTCCGGGCCGTCAAGCAACTCTACGAGACACTCGGCGAATATCGCTTCAAACGAACTGTAGAAAATAAAATCGGCGAGCTTTTCGTCTATGAGTTTGTGCACGGCAACGATTCGGATCGAATCGTGTGGGTCGCCTGGTCGCCGACCGGCACGCGGACGAATGAGAAGGATCAGTATAAGCCGCGCGAAGCCAGGATAACGCTGAATGACTTGCCGGGCCGGCCGGTCAAAGTTGTCGGCATGGCCACGGCCGAGGGAGATGCGCCCAAGGCGATGTGGGAAATGACCGGGCCTTCGGCGATCACGCTGACCATCGGTGAAAGCCCGATTTATATTATGATGGATCGGAATGCGGGAAAAACAAACTGAGCAAAGAAGGTTACTCAGACTGTTTGTTGTCCGCTCGATCCAAGAATGACGCAAAACGACTGTTACGAATTCGATCTCGTGTGTATTGCTGTCGTTGCTCGAACGTCATTCCGCGGGTTTGCGTATAGATCCGCTCCTGAATCTCGCGTTTCATGCGAATGCAATCGAAGGTTTTGGTTCGTTTAGCCATTGGACAAACAATGTATTTCATTTATCTGGATTGAATGCAGTCTACGATTCTACCAGAAGGCATTCGTTGAGGACCGATTGCCTTCGGATTTGTCCGAAGAATTTCATTCAATACTTGGTCGCATTTATTGATGTGTTCAATTAGTTTTTCATTATCCCCGGTTTCCCAATACTCACCCTCATCTGATACTGTTAGATTGGTGAAATAGATTTCGATGCTTCGCAAAAACTCAATGACTTGTATATGACATTGGGAACCGGCAAATTGTGTTTTAATGTATTCCTGAATAAAACCATCCTCGTCGAATTCGAGCCGTAATGGTTCACTGTCGGGATGGGGATGCAATTGCATGCCTTCTGTGAATCCTGTATAGTCCCAGTCAGCTTCGTCCTTAACACGCTTAAGAGTTCGTTTCTCCCGAGGAATTTCGTTGATGGGCCAAGAATGGGAATCGGCCCATTTCTGAACCATATCCATAACTTGTCTGAGGGCGGTTTTATTTTTCAAACATCCATCAAAATGGATAGTAACTCCCATATCGAATCCTCAATTAATTAGGTGGACCTGTAAACTCAAGATATTTTGCTTCCACAATTGTATCGGGGTGATCACTGTGGTTCAACAACAAAAACTTTCTGTTCCTGACAAGGAAAATAACAGCTATAATTGTTCTTGGGCATATCATGCTTGTATCCTTTCCCAAAATCATGTATCTTCCCTAATGACTCGGATAATAACCAAAAAGAGCATCAGGAGCGAGCGATATGGCCACACAGTTTTCACGGCGCGAGTTTATGAAGTCGCTGATGGCGGCGGGAATTGTTGCGACGGCGGGAAAGTTTGGAACGGCGGCGGAGAATATAACCGGCCGGAGGAAGCCGAATTTTCTGATCATCGTGGCCGATGATATGGGCTATTCCGATGCGGGTTGTTACGGCGGGGAAATAAAGACGCCGAATCTGGACAAGATGGCGGCGGAAGGTTTGCGATTCACGCAGTGTTACTCGACGGGGCGATGCTGGCCGTCGCGGACGAGCTTGCTCACGGGCTATTATCCGCAGCAGGTCCGGATGGATCCGCCGCAGGGGACATTGCCTGCATGGACGCGGATTGCGCCGCACTATCTCAAGCCGCAGGGTTATCGATGTTATCATTCCGGAAAGTGGCATTTGACGGGCGCGCCCAGGGCCGTCGCCGACGGCGGATTTGATCATTCGTATCTGCTGCACGACCATGATCGATACTTTGCGCCGCAGAAACATGAGCTCGACGATCGAAAACTCGAATCGGTGCAGCCGGGAACGGGCTATTACAACTCTACAGCGATCGCGCAGTATGCGATTGACTTCCTCAAGGAAAATGCTGCCAAGTGTCCGGACGCGCCGTTCTATTGTTATCTGGCGTTTCTTGCACCGCATTTTCCGCTGCACGCCTTGCCGGAGGATATTGCGCGGTACCGCGATCGTTATCTTGAAGGGTGGGACGCCGTACGAAAGCGGCGATGGGAACGGATGCGAAAGATGGGGCTGGTGAATTGCGGATTGTCGGCGCTGGAGCCGGAGACGATTCCGTCGTGGAACCTGGCGGGCGATCAGCTGCGCGAGCAGATCGGCCCGGGTGAGGCGGACCGTGCGGGACCCTGGGCGACGCTGACGGATGAGCAGAAACATTTTCAGGCGACCAAGATGGCGATCCACGCGGCGATGATCGATCGGATGGATCGCGAGATCGGGCGCGTGCTCGAGCAGATCGCATCGATGGGCGCGACGGACAACACGGTGATTGTGTTCGTCTCCGACAACGGCGCCAGTGCCGAACAGATTATCCGCGGCGACAAGCACAATCCGTCGGCTCCGCCGGGATCGGCGGCGTCGTACTTGTGTCTGGGTCCGGGGTGGTCGAGCGCGGCAAATTCACCATATCGGCTGCACAAACATTGGAATCATGAGGGCGGCATTTCATCGCCGCTGATCGTCCACTGGCCGAAGGGGATCCCGGTGGCCAACGAGCTTCGCCACAATCCCTGCCATTTCATTGACATCCTGCCAACGGTTCTCGATCTGGCGGGCGTGCCGGCAAAGGAATTCCGGCCGGCCGATCCGGACGCCCCGGCGCTGCCGGGCAAAAGTTTAGCGCCCGCGTTTGCCAAGGATGGCAGTGTGGATCACGAGTTTCTGTTCTTTCATCACACAAGCAACCGTGCGATCCGCGTCGGCGATTGGAAGCTCGTCGCCAAGGGTGAATCCGGGCCGTGGGAACTGTATGATCTCAAGACGGATCGATGCGAGATGAAAGATCTTGCGGCCGTAAATCCCGACCGGGTCCGCGAGATGGCCCAAGTGTGGCAAAAGACCGAAGACGAATTCCGGCGACAGGCGGGACCGGCCCCGAAAAAAGAAGGATAAAACAAAAGGAGAAGGAGCATGAAGAAAAAAAGTGTGTATTTATGGTTTGTAATATCGGTTATCTTTTCATTGGCGACATTCATGCTGGTCAAAACATTTGCCGCCGAAGAAACGATATTGACGCCGCCGGCGCCGAAGGTGATCTCGCGCGGCGAAGCGGCGGGAACCTATCAGGCGTTCACCGATATCTGCCGATTGAGCCATGGCGATCTATTGTGCGTGTTCTACGCCGGCTACGGCCATGTGTCGCTGCCCAAGGAAGATTTTCCGAAGGGCGGGCGAATCTGCATGGTCCGTTCGAGCGATGAAGGAAAATCATGGACTGTGCCGCAGGTTTTGTATGACAGCCCGCTGGATGACCGCGACCCGCATATCGCGCAGATGCGCGACGGGACTGTTGTGTGCAGTTTCTTTACCTACGAGGTTTTCGATGACAAGCGCGTTCGATGCGCAACTTCGCTTGTCGCCTCGCAAGACGGCGGCAAGAGCTGGGAGAGCCGGCATCGCGTCGTCGCACAGGACTGGCCCAGCTCGGCGCCGGTGCGCGAACTGCCGGATGGCACGCGGATCCTCGGCGTTTATCACGAAGAGGGCCCCACGGCCTATGGCGGTATCATCCGATCCACCGACGGCGGCAAGACGTGGTGCGCTCCGATCCCCATCGGCAAAGATAGCGGCATACGGCTCGATGCCGAAACGGATTTTGTATTGCTCAGGGATGGAACGCTTTACGCGGCATTGCGGGGCGGAAACGTGAATATGCATTATGCGACAAGCGCCGACAAGGGCCTGACATGGTCGGCGGTGAAAGACATCGGCTTTCCCGGCCATTGTCCGCATTTTACGCGGCTCTCGGGCGGGGAGATTCTGCTGACGCATCGGCTGCCCAAGACTGAGTTGCATGTCAGCCGCGACGAGTGCAAGACCTGGCAGGGGCCGTACAATATCGATAGCACTATCGGCGCCTACGCTTCGACGATAGAACTTAATGACCACACGGTGCTGGTGGTCTATTACGAAGAGGGCCAGGGCAGCGCCGTCCGTGCGCGACGATTTCGGTTGAAGCCGGACGGCCCGGAATTTTTGCCGCTGGAGTGAATGTCCGATCGAAATCGTTATAGGGCTTCAGCGGATTTCATCCCCTCAGACCGGATGGAATGCTCAGTACGATCTGCATGTGAATGGTGCGATCGATCTGGCTGATTTGGCGGTGATGGCGCAGAACTGAATGAGGTAACGGGACAACGGGCGGACGCCGTCCGCCCCTACGAAGGAACCCCCGCTTAAATTATTGGGGAGCGGCTTTACCCCAGCAGGCTATTTGAAGCTTGGTGAAATCCGGATTATTCAATGCCGTTGAGACCGGATCAGTCAAGATGCCCTTGGCGAAATCGAGGGTATCCTGATCATGCCACTTCCAGTACTCGGCACTGCCGTCAGCCATGGCGACGGTGGTACCCTCTCCATGACGGACGGGCGGAGCGTCCCACCATGAAACGCGGTCGGGGTAGATGGTCCAGCTTTCCGTCGAAGCGAGTCCTTCATCGATGAAACTCATTCGGGAACCCGGCGAGCGAAGTTCGGACATCTTCCGAACGACCTTTCCGGGAGGATTATAGCCGGCTGCAATTGTAAATCCATCATGACCGTTCATGGCATCAGGTATAGAACAGGTTCGGTACTGGTCTTTCATTCCGACGGGACATCGATACACCTTCGTCGATTCCACGATCGGGTAGAGGGCTCCCAACTTTAAACAGGCCTCTGTGGCCTTCGTATTCAACGGATCGCCATCCCACCAACCTACCCAGGTCGTTTCATTATGGTAGGTAGTCGTATTCATAACAAACGTGCTGCCTCCGGCTGAAGGGACTTCAACGACCCGAGCGGTCTTGGA
The DNA here is from genome assembly GCA_964386005.1 of uncultured Pirellulales bacterium. GTDB lineage: Bacteria > Planctomycetota > Phycisphaerae > Sedimentisphaerales > Anaerohalosphaeraceae > FEN-1350. The sequence goes on along the minus strand of CAYLSB010000009.1, from coordinate 70,170 downwards.
ATTGACAAGCCGTCCGTCGTTCTGATCGGCGTAGAGAACCCATGCCTGACCGAGAGCATGGAGGTTAGCGAGACAGATGGTTCGTTTCGCCAGATCTTTGGCCTTTTGTAAACTGGGGATCAGAACCGCCAGGAGGACTCCGATGACGGCGATGACAACCAAAAGCTCGATGAGCGTGAAGGCGCGTTTCGTTTTCATACATGGCCTCTGAAAAAAACAGCCAACCGAAGGTATCGCAGGACTCCCTGAAACCAGTCGGCCCGGCTTATGGACCAAACCATTGTATCGGCAGAACCCTGTCTGAGTCAATGAAAAACAGGGAAAAGACATACCGGACGCGCCATAAAAAATATCCGGATGGATTCCGAATCGAACCGAATCGATCCATTCATTATACCGTTGAAGTTCTAACGATACATCATGAACCTCCCACCGTCGTTTCTGGATTCCGGCTTTCGCCGGAATGACAATCTGAGTGCATTAGAGCCCTTTAGTAAAAGCGGAAAAAGGTTTGCGACAGGATGGATGGGGATCATCCTCTATGAAGGATCATCCACCTCGCTTGCGCTCGGCGGCTGCCACCCGGAAATTCTTCGGCTGCCGCCCGGCGAATCGACTTATCAATTATACTTTATCGGGAACGACGAAGGGTTTGCGATAATCGCGGGTGAGCATCGCGTCGGCTTGATAATCGTTGACAAACCGCATCGTTTTTGGATCGAAATTTAGCGACCGGCCGAGACGATAGGAGATGTTGGCCAGGTGGACCAGGGCGCAGGAGTAGAAGCCCTCCTCGATGCTTTTATTGAAGGTCCGCGGATCGGGATTGCGGATGGCGTCGGTGAAGACCTTGTAGTGGTTGGCTTCGCCTTTGCCGGTCGGGCCGGGTTTGCGATCCTGGCCGAGGAATGCCTGCCAATGCGCGACATCCTTGACCATGTACCCTTTGGAGCCGAAGACGAGATTGCCCACCGTGTTGTCGGAGCTGACCATGTATTGAGTCGGATCCGCGGCGTTCTTTTGGATCAGGAAGGGATCCTCGCGATTGCTGATCCAGTGGCGGACCTCAAACTGCATGATTTTCTTTTTGTCGCCGCCGCCGGATTCGTTGGGAAATTCGAACACGGCCATCAGCGTGTTGGGCGTGTTCTGGTCGTCGTCGAACATGAAGTGTCCGCCCATCGCGCAAACGCGCGTGGGCAGTTGAACGCCCAGCAGCCAGCGTGCGACATCGACTTCGTGGACGCCCTGATTGCCGATGTCGCCGTTGCCGTAGTCCCAGTTCCAGTGCCAGTTGTAGTGGAAGCGGTTTTTGTTGAAGGGCCTTTGCGGAGCCGGGCCGAGCCACAAATCGTAGTGAACGCCGGCGGGCACGGGTTCGTCGGGCGTTTTGCCGATGGTCGGCCGCCATTTGTAGCACATTCCCTTGGACAGGTACACTTCACCGAGACCGCCTTCGGCGAGAAACTTCGCGGCCGACTGAGCGCCGGGATTGCTCCGCTGCTCGGCGCCATCCTGAACGAGAACATCGTATTTGCGCGAGGCCTCGACGAGTTTTTGGCCTTCGAAGACATTGTGGCAACAGGGCTTTTCCACGGAGACATGTTTTCCGGCCTGGATCGACCAGATGGAGGCGAGCGCATGCCAGTGGTTGGGCGTGACGACCGAAACCGCGTCGATGTCTTTATCTTCGAGGAGTTTGCGGATGTCGGTATAGAGTTTGGGTTTGGGGAGGTTCTTGGCGATGAAGTGTTTTTGTACCACGCCGTCGAAAAGCGATTCGTCGATATCGCACAGGGCGACGACCCGGACATTTTCGATGGCATTGTAGGCGGCGATGTGGCTTTGGCCCATGCCGTGGATGCCGATAACGGCGATGCGGACACGATCCGAGGCCGCGGCCCAGGCGGTGGAGGTACCCCACAAACGAAGGCCGGTTACGGCGGCGGCGGAGGTTTTGAGCATGGTTCGACGAGTGAGAGTCATGGGCGATCCTTTCGATTCATGGGGTTCGAAGTTATCCATCCATTCCGGATTCCAACGAGCAGTATAACGGTTTGTTGACGGGCGTTCAATAGGAAGGCGGCGTGTTTTGCGCGGCGTCAAAGACGGCCAGGATTTTTTCCGGCGCGATGTCGGCCTGGATATTATGGATCGGCGAAAACACAAATCCGCCGCCGGGCGAAAGAATATCGATGCGGGATCGGACCTCGGCGCGGATTTGGTCGAGCGAACCGAAGGGCAGCGTGCTTTGCGTTTCGACGCCTCCGCCCCAGAAGGACAGATTCCGGCCGTATTTGGATTTGATGGTTTGCGGAACCATCCCGCGCGCGGAGGTCTGGAGCGGATTGAGGATGTCGATGCCGATCTCGATGAAATCATCGAGTAACTCCTCGACGGCGCCGTCGCAGTGGAGAAATATTTTCGCGCTCGTGCGGGCCTTGACGAATTCGATCCAGCGGCGCTGGCGCGGCTTGAAGAGATCGCGGTACATCCGCGGCGAAACCTGGAGGGCCTCCTGGGCGCCGAAGTCGTCGTTCATCTGTACGGCGGAAAGATGCGGGCCGGCGATTCGCAGGAAGGGCTCGAGAATTTCCAGATCATGCGCGAGCAATCGATCCAGAAAGACCTCGATCATTTCCGGCCGCAGGACCAGGTTCATCATGAAGGTTTCGTATCCGAACAGCGTTGCGCCGATTTCGAAAAAGGAACCGTTCAACAAAGGCAGCGAACCAAACAGGGCCTTATCGGTTTTTGTTGCGGCGGTTATCTGATCGCGAACATAACGTTCTTCGCGAGCCGACCAGGAATCGGGAAATTGCCATGCTTCGATATCCGCCACGGTCTGTGCATCCTTCAATGGGGCGCGGCAGACATCAAAGTACAATGAGAAGGGCGTACGTCGTGCAAAAGTTTTCCCCTCATATAGAATCTCGATCGTGCCGTCGGATTGAAAGATCGGTTCATACGCTTCGGGTACAAGGCACGGGGTACCGTCGGTCAGTCGGCCGTTCTTCCAGCGGTCGATGGCGAGAAACGGCATGCCGGTCGTCGGGCCCAGTCGGTGAATCGGCAGGACATCGCCGCCAAGCCGTTCGACTACCTCCGGCGAGGCGACGGCCAGTTGCTGCTTGATATCATAGAGGCGAATGGTTTCTTCGATGCCGAGATGACGGAGGAGTTTGGCGTAGGCAATCGCGGCGATGCCCGTCACACGGCTGGCGCCGAAGTCGATGGGGACGCGGTCGGTCGGCTGATGATTCAACGCCGCATCGATCCGCCGGCGGCTTGTCATCTCTATCGTATTCATCTTCGAAATCCTAATTCCAATGAGGAAGTCGATGAAGCGGACGGTGGCCGGATGGTCCAATGAATAACACACAGCGCCAATGGGTGCAGCAGACCCATCAGGATAAAGATCGGGATATAGCCGAAATATTTGATGATATATCCCGGCGCCAGGGACGACAGGACAATTCCGCCGACACCGCCGGCAAAACCCGCAAGGCCCGCAACCGTTCCGACGGCCCGGGAGGGGAAACAATCGGAACAGAGCGTGAAGATGTTGGCGGACCAGCCGCTGTGGGCGCCGGCGGCCAGACTGACCAGGAGGATGACCATCCACGGCCACGGGGTGAACCCGGCCGCGGCCGTGATCGGCATGCACACGGCGCAGATCATCATGACCCGTTTGCGTGCGTCGAACTTTGTTCGACCGCGATCGATTAATCGGCCGGCATACCATCCCGCCACGTTGGCCATCACGATCGCCAGTGCATAGATGATCGGAAAAGCATAACCAATTTCCTCGAGATCCAAACCATAGCGTTTATCGAGATACGACGGCAGCCAGAAGATGTAGAACCACCAGACGGGATCGGCGCAGAATTTTCCGATCATGATGCCCCAGGCGGCACGGTTGCGCAGGATTTCGCGAACAGGAACCTTTGGTGCGGCCGATTCGACGGGAGCGGACCGTACCAAGCGGGACGGTTGCGTTTCCGGGCTTCGCGCCAACAGCCACCACAGGACCGCCAGCGGAATTCCGGACAGACCCACAATCGAATACATGGTCCGCCAACCGTAGCGGCGCGTTATCCAGGCGACGATCGGAGGGCCGAGGACGAGGGCAATGTGGGGACCGCTGTTAAACAGCGAGGTGGCCAGGGCGCGCTGTCGCGGCGCAAACCATTCGGAGACGGATTTGATCGCGGCGGGAAAATGTGCGCTTTGCGCCGCTCCCAGAAGGCCGCGCCATCCCATCAGGGAGATCCACGATCCGCTGAATCCGACGGCCGTGCCGAAGAGCGACCAGGCCATCGTCGAAAGGAATAATCCCATTCGCACGCCCAGCCAATCGACGAGCCGGCCGGCGAAAAGAAATCCCGCGGCGTAGGTGATGCTGAAGGCCGTCAGGACATAGCCGTAGTGAACTTCGTCCAACTCCAGATCTCCCCGGACGATTGTGGACACCACGCCGAGGGCCGTTCGTATCAGGTAATTGTTGGTGGTTAATAGAAAAATTAGAGAAAGGATCAGCCAGCGATAGGGCGAAGAATGACAAGGACGATCATCCAGCCGTGTCATCCTTGTCGCCCTTTGCGGTAACGATTCCACCAACCGGATAACAACAAACCGAGGATGAAGATGATCGTTGTTCCGAAGACAGGAATCAGGAAGGGATGGGCGCGATACCGCATCGATTGCGGTAACGACTCGATTTTGGGAGAAAGGGTCATCCAGAGAATGACAAGGACTCCGAGAATTACGGCGAGGATGGCGGCGGTGTTGTTCGGCCGTCTGAGTATCCGGCCCATTAGAAACAATCCCAGCATTCCGCCGCTGAAGATGCCCGACAAAAGCCACCAGGTATCCAGGGCGCTGGTGATGGAGATCAGCAGAAAGCCCATCGCGGTTCCCAGGCCGCCCCAGAGAATACTCGCGATATAAAGAACGATCATGGACTGCTTAGCCGTTGCGTCGGGTTTGAAATATCGCTGATAGATTTCGGTAAGGATCAGCGTGGCCGAGGAGTTCAGAGACGTGGAAATTGTGCTCATCGCGGCGGCGAAGATGCCGGCGATCAGCAATCCCGTCAATCCCCGCGGAAGACGCGAGCCGATAAAATAGGGCAGGGCCTTGTCGCCGATTTGCTCCACGGTCAGGGATTCGGCGGCGGAGGCGTCGAGATTCTGCTGACGGGCCACGGCCTGCCGCAGCTTGGTCATATCTTCCGGATGCGTCTGGTAAAACGCGAATAAACCCGTACCGATCAGGAAGAACACTGCGGAGACCGGAACATACAGCAAACCGCCGAGCCAGACGCTGCGACGGGCCTGATCGTCGGAGCGCGAGGCGATGTAGCGCTGGATATAGTTCTGATCGATGCCGAAGTTTTGCAGGTTCATGATGACGCCATAGACCAGCATGACCCAGAAGGTCTGTTCAACCAGGGATGACCCAAAGGAGCCGAAACTGAATTTGCGATGCTCGGCGGCGATGGCGAAAACCTGGCCCGGGCCTTCGGGCATGTTGAAGAAGATAAAAGCCACGCAGGCCGTTGCACCCATGATTAATACAATCGCCTGCAATGCATCGGCCCAGATAACGGCGATCAGGCCGCCAAGCATGGAATAGAATATGACGGAGACTCCGGTGACGAGAATAATCAATCGGATGTCCCAGCCCATCAGGACACTCAGGGGCAGAGCCATCAGGTACATGACCGCCCCCATGCGCGCCAATTGCGTCAAGAGGTAAAAGAAACTCGCATAGGCCCGCGCCCATGGGCCGAAGCGGCGTTCGAGATGGGCGTAGGCGGAGACGTCGCCGCCGTTACGGTACCACGGCAGGAAATAGCGCACGGCGATCCAAGTGGTCAACGGCAGCGATACGCTGAAGACGAAGGGATTCCAGTTGGAAGCGAATGCCTTGCCGGGCAGAGCCAGAAAGCTGATGCTGCTGACATACGTGGCGAAGATGGAAAGGCCGCACGCCCAGCCGGGAAGCGAGCGTTTGGCGGCGGTGAAGGCCTCGGGGTTGCGAGTTCGGCGATAGACGGCAAGACCAATGCACACATTGACCGCGAAATAGGCGGCGATGACCATCCAGTCCACGGCCGTAAAATGATTTTCCATGCAGCATCCCGTCGGTTCGAGGCAGTCGATTGCAGCGTATCTTAATCCGGCCGAGAGTGGGGATCAAGAAAACATCGTGAATCATTCAGAAACTTTGACGCTCTAACAGAATGAAGTTTAATGCAAACAGAATATTCCGGATTCCGGCTTTCGCCGGAACGACACAAGGTCTTTGCGTCATTCTGTTAAAGGAGCTTCGAAACTTACATTATGAAAGACGCGCGGAAACGAACCGTTCACTTCAGCGCGGCGCGGATCGCCTTGACCTGCGCCACCTGTTCTTCGGCCAGCGCGCCGATGGGACCGGCCTTGGGATCCCAGTTGGGACCCATATCCAGCGTGATGACGCCCTGTTTGGCCGTCACCTCTTTAACCCACCGGACCCATTGCTCCGTCGGGAATCGTACATCGCGGCGGCCCCACTGGGAACCCATAAACGTCAGGGCGTGCCATTGCGAGCCCTCGACAAAACGGTCCTTCGGAATCATCGCAAACGGTTCATTCAGTTCGCCGGCGGTATAATCTTCCGCCTTGGTGTGACGAATCAGACTGACGCCGGGATTGAAGGTCACGATCGCCTTGGGATTGCCATGCTTTACGGCCTGTGAGTAGATTTGCGCGATGTCTTCGTTGAATCGGATCCACTTGTAGCCGCCGTCGAACCACCAGCCGGCGACCTTGTCGCCGTAGCGGTCGGACCATTCCTGAATGACCTGCGCCCACTTTTTGGCGAACTCGACGTCGATGGGTTGATCCTGCCGTCCCTGCGGAAGTCCGAAGGTCTTCTGAGCACGGTCATCGCCGTTGGGCACCTGACAGGGCAGATACAACATCAGCCGAATGCCTTTGGGTTTGAGCGCCTTATACAGGGCCAGCGGCAAATCCCGTTTGGAGCAGCGTTGGCCCGCGGCGTATCCGGTAACCTTGTCGTAAGTTGCGTTTGGAGAGTTAAAATATCCGGAGTTTTGCCCCAGCGTAATGACGAAGTATTTGGCCCCCATCGCCTCCAGTTGTTTGGCCAGCGCATCGACATCGAACGCATCGACCAGCGCCAATTGTTTGTCGTCGCCGGGAAGAAAGTGCATGAAGACGCCGTAACGGGCGTCTTTGAACCAGTCGGTGTTGGGATTGGGTTTGAGATCGTCGGATGCCGGCGACTGGGCATACGCACATCCATTCAAACCGGTCAACAGCAGAAACGATAATATCACGATACGCGAAAACATGATTTTCCTTTCCGATTGAGGTTGTGTTTGATTATTCAATCCGAATCCGGATTTTGATTTTCATTGTACAGCCGCAGTTTGCAGGGGCACACGGCGTGTGCCCTCCGAACGGGAACATGTGCCTCATTTCATCCGGGCGGACGCCGTCCGCCCCTACCGGTTCGATTCATCTCTTCGCTGGGATACAAAGTGTAAAAGAGCAAAAACCAAAGGATTATTAAAAGTCCAGGACAACGCGGAATCCGTAGTAGTCGCCGCCCCGGTAGAGCGGGTGGCGGCTGAAGCGGCTCGATACACGGCAGTAGTCGGTGTCGTTGTCCCAGCAGCCGCCGCGAACAACACGATAAGTACCTGTTCCAGGTCCAGTTGGGTTTGTTTGTGATCCCGAACCGTAGCTCCCATACCAGTCATGACACCACTCCCAGACATTCCCCGCCATGTCGTATAAGCCATAGGCATTGGCTCCGCTGGCTGTCTGATAGCTGGTTGTACTGCCCAGCCAGTTGTACTGGCTCTTATACTTCAAGGGCCCATCAAAAAAGCCAACCGGGGATGTGTAGGGAGATTGCCCATCATTCCACAAGGGATGATATTGGTCTTTGACGGGACTGACATCATAACTGAAATCGTAGCTGCAAAAGTTTGCCTGGGTTTGATTGATCGTATCCCCCCAAGGGAATCTGTTTCCGGATAATCCCCCTCGTGCGGCATATTCCCACTCGGCTTCGGTAGGCAGACGATATCCCTTCTTGCTGAAATCACAAGTCCAAGTCGAAAGATTGTAGCAGATCTGTTTGCCTTCCTGCTGGCTTCGCCAGTTACAGTAGGCCACAGCCCCGTACCAGCTTATCAGGACCATCGGGTCGTTGGTCATATCCCGCCCGCTTTTGGTCCGAACGCTGAAGGTATTGTTGGAATAGACGATCTGACTATAAGAACTGTAGTCCGAGGTGTCGCAGTAGGGATAGCTGGTCCCCGATCCGGCTTGATATACGACACTAGTTACAGTAATCAGCCCTTGTGTCCGGGCGGAGTTCAGGAAATCCCGGTATCGCCCGTTGGAAATCTCGTATTTGCCCATGGCAAACGAATCTACAGTCACCGTATGAACCGGCAATTCATCTGACCACCCTTCGTCAGCGGATTTGCTGTTGCCCATCTGAAAAGTCCCGGCGGGGATGACGACCATGTCTTCGGGCAATCGATCTCCCGTCAGCCACTGCTCGGCAAACAAGGCAAAGTCCTGGGCCTCCGTATTTGGATCCTCGGTGAGCCACTGGCTGGAGACCACCGCAAAATCCGCCAGATCGACGAAGCAATCCCGTGTCAGATCGGCCGAGGGGCAGTCGGCCAGAACCGGAAGAGCCGCAAGGGCAAAGAGAACCGCCGGAATACCGAGAACACGCCATCCACCTCGCTGTGCCCGGTGGCTGGAACCCGACGATTGAATTTGCGAAAGCATACCCAGCTCCTTTTTATTCTTTTGAAATATTGTCGCAGAATCGGGGCTGGAATGCAAGGAAAAATCAAAAGAGTCGCCGGCCGCTCGTCTTTCGTCGCTGGTGAAAATGCAGGGGCACACGGCGTGTGCCCTCCGAACGGGAACATGTGCCCCATTTCATTTGGGCGGACGCCGTCCGCCCCTACCGGAGGACAAACCGGGCCTGACATTGGAGGAACGATAAGATGTTGATTAGGTATTGACAAGTTGGGCTTTGTACTGTTGGATAGAAACCGATAACCGAAGAGCAAGGGGGTATTTATGGAACGCATTTTTCTTTGTATGATGGTACTGGCTGCGGCCGGCGGGTCGTGCGGCAAAGGGGTCAAACCCATCGCCGCCCCGCCGATCGAAAACCCGCGGCCGGTGGAAGGAGCAGCAATGGCGAACGAATCAGCGCTGGAAGTTCAACCCGAGGGGGCCATCGAAAAAGCGCCATGGTCGAAACCGCGATCGAACGAGCGGTTCGCAGAACGACGGGAGATGGTCCGGATCATCCGCGATTTGTACGCCCTGCAGGATCAAAAAATCCTGGCGGCGATGGAGGCGGTGCCGCGGCACTGGTTCGTGACGGACGATCAGAAGGCGCATGCCTATCAGGACAGGCCGTTGCCGATCGGCTACGACCAGACGATTTCGCAGCCGTTCATCGTGGCTTATATGACCTACATCCTCGACCTCAAAGCCGATGCGAAGGTGCTTGAGATCGGCACAGGATCCGGCTATCAGGCGGCGGTGCTCAACGAATTTACGCCTCACGTGTATTCCATCGAGATCGTCCGGCCGCTGGCCCAGAGGACCATCGGGATTCTGCGGCAACGCGGGTACGAATCCATTCACGTCAAAGTCGGCGACGGATACCTCGGCTGGGCCGAACACGCTCCCTACGACGCCATCATCGTCACGTGCGCGCCGGATCATATCCCGGCGGCGCTGAAGGAACAGCTCCGCCCCGGCGGACGGATGGTGATTCCCGTCGGCGATACGTGGAGCGGGCAGGATCTGATCCTGATCCGCAAGGATGCCGACGGGACGTTCCGTCAGGAATCCAAGATGCCCGTGCGGTTCGTGCCGCTGATCCGGGAATGAGCGGGAAATTGCATTATGATATTACTCGCCAGGCGAAAAAGGTTCCTGACACCTTTTTTTACGGGGCGATGGAGGTCGTGGAGGTCGGGGGGGAAGGCGAGGCGGGAAGGGGGATCAATCGAAAATGGGCCTGTCGGATCGGGACGGACGGATCCAGTTGGATTTCTCCGCCGCGGAGGAACGCCCGGGGAAAGTTATAGACCACGGGTCGTTTGGTCCCCTCGGATGCGGCGGTCGTCACATCGTCATCGCGGATTTCCACCAGGACCTGATACATCATTTTTTCAAATTCCTCAAAGGCCTCCGGGGTCGCCAGGATCGAGGTCACGCTGGTCAATTCGCTTTCGTTGAGCAACTCCACTTGGCATTTCCCGATCAGGTTTTTGCTGATCATCAAACCGACGCGCGGCTGAAGAGGGCGCGACTGGAGCAGGATTTCCGTGGCGGGCAGTTTGACGGTGACCTGATTTTTGGCGAAGACCTGCTGATTGCCCAGCATGATATACGGTCGCAGGCGCACGATGGATTTTCTCGCCAGTTCCACTTGCTGCGGGGTCAACGTGATGGTGGCGGGGCCGTCGTATTCCTTCCGGACAAACATGGCGACGATCGCCGGCTCCAGGGTTTCGGGGCGCAGGATTTTTCCGGTTGAATCGACGCATTGGACCGTCAGTCGTTTTTCCACAAGTTTTTCGATGGTCACCGTCAGATTGGGCACATCGCAACCGATGACCCGAAGGCCGAGAATTTTCATTTTCTCGCTTTTCCCGAGAAACTCGATGACATTGAGGGAATAGGTGCCGGGAAGAGAATGGTTTTCGGATTCGGGATCATAGACGAAATTCAACCGCTCTTTGTCTTTGTCGTTTTCTCCGGCGAGAAGCCGTCTCTTCAGATTGGCGATCTTGGATTTGGTTCCTTTCAGCTCCAGATTCAGGGTAATGGGGACGGGTCGATCGAAGGTAATCTGCAGATCGGAAAGGATGCCCTCGGCGACACCGAGCGTGGCCATGCGGTTGATGGATTCTTCCTGAGCCAGGTAGGCATAGGTCCAGATCAGGATGGTCAGGAAGATCACGGCGGTGAATTTTTTAATTCGATCGAACACGGGGGCGGCCTATGTATTCTTCGTTTCGGGTTTGCTCCGCATGGTTTTTTGAAGTCGTTCGACCAGCGGGGTGGTGTCCACCACGGCGGTGGTGAGGTGGCGGCGAAGCTGATCGGAGGAGACGTTGCGGATCAGGTTTCCGTTGAGGGCGATGGAGACGATACCGGTTTCCTCGCTGACCACGATGACGATGGCGTCGGATCCGGCGGTAACGCCGAGAGCCGCGCGATGCCGGGAGCCGAGCTGGCCGCCGGGAAACGAATCGCCCTCCACCAACGGGAGCTGTACCCGCGCCGCGACAATTCGATCGCCCTGGATCACCACCGCCATATCGTGCAGAGCGGTTCCGGGATAAAAGATCGTTCGCAGCAATTCGGACGTGACTTTGGCGTCGAGCCGGACTCCGGTTTCCACGAATTCGCCCAACCCGACCTGCTGTTCGAAGACGATGATCGCGCCGGTACGGGTTTCGGAAAGCAACAGGATGGCTTCGATGATTTCTTCGACGCTGCGGGACAACTGCTGGGGCGAGCTGGACAAAAACTTCGCCTGGCCGAGTCGGATCAGGGCACGGCGGATTTCGGGTTGAAACGCGGCGATCGACACCAGCAGGATGCCGATCAAGAACCAGTTATACAGATACGCCACTCGATCCATTTCGAATCGGTGGACGATCAGATTGAGGATGACCTTGCCGGCCAGAAGAATGAAAATGATGCCCCGAAAAAGTCGTTCTCCGCGGGTCCCTTCGAGAAATGACAGGATGATATAGACAAACAAACCGATGAAAAGCAGCTCGAAACAGACCACCGAGCGCTCCCGCGGGCTCATACGATAAAAAAAATCGAGGATGGCATCCACCGCGTATCCTCCCTGGGGTCGGACTCTGGGGCCCGGTCCGACGGATACGGCTGCGTTTCGGCGCGGATTTCAGCGAACGGGCTGATCGCTGAGACGGCTGGGACGATCCAACAGGAAGACGGTGTCAATATCATCCTGAACCCGTCCAAAATTGTTGTCGATCACTCGCCGATGTCGAATGTTGACCTCGCTGGTTGACTCTCCGACCGTACGGCAACCACCAAGGATCAGCATGGACCAACCGGCCATGAACACCGTTAGAACCACAACCATTTTTCGCATCAGACGCTGGCTATTCATACATTCCTCAGTTCATGCGATTTATCTCTTGCCGGACGAATTGACCTTCCGGCGGCCGGATCATTGTACGTCGATTCCGGTCGGCATGTCAACGCAAAATATGCCGCTTTTGAAAGATGATTCGCCGCCGATTCCGGGCAACCCGATCCGCGTTCGGGGCGAGGTTGATCTCCGGAAAGGATTCGGGTAGAATAAGGGTTTGGAATCGTCGTGGAATCCGGAACGTCATCTGGGTTTTTCCGGACCGGGCCGAATCGTACCGTATCAAGGATTTCGTTTTCCGCATGTCGATCGTTGCGCTGCACAACATACATAAATCATTCGGCCCGGACGTGGTGCTGGACGGGCTTGACCTGGAATTGCATCCCGGGGAGATCGTGGGAATGGTGGGTCCCAACGGCTGCGGCAAGACGACCGTTTTGCGGCTGATTCTCGGGCAGGAACCGCCGGACATGGGCGAGGTGAACCGGCAGAAGGGTCTTCGGATGAATTATCTGCCGCAAGAGCCGGTTTTTGACGGCCGACTCACGGTCCTGGAACAGATGTTCCTGGGATTGGACGAGATTCTTTCCATGGAACGTCGGCTTGTGGAGCTGTCGGAGCGGCTGGAACATACCGCGCACGAAGGCCGCGAATACGAGTCATTGTTGCGGGAATATGACCGTTTACACCAGACGTTCGAAATTCAGGGGGGATATCTCTGCGAGGCGAGAATGAGGACCACGCTGGCCGGTGTCGGTCTGGACGAGGAACTGCTTGCCCTGAAAACCTCGGCCCTCAGCGGCGGCCAGCTTTCTCGCCTTGGCCTGGCTCAGGTGCTCATGAAGGAGGCCGACCTCCTTCTGCTGGACGAACCCACCAACCATCTGGATCTGGCCGGGACCGTGTGGCTGGAAAAATTCCTTCGAGGATTCAAAGGCGCCGCCGTGGTGATCAGCCATGACCGTTATCTATTGGACCGAATCGCCTGCAAGATTGTCGAAGTGGAACGAAAGAAAGCCAGGGTGTGGCGCGGCAACTACAGCACGTATATGGAAACCAAAAAGACGGTTCAGCTCCAACAGCAGCGGGAATATGAACAGCGCGTCGAGATGGTCGAGCGAACTCTGGACTTTATCGCCCGCAACAAGGACCAGGAGGGGATGCGAAAGACGGCGCGAGGCAGAAAGACCCGGCTGGAGAAGCTGTTAAAAGACAATCCGACGTTTTTGGAAAAGCCGTCCGGATCAAAGACGATCGATTTCCAATTTCGCTCCGGGAACAATCGCAGCGAACTGGCCGTTCGATGCGAGGACCTCGGCAAATCCTTCGGCGCTTCCGAATTGTTTCGGCATTTGACCTTTGACCTCTTGTACGGTCAGCGGCTTGGGATAACCGGTCCGAACGGAACCGGCAAGAGTACCCTGCTTCGCATGGCCCTTGGGCATGTGGAGCCGTCGGAGGGAACCATACGGATTGCGCCGACGGCGAAAGTCGGCTATCTGGATCAGCAGGCCGATGTGTTGGATTCGGGCAAAACGGTGCTGGAGGAGGTCTGTGCTCTCCGGCCGGACTTGTCCGTCGAAAAAATCCGCGGCGTCCTGGGTTCGTTTCTTTTCAGCGGAGACGACGTATTCAAGAAAACGTCCGACCTCAGCGGCGGCCAGCAAAATCGCCTGATGCTTTGCCGGCTTGTTCTGTCGGAACCGGATTTGCTGGTTTTGGACGAGCCCACCAACCATCTGGATATTCCCAGTCGAGAAGCGCTGGAAGAGGCCCTTGTGGATTTTCCGGGTGCGGTCCTCGTTGTCAGCCACGACCGTTATTTTTTGGATCGCATCGCCAAACGGCTATTGGTGATCGGGGGCGGCGGAAACGGTCGAAACAAAACGGAATTCATCCAGGGAGATCGGCCGTACACGCAGTACGCCGATCAATCCGCGCAACGAATGGAACGAGAGGCATCCGATAAGACGGTCGAGTCGGAACGTAAGCCGAAACGCCGTTCGCCTTCTCCGGATAAGCAGCGAGCCATCGCTCCTTCGGAATTAAAAGTGTACAATCGATACACCGTTGAGCAGCTCGAGGGAATGATCATGGAACTCGAAGAAAAACATAACCAAGCTCATGAACAATTCGGCGAGGCCAAGGTGTATCAGAATCCCGCCCTTTTCGCCGAACTGCAAAAGGAATACGAGCAACAGAAACAGGAGCTCGATCGCCTCTACCGGGCATACGAATTTCGCATTCGGTAGAGTTTGGACCCGCGAAATTCACGCCAAAACCCATTGTGGATATCCTGTGAGATGCGTTGTTACGAGTGTTGCTGATTGTATATAATTGTTCCCTTTTCAGTATTGATATCCGGGTATTCCACACAACAGGGGCGACCCAAACAGATTGTGCAACAGGTTATCCACACCTCGGAGCCGGGTCTATTACGGGATAAGTTCCGCTGAGGCAATCGTTTATGTTTGAAGGTGGTTCGAGCATCCAACAGAATCACAGGGTATATGACTACGGATAGTAATTCCTTTTTATCTTACCTTTATAAATTGGGGAGGACTGTAACCAGAGAGGTTGTCGCACCATTCGGATTTTTCGTGGCAACAGCGGGGATCGGACATGTCGGGGATATTTTGTTTTCCACGGGGCAAAAGGTCTTTTCATCGATGAAGAAATGGAGTACATTATAGGTTCTATAAGCGGTCCTGTATGGACGGCTTTAATTAAGAAACAGATAAACATTATTGAAATTGGATCGAGGTGGCTATGAAGGTAAAATTCAATCGTGCCTCTTTGCAGGAGGCCCTGGGTTTGGTCACGAGCATTATTCCATCGAGGACCCCGAAGGCGGTTTTGCAGTGCCTTCGAATGACCGCCAAGGGGGACGAAGTGCGTCTATCGGCCACGGACCTGGAAGTCGGGATTCTGTACAGCGTGGCGCAGGTGGAGGTGGTCAATCCGGGCGAAGCGGTGATCCCGGCGGACAAATTCGCCTCGATCATTCGCGAGAGTCTGGATGAGGTCGTGGAGATCGAATCGACGGACGCATCCATTCTGATTCGCGGCGCGGACAGCCATTTCACGATTTATGGACACGATCCCGAACAATTTCCGCCGGTGCCGGATATGGAAGGAGAAGGGGACCTTTCGATCAAGCTGGACCGGCTTCAGGAGGGGATCGAGCAAACGGTATTTGCGGCCGCCAGGGAGAGTACCCGCTATGCCCTGAACGGCATTCTGTGGGAGGTTCAGGGAAAGAAACTGACGATGGTTGCCACGGACGGAAGACGACTGGCGCGATGTACCCTCGCGCTGGAAGCGGCGCCGAAGACCGAGCTGCCCGGCGGCCGGCTTATCGTTCCGGCCAAGACGATGACGTTACTGGATCGAGTTCCCGCTCCCGATGCCGCCGCCACAGTGGCGGTGCGATTCATCCATAATCAGATCGTTCTGGCCTGCGGCGCCGCGGTGGTCAGTTCCAATCTTGTGGAAGGGAATTTTCCCAAATACGAAGATATTATTCCCAAAGAATATGATAAACGTCTTGTCTTGTCCACGGAGGCGACCCTCAGCGCCGTTCGGCGCGCCGCGTTGCTGGCCAGCGAGGATTCCAAGGGCATACGATTGAGTCTGGAGAACGGGTCTATGATATTCTCGGGCCGGGCGCCCGAAACCGGCGACGCTCAGATCGAAATGGCGGTCGAATACAATGGCCCTTCGATGGAGATCGGCTTTAATCCCCATTTTCTGATCGATGTGCTGAAAGTGATTCGGGAAGACTCCTTTGAGTTGCATCTGGGCGAAGCGGATCGTCCGGGCATGATCCGTTCCGGAAGCCACTTTTTGTATATCGTGATGCCGGTCAATCCCTGATGGCCGGCGACGACGATCTGGCGATTCTCCGGGGCGCGGCACGCCGGCAAAAAAAACCCGGACGGGCGGCGGTCGGGATCGGATCGGACGTAGCCGGGTATCTGAAAGCCCGCCGGAACGAACTGGAAAAAAACGCCTCGATCGTGGATGTCTGGGCTCAGGTCGTACCCGCCGAGTTGGCCTTGCGAAGCCGGCCGGATACCCTTCAGTCGGGCGTGTTGCGCGTGGAGGTTCAGCCCGGTCCGTGGATGCACGAGATGAAACTGCTCCTTCCGGAGTTGTTAACCTATTTTCAGGAACATTGTCCGCGGAGTCGGGTTCGAAAGATCGTATGCGTTCCGTGGCGAGACGATCAGCAGGAAAAGGAACATGAGCAATCAGACGTATGATTCAAGTCAAATCAAGATTCTGGCCGGTCTGGAGGCGGTGCGCAAGCGGCCGGATATGTACATCGGAAACCGACAGGAGGGCGGCCTGCATCACCTGGTGTATGAGGTGCTGGATAACTCCATCGACGAGGCCCTGGCGGGCCGCTGCGATAAAATCATCGTCCATATTCACGCGGATGGAAGTTGTTCGGTCGAGGACAACGGACGCGGCATTCCGGTGGATATCCACAAAGAAGCGGGCAAGAGCGCCCTGGAGGTCGTGTTAACGACATTGCATGCCGGCGGCAAGTTTGATGACAAGGCCTACCGGGTTTCCGGCGGCCTGCACGGCGTCGGCGTCAGCGTGGTTTGCGCGTTGTCCGAATGGATGCAGGCGGAGGTCTGGCGGGACGGCAAGCAGTATCGCTTCGAAACCGCGCGGAGCGTGCCGACCGGTCCGGTGCGCGAAGTGGGCGAAAGTGCCAAGCACGGCACGCGGATCACGTTCATGCCCGATGAGGAAATTTTCGAGACGACCGAGTTCAAATACGATACGCTCGAAACGCGCATCCGGGAGCTGGCGTACCTCAATGCGGGAATTCAAATCCTGTTTCAGGACGACCGCTCCGACAAACCCCGGCAGGTATTTCATTACGACAAGGGGATCCGCGCGTTTATCGAGTACCTCAACGAGGGCAAGGTTCCGCTGTCCGAGGTGATCTATCTGTCCAAGGCGGATGAAGAGGACCGCATCCAATGCGAGATCGCCATGCAGTACAATGACAGTTATGTCGAAAACACCCTCGCTTTTGCCAACAATATCCGCAATATCGACGGGGGTACCCACCTGTCGGGATTTCGCACCGCCCTGACGCGGACGATGAACGCCTACGCGCGAAACGCCAACATGCTCAAGGGCGGCATGGTACCGACGGGCGACGATTTGCGGGAAGGGCTAACGGCCGTGATTTCCGTACGCGTCAAAGATCCGCACTTTGAAGCGCAAACCAAGGTCCGCCTTTCCAATCCGGAGGTGGGCAGTTTCGTGGAGACGATGGTCAACGAGCTTCTGGGGACGTATCTGGAGGAAAATCCCGCCGGGGCCAAACGGATCCTCAACAAAGCGATCCAGGCCGCCGCCGCACGGGAGGCCGCGCGAAAAGCCCGCGAGCTGACCCGCCGCAAAGGCGCGCTCAGCGGCGCCAATCTGCCGGGCAAATTGTGGGATTGCTCCAGCCGCGACGTGGAGTCAACCGAGGTCTTCCTTGTCGAAGGGGATTCGGCGGGCGGCTCGGCCAAAGGCGGTCGCGACCGCACGATCCAGGCGATCCTGCCGCTACGAGGAAAGATTCTCAACGTCGAAAAAGCCCGGCTGGAAAAAATGCTCGGATCGGAGGAAATCCGGACGATTATCAGCGCCCTGGGCACCGGGATCGGCGCCGAAGAATTCAATCTGGAAAAATGTCGATACGGCAAGGTGGTATTGATGACGGATGCGGACGTCGACGGCGCCCATATTCGAACGCTGTTGTTGACCTTTTTCTTTCGTCAGATGCCGCAGTTGCTCGAAAACGGTCGGGTCTTTGTCGCCCAGCCCCCATTGTACGAGGTGAAGATCAAGGGGAAAAAGAATTCGGAATATATTCTCAACGAGCGCGACATGCGCAAGCGGATGGAAAGTCGCGGGCTGGAAGGAACCGTATTGTCGATCCGCGAAGAGAACCGTCCTCCGGTGAACATTCAGGGCGAGCCGTTGGGGGCGCTGGTGAAATGGCTCAACGAGGCCGAACGGAGTATCCATGTTCTGGAACGACGGGGCATCCTTTTTCGCCAATTCGTCGAAAGCTTTTATGACGGCAACTGCCTTCCGAGTTTCTGGGTTCGGGACCAGGCCGAGGATGAATTCTTTTATGATAAACCTTCGTGGGATAAGCGGCTCAAGGAAATCGAGGCCGCCGGCGGCGTGGCCAATGGGGAAGGCAATGGGGCGGGACCGAGTAACGGCCGTGTTGTGGCCGAGGAACTGCACGAAGTGGTTCGACTCAACGAAATCAACGCCCGTCTGAAGGCCGAGTACAAACTGGATATGCGGGATTATTTGCATAAAATCGTACGTACCGTCGCGGGAGAAGCGCTTCCGACCAAGTTCGATGTTCGCAATGGGGAGGATATCCATTCCGTCGTGGCGCTGGGGGATATCTGCCATGCCATCCGTCAGATCGGCGGCAAAGACATCGAGATCAAGCGGTTTAAAGGTCTCGGCGAGATGAATGCCGAGCAGCTTTGGGAAACCACGATGGATCCCTCGCAGCGCACGCTCCTGCGGGTTCGACTGGAAGACGCCGGTCAGGCCGATCGCATGTTCAGCATCCTGATGGGCGACGACGTGGACAAGCGTCGGAATTTTATCCGCGAGCACGCGCTGGAAGTGCAATTTCTGGATATATAACAGGATATAGGATTTCGGGGAATGGGTATCGAGAGTCGCTGTTCGCCGGGGAAATGGCAAACTGCAAACAGCAAATTGAAATTCTGGCTGGATTTCGGATGTAATTGAGGGTCTTATAGGAGGTACCATGCGAAATCTGTTTATCGTTCTGGCCAAAGTGGTTGGGCTTCTCCAGGTAGCAACGGTAATCTGGTATTGCGAGTCCTTGTTTCGAAGTCTCTATGCCGTTCGGCAATGGAGTCAACCCCATGTTTCCGGTGAAATCTATACCGATCTATTCAGCCGAGGTTTAGTTCTCTGTTTGTATCTTGGTTTTGCGTGGGTTTTGCTCTTTCGATCTTCTTGGATCGCGGATCGACTGGGTCTTCCTGATAACGAAATCCATATACCGGAACCCAATTTACTTTTGTGGATCGGGATTAAGCTGTTCGGCCTTTATGTTCTTGTCGAAGCGGCCCCCGCGTTGATCTGGGCGGTCATGGAACTGAAGGGAATTTTGCAGGGTCCAAAACCGGCGGCTGGTTTCCTGATACGTATCCTGCCGGCGGCGGTCAAATTGTTATTGGGGCTGCTTTTGGTCGGCAAGACGAAGGGAATTATCGAAGTAATCTCCCAGGATCTAAGACCAAAGGAGCCATCTTCGGATTGATTTGACGGGCGTTATCGGGCTATGGCTGGAAATTATCCGTGTCGAGCGGTTTTTGCTTGATATCGCGTTGGTCCGTTGGCACAATGAAGTATCGACCGGCGGCGGAATCGCCCGGTCGCAGCGCGAATCGATCTTGCAGTGGAGGCAGAAATGAGAATCCGAGCAGGACAAGGAATGATCATCATCGTGTTGGCGTTGATCACAGGTTGTCAGCCGACGGTGGAAGATTCCCTTACGGGGCTTTCCCCCGAGCAGCAAAAGCAGAAGCTCTATGATCAGATCGAGGCCAAGTACGAGGTACCGAGGGCCCATTATCAGCTTGGGCTCCTCTATCGCAATGAGCGCAACTTCGACCGAGCGGCCTATCATTTCAACACCTCGGCCGAATTTCTGCCTTTGAACTGGCCCGCTCAGGCGGCGCTGGTGAGGGCGTATCGGGATGACAACAAACCCGACAGGGCCGGACAGGCCTCCGCCAAATGGATTCAGCGAACCACTACGGCCGATCAGGCGATCTCTTTGGCCCGGGCCTTTGAGACGGAACAATTGCCCACTGCGGCGCTTCAATCTTATGAACGGGCCATGTCTCTGGCTCCTCAATCTCCGGCCGTCTATAAACAGTTGGGGTATTATTATTTGCGTCGAAACGACAAGGTCAATGCCGAGAAACAATTCCGCAGGAGTTTCGAGTTGGACCCGTATCAGGCGGACGTTTCGGCGGAGTTGGGCAAGATGGGCGTAATCGTTCAGTCGCCTCGCAAAAACGAGCCCGGTTTTTTTGATTGGCTGTTTGGAAACAACAAATCCGGCACATCTGAAAAGACCGTGAACAAATAATTCATTCCGAAGATTTTTCCGACGCGGCTTTGAAATACCCCCGTTGCGTTCATGGCAATATTTTCGTTTTCACTGAAACTCCGGAGGCGAGATTATGGAGAAATTCACGGATTATTATCGGGCGATACAATCCTGTTCCGGAACGTCCATCGCATGATCTCGATTGGAGAAAAGCCGGGAACAATGCCGATAGAATAGGAATCCGGAATGCGGGAATGGACCGGCATTTCAACGATGAAGACGGCGTTTTCAGTATGATCCGGCGGGCTGGCGTCGAGCAACCCGCATGGAGGGATAGGCCTTGAAGAGCAAGGAAGTGTATAAATTTGCGGTCGAGGGATTTGGTCTGGCGGCCAGCGTTTTTCTGTTGTGCAGTTGTCTGAGTTTTGATATGGCCGACAAACCCAGCGAGTATGTCTGGCCCCACAACCAGCCGGCCGAAAACTGGTGCGGGTCGATCGGGGCTTTCTGCGCGTATTACCTGTTGTATTTCATCGGTCCCGGGGTGTTTTTCCTTCTGGTCACTCTGGCATGGGGCTTTTTCGTGCATCTTCTCGGCACTCCGCTTACGCAAATCATTTTGCGGGGGGTCGGATTGTTATTGGTGGTGGCGGCTTTTTCCGCGAGTTGGTTTCTTGTTTGGGGCGATCGGACCATCTGGCCGTACCATACCGGTGTTTTTCCCATGGGTGGCGGCGGGATTCTGGGGATTGCGGTGGGCAGTCTTCTTCGGAGCCATTTTGCGGCTCTGGGCACTTCGATCCTGCTGGCCAGTACGTCGTTCGTGGGCCTGCTGGTTCTGGCGGACACGTTTGTTCTTTCGATCTTTCGGGGTTTCGGTCGGGCGATCGCCTGGACGATGGGAATGGCCGAACCGGCCTATTCGACGGCACGCAAACAAACGCACTCGTCCATGTCTCAGATCTGGAAGCGGCTCAGCGAACGGCAGCGCGAAGGATTCCCCGGTCCCGTGACTATGGAGTCGCAGGGCGATAAGAATCTGGAACGGGCGATCGGGCTGCCGAAGGCCAACCGCGAGCCGATCAAATCGCTATCCGAGGTCGTCCGCCGGCGACGAGAGGAACAACAGAGGCAGATCGAAGAACAAAAGCAGCAAACCCCGGCTTCCGTTCCGGCGGTCGGGACGGCCGAACAGGATGCATCGGCGGTTGAAGTCGAGCCCGTGACGGCTTCGCCGCAGGAACAGCCAACCGAACCGGCGCCCGAAAAGAAAGCGCCGATGAAAGTGCGGGCGTCCGAAGCGAAGGTCAAGCCCTATATTCCCGCGACGTATGAAGATTATCAGTTGCCTCCGCTGGAACTCTTGCGCGAGCCGGAGTTCGGATTTGCCGCTATTCAGGAAAAGATGGTCGAAGGCAAGGCCAAGATTCTCGAAGAGCTTCTGGCGGAATTTGGAATCAATGCCCATGTGATCAATGCCGAACCGGGACCGGCCATTACGATGTATGAACTGGAGCTGGCGCCGGGGATCAAAGTCAGCCAGATTTCCAACCTGTCCAACGACATGGCCCGCGCTCTGAGCGCCGGTTGTGTTCGTGTCGTCGCGCCGCTGCAGGGTCGTCATACCATCGGCATCGAGGTGCCCAACAGCCAGCGGGAGATTGTCCGGATCAAGGACCTGATCCAGCGGGCCGGGGCCCGATCGGGAAAGATGCAGATTCCGTTGTTTCTCGGCAAGACCTCTTCGGGCGATGTGCTGGTCAGCGACCTGGCGGGGATGCCCCATTTGCTGATCGCGGGCACCACCGGCTCCGGCAAAAGCGTTTGCATCAACAGCATCATCACCAGTATTTTGATGACCCGCCGTCCCGACGAGGTCAAGATGATTTTAATCGATCCGAAGATGGTCGAGATGGCGATGTTCGAATCGCTGCCGCATTTGATGTGTCCGGTCGTCACCGAGGTCAAGCGCGCCGAGCAGATCCTCGAATGGGCCACGACCACGATGGACGAGCGCTATGAGCTGCTCTCCGAGGCCAAGGTTCGCAACCTCGGTTCGTACAACAAGCTCACCCGCGAAGAGATCATGGAGCGGTTCCAGCCGTCCAACGAAGAGGAAGAGGCCAAGATCCCCAAGCAACTGCCGCATATCGTGATCATCATCGACGAGCTGGCCGACCTGATGATGACCAGCGCCAAAGAGGTTGAGGCGTATATCGTCCGCATCGCGCAGAAGAGCCGAGCGGTCGGCATCCATCTGATCATCGCCACGCAGCGCCCGCAGGCGACGGTCGTTACCGGCCTGATCAAGGCCAACATGCCCACGCGGATCGGTTTCCGCGTCGCGGCGCGGATGGACAGCCGGATCATCCTCGACCAGAACGGCGCCGAGACCCTACTGGGGCAGGGCGACATGCTGTTTCTCAAACCCGGTACCAGCGATCTCGAACGGGCACAGGGCGCCTATCTTGACGACGAGGAAATCGGCGCCGTGGTCGATCATCTCAAGACGATCGCCCAGCCGCAATACCATCCGGACCTGATGCAGCTCAACCAGATCGACATGTCGATGATGAAGAAGGATGAATTGTTCGACGACGCCGTGCGGGTGGTACTCGAAACCAAACGCGGCAGCGTATCGCTCTTGCAGCGTCGGCTCGGCGTCGGGTATGCCCGCGCCTCGCGGATGATCGAGATGATGGCCGCGTCGGGAATTCTGGGCGAATACAAGGGCAGCCAGGCCCGCGAGGTGACGATGACCGTCGAGGATTGGGAAAACCTCAAGCGCAACATGATCGCCGACGAAGTCGCCGGTTATGCGGACCTGACGCAGGATGCGGATGCATCGCCTCACGAGGTGGAGGAAACCGGCGAAGAAGACGCCTCCGCCGAATCCGATGACGACGAGGAGGACTCCGCGGAAAATGACGACGAGGAGGAAGAATCCGTTATTGTGGATGATGAAGACGATGATTTTGCCGACGATCCCGATATCGGAACCCTCATGACCAAAGGCCGCGGCCGCATGGTCAAGTAGGATGGCGTGACCTGGTCCCGCATTATCGAATCATTATCCAGCCAACCGTACGACACGCAATACGTCAGCTTGCCATCTTGTCCTTTGAACTGCTTGTTTACCACGCTGGGTATTTGCTCAGCCAGCGGGAGGCGAGGACTTTCAGATCGGCCAGGTCGATTTTGTTGTTTTTCGGCGCGGCGATATCGCATGCGGAGTCGTAGTGCATATTTCCGAGGGAAGTATTCCACGCTGCGGCCATGCGGGCAAAATCCGGCAGCTTGACATCGCAGCTTGCGTCGAAATCGCCGAGGATCGGGTCGATGGGAACGATGCCGATCAGCTTGACACTCGGCAGCCAGCCCCCGCCCCAATAGTAACCATCCCCGTACCAGAAATCCCACGTAAGCGGATCGGAATGGGAGGATTTATTCGTGACGATGGTAATCATCCGATCCGGAACGGCGCCGACATCCTGGTACAGGTACCATCCCGTGTCGCCCGATACGGAAGAATTGTTAAAGGAAAAATCGATCAGAAGGTTTTGCGTGCCGTTGTATTTGAAGGGGGTGGTGAAGTGAAAGTTGAGCCAGCCGGTTTTGGATACGGTGACATCGGACTGATAGACGGTGGTCCAGCCGGTAGTCAGAAAATCGGCCACGACATCGTCATAGCCGGTCATGTTCGTGTGCTGCATTCGGATGGTCCACTTCGTGAGCGGGATCGGCGGCTTACCGGTAAAGTGGATCGCCAGGTCGGTCAGGATCTTTGTTGGGCCGATGTCGCTCTTGCGGTACAGGACCTGGGAACGCGAGGCGTAGTAGGTGGTATCGATCATCGTGTTGGTGGACCAGTTGTTGTCAATGCCGAAGTTGCTTGTCAGCGTGTTGTCCACTGTGACGGTTACTGCGGCGATGTTGGAGTCGCCGCCGGTAGGCGCCGTGCCGCCGTCGTTGGCCTTGAAGTGGAAGGTATCGGCGCCGCCGAAGTAGGGACAAGGAGTATAGCGGACTTCGTTGGAATCGGTCGTGAGCGTATAAGGTATCGAATGAATCGTGGCGACATTCGGTTCGCTGAGCGTGCCGTGTTCGGGCAGAGAGACGATCGTATAGGATAATTTTCCGGGAGGATTCGGCAGATGATCATCGAGCGCTTGTAAACCGATGAGGACGGGTTGTTGAGAGGGAGCGGAAACCTGCCGATCGAGAGCCGTCGGGGGCTGGGAGTTTGTGGCGGCAAAATCAATCGCCCAACGATTGCCTGAAGAAGCGTTCCAATCCTGCGATTTTCCTGTGGTGACGAATTGATCGGAAAAGGTGAAACCCGTCTTCACGACGGAGATACGATATTGGGTATTCGACGCCAGATTTTTCAGGGCGTAAATCCCCCGGCTGTTCGTCGAAGTTTGTTTGGCGGCCGTGGAACCGAGGTATGCGGTTACCTGCACGCTTTCCAGAGGAGTTCCCGCACGATTTATAATCCGTCCGCTGATGATCTCGCCGATTCCGGAAGTGTACACGTTATACACACAACCGTCGATCACGTTGAAGTAATACGGATTGGTAATTGGCGGCAACTGGTACCAGGCGTCCTCGAGCCCGGCCCAACCGAAATTCATGTGATGATACATCGTACCGTCGGATAATCCGTAACCATCGGCAATGGCAGCATGGCCGACGCCGGGACCGCTGATACTTACAATCACAGGCAGGCTCGCATCCAGATTCGAGTTGATCATTTTCTTGAGAGCGTCGGTCAGGCCGCTGACGCTGAAGTCGGCGTAGATGCTGTTGGCGTAACCGAACGTGCTTACGAGGACTTCGTCGGCGGTGGCGGTCGAGGCGCCTGAACCATCGGCGGTATAATCCATGTTGACGGATAATCCGGCATCGTAACATAGGGCGCCGATCGCCTGCCGCTGCTGATCGGTCAATCCGGATGAAGGATCAAAAACCATACGATCCCAATAATACGGTCCGCCGGAGCCGTTGCCGCCGCGCGTATTGCGGTTTTGCGGTACACCATTAACAGAGATCTGAAAGGTTTTGACGCCGATCCCGGCCGTGGGAAATGAATGATACCGCATAAGCTGGGCCATGGCCGTGGCGACACAGCCGGTCGGAAAGTGATTGGGGGTGTAATAGTTGTAACAATAATCGCCGGCGGCGTCTTCCTGGCTCCACTGGGTTTGAACCAAAGGCGGGACGCGGAGATCGCTGACGGAGGGAAGCGATTTGGCCTGGATTTCGTCGTCGGGCGCAACCTCTGCGCCGGCTTCGAGGAGTTGCTGCCAACGGGACTGGGGAGAATCGGAGTCGGCGGAATCGGCGGGCGGCGGGACGAGCCCGTCGGCTGCCTGAACTTGCGCAAAACGGGCGGCCAAATCCTGTTCGAGCAGGATTCGAAGGGGATTGCCGGGGTGGACATCAATCCGGCCGTTGGGGGAAAAAGCGATCAGGGGCTCGATACGATCTTCGGCCGACAGCACGATGAAACCGCTCGACTCCAGGCGGACAACAAAACCCAAGGGTTGATCGGCCTGGCCGATGGGAACGATTTCGGTCAGCGTTCGACTGATGCGGGACTCCATCGGCCGGGGATGAAGCCGGAGCCAGCCGATGGCGGCGCGGCGGGCCTGATCGGAATGGATCGGCGCGGCGAACGCATTGGTTCCAGCAAATATCGATACAAAAATGATAAATACAACACTTCGGACACAATACCGAAAAGGAAAATGTTTTGCATACTGAAAACGAGTTCTGCCCTTCATCAACGGCCTCCGTGACATAACGTGTTTCAAATCCGGGCTATTCTACACGATCCGGACAAGAAAGTCAACAGTTCACCTCCGGATTAGCGGGCACGACATCGATCTTATCAAGACGGGAGCCGAAGAGCATTCTCAATAATGCTATTTATTCCTCGATGATCAAATCGGGAAGATTTTGAAATCCATCCGGGGATTCGGCGGTCAAGAAAGTGAATGTCTCCCACCCTTTTTTCGAATCCCATCGTAGAAACCATTCCGTTCCAACAGGAACCGGATCTCCCGTGAAAATCCCAGCGGCATCGGTTGTATTTTGGCAGCTGAAAATTTGATAATTATTCGGAGCCAGATAGACACTGAATGACATTCCCGCAATCGGAGTTCCCTTTCCGTCGAGAATACGAACCCTGGGGATGACCCGCTTTTGGACATGGATATCCAGAACTTGCCCGGGATGAGAACGAACCCTTTCGATCGCCATGGTACCTTCTCTTGATTTATCAGATTGAACCTGCAGGACATGATCGATTTGAGCCGGCCGATCGGGAGATTCATAGAGCCATTCAAGTTCCGCAATACCGGATTGGTCCGTCTGGGCGTTATTTTTTGAACTCGTGTCTTTGCCGACTTGGAAACAATACCAGACCCAAACTTTCGGAACCGGCTGGTTTTGTTCATTCAATACCCGGACTTTGACAAAGACGGGATATTGTTCGAGATCGATGATCATGGGCTGGGAGCCCGAGGTCGAAATGAAAGGACTTTTCTTCGGTCCGGCCGTCTTATACCCTTGCGCCGAAACGGACTCCACGAGAAAATACCCGGACGCAGAGATGGCCAGATTCGCGCACCCGTTTTCGCCCGTAATCGCTTCATAGCGGCTCTGATCGAGTTCGCCGGTTACCGCAATTTTGGCTCCGGCGATCGGCAACCGCGTTATGCGACTCTGAACGACAATTTGAAAAGATCCTTCGGAGGATCCGGGCCGAGAACTCGACACCTCGAGAGGTCGCTGGCGTTCTCCGAATTGTCTTTTTTCCGCCAATTCTTTGCCGGGTTTTATTTTCAAAACGACCGAATGGAGTTTGTTGTTTTCGATGACGACATTTTCGGAATGGTAATTGTAGTTCGGGATTTGGCAGCCGATCTTGTGCGGACCGGGCCCGACGCAGAAACGAACAACCCCGTCCTTGTCCGCCGTCAGATAAATATCGTTACCGTGCGGCTGGTCCACAGTCAACTGGGTTTTGTCGGATACGATGGGTTCATTGGTCATCGCATCGACCGGTCGAACCTCGACGGCTCCGCCGCCAATCGATTTCGGCGAGATCATGTCGGGCGTGATCTCATCCAGGGTTAAAACGATTCGTAACGGCGGCGCCCCCGTTTCAACCGTCATTCGAGTTCCCTGGGCAAAGATCATGGCGACAATGTCAACTTTTCCAGGATATAATTCATGGAATTCAAAACAACCCGTTTCGTCTGTGATCATCTTTTGTTTCGGTTGCTCCAAACTTTCCAAAGAGACTGTGATATTCTTTAAGGGCCGCCCGAGTTTATCCACGACGACACCGGATACCCCGCCGATGGAGTCGGAGAGAATGAATGCCCCCAGATCGACCGGTTCTGGCTTGACGGGAAATGGGAATATTGTCCCCTTATTTTCCGATCGAACGGACGGCTCGGAAGTCAATATCTTGACTTTTTTTGGGCCTCCTTCAACCTGAGCGGTAATTCGATAATGGAGCCGTGGGATGGGCCGGACAAGAAATTGAAATACACCATCCGAACCTGTCACGGCCGAATCGTATCGAGCAAGTGGCTTGTACGAGGAGCCATCTCTTTCCACTACGTCCACGAGAACATTCGAATCCGCAATGGCTTGATTCTGATCATTCATTACTTGCCCTCGGATCAGATAGGCCGGCTGAAGCCGAAGCTCTTTAGGGCCACTGAGTTGTGGACCGGAGGGATGATGTTGAATCGCGACGAATCGTTTTTGATTATGACGGGCAACCAAAAATCGATCGGAGAACATTTTGGGCCTCTGGCGATTCAATTGAGATTGGATCGATGGATTGGAGTCTTTTAAGACGGGTCCTTCCGAATAGTGGGTGAACAGAAATTGTCCTTGCTCATTCGTCGTAACAGGATGATTCGGGTCATACAGAAAATAGACTTTTGTTTGAGCTAAAGGATTTCCGTCAGGATCGATGCAGGTTCCCCCCAAGCCGGGTTTGGGATCAAATGTCAAAACAATGGTTTCTGTTTGGCCGGAGGAAACCTTGACGGAAGGATTATGAATACGAATAGACATGGTATCTTTGGAAAGACTTATTATATCGTAGGTTCCTGGTGCAACGCGGATTTCGGCGTATCCGTCGGTTCGAGTGGTTACACCAAAACCTTCAGCGGTTGTTCTTCCCGAAAGCATCATGGCATAGTGATCGTCCGGATTATGCTTGAAGGAGACCGAAGCGTTTTCGACGGGTTTTTTATCCCCCTGGACGACTTGAAACCGGAGCGTTCCGGGACGAACGGCGTAGAGCATGCAGGATGCGGGAGGTCCTTCTGTCACCGTGACTTTCTCGCGGGTGTAGAACCACCCCTGTTTGGATACAATAACCGGCCGGGTACAGACCCAGTATTCGCCCGGCTTGAGACCGTCGATCTTCAATTGTCCCCTGGCGTCGGTTTTCGCCGATGCACTTTCATCCCCGTTGAAATAGAGACCCCTTTGGGTCCCCAGACCATCGTGTAATGACCGGTATGTCATGTAATTATCCGGCCCCTGGATACGCACGGCAAAAACACGGACATCAGCGATGGGCTCTCGGCTATCTTTGTGAACGACGGCGCATTCGAGCGAACCGGGCCGAAACAGGGTGAGGCGGACGTCTTGGCCGCATTTGTATTGCAGGGAATACAGATTGTCGTCCGTTCGAAAGGAATAGGTAGGCACATACCCTTTCATTTCCACGCAGAATTCAATTCCGGCGTCTCGGGGAATATCCGTTATCGCAAACCATCCTTCGGCGTTGGTCATAGTCATGCCGAATCGCGTACTTCCGATAGTGAAACGGGATCGATTGTCGCCGTATTGGATAAACGCATGAACAGCGGCCTGGGCGATCGGTTTGTTTTGGCTATCTACCACCTGGCCGGTGATGGTGGCGGGGGGTTGTTCGAGCTCGATTGCCGGTATGGATTTCGTGTCGGCATCATAGTTGGTCCAGTGGAATCCGAAACCGGAAGCGATAGCCACGGCCAGCGAACAGCACACCTCCGGTTTGGGCGGAATGCGTTTGAAACTGAAAGAACCGTCGGGGGATGACGAAATACTTCCAATCAATTCAACTTGATTGGGAACATTGTCCATGTCGATCAGGTCGTAGATTTCGATCGTGGCCCCGCCGATCCCTTTGCCGGTATTATCCGTTACACGGCCTGTCTGTTGAAGAGTAAGTTGCGACTCTGAAATTTGACCGAGAAGAGTTCCTATCCATCCAGATACGAGGAGAAGGAAGAATAACTTTCGATAGATCATCCCATGTCCCTTTCTAAGATCGGCCGAAATCAAAATGAACCGGAGAACTCTTTATTCTGAGTTATTCTATATCCTCAATTCATGTTCTGTCAAGAATGAATAAGGGAAGGAATTCATCCGGATCATTTTATGGAAACATCGTCGTTGGGAGAAACGACGAACGGATCGGATGGGTGTTGTCGGAAGTTTTCGAGGCGGTGGAAGGTCATGAAGTTGGCGTCGTGGTAGTTGTGGGCGCCGCCGAGGTTGTCGTCGAAAGCGGTGCGCGAGACGAAGATAATGTCGTCGCCTTCGAATAACCAATCCACATATTGCCAGGCGTGTTTTTCCTTGTCCGGGTGTTCGAAGATCATGCGTTCGATCCGCCAGTCACGGAGATTGCTTGAACTGATCAGCGCCGATCGATTTCGAACGGCCGTGGGGTTGGTCTGCGGATTAACGATCGACCAGTAGCGTTTTGTCTGCGGGTCGAAGCGGACGGTGAATTTGACGGCCCCGCCGGGCATGGAGATAAAATCCATCTGCGGATCGAACGAGGCCGTCTTGCCGTCGGCGGAGAGGCGAACCAGGGCGGCGGTGTCGGGGAAATCGACGCGAAGGATATTCAGGAGATTTCCCTGCGGATCGACGACGACATTGCCCTCGAGCCAGCCCTTTCCCTTCCATGTTTTTTCATCGTACGACAACGGCGGAGTTTTCGTCCAGCTTGCCGCATCCAAAAGGTCCGCATCGATCGGCGCCGACATGACGAAGCTGCGGAAATGATATCCCCATCCGCCGGGATCTTTGGAATCTTCCATCGCCCGCCAGATACGGTCGTGATGAACCAGCACGGGAACCGGCGCGCAGTGATACGATTCATCCTCGGACAACAGTCCTGTTTTGGCGTCCGTGGGGTTTGTCCAGGTCTTGCCGCCATCCTCCGATCGGCGAATGACGATGTGGCCGTATTCTTTATCCGTACCCAGGAGGTACAGCCGATCCTGATGGACAAACAGAGAACTCCAGAACGCTCCATCAATACGGGCGATCTGTTTCCACGACCGGCCGCGATCCGTAGATTCAAATACGAAGCTGACGGCGCGAGTTCGAAAAGCCGAGCCGGGTCCGAATTCGTCGTGGCTGGCGACATAACGGCCATCCGGCATAATCCCCAGCGCCGGAGAGCCGATATAAATTTTCGTCGGGGCCGCACGATGATCGATAACGACGCCGGGAGGATCCTGTTGCGGAGAAGCGGAATTCTGCGCCTGGCAGATCGCGGGCGTCAATAAAAGTGAAACGCAAATCCATCGCATCATGGAAGGAGTCCTCATGAGGGTTTCACGATGACCTTCAAGTCGTTTCCAAATTGGCCCGCGGAAAGGTAGCCGGGCAATTCGTCCAGCGCGAGCGTTCGCGTGATAAACGACTTGCCGGGTACGCGACCGGCGGCCATCAATGCCATACAGGTCTCGATTTTCGCGGCGGTGGTGCCCGATGTGCCGTGGATATACAGTTCTTTGTAGTGGACGGCGTTACTATCGACAGAAACCATGAAGTCGTCTTTCGGCAGGCCGCCGAAAAAGTTCACCCGTCCGCGCGGCGCCGCCAGGGCGATGGCATTCTGCTGGGCCAGGCGGTTGGAGACGGCGACCATGACCACCGATGCGCCGAGGCCGTCGGTTTCCCGCATGACGGCGGCGGTCAGGTCTTCCGTTTGCGGATTGACATATCGATCCGCGCCGAACTGCCGTGCCATTTCCAGACGATCGGGCTGGATCTCGGCGACGATGATCCGCGCAGCGCCCAGATTACGGGCCAGAGAAATGTGCATACAGCCGATAGGCCCTGTGCCGATGATCAGAATGGATTCGCCGACGGACAGTTGCGATGTGGACATTCCGTTGAGGGCACAGGCCATCGGCTCGGCGATAGCGGCTTCGTCGAGGGATAAACCGGACGGAATTCGCAGCAAATTTCCGCGGCGCACCGCCCGGCCGGGTACGGCCATGTACTCGGCGAATCCGCCGGGGTAGAAATAGCCGAAGGCCTCGGTGGTCTGTTTGAAGACCAGGCACAGATTGGTCAGACCTCGCTTGCAATAGGCACATGCGCCGCAGGCAACGATGGGGTCCAGACATACGGGATCACCGACACGACATTCGGCGACGTTCTTGCCGATTGCCGCGACGGTTCCGGCGATCTCGTGGCCCAGGGTTTGGGGGGGCTTGACGGCCTTGTGGCCGTGACGGAAAATCCGCTGGTCGGTGCCGCAGATCGCGCAGGCATGAACCTTCAACAATACATCCTCGTCGCCGATGGATGGGACGGGAACCTCTTCAATTCGCAGATCGCCCGGAGCGTGAAATCGTGCCGCT
Organism: uncultured Pirellulales bacterium; assembly: GCA_964386005.1. GTDB lineage: Bacteria > Planctomycetota > Phycisphaerae > Sedimentisphaerales > Anaerohalosphaeraceae > FEN-1350. The sequence goes on along the minus strand of CAYLSB010000009.1, from coordinate 38,136 downwards.
TTCATCAGATTCTCCCTTGCTGAATGAAGTTTTTTATCGGGGATACTGTACTCGAAACAGGGCGGGAATTCAAATGGTAACAAAACATGGATTTATCGAATGAAAGGGCTTATAGTAAGCGTTCGGACGGTTGTTCGTCACGCGACAATCGCGATGGAACGGGAATCCCTGGATCGAGTGCGTGGTTAGTTTCGATGAAAAAGACGCCTTTGGATTGCAACGCGCCGAGATGGTTCGTCATCATCTGTGCGGTCGGGATATTCATGACAGCGAAGTCCTGCGTGTGATGGGCGAAGTGCCGCGCGAAGAGTTTATTTCGGAGGCCTATCGAAATCAGGCCTATGCGGATCATCCTCTGCCGATCGGGCTGGGTCAGACGATCAGCCAGCCGTATATCGTGGCGCTGATGACGCAGTGTTTGCAAATTTCCAGTACCTGTGACGTATTGGAGATCGGCACGGGCAGCGGATACCAGACGGCGATTCTGGCACGGCTGGCCCGGAAGGTTTATACCATCGAGCGATTCAACGAGTTGTCGGAGATGGCGCAAACCGCGCTGGAGCGTCTGGGGATATCCAACGTGGAATTTGCCATTGGCGACGGCAGTTGCGGATGGATCGAGGATCGACAATTCGACCGGATCATCCTGACGGCGGCGGTGCCGGCGATTCCGCCTCCGCTGGCCGGACAATTGAAAAATGAGGGTTTACTTATCGCTCCCATCGGCGGAGGGGCCAGTCAGGAATTGGTCGAATACCGGAAAAGCGGAGATGAATTGATCGGAAAGATGATCTGCGGTTGCCGATTTGTCCGAATGATCGGCGAGCACGGTTTTCCGGAAGCGTAACGATGGACCTGTCGATGGCCGTTCAATATGTCAAAGGGGTGGGCCCGGTTCGCGGCGAAGCGCTGGCCGAACTGGGCGTGCATACGCTGCGCGACCTGCTGGATTATTTTCCGCGCGACTGGCAGTTTCTTCCGGCGCCGGTCAAGATGCGCGATCTGCGGTTTGACGAAACGGTTACGACGATGGGGGTGATCGTACAGACCGAGTTTTTGCCGCGGCGCAAGCAGATTTTTGAGGCGACGCTGGCCGACGATACGGGATTGTGCCGCGTGGTTTGGTTCAACGGCGGATACCTCCGCAATCAGATCGAACCGGGATTACGAATGATGGTTTCCGGCAAGGTCGGGGAATACAAGTACCAGAAACAATTCACCAATCCGCGGTTCACGGTGATCCGGGATCCGGAGGAAATTCACCCGGAGGATTTCGGCGGATCGGTGTATCCGGCGTCGGCGAAGATCTCCAGCCGCCAGATTCACCGCGTGATCCGGCCGATCATCGCCGAGGCGGCGGAATTGTTGCCGGAACTCTATGACGAGGCGTTCCGGCGTCGCAACGAATTGCTTTCGCGTTCAGAGGCGTATCGGCAGATTCACGATCCTGTGGATGAATCGCATCTGAATCAGGCGCGGCGACGGCTGAAGTTCGACGAGCTGTTCCTGATGCAACTGGGATTGGCGGTCAAGCGCTATCACACGCATCACGACCTGTCGGCCCGGCCGATGGTCCGCACCGACGAAATGGATCATCGGATTCGCCGGCGATTTCCCTTTTTGCTGACGGGCGATCAGGACGCGGTCATCGAGGAGGTCGTCGCGGACATGGCGAGGCCCGTGCCGATGAACCGGCTGTTGCAGGGCGATGTCGGTTCCGGCAAGACGGTCGTGGCGTTGTATGCGGCGTTGCTGGCCGTGGCCAACAAAACCCAGGCGGCGATCATGGCGCCGACGGAAATTCTGGCGGCGCAGCATTATCAGAATATCGAGCGGTATCTTCACGGCAGTCGGGTGCGGCGCATGCTGATTACCGGCGGGATCGGCGGCAAGAAACGCGACGAAATGCTCCGACGGATCGAGACCGGAGACGTGGATATCGTCGTGGGTACCGTCGCGCTGCTGCAGGAAGACATCTCCTTTAGCGAGTTGGGGCTGGTGATTATCGACGAACAGCATAAATTCGGCGTTCGCCAGCGCGGCAAGCTCCGCAAGCTCTTTGCCCCGCACTGCCTGGTGATGACGGCCACGCCCATCCCGCGCACGCTGGCGATGACGGCCTTTGGCGATCTGGATACCTCCGTAATCCGGCATGTGCCGCCGGGACGGGGAAAGGTAATCACCCGATGGGTGCAGCCGCACAACCGATCCGCCGCGTGGGATTTCATTCGCCAGCGGCTCCGGGCCGGACGGCAGGCGTATTTTGTTTATCCGCGAATCGACAGCGCCGAAGACGATGGATCGATCAAGGCGGCCGCTCAGGAATACGATTTGCTGCGGCGCGATGCGTTTGGCGGATTCCGCGTCGAACTGCTGCACGGACAAATGAAATCGGCCGACAAACAACAGATCATGGAACGATTTCGCGGCGGTATAATCGACGTTCTGGTCTCGACCGTCCTGATCGAAGTCGGTGTGGATGTGCCCAACGCGACAATCATGGTCATCGAAAACGCCGACCGGTTCGGGCTGGCCCAACTGCACCAGCTTCGCGGAAGGATCGGGCGAGGGGCGTCGCAATCGTATTGCCTGCTGTTCGCGCGGACCGACGATGAAACCGCGATCAGCCGCCTGGAGATCATGACGCGAAGTACCGACGGCTTCGAAATCGCCGAACATGATCTCAAGCTGCGCGGGCCCGGAGAACTGTTCAGCACGCGCCAGCACGGCCTTCCGGATTTGAAACTGGCCAACATCGTCGATGATTTTGACCTCTTGATGCTGGCGCGGAAAAATGCCTTTGCGCTGGTTGAGGAAGATCCAAAACTGATCGCCGAAAGTCATCGGGCCCTTCGGAAAACCCTTCTGGAAACATTCGGCGACAAGCTGGGACTGGTGGATGTGGGGTAAACAGAACGTTCCGGCGGCCGTCAGGCGGTCTTTCCATCCGATTCGATTCCCAGCAGGTTTTCGATGTCTTTCACGCTCCCCAGGGCCAGCGCCTGATCGGCCAGGGATCGGGACGATTCGATATCGATCTCGGCCAGCCACTGTTGAATCTGCGGAAGGAAGATGGGTTCGACGCTGAGAATCCGCACACCCATCCCGACCAGCAGCCGCAGGTACGTCTCTTCGTGGGCCATGTCGCCGCAGAGGGAAACATCGCGATGGAAACGACCGGCCGCAACGACGACATCTCGGATCGCCCGCAAAATCGCCGGATGATGCGGAAGGTAATATCCTTCCACTTTTTCATTGGTCCGGTCAACGCCGAGCATGAACTGGATCAGGTCGTTGGTCCCGATCGAGAAAAAATCCGCCTCCTGCGCCAGCGCGTCGATCGTCGGGATCACGCACGGCAGCTCGACCATCATCCCCACCTTCGGCGAAGGATGATGGGCAAGTTTTTCTTTTTCCAACTGGTCGATGGCCTGCCGCAGAATCGCGCGGGCGCGCCGAAAATCGTCCAGCGATGCGATCATCGGAAACATCACCCGTACGTCGGCGTCGGCGCCGGCGCGGAGAATCGCGCGAAGCTGCTGCAGGAAAATCGGCTGGTTATCCAGCGAAAATCGAATGCTTCGCATGCCCATGCTGGGATTCTGCTCCTGGGGGAACGGGTAATACGACAGGACCTTATCCCCGCCGATATCCAGCGTACGGAAGGTAACGGGTTTTCCTTCCATCGCCGAGACCAGCCGTCGGTAGGCGAAGAGCTGTTCTTCTTCGGTAGGAAAGTCGCTTCGAACGATAAAGGGAAACTCCGTGCGGTACAAACCGACGCCTTCGCAAAGAAATTCCCGGGCCAGTGACACATCGCTCAGCAGGTTGATATTGGCCAGGATCCGCACGCGGGTTCCGTCGCGTGTTATGCTTTGTGGTTTGGGGTGAAGTTTTTTTTCCCGTCGCGACCGGCCGGCCTGGATACGATTGCGGAAGGAATGAAGGATCGTCTTGTCGGGATTGACATAGACGTTGCCGGTGTCGGCATCGAGGAGGACGGGCGTTCCGTCCGGTACCTTCAGCAGCTCGGGTTCGTGGGCGATCACCATCGGAATCCGCAGCGATCGCGCCAGAATCGACAGGTGACTGGTCACGCCTCCGGCGACCAGAACCGCCCCGGCCACGTCCTCCGACGACATCCGAAGCAGGTCCGACGGAAACAACTCGCGGGCGATCACAATCTGATGGCCGAATCGGTCATTCGGATCGTCTCGCTGCAGGAGAGTATCGATCAGCCGCGCGATTAGGTCGGAGACATCCTGCACTTTTTCGCGGATGTAGGGGCTGTCGCTTTTGGAAAAGATGTCGATATACCGGCGGGCCACAGCCAGAATCGCCTCCGGCGTCTTATCGCCTTTTTCGATGCGGCGCCGCATCTCGCCGATGAACGCATGGTCCTTGAGGATCAGCAGGTGCGATGCGAAGATCAGCGAAGCGGCGTCGCTGAGTTTTTCTTCCACCCGCTTCTGTAAATCCTCCAGTTGCGTTTCGGTGGATCGCACGGCGCGGTCGAAATCGTCCAGGGAATAATCCCGGGGGAAATCGCGTCGGCTCAGGGTCGCCAGCGTATTATCGCGATTGAGGATCCGACACGGCGCCAATCCAAATCCGGCACAGGCCGTTTTGCCATGGATCATTTCCAGGCCGGATGGAGTCCCTCCCGTCCTGGGTTTTTCTTCATGTGTGGTGTGCAGCGTCATCAGGAAACGGGCGTTTTCGATGATGTTGGCCAGTTGCGATGCCACCGCTTTGCAGGCCATGATATCTTCGTCGCTGAACTTGCGGCGTTTGCCCCGTTGCAGAACCAGCGCGCCGATGCGGTTGAGTCCGCGCGTGATGGGCACGGCCAGGAAATTATCATACAACTCTTCATTGGTCCCGATAAAGGGCTTGAATTCCGGATGCCGCATGGCTCGGGATTCATAAATGGGGCGCAATTCCCGCAGGGCTTTACCGGTCAGGCCTTCACTGAGTTTCATGCGTACACGGCCGATCGAATCCGGATGGAGGCCATGCGTGGCGCGGAGAATCAGAAGGTCCTCTTCTTCGTCGTACAAGTAGATCGAACAGACGTCGGTCTTGAGCCGATGCGTGACCATCTCGACGGTCTTTTGCAGAAATCCCTCCACGCTGACGCTGTCACGGAAGAGGTGGTTCAGCTCGCTGATGTCGCAGAGGAGTTGGAATCCTTCCATGTCAGGCCCCCGCCGCCAAACGCATCAGCCGTCGGTTTCTGTAGAACAATCGGATATCGATCAGTACCATCGTCAGGTTCAGGCCGTACAAAAACACCACCGCGTCGAAGTTGTAGATCATCTTGTGAAGGAGGCCCGAGACATATCCGACGACGACGATATACAGAAAGATCACGCTCTTGCCGGCGCACGATCGCGCGGTCCACGATTTGTAAATGCTGAAGGGCCATGCCGCCCCGAAGCAAATCAACATGACAATCTCGAAGATACTCATGGCGTCAGTCGGTAATGCCGAGATCTTCTTTGGTCAGGATGCTGTCGAAGACATAGCCGGCCTTTTCGATATTTTCACGGGCGCCCTGCTTGCGGTCGATGGTGGCGACGATCTTCTTGACCTTTGCCCCGGCCTCGGTGATGACCTTGGCCGCTTCAAGAACCTGCCCGCCGGTGGTGGCGATATCCTCCACGAGCAAAACGACGTCACCTTTTTTGAGCATGCCTTCGACGAGTTTGCCGGTACCGTAATCCTTCTTGCTATTGCGGACGATGATCCACGGTTTGTTGGAAGCCATCGCCGTCGCCGCCGCCAGCGCCACGCCGCCCAGCTCGGCCCCGGCGATCAGCGTTACGTCGGGCGTCAAGTGCCGCGTGAATTCCTCGCCGAGGGCCTTGAGGATATCCGGATGGGTCTCGAATAGATATTTATCCAGATAGTATTTGCTGCGCTTGCCGCTGCGAAGGATAAAATCGCCTTCGAGGTACGACGTTTGTTTGACCCGCCGGGCCAGTTCTGTTTTGGTCACAATCAATTCTCCGGTAGAGTGGTTGGAAGGTCTCAGACTTTCAGTTGTACTTTTTGGTGGAGTTGTTTTCGATATTTTCGTCGGATGGGGACGATGTGCTCGGCGATGAATTCATCGACTTGTCGGTCGGCTCGGCCGATATAGTTTTTGGCGTTCATCACGCGGGCAAGATTCACCTTGGCGAAGGCCGGGTCGATTTTGAGCCGCGTGATCAGGTCGTTGGGTTTTCCGAAACGTTTGACCTGTTCGGCGGCCGCTTGGGAATGTACACGGATCCGTTCATGTAAAACCTGTCGGTTGCCCCCGGCCTGAACGCCCGCCATCAGGATGTTCTCCGAAGCCATAAACGGCAGTTCGGCCGCCACGTGTGCGGCGATCGTCCGCGGGTACACCACCAGTCCCTCGGAGATGTTGATCAGAATCTCAAGAACGCCGTCGGTCGCCAAAAATGCCTCGGGGATCACGACGCGCCGATTGGCCGAATCGTCCAGCGTGCGTTCAAGCCACTGGACGGAGGCCGTCATTGCGGGGCTTGCGGCCAGGGTCATCACCAATCGCGCGAGGGAGCAGGCGCGTTCGCACCGCATGGGATTGCGCTTATACGCCATCGCCGACGAACCGATCTGCGATTTTTCGAAGGGTTCTTCCAGCTCCTTGAGACTGGCCAACAGGCGGATATCGCTGCACATCTTGTGGGCCGACTGGCCAACCAGCGCCAGCGCCTGAACCACCAGCGTGTCGATCTTGCGCGGATACGTCTGGCCGGTCACCGGGCAGCTTTCACCGAATCCGAAGGAACGCGTTACCCTTTTATCGAGCTGTTTGACCTTCGAATCGTTGCCGTCGAACAAGGCCAAAAACGACGCCTGCGTACCGGTTGTGCCCTTGATCCCCCGCAGGGGCATATCCTCGATCCGTCGTTCGATCTCGCTCAGGTCCTGAACGAAGTCATAGCACCACAGGGCGGCGCGTTTGCCGACCGTCGTCAGTTGCGCCGGCTGGAAGTGCGTAAAGCCCAGGGTTGGCAGGCCGCGATATCGCCGGGCGAATTTACCGAGGCGGTCGATCAGGCAGGCGAGCTTTCCCGCGAGGATCCGCAGACCTTCGCGCATCAGGATCAGGTCGGCGTTGTCGGTGATATCGCAACTGGTCGCGCCGAGATGAATGATCGGCGCCGCCTTGGGCGCGACATCGCCGAACGCATATACATGGGCCATGACATCGTGGCGGAATTTCGCTTCGTAATTCCGGGCTTTGTCATAATTAATGTCGTCAAGGTGGCGGGCCATTTCGTCGATCTGTGCCTGCGAGATCGAGAGTCCAAGCGACTTTTCCGCCCGGGCCAGCTCCAGCCAGATCCGCCGCCACAGACCGAATCTCCTTGCCGGACTGAACAGCGCCGCCATCTCTTTGGATGCGTTCCGCTCAACCAGCGGGCTTGTATAGATGGTATAATCTGCCATATTTCTCCCGAAAAAGGTGTCAGGAACCTTTATTGATGTTCCGTCAGCATGACTTCGATTTCCCGCAACTCATGGTCGTTCAGCGTCCAATCCCCTGCCGGAATCGTCTCGACGATCTGCGAGGGCTTTCTCGCCCCGACAATCGCCGCGGTAACCGGTTCGGCGCGAAGGGTCCAGGCGATGGCCAGTTGCCCGACGGTTTTTCCATTGCGTTCGGCGATCGGGCGCAATCGGTCCAGCAGACGAAGGTTGGCCTCCAGCTTCTTGCCATGGAAATTCGGATCACGATGACGGTGGTCGTCCGGAGCCAATTCGGCCACGGTTTTGGGATTGTATTTACCGGTAAGCAATCCCTTCTGCATCGGGCTATAACACAGGATGCCCATGTTGTTTTGTTTGCATACGCCGAACAAGGTTGTTTCCGCCTCCCGCTGCAACATGCTGTAGGGCGGCTGCATGGATACCGGCGGGTGAATTTTCATCACCCGTTCGATCTGATCGACGGTAAAATTCGAGCCGCCGAGATATCGAACTTTACCCTGTCGCTGAACGGTCGCCATCGCCTCCCACGCTTCTTCAAGCTGATGATCCGGTACGGGCCAATGCAGTTGATACAAATCAATCACGTCAATCCCAAGCCGCTTGAGACTGGCATCGCACTCGGCCAGGATCGCCTTGCGATCGAGGCAGTTCGTCTTGCGGCGATCGTGCGTCCATCCCAATCCGCACTTGGTCGCCAGGATCGGCTTGCGAGCCAGACCTTTCAACGCCTGTCCGATGACTTCTTCCGAATGTCCGCAGCCGTATGCCGGCGCGGTGTCGATCCAGTTGATCCCCCGCTCCAGCGCCGTCCGGATCGTCGCGATGGAGTCCTGATCGTCCTGGGGTCCCCAGCCGTATTCCCACGATCCGCCGATGGCCCAGGTTCCCAATCCGATCACGGTCAGTTCCAGATGGCTGTTTCCCAATCTGCGTGTCCTCATCGCAGTCTCCTAATAATGTTTCGATGAAAATGAGTTTGAATACGGCGAGGGAAATAAAGACCTACGCCGTTGTCCACCAATTCGGGTCTCGAAAGTATTGTTTCATCCACATGACGGCATTGACGCCGTCGGCGACGGCCGTGACGAGCTGCATGGCCGCTCCCACCCGGCAGTCGCCGGCGGCAAAAACGCCGGGAACGGCCGTACGAAGGTACATCCCGTCGCAGCGGATAAATCCCTGCTCCGACAACTCCACGAATCCCTTCAGAAAGGCGGTGTTGGGTACCATCCCGACGAAGATAAAGATTCCGTCGCAGTCGATGGTTTCCATTTGTCCGGTCTTGACATTGGCAACGACGACCCGCTGCACCTTTCCGGAACCCTCAATCGACGAAACGGTACTATCAAGCTTGAGTTTGAGATTGGAACCGGGCTGGTTGACGTTGGCCATCAATTCCTCGACGAGAACTTTCGTAGCCCGAAATTCCTGCCGCCGATGGACCATCACCACCTCGGCGGCAAACTTGGCCAGGTGCAGGGTATCCTCCACGGCGGTATTTCCGCCGCCGACCGCGACGACCTTTTTGCCCTTGAAGAATGGCGCATCACACGTTCCGCAGTAACTGACTCCGGCGCCCGCCTGACGAAATTCCTGTTCACCGGGAACATTCAGATGCCGATAGGAACTGCCGGGCGACAAAACAACCGCCTTGGCCGTATAGGTACCGCTGTCGGAGGTAACCTCGATTAGACCATCGGCCAGGCGTCGGAGAGCGGTTACCTCGCTTCCCGTCTTCAGTTCGGCTCCAAACTCCGTCACCTGGGCAAGCATCTTTTCGATCAGATCCGGCCCGCCGATATTGCCGTATCCGGGATAGTTTTCGATGCGGTCTGTGGTGTTGATCTGGCCGCCGGGGAAAAACTTTTCCACGATCAGCGTTTTGAAACGATCTCGAGCGGCATACAGGCCCGCACCCAATCCGGCGGGACCCGCCCCGACAATGATGCAATCATACGAATCGACCATCGGAATTCCTTTTCTCGACTCTTCTGAAAACAGGCCATTCAATGATACGCCCGCGTTTGCCCGTGCAGTCCCAACCGGGCGATGCTTTTCGGGTCCGGCGGCGGCGACTTGGGTCGATATCGAAGACCGTTGGCCACCGACATGAAGATCCTCATCGCCAGATCCGGATCGGTCTGACACAGCACTTCCAATTCAAGGATCGCCTGGTCCGGGCTCGTAACCCCAACGCCGTAAAAAAGCGCATACGTACTCTTTTCGGGCTGACCCCAAAACCATCGTATCTCGATATTTTTCAGATACAACTCCCCTCCCTGTTCCGGGGTTACTTTCCACTGGGCGGCGTGCCGATCCAGCCGATCCTGAACGGTCATGTTGGCGGCATTGGGGCGAAAACCGCATTTGACCGTCGCCGAATGACTCGGTGCGTTAAATTGCGCTTCGATGCGATTCATTCGTTCTCGGCGATCCCACCTCCATGTCGGTATGGCCTGCCATCCCGGGCCGACCGGAAGACGGATCGATAAACCGGTATCCTCGAGGTGGATCGGCAGGGAGAGTTCGATCCGGTTTCGAACCAAGACCAGATACTGAGAGATCAGCAATCCCGCCGCAAATAAACCGAGCAGGAACAGTTTATCCATCGAATCCCGAATTTTTCCCAATATGATCTTCATTCTCCTATCTTACGACGAAATAGCCGATCATGCAAGGTTATATCCTTGAAACCATTATCTCAAAACGATACATTCTGTGACGATTTCGGTGGAGTAAGGTTGGCCAAGATACGCATTCGGGCAAGGATGGATAATTTGGAAAAGACCGTTTTTTTGTTCCCAAAACGCCCAAATTATCGCCTTGTTTTCTGATATGCTAATCGGTATAATATAGGACGTACATGATGGATGCGGTTGGATTTCCAATCTTCGATCACGAACCTCAAGCATTGTCAACTGAATGACGATGAAACAATACATAGAATGATGGTTGTTTGTTCACTGGCTGAGGATCGAATCGGATATGACAAAGGTTCACGTTCAACCGCAATCAACAAGGTCTGATGCACGAATTTTATCTCGGGACGAATTCCGCGGGATTCTTCTGCAGATACTTGAATCGCACGCCTCCGGAGATATCACTTTTCTGGCTGGAGGCCGGTGGTATAAAAGCCCCGTTCGTTTTGTGCTCGTCACCGGCGATGTTCTGCATGTCCAGGTCGTTTGCGACAAACCCGAACGATCCATGCCGATTCAGGTAAACCAGCCGGTTGGGATCTCGTTTCATCTCGACTACAATAAATATCTTTTCGAGACCGAGGTTGTGGGATTTGAAACCTCCGGGGGCAAGACCATCATCCTCGATCTGCCCGATACGGCCGAACAGATGCAGCGCAGGGCGTATTCGCGCATCCCGGTTCCCGGCAATCTCAGCATCAAAGTCCTTTTTTGGCACCGCGGGTACACCGACGATACGCGCGAGGTCCCCATCGACAGCTACTGGCAGGGCAAGCTCATCGACTTGTCGGCGGGCGGGGCACGAATCACCATCGAACTGCAGCAAAAACCCAACTTCCGCATTCGCCAGGTCGTCGGAATGCAGTTCACTCCCATGTGTTATCAGCAGCCGATCCTCGTCGAAGCGCAGGTCATTCATCTCGACGAATCGGTTGACATGAACCTGTTGACGCTCGGCGTGGAGTTTCTCGGTCTGGAAACCTCCGCCGAGGGCCGCCAGACTCTGCATCGCATCAAAGATATCATCGAAATCTACGAACACGAAAACGAGCGGCTCGCACAGGCGTGATGGATTTCGGGGCGGATGATTCGTCGCGGCCGCCGGACAATTCCTTGTGGATATCCGCTCTCGTCTGTGGTTTAATAGCACGCGTTCATCCCGACATCGGAAAACGAATACCGATTCCATCGACAAAGGGAAATACGAAATCCGAATATGGAAACGATCGATCCCAAAACGGTTCATGCTTTCATTGCGGCTTGTCATCGAGTCGCCGAGTACGGCCTGATCCGATGCAGCAGCGGCAATCTCTCATGGCGGATCGATGATCGGCTTGCGTTGTTGACCGCCAGCCGTTCGTGGCTGGGAGAATTGGACGAATCGCAGGTGGCCCTGTGCGAGATGGACTCGGAAAAATGTCTCAACGGCAAAACGCCGTCGGTTGAAAGTCGTTTTCATCTGGGTATCCTCCGTCAGCGTCGGGAGATGAACGTCGTGCTGCATTTTCAAAGTCCCTACGCCACGGCAGTCGCCTGCGGCGATCCGGGCCGATATGACTTCAATGTCATCATCGAAGTTCCCGTCTATGTCGGTCCTCCGGCCGTTATCGATTATTTCATGCCGGGAACCGAGGCGCTGGCGCAAAAAACCATCGAGGCCATGAACGATCACGATATGGCCATCCTCCGCAATCACGGATTGGTGACCGTCGGAAAAAATTTCAACGATGCCATCCAGAAGGCGGTTTTCTTCGAGCTGGCCTGTCAGATCTTGTTGACCCAGCCCGATATACAACCCCTGCCGGCTGAGGCCCTGCCCCAACTGCGCGCGGCGGGAAAGGCCTGATGCCTTTGGCCGAATTGTTTACGGCAGGAACGGTTCGATGAAATCAATATAATCCCGTTGGCCCCGACGGCATTTGCTGTGCCGATAGACGCTCCGCAGAACCGTCTGCCAGCTTTCTTTCCATGTAAGGTCCGGAATCTCCGGGCGGAACTCGCGAATGGCTCCCAGCGCCTCTACAACGCTTTGAATCAATTCGGAAGTCGGTTCCCGTTCCAGGATCGCCGCGGTCAATGCTTCGGCCAGAGTCATATCATCGATCCGAGGATCTTCGCGATAGCGGGTAACCAGGGCGAACTCAATATTCTGTAACAGATCCTGGTGTTCGGCGATGATCCGATCTTCCATCTCATCCATACGGCTTCCGCCGGATCGCAGCTTGCGCTGGATGATCTGTTCCGTCAGAAACCCCTTTCTCAGTTGCATCCGTCGTTTCATTCGTGCATTCTTGGTCATGCGTAATTCCAGAAAAAAATTCGTGCCGTATTTTTCTCACCGGGAGGGGAATCGACTATTCGTTACGTTCTGCAGGGAACGCTGATCTGTCCCCACGAGGACGGATTCGAATAACCCACTGTATCGTTATCATCCACGCGATATCCGCAACGGTGGATCAGTTCCGGTCCCGATAGAAATTCGTCGCCGGTCTTTTGTAGCCAGTGCCGAAGATTGTCCTCGAGTTGTCGCTGGAGAACCTTCGTCTCCGGATTGCAGCAGAGATTATGCATCTGATACGGATCCTCATGGTTATCATACAGAAGCCATGGTCCATCGAGTGATCGTACATACGTATAGCGCGTTGTGCGTATCCCGCGATATTCCCGCCCGCCCCGGGTGCGCGTCCACTCGCCGAAGGGGGAATAACAGGCGATCAGCGCTGAATCCTGTCGCGGCGGTTCCTTGCCCAGCACAGTGCGCGAATAATCGTCCCCCTCGACGGTCGAAGGAATTGGAACTCCGCACAAACCCAGCAAGGTCGGCATGAAATCGGGCGCGTTGATCGGCGCTTCGATTGTCCGGGCTGAGATGTTCCAGTCCGATGGACACCGCAACAGAAACGGAATACGGATCGATTCATCCCAGGGTTTTTGCTTGGCCATCATCTCCTGCGAATGGAGCATGTCGCCGTGATCCGATGTGAATACCAGGATCGTATTTCGGTCCAGACCGCCAACCTGAAGCGCATGGATCAGTCGGCCGATACATCCATCCAGAGCGGTGATATGCCCGTAATACCCCGCGATATCCCTATGGGCCTTTTCACGAATTTCCGGCGGGACATTGTCACGAAACGTCAAATCCCGCCCGTCATAATAATCCAGCCATTGCTTCGGTCCGGTTCGGTAGGGGTTATGCGGCGGCCCCCACGATAAAAACAAGGCGAACGGCCGTCCGTCGTCGCCTCGCCGATTCAGATAGTCGATCGCGTCCTGCGTCTGGGCGACGGCGTCATATCCCGACCAGATGAGTTTCTGACTACTATCGCCGGAATAGTATTCGGATCGCGGGTAGTCGTGGGTACATTCGAGAACTTTCCAGTATTCAAAACCCTGTCTTCGCTCCGGCGGAATAAAGGCGTTCCTTCCGGAGCCATCGAGGTGCCACTTGCCAATATAGGCCGTGGTATATCCCGAACGACGGAAAGCTTCCGCGATCGAAACCGCCCGCGTATTGAGCCGCAGATCGTTGAGATACACGCCGTGCGTCAACGGATATTGCCCCGTGATCAGGCCGGCCCGAAACGGGCTGCATACCGGACAGCAGGAAACCGCATTCGAGAAATTCACCGATTCGCCCGCCAGCCGGTCCAGATGGGGCGTCAACACGTTGGTATCGCCGGCATAACCGGCGGCCTGAGCCCGCCACTGGTCGGCAAACACAAACACCAGATTGGGTTTCGGGCGGGCATGGCTTTGCGTCGGGTTTTGACACCCGGCCAATCCCGCCGCCGTTACGGCCGCAACCTTCAAGAATGTCCTGCGAGAACTTTTCATTGCATAAATCCGTTCAGGATAATCGTAGTCGAACCGCTCGGCGGTTCAAGTTAAAAATTCGAAGCAAGGATTGTATCGCAGGCACGGCTGATCCAGAAAAGGCCAAGACCTGCAGGAGAACCGGTTCTTACAGGAATGTCCCGTAACCCGTATTCATCCCATGAACGGTGACCGACAGACTCCGGTTCCGAATCAAAGCTGCGATGCGAACTTCCGTGAAGGCGGTTTCGTCGCTCTATGGCAATGTGAACCCTGTTTTTGGGAAGGGGGCCCCATGAATACCTCCCGGGCGAAAATCGAAAAATACATACAAGATACAAATAGCACACAATTCCGCATGGCGGATTTCAGGTCTTGCCGCGGAACGACACGCATGATAACATACGGCGTTGGAGCGAATCGAAGACGATTACCGGAGGTTGTCAAGATGCAGGGACGATTTCGAAAAAAAGCGATATGGACCTTCCTATACGCGCTAACGATCCCACGTGTCCTTTCGGTTTTGGCCGTGCTGTGTGTTGGATGTGCCGCCCGTCCGCGGCCGGCTTGTGTCACGGTCTTGACCTATAATATCTACCACGGCGAAGATGCCAACGGCCGATCCAACCTGGACGCCGTCGCCCGCATCATTACCACACTTCAGCCGGACCTTGTGGCTCTGCAGGAAGTCGATGATAAAACCACACGCGTGAAAGGTCTCGATCTGACCGCGGAACTGAGCCAACGTACGGGTATGAGCGGACGCTTCGGCAAAGCCATGGATTTCGCCGGCGGCGGGTATGGCGAAGCGGTTCTGTCTCGCTTCCCGATCCTGACAACGACGACCCATTTGTTGCCTCACACCTCCGGGGCCGAACCCCGTGCGGCCCTGGAAATCGAAGTCCGTCTCCCTGACGGCCGGCGTATGCTGTTCGTCGGCACCCATTTCGACCACCAGCGGGACCCCGAAAACCGCATGGCTCAGGCCGCTCGCATTATCGATCTCTATGCCGATTCCGAACTCCCTGTCATTCTGGCCGGCGACCTCAACGCAACGCCCGACAGCGACGTGATCGCGCTGTTTCTGGAGGAATGGTCCTATGCCGGCCGGTACGATCCGCAGCCCACGTTTCCCGCGGACAATCCGAAAATCAAGATCGACTATATTATGATGAAACCCCCCGGCCGCTGGCGCGTCGTGGAGACTCGAGTCATCGATGAATCCATCGCTTCCGACCACCGCCCCGTCCTGTCTATCCTGGAAATGGAACCATCAAATCGTTCCTTCTAATCCTATGCCGTTCTTGTCTTTCTGTGGATCGAATCGATCGTTTGTCGTAAGCGCATCAAGCACAACAAATCAGGACAAAATAGACAATAATTATTATTATCCGGACAGCAAATTGATCGAACGGAAATGCACGTGTCATGACCCAAATCAATCGGCGAGCTTTTCGGCCTGTTTTTGGTGTTGACGCCATAGGCCTTGTTGATGATAATCATTATCGAAAGACGGTCTTGGTTTGGAATCGACAGGTTTGATCCGGTCGATCGTGTCCAAACACCGTCAACGATCCGTGTTTCGGGAGAGAAACATTTCCTCGGTTTTCCGCCGAGGCCGGGTAATCCTGGGTATCGAATTCCGAGCAAGAGAGCAGAACAATGGCGTACCGAACCAAACGATCGCGTAAACCGCTCCATGTCGTACTGGTGTACAATGCCGCCAGTTGCCTTGTTCCCGATTCTCCCGAAGATCGAGGCAGCACGGCGGACCTCCGGAAGATGATTCGCCATATGGGTCGGGCGCTGCGATCCTTGGGCCATCGAGTCACCATCCTGCCATTGGCCGACGATCTTTTTACATTTCATCGAAAATTGCGTCGTCTGGAGCCCGATGTGATCTTCAACCAATACGATGACGTTGTTCACGGCGTCTTCTCGGAAATGCTGTTCGCCGCGATTGTGCAGATGATGGGCTTTCGGATCACCGGTTCACCGGCCCTGGCTCTCGGCTTAAGTCGTTACAAACATACGACGTCGAAACTCCTCCATGGGCTGGGAATACCGATTCCGCCCTGCACCGAGGTGCTGGAAAAAGTGAGCGATGTGGACAAGCACGAATGGAGATTTCCCCTTATCGTTCAGCCCAGCCATGAAGATGCGGGGATCGGCCTGGATCGCAATTCGGTCGTGCGAACGAAGAAGGCCCTCCGCAACCAGGTACGTCATGTTTTGCGGGAATACAAGCAACCTGCGCTGGTTCAACTCTTCCTGCCCGGCCGTGAGTTCAATGTGGGTATCGTGGGCGGAAAACGTACGCGGCTGATGCCCCTGGCCGAGGTCCGTTATGAAGAGATGCCTCCGGAGATCCCTCCGATCATGTCGTACGCGGCCAAGTGGATTGAGAACTCGCTGGAGTACAAGAAAACATCGATCATCTGTCCAACGGTTGTGGAACCGGAATTGGCTCGTGAGCTCAACGATATCGCGATCCGCGCCTTTCGGGCGGTCAGGGCGTGGGGCTATGGTCGTGTCGATATTCGACTTGACGAGGAGGGGATCCCCAGGGTTCTGGAGGTGAATTGTAATGCCTCCCTGGAGGAGGGTATTGGCCTGGCGCGTGCCGCGAAACGAGCGGGTATAAAGTACCCGCAGTTGTTACAGATGATTATTGATGCCGCATTGGAGGGTCCCCCGTACGACGTCGGAACTCCCGTGCAGCCGCTGGAACATGCGTAAATAACCCGGGGCGGCAATACAACGGGATGTATCGTTCAAGTTCGGTCCGACCCAACTCTTCTTCTACCGGAGTTAGCTCGTTCTGCCATACCCCGTAATTCGATTATAATAATATTCCGCCACGGACATGGTCAACTTGGACAGCGGCATGACGAGCTTTCCACTTTTCCGTTTCGGCTCTTGATCGCAGATGGTTCGCATCAAGCGATCGACATACTTCAATTTCTGAATGGCCGGCCAGGATCTGTACTTGCGTTTCCAACCGGACCGCGGGGTCAACCAGACAGCGAAGGTTTCCGCAAAATCATCATCCGGGTGTTTCTGCGCGTATGTGTATCGGTACGGGTAGCTACAGATGTGCCGAACGAATCTTCGACTCCATGGATTGGGGTGAAATACCTCCCGATATGGCTTGGAGAAGGAACCGAAGATATCCCTCCAGTCCGGTTCTTCCCACAGTCGGAAGGCATAATTGACCGCATGTCCGGCCTCGTGTCTCAGGAGCTGCATAACGGTCTGGTTATCTTCCAGATAGCCGGTTTGCTCTTTCTCAATACGACCGAGCTGAGAACAGGCCAGGTAGAAGGGGATGCCGACGATTGGCACTTTATCCGGGCAACCCCAGGTATCCGTCAGGTAGAAGGATGGCACATAGTCCACCCCCTTGGCCAACAACTCCCCCTCAAGTTGCCGGAGAAACGGTTCAATCGGGGATCCCTTAATTCGGAGCCCAAGATCGCAGATGCGACTTTGAAGCAATTTTTGCCGAACCGCTTCCCAATTGCTCGGCCGAATCCATATCTTATCGATTTCACATCGTTTGATGCAGCTTGCAACAACCATTGATTCTCTCCGCTATTATACACCCTGAGCCATAATCTCGGGGGATAACCATACTGTGCCGCCTATGCCAAGTCAACCAACGTAGGATATGTTACCTGATGGGGGAGATGGATTTCAAGGGGATCCGAAAAATTTTTGTAAGCCTTTGTTTGATAGATGTTTATAAAAACACCACCCGTCTATTTTTCGGTGGATGGCCTCGTTTTCATCTCAGGTTCTCGATCAAATTGTCGACAGGCAGTATCCGTAAAATTGATTCATATCCCCCAGGAAGGAGTTGTACGAATGATTACGTTAAAAAGCTTATGAACCTCCTCGGGCAGCGCAAAAACGGCGCACTATCGACAAAATGGCTTTCATCTTGAGACGTGGTTTGTACACTCGGCGAATCGGCATCGGCACCCTCCGCAGATCGAGGTCCCACAGGAGACAATCCGAGCGGCTATTCAGTATTTGCCGGACAATCCGATGTCGTCGATATTCCAGCCGGAATATGCGTATGCCCGGTCCACCACCGCGTAGGTCCATCGGATGAACACCGTTTCCTGATTGTCGGCCACGGAACCGACATCATACTCCACGGAAGTCCAGCGGCTATCCGTAATCACCGAGTCATTCTGCCAGATCGTCGTCCATGCGTTCCCATCGTTTGACGCATCCACCGCACAAAGCACAAATCCGGGTCCATCCGTATTGAGCCAGCGTGCGAATGATAATTTCACATCGTGATATCCGCGGCAATCGATCGGACCCATCGTCAGGGAATATGGCCCGCCCAGGCCAACCGTGTAATCGCCGCTGAGGTTGACGCCATAGACATTCGTTCCGGTTTTTCCGGAAGTCGGATCCGGATTGCCCATGCTGCTTCCGCCGCCGCCGGTGGGTTTGCCGAATGCCCATTGACCTTCCGTAGTCCATCCGGGGTTGGAATCCAGTTTGTTCCTGTAGATTCGATAGGATTCCCTTTTGTGCCAATTCTCCGCCATGACCGCCAGGTCGCCGAGATCGATTTGTTGATCTTTCGGGTCGCTGATGTCGCGCATCCGGTCCCAGGCGGTATCGCCGGGATGCGTCATCCAGGATTGTGCCAGGAGCAACAGGTCCGGCAAGTCAATGGTGCAGTTGTAATTGAAGTCCCCTTCGTCGGCATAGTTGAGTTCGTAGGCCCCCATATCCGTCCGTGGAGTTCTATCGCAGTCGCCGTCGAGAATCCGCGGGTGACCATCCAGATCGGCGGCGGGAAGGCCCGGGGCGTTGTTATCACCGGCGTCGATACACGGGGAATCCAATTGCAGTCGAAAATTACACAGATCCAAGTCCGGATTGCCGACATCCACGAAATGCGGATCGGCGTTCATGCAGTGCGGTAATAAATCGCTCAGGGGAGCGTTGATATTACAATAAGTAACAGTCGCTATGGTTTGATTCATGTAAAAAACGATCTCCTGATCGTTTTCCCTCAGGATGCAGTTCGTCACAAAAAAACTGAGGTTACTCGTATTGTAATTGGCGATCCCCCCGCCATAACCGGGACTGCCGCTATTAAGGAAACTCCCTGTTCCCCCTTTACCTCCGCCGCCGATCCGGTTCCGAAAGAATGTACAGTTTGTCACTTTCCCGGTGTTCCCTTCGTTATAAATTCCTCCGCCGGCTCCGCCGTTGCCTCCGGTTCCCCCATCCGAAAAAATATCCGAGTCCGTATCCCCGCCGCCGCCGCCGGAACCAGTCGTGTTGCCTCCGAAGACACAATTGTTCAAATCGAGACTTCCAAGGTAGGTTTCGATTCCGGCACCATATCCTCCCCATCCCCCGTTGCCGCCGTCGCCACCGGCATTGTGGGCGTTGCCGCCATGTCCTCCCGAGCCGGTACTGTTATTGATGAATTCGCAGTCGGTTACGGTCGGAGACGATTCGGTATTGAATATCCCCGCTCCGCTGCCGCCGTTGCCGCCGGTTCCTCCGGTGCCTCCGGAATGTTCATGGTTCATCCCCCATCCCTCGTCCCCTCCGTCGCCACCCTGGCCTCCGTCGCCGGTTTGGTTTCCGCTAAAACGACAGTTGATGATTTGCGGTTCGCTGGCTTCGTTACAGATCCCGGCGCCGGCCCCTCCGTTTCCGCCGTTGCCGCCCCATTTCCCGTTTGACAGAAATCCTCCGTTTGAACCTTTCTGTCCTTTTCCTCCATTACCAGTCCGATTATCCATAAATCTGCAGTCCCGAAGGATCGGCGAAGAAGACACATTATACAATCCGCCTCCGTGGCCCGCGCTGCCTCCGTGGTTCCCATGGGTTTCTCGGTAGATCGCATAGTCCACGCCATTGAGGGTGCTATTGCCCTGGAAGAGACAACCCGATATTGCGGGATTGGCTAATTTGTTGTACATCCCGCCGCCGGAAACCGCCGCGTTGTTTCGGAAGATACAGTTCTTGATGGTTGGGCTGCTGGAGACATTGAGCATTCCGCCGCCGCATTTGTCCAGGTCCGCAGAGCCGTTGGCGTTTCCGCCGGTGATGGTAAAGCCCTCCAGAATCGTGCCCTCTCCTTCGCCCGAGATACACTGGATGACATGGTACGAATTATTCCCGTTGATCGTGGTGACCTCCGGACCGCCGCTGCCGTAAAGACGAATCGCTTTGCCTTTGAAATTGATCGACTCGATGTATGTCCCTGGTGTCACCTCGATTTGGTCTCCGTTGTTGGCCTGGTCGATCGCCGATTGAATGCGGCCATTACAGAATTGGGTACCCTGAGTTCTGTTGTAGATCCAGTTGGAGGTATTCGTTTGTCGTTCACAGGCCCCCATATCCACGATCGGCGCGGTTCCGACTCCCGTATCAACGATCCCCGTATCGTCAACGAAGCGAGGATTCAGCATCAGATCGTAGGTCAAATCGGCCCCGATCGCGGCATTGTTTCCTGAATCTATGCAGGGGGAACAGGGAGCAAGCCCAAAGTCACCGGCGGCGGCATTGACAAACATGGGATTCGCGGCGATGCACCCGGTTCCGAACCAGGGTTGGCCTGATCCTCCTTCCACCACGCTGTAGGTAAGGGTGACCGTGCTTTGAGTCGAACCAATCTCGTCGTTTCGGGGATCCCCGCCGCCATTGTTTCCCCACAGGATACAATTGGTTATCGTCGCATTGACATACGCAAAATTATGGATGGCAGCGCCTCCCCAGAGTGCCGTGTTACCGTAAAAGGTGCAATGGGTCACGGTCGGACGACAACCGGAACCCATGTTGAGAATTCCGCCTCCAATGGGCAGGGTATCTGTCGTTACTGAATTGGATCGGAAGAGACAATTGCTGATGATCGGTTTGCCGTAGAGGTTGGCCAATCCGCCACCTCCATCCCGGGCGGAGTTTCCGAAAAAGATGCATCGGATGATAGTTGGACTGCTGGAATCGATGTACATTCCGCCCCCGAATCCATCCGGTTCATTGCCAATGGCCTTACCGCCGGTGATGGTAAAACCGTCAAGGATGGCGTTAACCGTTTCGCCGGAGACACATTTGACGACATGGTAGGCGTTGTTGCCGTTGATCGTGGTGACCGCCGCTCCGCCGCTGCTATAGAGGCGAACCGCCTTGCCCTTGAAGTCGATGGCCTCTTTGTAGATTCCCGGAGCGACCTGGATTTCATCTCCATGGACGGCCGCGTCGATGGCCGCTTGAATACTCTGGCCGGGATACACATAGAAGCGCTGGTTTGTCTGATCCCGAAGGAATTGGTCTGGAGTTAGGGCGACATTACTGAAGCGGATGTCATCGAGGCTTCCGATGATATGATCGACGAAAGCATCATAGTACCAACCCCGGCCAAAGGTCCAGATGCCGGTCGGCAGCAATGAATGATCAAGGCCCGTCGTCAACAAGAACGACCCCGCATCTTGCCAGTCGCTACCGTCGGGACCGGCAGAGTACATCTGGATATGGTCGCCGGCGGCGACAACCGCGAAACGGTACCATTTCCCGGCCGATGGAAACAGCGATGAGTCTAAGACATATCGTTCTCCGCTGACGGTGGCGAAGTTGAGGCGAACGGCGCCGTTGACCGCGTTCTTCTGGAGATAGAACGAGGCCTCGAAACCGACGGTCTGTCCGTCGAACTGGACCCAACCATCCCTGCCGATGAAGGTTCGCCAGCCCGACAGATCGTCCAGTTTGAAGGCCAACTCGATGGTCCAGGTGTCGGGGCTCCAGCCAAGCAGGTCAGAATCGAAACAGTAGCCATCCCTGTGACCGTCGAAGGCGGCGCTAAGGCCGCGACCCGTGGGGGTTTGGCCAAGATTGGAAAACAGGGGGCCATTATAATTATCCCACGCGTACATGTGGCGACCGTTGCCTGAGATATCGTGAGAGCCGATTTGCTCCGTAAGGCCGGTTGCGTTCATTGGTACATTTGGGAATCCATCATTAAAGTTGTAGTGGAGAACGGTTGTTTCAGGGGTATTCGAAAATACAATTGCCTGGAGCGCCGCCTGAAGGGTCTGGCCGGGATTGGCGATCGTTGCGTTGGCGTTGGCCCCAATCCAGCACCCCAGAATCATGATGGCCGCGCAAGAAATCCTTGAGAACAGTGATGTCTTCATGTTTTTTTCCCGCCGAAATGTGGTGGTTCCTCAATTGATTGTAATGTCAATCCCAACTCCGGAAAATCCTCAATCATTAAAAAAATCAGACACGATACAAGAAAGAGTTTTATTCTATAACACCGGAGGTGAGATGTCAAGATAAAACCGATGACGGAGCGTTCGAACCGGATTGGCCTATCGTCGATTTTTGTGAATGCAACAGTAGAGAATTGTACGATATCCTTTCACGGATTATAATCTCTGGAAAACCATAGACAGCAGGTAATTGGATCGATACATGATTTCATCTGAGCGCCTATATGGGATTCTGTCGCCGAATTTCACCGCAATCGGAGGAATCAATCATGAGTAAAGTGCCTATTGTGGGTCTTCTATTGTGGCTAACATGGGTGGGGACTGTGCCCTTTTTGGCGCAATCGGGAGACGGTGACCAATTTCTCGATGGGATCGGCGAGACCGCATTGATCGCACGTTACCTGTTCGACGGAAATATCGAAGACCGGTCGAGGAACCATTATCATGCCACCCTGCATGGCCGGCCGGCCGCTTTTATCGAGGACGAGAAGTTCGGCAAGGTGCTTTCATTGCCCGGCGGCACAAACGGGGCCTATGTCCAGATTCCGGGGCAGGCATTCATAGGGGCTGAAAATTTCAGCATAACCGGATGGATTCAGGTCAAGGACGCGACCCGCAATCAGCGATTCATTGACCTGAGGCAAGGCCCTGACCGCTATTTCTATTGTATGGCTACGGGCAGAGAACGGTCCAATGGCTGCCGTGTTCGCATTACGGTTGGCGGCTCCGATCGGGAACAGGGGCCCGCTTCATTCGGGATTACGGCCGGACAATGGGTGCACCTGGCCGCCGTGCTGGACGCCTCTGCGAAAACCCTGAGCTTGTATGTGGACGGCATACGCGTGGGGCAAAGTACCGATGTGAATTTGTCTCCGGCTGATATTCTTCATTCGGACGATGCCGCCGCCAATCAGGTGACAATCGGAAAGTCATTCGACGACGATACCTCCAACCTTTGCGGAAACGTGTACGATATCCGCTTCTATGGCATCCCGCTCAGCGATGAACAGGTAGCCGTGATTCGCCACAACGCCATCTCGGACAAGAAGAGCCCGGCCCTTGAAGAAGATCAGACTCCCAGGCCGGTACAGATGCAAGCCGAAGAAGGCGCCCCCTCGGTGATCAAAGGATTGATCGGCGTGCCGGATATCACGGTACAAACGACTGTCGGGAATTTGCCGCATCTGCCTCGTTCGATTCCCGGAACCTGTCGAGACCGGGTTGACGGTCTTTGGGTCCGCGTGATCTGGCCGGCCCCCACAGATAACGGCGATGTTACTCGGCCCAGAACCTATACCCTGACCGGTAGCGTGCCGGGTACCGCGTTTACACCCAAGGCGACCATCATCGTGTCGGCCAAGTCCGTTCCCGATCCGGCTCCGAAACCCGGCTTGAAACCGTTTCCGTTGGGGCAGGTGGTTCTGGATCCCGATCCGGAAGGACGCGATACTCCATTCCTGAAGAATCGCGACAAGTTTGTCCTGGTTCTGGCCAAGACCGACCCCAATGTCTTTCTGTACAATTTCCGCGATGCCTTCGGCCAGGCGCAACCCACAAACATACGTCCTCTACAGGGCTGGGACAGCCAGACCACGCGATTGCGCGGTCATGCCAGCGGTCACTATTTGACGGCCATAGCCCAGGCGTATGCCAGTACGACCTACGATGTCGAACTGCACGCCACATTTGCGCGGAAAATGGAGTACATGATCGATGTTCTGTATGACCTGTCGCAAAAATCCGGCAAGCCCGCGATACCCGGCGGTCCATATAACGCCGATCCGGCGACCGTCCCGCCCGGTCCGGGCAAGAGCGATTACGACTCCGATTTGAGTCGGGAAGGTATCCGCACAGACTATTGGAATTGGGGCGAAGGATTTATCAGCGGATATCCGCCCGATCAATTCATCCTGCTCGAACAGGGCGCGACCTATGGCGGCAACAATAACCAGATTTGGGCGCCGTATTACACCCTGCACAAGATCCTGGCCGGCCTGATGGACTGCTATGAAGTCGGAGGCAACCCCAAGGCCCTTGATATCGCCAAGGGCATGGGGGGCTGGATCTATCAGCGTCTTCAAGCCGTACCTGCGGAAACCCGTATCCGCATGTGGAACCGCTATATTGCCGGGGAATACGGAGGGATGAATGAAGTCCTGGCGAGGATGTATTCCGTTACCGAGGACAAGCGGTTTATCGAGTGTGCCCGGCTGTTTGACAACATCGATTTCTTTTTCGGCAATGCCGCGCACGCACACGGCCTGGCCAGGAATGTCGATACCATCCGCGGAAAGCACGCCAATCAGCATATTCCGCAAATCGTCGGTTCGCTGGAAACCTACAAAGGAACACACAATCTCGATTATTATTTGATCGCCGAGAACTTCTGGGACCTCTGTATCAACGGCTACATGTACTGTATCGGCGGCGTGGCCGGGGCCAGGAATCCCAATAATTCCGAGTGCTTCACGGCGCAACCGGATTCCCTGTTTCGCAATGGATTTTCGAAGGGAGGACAGAACGAAACCTGCGCCACATACAACCTGCTCAAGCTCAGCCGTCAACTCTTCCTGTTCGATCAGGACTCCAAGTATATGGATTACTATGAGCGGGCCCTGTACAACCACATCCTGGCTTCCGTTGACGAGGACAATCCCGGCAATACGTATCATGTACCGCTGAATCCGGGAGCGCGAAAAAGCTTCGGCAATGCCCGCATGGACGGCTTTACCTGTTGCAACGGAACCGCCCTGGAAAGCAACACCAAGCTTCAGGATTCCATTTACTTCAAGAGGGCCGACGACAGCGCGTTGTATGTCAATCTTTTTGTGTCCTCGACTCTGAGTTGGCCGGAAAAAAATATGACCATTACCCAACGAACCCGATTCCCGTACGACGATACGACCACGTTGACCGTGACCGGAAGGGGTACCTTTGCTCTCCATGTGCGTGTTCCCAAATGGACCACTCCAAATTTCGTCGTCAAGATCAACGGAGACAATCAAGTCGTAGAGGCGGTTCCCGGATCTTACCTGACTGTGAATCGGACCTGGCGGGATCGCGATACCGTGGAGTTGACGCTGCCGATGAATTTCCATCTCTGTCCGGTCATGGACCAACCCAATATCGCCGGGATTTTCTACGGTCCGGTCTTATTGGCGGCGGAAGAATCGCAGTCTCTCTCAACCTGGCGCAAGGTGGCCCTCGATGCGGAGGATATTCGAAAATCCTTCACGGGGGATACCGGCACGCTGCGCTTCAAAATCCATGGTGTGAATTTCAAACCCTTCTATGAGATATACGGCCGTCATTCCGTATATTTTGATGTACGACTCGAGTAAGAGGCGATTCGTTGGTATTGTTTGGCGCATTTTCATTTGAAGCGCAACAGATACAACAAAGGCCGGTTCGCCCGAGGCGGGATGGAGTTTATCGCTTTGGGCTACCGGAATCTTTCGGGGAAACAGGGCGGCGGTTAGCCGATCCGATCCTGTTCAGCGGGCCGCGGCGCTCGGGTTGCTCTTCAGCAGAGCTCTATCCTCCGTAACCTGCATTGCCCATCGCCGACAGCGTCCTGTGCGATTTCGCGTCCCTCGAATAAGCAGACCTCCAACCATAATTTGTTCCATCCAAAATAAAAAATGATTTTGCATATTGACATGTAAGTCAATATTGATATATATATCAATTATGAAAAATCGGAAAACAGCTTATCAGCGTGTTTACCTGGATGGCAAGTGGTATGTCATTATCCAGGAAGACGAATTTCGAACGTTAACCCGGATTCAAGCGACCCACAAAACGAACGATGCACTGGATGTCATGAATATCAGCGGCCAGGGCCTGGCCGATCGTTTGCTGCAGCGGCGGCAGGATTCCGATTTGACGCAAAAGGATTTGGCCAGGCTGGCGGGCATACGCGTCGAAACCTTAAACCGTATCGAGAAAGGACGGACAACGCCGGACTTTTCAACCATACGAAAACTGGTCAATGCGATCCACGCATATCGTAACAAGGATAGGAGATCAGCATGTCAACACAAACAACCGAAACCCTGAGTCAGCGAGTGATCGAACTTGTCAGCAAGCAGGTCGATATTCCGAAAGAACGAATATCGCTCGATTCTCAATTTGTTACCGATCTCGGATTTGACAGCCTGGATGTTGTCGAGTTTGTCATGAATATCGAAGAAGAATTCAATATTGCTGTGCCCGACGAGGAAAGCGAAGCAATTCTCACCGTGCGAAATGCCGTCCATACCATCCAGAAATTGATTTCATAATCGACAGCACAGTTTCGCAAACACAGCGAATCTATTCAACGACTCTTTTGGTCGATGGACTCATCAACCTGTAGGGACGAGTTTGAACTCCTCCCCTACTTCGTTTTTTCTTCCCCCGGCCAGCGGCGGAAGATCTTGCCGCGGATATGGCTGGGTTCTTGTTTAAGGAATTTTGATAACCAGCCCTGCGGACGGGGATCATGCCACATTACCATATTTTCGAAAATGACAGGATGATCTTGAGCACCTTGTTCCAGGCAAATTGGAAACCGCCGATGAGTTTTCAGATTGAACGCATAGATATCTTTCGAATCATCCCATACCACGATATCTCCGCTGATATCGATATCGTGAAGTCCGGGGACTGCCGTTTCAACGGTAATAATTTCTCCCCTGATCCGATCATACACCAGAATCGATGATATATAGGTTTTCTTATCCGGAGTCGATTCCCGATCTTTCCAGACAATATATCGGCCGGATATTTTCAGGCTGCTTTTTTCAGAGGGCTTAACGTGAATCCCGACTTGTGTTTTGGAATTGAGATCATACGCCTCAATTATTTCATTCTTTTCTTCGGCACGAAACCAGACGACAAGGTTGTCGTCAATATCCGGACACCGGATCCAATACCTTGGAAATGTGGATAATCCAACTTTCTCTTCTTTGTTGGGATTCTCGCGAATCTGGAATTTGATCTTTTTCTCCAGATCATATCCGACAATCTCATCATGCCCTTGAGTCCAGACGACAATATTGCCGTCAACCGAGGGAACCATCTGATTGTCATCGCTTGTGTTGATGAGAAATTCCCCGGGATTTCGAAGATCATACCCATAAAGAAATGATTGATCGGATTTGGTTACCGTCCACACAATCCATGGGGGACACAGCGATATTTGCGATCCCAAGATACCTGATCGTAATAGGGTTCTCGATTTCTTCCGCATGTCATAGACGATCAGATCGCCAATATCTTGAAAGACAACATATGGATTGGAAATGGAATAGTTTGCGAAAACGATTTTCGAAGCAGGGATTTCGAATTCGATATCGCTGGTTAGGCGATGGTACCAGGCGAGAGATCCCAAGGCGAGGACGAGAAAGAGTATGATCAGGATGAAGACATTTTTTCGTCGCATGAAATGATTATACAACGAAATGGGTCGATTGTCATGGGAAACAAATCATCCACCTCGCTATGCTCGGTGGCTGGCACGCGCCGGGTTGTTTCTATGGGGAACGATATGGATTGAATATTTCCGGGTTGTCTGGAAGCCGGGTCAAGCCAGGAATGGCGATCATGGGCATTGAAAAGGAAATAGCTACAAATATATGGTATTATTAGTTGAATATCTAAATATATTATGATATAATATTATTATATTGAATATGGAATCGATTGAAACAGGGACATCGTCGATTTCCCGTATAGATAAGGAGGAGGAAAATGGATATAAATTCTATCGTCATCATCGTTTGCTCAGCCGGACTGCCGATATTCGGGGCTTTGCCGAATTTTTTATCGTATATTCCGGCGTCATCCGCCGTCTTATTCTTGATTTATAGCGGAAAATACGCTACAATAGCATCGGCGGCTATGTCGATCCGCGGGTTGAGAGTCTGTGTTCGATCCGGGAAAGGCCGCCCGGAGAAGGCTGGGGGCCGTAGAAGTACAAATGCGGCTACTATTGGGCCGCCATGATGGAAACCCTTTTTGGAGAGGGCAGGGAAGATGAGCAACTCATTTCGTATGGGATGTTGGACGGCCGTTCTTTCGGTCCTGGCGTTCTCCGCTCCCATTCCGGCGGCTTTCTGTCCCGACGGCGATGTCAATCGGGACTGCAAGATCGCCTTCGACGATCTGGTTCTCATGGCGGAACAATGGCTCGACGGCCCCGGCTGTGTCGGTCACCCGTTGGACTGCGCCGATCTCGTCGGCAACGACGGGGTCAATTGGAGCGATTTCGCTTTGCTGGCCGCCAACTATGGCAAGTCGCTCAGCCCGATCCTCATCAACGAGATTCACTATGATCCCGATGTAAAAACAGAACAATGTGAATTTGTCGAGCTGTACAATCCCACCACCCGGACGATCGGCCTTTCCGGCTGGTTTTTTTCGTCGGGGATCGACTTCACCTTTCCCGCCGGCGCCAGTCTCGGCGGCGAACAGTATCTCGTTTTGGCGCAGAACGCCGCCAAATTCAAGGCCAAATTCGGATTCACTCCGTTCGGCGAGTTTCTCGGAAAACTCAGCAACGAGGGCGAAACCCTTCGATTGAAGAACGCCTCCGGAAAGACGATCCATGAAGTCGAGTACAAACTCGGTTTTCCCTGGCCGATCGTGGGCGACGTGAATCCGATGAATCCGGTCGCGGGTTCCGGATTGTCCATTCAGTTACGTCATCCGACCCTGGATAACAGCTTGGGAGGCAACTGGCTCGGCCGGACACCGACGCCCAAGGCCAGGAACGCCGAATTTTCGACGCAGACACCCCCGATTCTGCGTCAAGTCGATCACCGGCCCAGCCAGCCGAAGGGCGGAGAGCCGGTCACGATCACCATCAAGGCCACCGATCCCGAAGGCGTCGCAAGTGTGACGCTCAAATACCAGATCGTCGATCCCGGCGGGTATATCAACATTGCCGATGCCGCTTATGCGACCAACTGGACAAGCGTCCCCATGTTCGACGACGGAACCGGAGGCGACGAAACGGCCGGCGACGACGTTTATACTGCGGTTCTCCCGGCCAGCCTGCAAATCCATCGCCGGCTGATCCGCTACAAGTTCGTCGCTACGGATACCGTGGGGTTTTCCCGAAACGCGCCTTACACAGATACACAGTGCCCGGACACCTGTCCCAATTTCGCGTACTTCGTCTATGACGGCGTACCTGCCTGGACCGGAGCGATCCGGCCGGGAGTCGATGCCCCCGTCACCTTCGGCATCGATGTCATGCGATCGCTGCCGGTTTATCACCTGATCAGCAAAAAGGCCGATGCGGAGGGTTCCACCTGGTATCAGCAATATAGCCCGTACGACGACACGCACTTCTGGTACGGTACGCTGGTGTACGATGGCCAGGTCTATGATCATATCACCTACCGTCCCCGCGGCGGCGTCTGGCGGTACGCCATGGGCAAGAACATGTGGAAGTTCGACTTCCTCCGCGGCCACTACCTCCAGGCGCGGGACGACTATGGCAACAAATACGATGAAAAATGGAATAAACTGAATTTCTCCGCCTGCATCCAGCAGGGCGACTACCAGCATCGCGGCGAGCAGGGGATGTTCGAGGCCGTGGGCTTCAAGATGTTCAATCTGGCGGGGATCGAGGCCAGCAAGACCAACTGGGTCCAGTTCCGCATCATCGACGAAGCGGCGGAAGTCGGACCCACCCAGTACGTCGGCGATTTCTGGGGGTTGTATATGGCGATCGAAAACGTGGACGGCCATTTCCTCGACGAACACAAACTGCCCGACGGCAATCTGTTCAAAATCGAGGGCTATTCGCCGGAAACTCCCCCGAACAACCAGGGCGCGACCTGCGTCAGCGATCTGTCGGATGTGTATGGGATTCTCAATACGGTTCGCGGCGGCACGAATCCCACCGAGGCCTGGTGGCGAAACAATGTCGATGTCAATCGTTATTATTCCTTCCGCTGCGTGGTCGAGGGGATTCATCACGGCGACATCGCCTACGGCAAGAACTATTTCCTGTACATCAATCCATTCACCCATCGGTGGACGCAATACATCTGGGATCTGGACCTGACCTGGGCCAACAACATGTTCGGCAGCGGCGAAGACCTGTTCCGCAACGAAGGCGCCATCATGAGCAACGCGGGGCTGAAGCTGGAATTCGAGAATTATTATCGCGAATTCATGGATCTGTTCTATAACACCGATCAGGCGTATCAATTGATCGACGAATACGCGGCGATCATCGACACGCCCAAGGACGGGCCGACGATCGTCGATGCCGACCGGGCCATGTGGGATTACAACCCGATCATGATCTCCGGCTACGTCAACTCCAGCAAAGCGGGTCAGGGTCGGTTTTACCAGAAGGCCTCGACGAAGGACTTCCGCGGGATGACGCAGATCATGAAAGACTATATCACCGGATATCGGGCCTTCAACACCTACTGGGAAGACAACGCCGTTCCCACCAAGCCGACGGTGACGTATGCGGGCACGGCCGATTATGCCGTCAACGATCTGATCTTTCAGACGTCGGCGTTTGCCGATCCGCAGGGCGCGGGTACCTTCGCCGCGATGAAGTGGCGGATCGCCGAGGTCGAACCGAACAGCGTCGTTACCGATCCCGATCCGGAAACGGATACGGTGTTGATCCCGGCCCAATCGAAATGGCGATACTTCAAAGGCAACGACGAACCCGCATCCACGTATGAAGCGTGGCGACAACTCGATTTCAATGACGATCCGGCGAGCACGTCGTGGTTCGAGGGAAATGCGCCTGTCGGATACGACGACAACGGATATCCCGCCATGGGTTCGTTACTCGGCGACATGCGGTATTATTATACGACGATCTACCTTCGCAAGGAATTCACAATCGACGATCCCAACAAGATCGACAAGCTGGTCCTGGAAGCTCTTTACGACGACGGCATCAACGTCTGGATCAACGGGACTCGCGTGGCGAATGATTATGTCAAAGGCGAAAACGTCGCCCATAACGAGACCGCCAGCGGAACGCGCGAGGATAACGGTTATGCTTCGTTTGAAATCGCCAAACCGTATTCGTTCCTTCGCCGCGGCCGGAACGTGATGGCGGTGCAGGTGTTCAATATCTATATCGATCGCAGCAGCGACTGCTTCTTTGATTGCAAACTGACGGCCACGCCGGTGTCGGGCGAACCCAATCCGGTACAGCCGCAGAATTACAATCGCAAGCCGCGCAAGTACGAGATCGAGACGTTGTGGGAGTCGCCGGAGATGACGACGTTCGCATCGACGATCAAGATTCCGGCCAACGCGGTCAGGGCCAACCGCACGTATCGCGTTCGCTGCCGGATGAAGGACACGTCCGGCCGGTGGTCGCACTGGTCCGATCCCGTCCAGTTCCGATCGGCGCCCCCGGTCGCCGCGGGGGTGGTCGAAAACCTGAGGATCACCGAGATCATGTACAATCCGCTTCCGCCCGCTTCGGGAAATTACACGGACGACGATTTCGAGTATATTGAGCTAAAGAATATCGGAGATGAGACGCTGGACCTGTCGAATGTCTCCTTCACCGCCGGAATCACCTTTGCGTTCTCAACCTCCGGCGTTACATCGTTATCGCCGGGCGAATTCGTGCTGGTGGTCAGCAACACGCCGGCGTTTCTGAGCCGCTACGCTCAGGATCTTGCCGGACGAATCGCGGGGCAGTATTCGTCGGCGCAGAATTCCCAGAAGCTGGCCAACAGCGGCGAGCGGATCAAGCTGGAGGATTACTGGAACGGCGTGATCGCCGACTTCGAATATTCCGACGGCCGGCTCTGGCCGCAGGCCGCCGACGGCGCGGGCCATTCGCTGGTGCCGCTTGCCGAGGCGATTCCCAATCAGGCGGGCGGCTCGTACAATCACGCCGCGTTCTGGCGGGCCAGCACCTATCGCAACGGGTCGCCCGGCGCCGACGATCCGGAACCGACGGCGACATTGCTGGTCAATGAGATCATGGCGCATACCGATTATACGGATCCAGAAAATCCGCTGATCGATTCCAACGACTGGATCGAGTTGATCAACGTTTCCGCGGGCTCGGTCGAGCTGGGGGATTATTATCTCAGCGACGATCTGGACGATCTGAAGAAATGGCGATTGCCTCAGCAGTCGCTTGGGTCGGGCGAGCGGGTCGTGTTCGACGAGATCACCGGATTTCACAGTCCGTTCCCGTCGGGCTTCGGTCTCAACAAGGCCGGCGAGAGGGTCATTCTGTCCTGCCTGCCGGGTACCGCCGAGGATCGCGTGGTCGATGCGGTGAAATTCGCCGGACAGGAAAACGACATTTCCTTCGGCCGCCTTCCCGACGGCGGCGAGTATTGGTTTGCCTTGACGCCCACGCGGAACCAGCCGAACGCTTCCCCGTTTGATCACGTCGTGATCAGCGAGATCCAGTATCACCCGGCCGGCGGCGGCGAGGAGTATATTGAGCTGTATAATCCGACAGCGCAAGCGGTGACCCTGTTCACCGAGCAGGGTCCCTGGCGGATCGACAATGGCGTTAAATACACCTTCCCCGCCAACAAATCCATTCCGGCGGGCGGCCGGATCGTGATCGTGGATTTCGATCCGCTGATTGAGACGGTTCGATTCAACAACTTCAAGGTGTTGCATCCGGATGGTACGTTCACGGTGAATGTCAATCTGTTCGGGTCGTGGTCGGGAGATCTGTCGAATGCGGCCGAGCGGATCACGCTGGAAAAACCGATCCTGCCCGATCTGCCGGATACGGAGATTCCGTGGGTGGCCGTCGATGAGGTGAGCTATTATGATGATACGCCCTGGCCGATCGGCGCCGACGGAGGCGGCAAGAGCATCCACCGGATTTCGTCCGACGCGGACCAAAGCGGAAACGATCCGGCCAACTGGCAAGCCGGAACGGAATCGCCGGGACAATAAGCAGATAGGGCCGGTTTATTGGTTCAATGAAGTTGGGATTGTTGGGGAAATCCCGGCGAAAATGGCCGGAATTGTCTTGACATAATCGTTTCAGGGGGGTACAATAATAATGGTATCATAGAGAATTGAGGGAGGTTTTTGACGTGGGGATATTGTATTTTTGGCCTTCCTCGTGGATTTTCTGAGAATCCGTATCAACAAAGCGGCATTTGCGTCGCTTTGTAGATTGAGATACGGATCGTAACACCGAGATGCTCCTTTTTTACCGGCCGGGAGGGGCATGGCGACAAGGAGAATCGGCCGGGAGGGATGGCAGGACACGAAGGAGCAGTTTATGGAGCGGGTATCGGGTGTAAGAGGGATGATGGAGCGTTTTGGTTTGCCGGGGATGGCTTTGTGGGGTTTTATTCTGTCCATGTTAGTTCCTGTATTTGTCTGGGGGGAGTTCATTCCGAATGATCCGCCGCCGTCGCCGTTGCCGCCGCCTCCAGCGAATTTCCAGCTTGGATTTGACCCGGATGATTACCAATTTCTGGTCTATGACGGCGGGGACAGCGAGAATCTGATGCAACGTGCGATGGAAAAGATCGGAATTACCACGTTTACCGTCCGAAGCCCAGGTAATCCCGTCACGATCAACGACCTGGCCACGCATGACATTCTGATCGTCGGCTGGACACAGGAAGCAAGCAATATGGCCGGTCTGGACCCCAATGTCCTGGCGGCGGGAATCAAGGGGCGAATTCTGCTATCGGGTCATGACTCCAATTATCATACCCTCGCGGGCCCGGCGGCGGGAATGACGCTCTTTTCGCAGTCCATCGAGTATATCCTGGCGGTGCCGTTTACGGGATTGTTCGTCTGTGCGGAGTCATCGAATCCGGCGATGACCTGGCTTCCGGACGAATGGGAGATCACGGCAACCCGCAATTCGGGTCAAACGATTACCACATTCACATCGCAGGGCCTGGCCAGCGGGATCTTTGACGGACTTATTCCCGATGACATGTGTAACTGGGGCGTATCGTATCATAACACGTTCACGGCGATGGGGCCGGATTTTGTGGAGTTCGAGAAAGGGGGAGCCAACGGAGAGGAAGTTATCACGATTGCGCGAGTTTCGTCGGAAGTCCCGAAGGTGAGCAAGTCGGACGATGTGGAGGACGAGGATTGCGTCTCGCCGGGCGATGAGATTACCTATACGATCACGGTGGATCCGGCCGGGGAGGATCATGCGTGGGTGATCGTGACGGATACCCTGCCGATGGGGGTGGATTATGATGCGGTGATGGGCTGGAGTCCGCCGTCGCTCGATCCGCAATATGATCCGGAGGCGCATACCTATACGTGGGAGCTTGGGGCGCTGGATGCCGAGGATGATCCGGTGGTCTTGACCCTGACGGTGATGGTCAATGGCTATGCGGAGCCGTCGGGGGTATTGCTCAATCAGGTCTGGGCCGAGAGCGATATCGGTATGGGGTACGCATCCGAAAGTACTCCGGTGTGCTGCTGGGATACGGGCGGGATCATTTTCGTCGATGACACGGCCACAGGGGCCAACATCGGGACAAGCTGGCGGGATGCCTATACGGACTTGCAGGATGCGATTGACCGCGCGGACAAGGGCTGCGGGGATGCGATCTGGATTGCTCGTGGGACGTATAAGCCGGGGAATCGCGTAACCGACACCTTCAAGATACCCGACAATGTCAGCGTTTATGGCGGCTTTCGCGGCGGCGAGTATGATCCGAACGACCGACGGCCGCGGGAGTATGTGACGATCCTGACGGGCATTGGAAGCCCGACCACGCGAAACGAAACGGTGGTAACGATGGGCGATGATACCCTGCTGGATGGTGTGACGGTGAAAGAGGCAAAGAATTCGGGGCAGGGAATATTAGCTGATGGCGTTACCTATACACTTTCCAATTGTGTGATCGAGGACAACCTCCAATACGGAATTCGCGGGCTTGGATGCGATGCGACAATCAAATGGTGTATAATCAGGAATAACATCTTTCATGGAATTTTTCAAAGCGGGATTGGGAATGTGATAGCCATTGAAAATTGTTATATTCAGGATAATCAACAATATGGAGTATACTTAGAAGATTCTATTTCTACAATGAACAATAGCGCAATATGTAGAAATGGCAATTCTGATCCTGGATATTTTGGCATCCGAGTTAAAAATCCACAAGCAATTCCAAATTTTCATAACAATACCATTGCTTACAATAGAAATGCGGGGATTTCATATGTAGATAATGATCCCAGTTATGTCAATAAACCGGATATCCAGAATTGCATCCTCTGGTATAACAATCTATCTGGTAACGGTGAACAGCAGGCGGGATATAAGGTAACGACTCATTATAGTTGTGTTTACGATCCGAATGATCCCGCGGGAACCAGTACGACATTGGATGCGAACTACAATTTCTCCCATAAGCCGGATTTTGCCTATATCAACGAGCCCAACAATGTTCACCTTGCGGCGAATTCTTTCTGCATCAACAAGGGGAATCCTTCGCTGTCGTACACTGGACAATTAGACATCGACGGCGAAGACCGGGTGATGGGGAATTATGTCGATGTCGGGGCCGATGAGGTCAATCCGGAGTGCGATGACGTGTATCATCCTCTGGATTGGAATGCCGATGGAGTTGTCAATTACGGCGAGTTCGAAAAATTCTCCCGTGCATGGATGACCTACGATCCCAACAATCCACTCTGCGATCCGAATCATCCAAACTTTGTCAGTGATCCCAATAGTATTAACTTCATTAGCCAGACGGACAAAGATCGTTTCAATCCGCAATGTGATTTGGACGAAGATTTGGATGTTGATCTCGGAGATTTGGCTGTTCTTTATGACGAGTCTAATTGGTTGTGGGTGGCCTGCTGG
This sequence comes from uncultured Pirellulales bacterium, assembly GCA_964386005.1. Lineage (GTDB taxonomy): Bacteria > Planctomycetota > Phycisphaerae > Sedimentisphaerales > Anaerohalosphaeraceae > FEN-1350. Next base: position 2,038 of record CAYLSB010000009.1, on the reverse strand, counting down.
CGTCTGGATTTAACGGCTGATGCTTTGCAGCAAATGATGAGTATGTCTTCCGAAGGCGGGATGCAAATGGAGTCGTTGTCAACTCTATCGGTCGAAAAAACAACGGCAATCCTGCCTGAAAAATCGGTAAAGGAACAGATTTTTGAATTGAAGGATACTATCGTATTCCTTGAAAAATTGTGGCTTGAAGACCCGTCGATTCAGCAGGAGATTGATCCTGTAAAGTGGCAGCAATTCATGAGTGAAGTGTATAACGCATTCAGCGAAATCATATTAAACACCCAAACTTTTGATCTTCCGGAGGAAATCCAATGAAAACGTTTACAATGATCATTTTGGCAACCTGTTCTATATCAGCGATTGCGGGATACGATTATACGATTAACGATGGTTATTTTGGAAGTATGACCATCAAAAGAAATGAATCTCTTCTCATAACAGGGGGGGGGGGGATATTTTAACAGTAGAAGATTATGGTATCGTGGATATACTCAATACTGCTCCTCTTCAGTGGGATTCAGGTGGGCTCGTCGATACGAATTTGACGGATTGGAGTCACTTGTCCTTTTTTGCGGGTGAAATCGCAAATTTACATATCTCAGATAATGCAGAGTGTATTTTGTACGGCGGACGGATCGATACTCTCGATAGCTGGCAGATTACCTGGAAATACGAAGGTCAACCGGCGGAACTTGTATGGATTCCCCATATTGAAATGCTTGTTAAGGACTACACTTATAATACCCTGACCAAGATTCTGAGAGGAACCTGGGGCGACGATTCGCTGTTCAATATCCAATTGATCGACCATACAAATTACGGCTACGATCCGGCGATTGATAATATCAAATTCACGATCATCCCCGAACCATTGTCTTTGCTTTTGTTTGCTGCAGGAGGATTGGTTGTGTGTCGAAGAAAGTAAGGAACAAGCCCGATTTTGCGTACAGCAACGAGCCGAATAATGTCCACCTATTGGGCGATTCGCCCTGTATCGACAAAGGAGATAATACGGGAATCGGGATCGATGAGGTGGATATGGATTGGGATGATCGAATTCTCGATGGTGATAATAATAGTTCGGCAATCGTGGATATGGGGGCTGACGAAGTCGCTTGTACGGATGTCTATCATCCTCTCGATTGGAACGCCGACGGAGTGGTCAACTATCTTGAGTTCGAAAAGTTCTCTCGATCTTGGATGACCTACGATCCCAATAATCCCTTGTGTGATCCGAATAACCCAAACTATGTGAGTGATCCAAACAGTATTAATTTCATCAGTCAGACTGACAAGGAACGTTTCAATCCAGTCTGTGATCTGGATCAGGATATGGCCGTTGACCTGGCAGATTTGGCGATCTTTTTCGAAGAATATAACTGGCTCTGGGTAGCCTGCTGGCGTCTGGATTTGCAGGAAATGTTGTTGAGTATGATGATGGGTGGCTCATCATCGCAATCTGAATCACAAATCACATCATCCGAAACCATATCGATATCAATAGCAAAAACAGAAGAGCCAGAAAAATCGATTGGTGAACAAATAACCGAATTGGCACATACAGTCGAGTTCCTTGAACAACTCTGGTTAACGGACGATTCGATCCAAGAGGAAATCGATGCCGACGTATGGCGGCAATTTATGGAAAAGGTCTATCAAAGTCTGATTGACATTCAGGAAACGGAAATATCATCTTATAATTCGAAGGAGGTTAAACCATGAAACGCATGATTATTGTATTATATCTGGCAATGTCATTTCCTGTTCTGGCTGGATACACTTATGAAGTAACAGACGGTCTCTTGAGTTTTGGAACGTTATCGGATCATGAAACCCTTCTGATGACAGGGGGGGGGGGATTTCCTTGACCTTGACGGAATGGAGCTATGCCAGAATAGAAAACACATCGTCTTATAGTGAGGATCCAATAGGTGGAATTCGTGCTCTTTCTTTGGGGGGGTATAGCCACTTGGATTTTTATGGCGGGGATGTTTTGGAAATGGGACTTGGATCCTTTAGTACGGCCGCTTTATATGGC
>CAYLSB010000008.1:0-103264 GCA_964386005.1 uncultured Pirellulales bacterium | reverse complement strand
TTTGTAAAGATTTATCGCATTGATTTCCATTCAAAACTTTTGACGCTGGCATCTAACTTGGGGTAGGATCAAATCACTCGGTTGAACTATCGAGGGAACTATCGACGGAATCCGGCTGGGAATCGTTCCAGTGAAGTTCGGCGATCCAGACTCCGCCGGCATAGGCCCCCGCGTGGCTGATAAACCATCGGCCGTCCTTGTCGCGAAGGATCTTGCCGTGGCCGTCCATGAAGATTCCCTTGCATCGCATCCGATCATCGGCGTATTCCCCGTCGCGCCACGGATCCCAGAAAAACGGATCTTCTCCGCGAAAGACCTGTTGAAAATGATACCGCGACTGGTTGTCATTGTTCATCGGCCCGGCCAGAAGATACCACCATTTTCCCCGGCGAAAGATTACCGGCTCTTCGATGAACGAATGTTCCGTCCATACCTGATACTCCCGCGACAACATCGCCGGACGTCGTCCCGACCAGTGGATCAGGTCGTCGCTGACGCGATAGAAAATTCCGTGCAGACCCAGCTCGTTGGCGGGCATGGCCGAGGCATAATACATGACCCACTTGTCCTGTACGCGGATGACGTAGGGCGTAAAGAGAAAGGGGCTGTCGGAAAACAACGGGCTTTCCTTGTGTCGCTGCCAAATCTGTCCGTCCGTGGATGTGGCCAAATATAAATAATATGGACCATTTTTCGGCGGATTCAGTTTGTCGCGCTGGTCTTCGGGAAACCATCGCGGAAATTGTTCCTGCCAGCGATCGTACCATCCGTCGCTGGGAGTCCATAACGTTCCATCGCCGATATAAAACAGGTAGTATTTCCCGTCGTGGAAAACGGCGTTCGGCTGCCAGAGAAACTTCTCTTTGGACTGCGAATCCGCTTTCATCACGACGCCGAGATTCTTCCACGTTGGCTGATCCAGCCGATCGGCGACGGCGTGAACGATTTGCTTGTGATCCAGAGGCGTATAGAGCGATTTCTCCGTCGCCAGCGATCCGAAAAGATGCCATTTGCCGTCGTGGCCGAGACACATGGTATGATGATACACCGCCTGATCTTTGCCCGCTTCGAGGCTCGGCCGGAATTCGCCGGCGCGGACCCAGGAACTCTCCTGCCATCGTGGGTCGAACGCCCAGACCTCCGGAGGCGGTTCGTCGGATAACTGGAAGAAATCGGCACGGATCAGCGAATGGCACGGCGCGGTATCCTGGATCACGATTCGGGCTTGTTTGCCCTTGAGATCCCTGACATCCCAGCCGCGGGCGCGCAGATCATAGGAATTGTTACCATAAGCCGTGCGAACTTCCTTGCCATCGACTTCCAGATACACCTTGACCAGCGGATGGACTTCTCCGGCCAGCAAAAACGTCAGGTAGTTCTTGCTGATTTCGAAGGGACTGCTGATCAGTTTTCCGTCCGGATTTTTCTCATGACGTGTCTGTCCCGTTTTGGCGATATAGTTACCTTGAAAACCCGAATATTTTCGATGGAGCCGCCCGTATCCTTCGGCGTCGATCCATGCCCTGGCGTTGAACGGTTTGGGCGCAAACGCCTCGCCTTCCAACGTCCAGCCGTCATAGGTTCCGGATTCAAAATCGAAAAGCGGCGTCGTTTCGGCCATGCCGATTCCGGCCGTCCATACCCAGAGGATTGCGATCCATTGTTTGATCATGCGTTTTTTCCCGGAGTCAATCGTTCAGACAATCGGCCATCGTTCCGATCGGAAAATGGAAATTAAAATTGCCATCGGTTGTAACAAGCGATCTTGTCAACGGGCTCCCGCTTAATGGGTCCCCGCTTGTCGGCGGGATATCCCAGCGCCATCAATTCGATAATATCCGCCGAGGGCGGAATGCCCAGGATTTGTCGTACCTGGTCCGGGTAGAACGATCCGATCCAGCAGGTTCCCAGCCCCTGTTCGGTAGCTTCCAGAGCGATATGTTCCAGGGCAATCGCCACATCGATCGGACCAACCGCCTGCCCGCAGCGCATCACATGATCCACAATGCCGCAGGCGACGATGACCACCGGCGCCTGGCCGACAAAGGCCTGGTTGTTGGCCGCCGTGCACAAGCGTTTTCTCAGTTCTGCATCCGTGACAACCACAAATCGCCAGTCCTGCAGGTTCTTCGCCGACGGCGCCAGCCGGGCCGCCTCCAGAATCCGTTGAAGCTTTTCCGCCTCGACGGGTCGATCCTGATAGGCCCGACAGGAATATCTCCGACTCATCGCTTCGAGTAGTTCCATCGCCATCCCTTTCCATGTATGTCCGTATGGGGGAAATCACACTCGCCAACGATGCAATCTTCGCACACTTTCCCGGCGCGTCAAGCGGATTTTCCATCGATGCATTGGTAGCCATCCGTAGGACCAGCACGAAACCGTTTTCTTTCTCGACGTCCCATAAAACGGGTTGAGTCAATGGTTTCCGCGAATCGTTTCACTTGGTTCGAATATGACAACGTTCTTTCCTCATTCCCCGTTAACCCGGGTACCTTTATGGCCGATACTGGAATCGAATATCCGCGCGCCGGATCAGAATCGCGGGAATTCTTGCCATACATTATTATTTAATATAAGGTTACGAATGGCTTATCAGGCGACAATCGAAACGCCCGAATCCGTATCTTCGCTTGTGGATGTCCTGTTTGTCACAAACCAACCGAGTATTCCACAACCGATTCGAGCTTTCCTGAAGCGTCAAAACTATACATGGGCAAAGGTTCAAATCGACCAGTTCACGCATTTTGTCAACGATTTCAAGGTAGTGGGCACCGTCATCCTCGATACGACGGAAATCGATCCATCGTTGCGAGAGAAGATTTTACAATCTCTCAAACAGCTCGAACAAGTTAATGTCGCCACGATTCTGCTGAACGACCAGATCCGGTTTCCGTTCGCGGAATTCAAACTGGCCACCATCCTTCAATCCGCCACTCCGGCCGAATTTGAAGGTCGCATCGAAACCAATATCGCCTACAATCGAAGTCTTTGCGGCGGGAAAACGGAGTCCAAAAACAACTCGCATTCCCATCCTCTTGAATTAACCGAAGATACGGCCGAACAGCTTCGTATGGCCGGGGAAGTCCAACGGTACTTTCTGCCGCAGGAACTGCCCAACAGCGATCTACTCCGCTGGGCCGTTGTCTATGAACCCGCGGAATGGGTTTCGGGCGATATTTACGATGTCCGTCGGCTTGACGAACAACACATCGGTTTTTACATTGCCGATGCGGTCGGACACTCGATGCCGGCCGCTCTGTTGACGATGTTTCTTAAGCAGGCGATCATCATGCGGGAAACCCACGGCAATCAGTATCGAATATTTCCCCCCTTGCATGTTCTGACGGAAGCCAATAGGCGAATGGCCGAGCAGCATCTCAAGGGTTGTCTTTTCGCGACGTGCTGCTATTGCCTGCTGAATATTCGCACGATGCAGCTCACGTTGGCGCGGTCGGGCCATCCGTATCCGGTGTTGATCCGGCCGAACGAAATGCCCCGACAACTTGAAAGCCGCGGGGGATTGCTCGGGGTATTCGAAGACGCGGATTTCGAGCAAAAGGCGATTCAATTGACCCCGCACGACAAGATATTGCTTTATTCCGATGGATGCGAATCGCTGATCGGACAGTGCGATGATTCGCGGCGGTTTCTGTTTGCACCCGAGTTTCTATCGCTCGCCCATCTGCCGGTCAATGACATGATGAGGGAATTCGGGGACCTGGCTCGCCGGAGAAATGTTCCCCGAAGCGAATTGGACGATATCACGGCGATCGCCGTGGAGGTTTTATAATACAATTCTTTCGATAGAAACACCCGGCACAATAGAAAGGGGCACATCATCCTGTGCCCCTTTTCTTTGGACTTGAAAATCTTCTCTTCGGTTAGTCGGCAACGAGTTGGGCAACCATATCGCCCACCTGGCTTGTGGAGAACCCCATTTTGCCGGCGGCGAGGGATTTCAGTTTTTCCGAAGTCACTTTGCGGACCGACTGCTCGATTTTGGCGGCGGCTTTATCGAGGCCGAGCGTTTCGAGCATCATCTGCATCGCGCAGATGGCGGCCAGAGGATTGATGACATTCTTGCCGGTATATTTGGGAGCGCTTCCGCCGATGGGTTCGAACATGCTGACGCCTTCGGGATTGATGTTGCCGCCGGCGGCGATGCCCATTCCGCCCTGCGTGATGGCGCCCAGATCGGTGATGATGTCGCCGAACAGATTGCCGGTTACGATCACATCGAACCATTCGGGATTTTTGATCATCCACATGCAGGTCGCATCGACGTGGTAGTAATCGCGGCGGATGTCGGGGTAGAATTTTTCGCCCATCTCGTGAAAGGCGCGCTCCCAGAGATCATAGACGAAGGTCAGGACATTGGTCTTGCCGCACAGGGCCAGCGTGTTTTCCGGGCCGATGCCTCGGGCCTTCTTGCCGTACTTGCGGGCATACTCGAAGGCGTACTTCAGGCAGCGATCTACCTGGAATCGCGTGTAAATCGAGGTCTGCACGGCCGTCTCGTTGGGCGTACCCTTAAGCGTGAAACCGCCGGCTCCGCAGTACAGATCGCCGGTGTTTTCGCGGACGACACAGTAGTCGATTTCTTTGGGGCCCTTGCCCTTGACGGGGCACTCGACGCCGGGAAACAGGCGAACGGGGCGGAGGTTAATGTATTGGTCCAGCTCGAAACGCATGCGGAGCAATAATCCTTTTTCGAGGATTCCCGGCTTGACGTCCGGGTGGCCGATCGCGCCCAGAAGGATGGCGTCGAATTTTTTCAACTCGGCGGCCGCACTGTCGGGCAGGGTTTCGCCGGTGCGTTTGTATCGTTCGCCACCGAAGTCGAAGAATGTTTTATCGACCTTGAATTTGAATTTGGCCGCGGCGGCATCCATGACCTTAACGGCCTCGGCGGTTACTTCGGGGCCGGTTCCATCGCCGCCGATGACTGCGATTTTATACGTCTTTGGCATTCATTATCCTTTCTATTCCTACTCTTGCTTTCAGATTCTATTCTAACCATGGATTCCGCGGATTTCACGGACCAAATAACACTCATCTATTCATTTCGTCTTCTCATTCGATCACGTCGCCAACTTCTTAATATGCTCCAGCAGGCCGCCGTCGCGGACGATGGACAAAGCGAAATCCGGAAGGGCTTTGAAACGAACCGTGTTGTTCTGCGTACGGTTGAAGATCGTTCCGGCATGGTAGTCGATGTTGATCTCGTCGCCGTTGTGGATGAGATTGATCGCATCGGGCAGCTCGATCGGGTAGAATCCGCAGTTGATGCAATTGCGGTAGAAGATCCGCGCGAAGGATTGGGCGATCACAGCGCCGACTTTGGCTCCCTGAAGGGCCCAGACGGCGTGTTCGCGCGACGATCCGCAGCCGAAGTCGTCGCCGGCAACGATGCAGTCGCCGGGCTTACTCTTTTTGACGAACTGTGTGTCCAGATCTTCCATACAGTGTCCGGCCAACTCTGATACGTTATCCGTATTCAGATAACGGGCCGGAATGATCTCGTCGGTATTGATGTGATCGCGTTTATATACATGTGCAATCGCCATAACTGTCTCCAAAAAATTAAAACAAGGAATCCACGGATTTCACGGATGACACGGATTCTTTAATGAATCTCTTAATCCGTGAAATCTGTAATCCGTGGTTAAATAAATCCTCTTGGGTCGGTCAGTTTACCTTCGACAGCGCTGGCCGCGGCGGTAGCCGGGCTGGCCAGATAGACTTCGCTCTTCGGGCTTCCCATACGGCCGACAAAGTTTCGGTTGGTGGTGCTCACGCACTTTTCACCCGCCGCCAAAATCCCCATGAACCCGCCGAGGCACGCACCACAGGTTGGGGCGCTGACCACACAGCCGGCATCGTCAAAAATCTGCGCCAGTCCTTCGTCGATGCTTTGCCGCCAGATGGTCGGTGTAGCGGGCACGACAATCGTGCGGATCTTGACCTTGCGGCCCTTGATAATCTCTGCGGCGATGCGAAGGTCCTCGATACGGCCGTTCGTACAGCTCCCGATATACGCCTGATCCATCGGCAACCCGGCACACTGACCGACAGGTTTGCCATTGCTCGGTAAATGAGGCATCGCCACCATCGGTTCCAACGCCAAACAGTCGATCGTCTCGACGGACACATAGCGGGCATCGGGATCCGATTCGAAGACGGTGAAATCCTTCCTGCCTTTGAGATGCTGATCCAGATATGCACGAGTCACATCATCGACGGCGATCACGCCGTTTTTACCGCCAGCCTCGATGGCCATATTGGTCATGGTCATGCGGGCCTCCATGGTCATATCCTTCAGGGCCGGGCCGACGAACTCCATCGCACGATAGAGAGCGCCATCGGTGCCGATCCGACGGATGGCCTCCAGAATCACATCCTTGCTATACACACCCTTGCCGAGACGGCCATTGAGGATAAACTTCATCGAGGCAGGGATCTTGAACCAAAGTTCGCCGGTTGCGATCGCGGCGGCCAGATCGGTCGAACCGATGCCGGTGCTGAAGACCCCGAATGCGCCATACGTGCAGGTGTGCGAATCACCGCCTACAATCACATCGCCGGGTCGGATGTGTCCCTGTTCCGGAAGCAGCGCGTGACACACGCCCGCACGACCGACGGGATAATAATGCCGTATGCCTTTTTCCTTTGCCCATGTGTCGAGCCGCTTGTGCAGCTCGGCGCTCTGAATATCCTTGGCCGGCTGAAAGTGATCCGGCGTCACCACGATCGTATCCGGATCGGACACGCGATCAATGCCTTTGGCCTTGAGCATCGAGATGGCCGGAGGCGTCGTCACGTCGTGGCACATGATCACGTCGATCTTCGCATTGACCAGATCGCCGGGCTCGACGGCCTGTTTGCCCGCCGCGCGGGCGAGGATTTTTTCTGTTATCGTCATTCCCATCAAACAAATCTCCTATTCAATCTCGCGCTAAGGGACTGAAAATAAGCACTAAATTCTACATCCTAAATTCGAAACAAATTCAAATAATCCAAAGACACAAAATGAAAACAACTCTATTCACTCTTTCGTAATATAGCGGCGAATATATAGCTTAACTCAGTCGCTTCCTGTTCTAATTTTGACCGCTGTTCCTCAATGGATTCTTTTCGGCTTTCGAGTAGCTTCAACCAATACCGGCTTTCCTTTGCTTCCTTTTTGCAGATCTTTATCCGCATGGCAAAATCCTTCTTGCTGAGCGAATCATTGGCCTCAATATAATTGGCACCGACCGAACCGCTGGATCGAATCAATTGCCGAACATCATCCCAGGACATAAAGTTGTTTGGGTACCCTTTTGCGAAATCCCGAACCTGTTTGGCAAACTGAAAGGTTCTGTCTTCCAGATCATATTGTTTCGTAACTTGTTTTTCGATCATTGTTTATTTGTTTCGAATTTATTGTTTCTTATTTGTCCTTATTGTTTAGTGCTTAGTATTTAGTGCTTAGTATTTTTATAAGTTTGCTTTTTCAGATTCAAGATCACGGCTTTCCGCCGCCGCCATGCGGTTCAAGGCATCGATGAATGCCTTGGCGCTGGCCTCGATGATATCCGTCGAGACGCCGCGCCCCAGGAAGGATCGTTTGCCATTGCGGATACGAACGGTCGCCTCGCCCTGGGCATCGGTGCCGGCGGTGATCGCGCGGATCGCGTAGTCCTCGATCTTGGGGGAAAGCTGCACGGCCTGGCGGATCGCCTCGTAGGCGGCATCGACGGGGCCGTCGCCGAACGCGGCGGCGAGTTTGACTTCGTCGGCGACGCGAATCTTCACGCTGGCGGTAGGAAGGGTGCCCGTGCCGCTGGATACATGCAGATATTCCAGCGTGAACCGCTGTTCGACAACGCGGATTTCGTCGTTGATGATGGCGGTAATATCCTCGTCGAAGATCTCTTTCTTTTTGTCGGCGATCTCGGTGAACTTTTTGTACGCCGAGTCGATCTCTTCCTTGCTCAACTCGAAACCCAGCGTTTTGCATCGGTCCGCAAATCCCGCTCGTCCGCTGTGGCGACCAAGTACCATCCGCGATCCCGGTAATCCGATGGTCTCGGGTGTCATGATTTCATAGGTGGTTCGTTCTTTGAGAATGCCGTCCACATGGATGCCGGACTCGTGCGCAAAGGCATTGGCGCCGACGATGGCCTTGTTGGGCTGGATGACAAAGCCCGTCATCCGCGAAACCATCTGGCTGGTCCGGAAGATTTCGGTCGTGTGGATATTGGTCTGGATATCCTTGAAGAAATCCGGCCGGGTATGGATGGACATGATAATCTCTTCCATCGCGGCGTTGCCCGCGCGTTCGCCGATGCCGTTGACGGTACATTCGACTTGACGGGCGCCGTTGCGGACACCGGCCAGAGAATTGGCTACCGCCATACCGAGGTCGTTATGGCAGTGCGTGCTGAAGACGATCTTGTCGGCGCCGGGCACGCGCGAGTTAAGTTCGGCGATGATGCGTCCATACTCGTAGGGCAGGACGTAACCGACGGTGTCGGGGATATTCAGCGTTGTGGCCCCGGCCTCGATCACCGCGGTGAGAATCTCGACGAGGAAATCCGTCTCGCTGCGACAGGCATCCTCCGGAGAGAATTCCACGTTGTCGGTGAAGGTCCGTGCGAAGCGCACGGCCTCGACGGCCATCTTCAGGACCTCGTCGGATTTCTTCTTGAGTTTGTGTTTCATGTGGATCGGCGAGGTCGCGATGAAGGTATGAATTCGTCGCTTCGGGGCCCCTGCAAGCGCCTTTCCGGCCGCCTCGATATCTTTGGCGCTGGCACGGGCCAGACCGCAGATCACCGGCCCATGAACGTTTTCCGCGCAGATTCGCGTGGCCTCGAACTGGGCCGGCGACGAAACGGGAAAGCCCGCCTCGATGATATCCACGCCGAGCCGAGCCAATTGCTGGGCGATCTCGAGTTTTTCGCTGACCGACAATGCGGCTCCGGGGGCCTGCTCGCCGTCACGCAAGGTGGTGTCAAATATCACTACTGTGTTGGTTGCCATAGGGTATTCTCCAGATAAAGCTGCGGATTATCGCACAAAAACCGCAGAAAATCCAACGGAATCTGTAAATGAGGGGTATGTAGGGAATGTTCGTCGTCTGCGCCTACTGGCGCAGCAGCAGGAGACCACCGAGAATGGCGGAAGAAATCGAACAAACTGGCCTAGTCTGCTTCATAACGAAATCATTATACTCATCGGCAAAAAGAATTCAAGAGATTATTCGAAATATTTTTGTTCGCTGCTGTTGAGTGCGTCGATATCGTACCGGATTGAAGGAGGGGTGTTTTGTTTTGACAGGACGGAAGGAGGCGGTATAGTTCAAGGGGTACGGCCGACCGTAGGGATGAGGATTCAAACGGCAAGACAGGTTTCACTTTTCGTGCAAGGAGAAAATCATGATCCGGATCGGAGTCGCCAGCGATAATTTTCGTCATGAAGATCGTTCTCTCACTTATGTATTCAAGTGGTGCCGTAAGCACAAGGTCAAGGTGGTGGAGATCAATACCGTCAATGGAGAGGATTTTTTCGAGGGGCTTGGATTTTCGCCGGCGATCTCTCTGAATCTGGATGGCGTAGCGCTTCGTAAGGAAGTGGAGTCTTACGGTTTAACGGTCAGCCAGCTTGACTGTCATTATGCGCTGCACCGATGGCAATCGATTCCGTACCTGATTAACGGGATCAAACTGGCCAAGGTGATCGGCTGCCCGGCAGTGGCGACAACCGATGGGGCCGAAACGCCCAAGGGTATGACGCTCAGTCAGGTCTATGATCGGGCGGTGTATCATATCAGCGAGGCGATTCCGTTTGCGCTGAGCCACAAGATCCAGATCCTGATCGAACCGCACGGTCCATTGACGAACAACCTGAGATTGATGCTGCGGATGATGCAACATTTCGACGATACCAAACTGGTGGGAATCAACTTCGACACGGGCAATACGTTCATCGCCGGAAACGATCCGGTGGAGATGGTACGCCAATTGTATCCGTGGATCCGACATTTCCACGTCAAAGATGTCGCGCCGGAGCTGAAAGCCCATATCGGCAGGGACACGGGTATCGCGGCCAGCGAGGTCCACGTGGGACAGGGAATCAACGCCGACAATATCCGCAGGATCGTGGCGTTCCTGAAGAAAAAGAAATGGAACGGCGTGATGAACCTGGAATCCAAGGGCGAGAGGAACACCCTCAAGAGTCTGGAGTGGTTTCGCGGCATCGTGGCTTCCTGATCCCCCCGAAATCACTTTCGGCTTTGGGCGGCTTCGATCGTATTGGACTTCTATTTCGGAAGAGATGGGTTATACTGCCGCGTAATGTACAGGGACAAGGAATCGGTAAATTATAATCCATAAAGTCGGGAGATTAGACCATGGCAAGGCGAGTTTGTTTGGCACTGGGATTTGTTGCGATCCTGTCGGGTTGTTTGTCGGCCGCACAGAATTCAAGAGATGCATCGAAAGGGACCGTTCGTTCCGGGCCGAGCGTGGATTTTTCGCACGGCGATTTGAAGGTTTCAGAGAACAGACGGTTCCTGGTCCACGCCGACGGTACGCCGTTTTTCTGGCTGGGCGACACGGCATGGGAATTGTTTCATCGGCTCAATCGCCAGGAGGCGGAGACCTATCTGGAAAACCGACGGCAGCTCGGATTCACGGTGATCCAGGCCGTGATTCTGGCGGAACTCGACGGGCTCAACGCTCCCAACGCCAATGGCGATATACCCCTGATTGACAATGACCTGAGCAAGCCCAACGAGGCCTACTTCAAGCACGTCGATTTCATCGTGGAAACGGCCGGGAAAAAGGGAATCTATATCGGTATGCTGCCGACCTGGGGCGACAAGTGGAACAAGAAATGGGGAACAGGTCCGGAAGGATTCACGCCGCAGCGCGCCGAAGCGTACGGCGAATGGCTGGGCAATCGCTACAAAGATGCTCACATTGTCTGGATTCTCGGCGGGGATCGGCCGATCGAGAACGACGGGCACAAGGAAATCATCCGCGCGATGGCGCGAGGAGTACGCAAAGGCGACGGCGGAAAGCACCTGATCACCTTCCATCCTCCGGGAGGCGCCGGCTCCGCGCAGTGGTTGCATGATGAGCCGTGGCTGGATTTCAATATGCGGCAAAACGGGCATGTGGCGGAGTTTACCGGCCGGTATGACAAGACGCGAGCCGACTACGACCGCACCCCGATCAAGCCCGTTCTCGATGGGGAACCGATTTATGAGGATCATCCGGTGTCGTTCGACGCGGCGAAAATGGGCCATTCGATCAGCGCGGATGTCCGACGGCCCCTGTATTGGGACCTCTTCAGCGGGGCATTCGGACACACCTACGGGCATCACAGCGTCTGGCAGATGTGGGCGCCGGATCGCGGGCCGATCAACAATCCGCTGATGCCATGGTATGAAGCGATTCACCAGCCCGGCGCAGCGCAGATGCAGTATGCAAGGGCGTTGATGGAATCGCGGCCGTTCCTGACGCGAATCCCCGACAACTCCGTGATTGTGACCGACCGCGTGGCGACCTCGGTCCCCGGTGCGGGACGATATCAGTTCGTGGCCACGCGCGATGGCGATGGTTCTTATGCGATGGTCTATGCCCCGATCGGTCGGGCATTCTCCGTCCGGATGGACGCGATCAAGGGTCCCTCGGTCAAGGCGTGGTGGTACAATCCGCGCAACGGCCTGGCGATCCCGATCGGCACATTCCCCAACACCGGAACGAAGCCATTCATGCCGCCGGATGCGGGGGAATTTCTGGATTGGGTGTTGGTTCTCGACAATGCGGAAAAAAAATTCAAAGCGCCGGGACAGTGAAGGGAGTATTGCATAATCCTGCCGCAGCGACTACAATGTTTCGCGAACACTTTCCCCGCGAATATGATGCGAGAAACAGCGGCCGCCGATTTGGCGGCCGATGCACAACGATAACGATTATTACTATAAGGAATATCGGTTATGCCGAAAAAGATCGTGCTGAGGGTGGATAACATACGGGTGACCGCGGAGTTGCGGGATACGCCGACGGCCGAGGCGATCTGTGGGGCGCTGCCTCTGGAGGGCCGGACGCAGCGATGGGGCGGCGAGCTTTATTTTCCGGTATCGGTGAATGCGCCTTTGGAAGCCGACAGCCGCGAAACGCTGCTTCCGGGTGAATTGGGATATTGGCCGGAAGGCAACATGTTCTGTATATTCTTCGGTACCACGCCCGCTTCGCAGGGCGATGAGATCCGTCCGGCTTCCGCGGTCAACGTTTTCGGGCGATTAATCGGGCGATGGGCCGAACTGCGCCAGGTTCCCGCGGATAAAACCATCCGCGTGATGTTCCCTTCCGATGAGCTGGCGGCGGACGCGATTACAGAACCCGTCGTGCCGCAGACCGCAAAGCCCTCCGGGTCGCTGTTTTCACCGGCGATAAGCCCGATGGAAATGTCTCCGGAACCGGCAATCGTTGCTCCCATGGAGCCCCTGGTTGAAACAACACGGGACGAAATCGAAACGCAACCGAAATCCCTTGCCGAAGAATCCGCCCCGAACGAATCGACGCCGCTTGAGAATCAAATGACTCAAAATGATTCCGAATCCGAACCGATGGTGGAATCGACGGATCTGTCGCAGACCATGGAACCGGCCGTGACGAAATCGAAAACGTTATTCTCGCTGACCGATCGTTCAAGGATCATGCGAATCGCGATCGCGGCGGGAGTCTTGCTCTTGTTTCTGCTGGCAGCGGTGATCGGCCGTTCCGGCGCTGGTTCCGTCAGCAAGCAGGTTGATGAACAGAAGAAGGCGATTGATTCTCTGGTATCCCAGGTGTCCAAATTGGAGGCCGATCTCAAAACCGCCGCCGATACGAATCGAACGATTCAAAACCAGCTTGCTCCAATCTCGCAAAAATTTCCCTCCGTGGAGAGTAATGTTAAAACGATCCAGCAGCAAATAGCCAACCTGAATAATCAATTCGCCAATAACCAGAAAGGACTAAGCGAGTGGATTCGCAATCCCACCAATAATCACAGTTACTGTATCAGCCCCATGGCGCTGCCGTGGCATCAGGCACAGGCCCTGGCCAAAAAGATGGGCGGGTATCTGGCCACACTAACCGACGCCAGGGAAAACGAGTGGGTCGTCACTCAATTCGGGGAACAAACGGAATTCTGGATCGGTCTCAACGACGAGCAGGAAGAGAATAAGTGGGTCTGGAGTACCGGCGAGAAATTCGAGTATGCCAACTGGGCGCCCGGCGAGCCGGACAACTATCGCAAGAACCAGCACTATGTCGTGATCAATTCCATCGTGCCCGACCGCGGCAGTCTGGAGCCGGGCCGATGGAAAGATGTGTCCTGTAACGAGATCCATCTGGCGATTATCGAACGAAATCAATAATTCCCTTTGAATCCGGTAAACAAGGAGGACGATTATATCATCCGCCCCGCATCATTCCGAGGGGATCGAGAAGTGGCTGCGTTTGATCCGTGCTGACGGAGTAGGGCCAGTCCTATTTCGGCGTCTTCTGGCGTTCTTCGGCGACATCGATCGCGTGCTGGAGGCCTCGATGAGTGATCTGGCCCGCGTGGAGGGCATCGGCGAAAAGACCGCCCATCGAATCTTCGCAAGCCGTAACGAGTGCGATCCCAAAAAGGAAATCCGTCTGGCCGATACGCATGGCGTATCGCTGATTCACCTGGAGGATCCTCGCTATCCGCCGATGCTCAAGGCCATTCATGATCCCCCGCCGGTACTGTATGTCAAGGGCGCCCTGGAGGATCGCGACAATCTGGGCATTGCAATCGTCGGTTCGCGGCGGTGCAGTACCTACGGCGTCGAGCAGGCGGCCCGGTTTGCCCACTTGCTTGCGGCGGCGGGATTCAGCATTGTCAGTGGAATGGCTCGCGGAATCGACTCCGCGGCCCACAAGGGTGCGCTGAGCGCCAAAGGCAGGACGATTGCCGTACAGGGTTGCGGTCTGTCGCGTGTCTTTCCACCGGAGAACGAGAATTTGTTCCGAATGATCAGCGAAAATGGCGCCTGCGTAACGGAGCTGCCGATGGATTACGAACCGCTTGCCGAAAATTTTCCCGGTCGAAACCGCATCATCGCCGGTCTGAGTTTGGGCGTGATCGTGGTGGATGCCGCACCGCGAAGCGGTGCTCTATTGACCGCTCACGCCGCGCTGGATTACAACCGCGAGGTCATGGCGATCCCCGGCCGGATCGATTCGGCCAGCAGCGGCGGGGCGCATCGCCTGATCCGGGACGGCGCACGACTTGTGGAAACGATCGAAGACGTCCTCGATGCCATCGGCTATCTCGGTGAAGGAATGAAAGAACATACCCGCCATGTCGGCCAACAATCCGCCGATCAAATCGAGACGCCCTTGTTCGATTCGCCGCGAATCCCGTTGCACGGCGCGGAAAAGACGGTCTATGAGTCGCTCAACAAAGATCCCCAGCATGTCGATCAGATTATCGACGCGACGGGGCTTTCGGCAGCCCAGGTCAATGCGGCCCTGGTCGCTCTGCGATTAAAAGGCCTGATTCGAGACCTGGCGGGAAACTGTTTTCTTCGGAGGCGATAATTCCCGGACGGAATAGCCATAGAATCGCCTCCTTCCAAAACAGATATTAAAATGTAAAGTATACCGGTTATGTAAAATAAAAAATATTTTTGAAAATTTATACTTGACAAAATACAAATTTTGGTTAGCATTCCTCCAACTTTGTGGGCGGCAGCTTCACGCTTTGTTTCTGCCTGTTTGGGCGTACACCTTTGTGAAATCAGCGAATTGTTGAAATGATTTACCCGTCTGGTCGTCTATAGGTATAGGATAAGCCGTCGAGCGGCGGGGTAAGTGAACAAACGCCGCCCAAAAACGTATAAACAAGGAATAGGTAAAAAAATCGCTCGGTAACGAGCTTACAATTTTCATCACCCTCCTCCGGAGCCAGATTCTGTATTTGTCTGAATCTGGCTTTTTTATTTTCGGAAGCCACACCTGGATTGGATCGCGTACGGTTTCGTTTCTGTGCATAGAAACAGGATAGAAACCGGATTTGCGATTGACGAAAGCGGCCGCCGCACGTACCATATAATCTGGAAGGTCTCGATAGGATCCTGAAATGGCTCAGATAAACCTGAATCTGGAACGATGCAAGGGTTGCGGATTGTGTATTGGTGCTTGCCCGATCGAAAACCTGCGTATCAGTGGCAGCTTGAATCGACATGGGGCGGAATTTGCCGAGATCATTGATCCGAACCGATGCACGGGATGCGCTTTGTGTTGCCGTATTTGCCCGGATATGGCCATTGAAATCGCGGAAAATTCCAAAATACCTTCAGCGGAGACGGTGCATTGACCCATACCATCGCCAAGATCCTGCTGAAGGGCAATGAGGTGATGTGCGAAGCCGCCGTTCGCGCGGGCTGTCGATTTTTTGCGGGGTACCCCATCACGCCCCAAAACGAGGTTCCGGAATACATGTCGTGGCGATTGCCGCAGGTGAAAGGGGTCTTTATCCAGGCGGAGTCCGAATTGGCGGCGATCAACATGGTCTTCGGCGCCGCGGCGGCAGGTTATCGATGCATGACCAGTTCCTCCTCACCCGGGATCAGTCTCAAGCAGGAAGGCATCAGTTATATCGCCGCGGCCGAGTTGCCCTGCGTTATCGCCAATGTGCAGCGGGGCGGACCGGGCTTGGGCAACATTCGTGCCGCACAGGGCGATTACTTTCAGGCCGTCAAAGGCGGCGGACATGGCGATTATCGACTGATCGTTTTGGCTCCCTCGACCCTTCAGGAAACCTACGACCTCACGATGAACGCCTTCGATTATGCCGATCATTACCGGAACCCGGTACTGATTCTTACCGATGGCATTCTGGGTCAGATGATCGAACCGATCTCGCCGACCGAGTATAGGCCCATTCTCGATCTGCCGCCGAAAGACTACATTCTGGATGGATGCAACGACCGAAAACCCCGCGTGATCAAGACGCTTCACTTGAATCCTACCGATGCCCTTGTGGAGCACAACCGTCATCTGAAGGCCAAATATGAACGGATCGCCGCCGAGTTGAAGCTCTGCGAGGAATTTCATATCGAAGGCGCGCACCTTGTCGTCAGCGCCTACGGCATCAGCGCCCAGATCGCCAAAGGGGCCGTGCTTCAGGCCCGTAAAAAGGGACTGGCAGTCGGCTTGATCCGTCCGATTACCTTGTGGCCGTTTCCAAATGGCGCATTTCTCAAAGCCGCCGAAACGGTGGAAAAATTTCTGGTCGTCGAAATGTCCAACGGCCAGATGATCGAGGATGTCCGACTGGCCGAGCAGTGTCGTCGCCCCGTCGAATTTCTCGGTGTCGGCGGCGGTTGGTATCCATCGACCGAAGAGATTCTGGAAGCCATCGAATCGATCTACCCGGCGTAGGCCATTTTCATGCGGCCTCGCCATTGAAAACGAGGAAATGACAATGCGATTTCAACGCCCGGATGCCTTATACGATGTTCCGACGCATTACTGCCCGGGCTGCGGACACGGTATTTCCCAGCGTCTGGTGGGCGAGGTGATCGACGAGTTGGGTATTCGTGGACGCACGATCGGCACGGCTCCGGTGGGATGCGCCGTTTTGATGTATGACTACTTCAATTGTGACGTCATCGAGTGTCCGCACGGCCGCAGTCCAGCGGTTGCCACGGGTATCAAACGGATGCTGCCGGATCGGATCGTGTTCACCTATCAGGGCGATGGCGATCTGGCCGCCATCGGCACCACCGAGACCATCCATGCGGCCAACCGCGGAGAAAACATCACGGTGATATTCATCAACAACGCCATCTATGGCATGACGGGCGGGCAGATGGCCCCGACCACCATGCTCGGACAGACCACAACCACCACGACCGACGGCCGGAAAAAGAAACGAGAGGGGGGCCCCATCAAGGTTTGTGAACTGTTGTCCAGTCTGGAAGGCGTGACCTATCTCGAACGGGTTGCCGTCAGTACTCCAAAAGATATCCTTCAGGCAAAAAAGGCCGTTCGCAAGGCCTTTACCATCCAGCTTGAAGAAAAGGGATTCTCGTTGGTTGAAATCCTGTCCATGTGCCCGACCGATTGGAAGTTGACGGCGGTTGCGGCCGCTGAATTTGTCAATGTCGAAATGAAAAACGTATTTCCTCCCGGCGTCTATAAAGATCTCTGACCTATCGGAACAAATCCGATGAGCACTTCGTTCCAAAAAGAAACGCGAATCATCATCGCCGGCTTCGGCGGTCAGGGGGTTGTTCTGGCCGGAAACCTGATCGCGCAGGCCTGTGTCGAGGAAGGCAAAAACGTCGCCATGATGGTCGCCTACGGCGCCGAGATGCGCGGGGGCACGGCCAATTCCACAGTGATCATTTCCGACAGTACCATTTATAGCCCCGTCGTCAATCAAGCGGATGTCGGAATCATCCTCAATACGCCGTCGTTGGATCGTTATGAGGCGAACCTCGTCAAAGGGGGCCTGTTGGTGATCAACCAATCGATGATCGACCGTCCCGTTCGACGGGATGATGTAAAGGTCGTCTCTGTTCCGGCCACTGAAATCGCCCATCGACTGGGTAACGTCCGTGTAGCCAATACCGTCATTCTCGGTGCATGGATCGCCCGGACGGGCCTGCTCCGCCTCAACAGTCTCGAACGTGCCATCGAAACTCTCTTGTCACAGAAGAAAGCCGTCCTGGTGGCCCTGAATCTGGAAGCCCTGCGAGCGGGGTATGCCCAATGTCCGACCTGAGCGACTCCTACGGCTCGATCCAGCGGGAGGTGATCGGCCGCCTGCGGAAGGGCCGATCCTGGGGTCTTTCCCTGCGAATGACCGCCATGATCGACGTGATTTTTCTCCTGTTGATCTTTTTCGTTCTGACCGCACAATTTCGCCGCGAGGAACAATTCCTTCCGATCCGTTTGCCCGGTTCGGCCTTCTCGACCGAGCGATTTGACGTCGTCGATCCGCTTCGCATTTCGATTGCCCTGAAGGCCGATCAATGTCAGGTGGATCTGGGTCGCAACCGTATTGTCACCCTTCCAACGAATCCCGGAACCTCGGATTTAGAGGGCCTCGTACAATCCTTTTTCCAGGTTTTGGAGCAAGACAAGCGCAATCCGAAAGATCCGATCGAGATCGCCTGCGAGGACGCCGTTTCCTGGGAACTTCTGGTCAAAGTGTATAACAGTCTGTACTCGGTGGGTCTGGAAGATGTTACATTCACGCTTGAATAATGCAGTTCATC
This sequence comes from uncultured Pirellulales bacterium, assembly GCA_964386005.1. Classification (GTDB taxonomy): domain Bacteria; phylum Planctomycetota; class Phycisphaerae; order Sedimentisphaerales; family Anaerohalosphaeraceae; genus FEN-1350. The sequence continues at coordinate 84,963 of CAYLSB010000008.1, read as the reverse complement.
GTCCGTTTCTTGTTGGCACCGGGATCGGCCGAAAGACCGGAATATGTATCGGCTTCATTATGGTTTCGGTTACAGTCCGATGTGGTCCGATGGTCACGGAACCGATCGTCGATTCCTTCAAGCGGCAGATGCGGGCATCGACCGACCGATTTTACTCGGAGACGGCCGCAGCCCGTTTCGAATATGAATATGCCGACCGTTTTTTCAGCGATTCCGGGCCGACAACGATCTTGCGGGAGGCCCAACAATCCCGCGAAGAACTGATAATTCTCTATCAGCGACAACAACATTTGCTTGCCCAACTTGACGAATATGACGGTGATGACTGGGACGCCCTCTACGGGCGTACCGGCCTGTGGCGACGGCTGTATGATGACTCGCTTCACACCCGATGGCTGGTCGCACAATTGGACTTCTGGCGGGCGATGGCATCCCAGAAACCTCAGAGGGATTCTCTCGTCGCGGATCTACTCAGGCAGACCGATTCCAACCAACCGCCCTTTGTCGGCCCGATGAATTCCGTACTCAAAGCCCGCCTCTTGTCGGTTTTGAATCCCGCCGATGCGTCCATCAATAAGCGAGCCCTTGATCTCCTCGCTCCGCTGATCATCCAACCATCTGAATCCGTACCCGATACCGTCAGACTGGCCGCGGCCATCCTCTACTACCGACTCCTCGGCCGGATCGATCCGGCCGATCTGCAATCCCTCGCCGAGCTGTGTCGGAAAGGCGATTGCGCCAACAACCTCGAACTGCGAATCTCCGCGGCGATACTGGAACTTCGGCTGGCGGATTCTTCTTCCGTTATCCTGGCGGATCTGGTACGGCCATGGCCGTCGGTCCGCGGCCTGTTTGGCCGAATCATCCTGAACGAGATTGAAGACCGGAAAAAGACCGGTCGCTTTTCTCAAAATTACCTGCAGAAAAAAACCCTTCTGGAAATCCGACTGGTTTCCGAGATCATTTTATCAACGAATCCGAGCGAGCATCTCGATGTAATGAATGCCATCCTCCAAACAGAATCCTTTGCCGTCCCGCAGATTCTCTATACATCGGCTCTGGCCAATCAGCCGTCGAATCCCTCCCGGTCGCTGGAGTTATTGAGCCGTTGTCTGGCCCTTCAGCGATTCCAGTCGGACGAGAACCTTCAATGCGACCCATCCCGGATCGCCTACGATGCGGCCCTGCTGGCCGCCCGATTGTTCGCGTCCCAACCGGACATGGCGGCCATCGCCGAGAAAATCATATCCGAATACTGTTCCCTTGCCGGGGAACAAACGGATCCGGCCATCCGGTATGCCTGGGTATCAATGCTTCGTGCGTGCGGCAACGATCGACAGGCCGACAGGATTCTTGACGAGATCATCCGATCGCCCGGTCCCTGGCGGAATCCGGCCCGACTCGATCGTATCATCAGCGGGATTTCCGTCGATCCGAATTCTCCCGATCTTCGCCGGACGGCGGAGACCGATCTGGCCCGGCTGATCCGTGATATCCCCGCCGAAGCTCCCGGCCGCGATCAAACTGTCCGCGCTGATTCCGTTGGTCTGTATTGTCGTCTGCTGTTGCTCGATGCCACCGCCGAATCGGCCCGGAAGGTATTGACCCTTCTCGAACAAACTCAGGGGCTTGAGCCGTCGAAAAAATCTTCCATGGCTTCCTGTGCTCTTCGGATTCTTGAGCGTCCCTTCGAGGCGATTGCCATTCTGGCCGCCACTCCGCCGGACTGCAATGATCTCGGAGAGACGCTCGCGACATTATCGGCCGTGGTGGATCGAATTGATGAATGTTCCACAGATAGCCATCGGGGGACCATTCTGAAGAATAGTTTGGCTGTCGCGACCCTTTGTGCGGCCTGTGCCAATTCCGAAATCCGTCCCGATGCGATGCTGATTCAGGCCGAGCTGTTGGCCGTCTCCGCCGAATCCGGCCAACTCGATCAGGCCCGGGCGATTCTCGATTCGCCCGCCGTCCGGAAACACTCGGACTCACTCGACGGCATCCGATGCCGCGCTCGCCTGCATGAAGCCCGTCAGGAGTATGCCGAGGCCGTCACTCTATGGAGTCGGATGGCTGAATCCGTCCGCCCCGACACGACCGAACAACCGCCTTCCTTCGCCTGGTGGCAGGCCCGTTACCATACGATCCGCTGTTGGGCGGCCTTACCCAAAACCACGCCGGAGGAAGTGAAACACACGATCGAGATTCTCTTCCATGGACAATATCCTCCCCCCAAACCCTGGGATGAAATGTTTCGTGCTCTCCCTCTCTGAGACTTCCGAAACCCGCCACAATCCAACGATGCATTTCAAGATCAATCCGGCCGGATCAGTAACAGCTTCCATTCATGGGGAACAAAACGTATGATCTGTTTTGAGTCCCACCGTTTCATGTCGCCAGAGAACGGGTCCAATACCCATGCACGACCTGAAATGGAGGTAGAAAGAATCGTTTCAATCGCCGAACCTGATTCATTGAACAGTAACAGGAAATCCATGTTGCTCTTTCGGACATGGCGTATTCGCAGGCCGGCGACGGGACGATCGGTTTGAACCTTTCGTGGGATTTTGCGATCCAGGAATTCCATCAGGTGTTGGGGTTGATCGGGGATATAACGCACAAGAAGATCTGCTTTCTCCAACTTATCGAGAATCGGTTGGACGATGGCGGACGGTTCATCATCGACTATCAGAACCGCATACGTCATGTCGGCGATATGAATCCCGTCATCCTCCACGCGAGCTTCCTGCATGATCTCGCGGATCGAGAGATAGTTGAAATCCCGCTGATTCTCAAAGCAAACCTTCGCCGCCCGCCAGGGCAGACGATCGGATTCTCCGAGGATGGCTATAGGGCAGACGTGACGGCTGTCGGTATTGAGCCAGCACAAACGCGCACAAGCCCGCGCAAAGGGGCCGAACTGATTCCACCACGGGCTGTGGGGACCGACATCCGGGGGACGTTCGTCGATCCGCGGCCCGCGAATCGAATAATAGAAGGCGTGAGGAACCAGCATGTTGCATCCGCGGACCAGCAGCCAACCCGCCAGCCACTTCATTTCCTCAAACGTGAAATTGTGTCCATAAGCCCCGCAAAATTCGTTGAGATTGCGACGTCGTTTCAGATGGATCATCGCCGACGAAGCGCACTTGGCCTGGGTTGATTGAGCTCCTTCCAGCGCGGATGGCTTGCCGGGTTCGATGTATCGCCAGACGATATCCTGGCCGGGAACATGAAACCATCTAAGATTACCTATATCATCCGGTTTCTCCGGATGGCCGGTCAGGGCGATATTGTGCTCGCCGCACCAGCGGGAAATCGGCTCGTAGAAGGTTTCCTCCAGCCGTACCCGCAGCGCGCGGTTGTAATCGGCCCGATAACGGGCGGCATCGGATTCGTTGTCGAACCACAGCGCCGGCAGATGCGACGTGAAATCGTACCCGAGAATCCGGTTGACGTGTTCGAGGATTCCCGAGGTCCCGGCGACCGCGCCGCGTTCGGCGCTTTTGGCCAGAAACGACGGCTCGTCGGTGAAGATCGCCTTGATGGTCTTGCCGAAATGCGAACCGAATTCATCATAGAATCGCTGATAGACCTTGCGAATGAAACACTGAACCGCTTCCGGATTTAGGATGTCGGCCGCGGGCGGGGCGTTTTCGGGAACTTCCCTGTGATCGGCCCTTCGCGGCGGGTCGGTATCCCGGAAGTGAAGTCCCCGGATGGTCGAATATCCATCGCGGATAGCCCGATCCATGATCGCAATCTTGTGCCCGTCGGATCGGCGAGTGACCACAGCAACCTGATGACGACCGGCGGAAAGAACGGGCTGTCCATCGGGGCCGATTTTGAAATCATTCGCCGAATCGCCCGGTTTGACCTTGTCGAGATCGATCGCGAAAAGACCGCGCGTTCGATAGGCGGGATTTTCCTCGACGACCTGGCCGCTGGATGATCCGCTGGGATACATCCCCTCATCGTAGAGGAGCACCCACATCTTGCGGCGCGCGGCCTCTTGAATGGCAAAACGCATAAAGCCCAGAAGCTTGTCGCTCATCCAGCCGGTATCCTTCGGCAATCCTGCACGGGGATGGATCAAGAAAGCATGAACCCCGTGGGCTTGAAAATCATCCAATTGACGGGAGAGTTCCTCTTCGGTGAGTGTGTCGTTCCAGAACCAGAAGGGTGCCATGGAAAACTCTCGGGGTGGATTGTTCCACTCGGACGGCATGGGATCGGACGATTCGGCCTCCACGGAAAGAGGCAATGTCAGGGTGGGAATTGTCATTCCCGCAACCTTAATAAAATCACGACGATTGATGGGATCATGCATCATGCAAAAATTCCTCTCTATGTTTTGGAATACATAGACGATTCTATTCATACGTCCATTTGCTGAGCCATGGATCGTTCGAGCGTTTCTGGAAATCGCGGAGTCTGGTTTTCAATTCCTCCAGCCGTCCGGCATGAGCCGGATCCTCAGAAAGATTGTGAATTTCATCGGGATCGTTTTGCAGATCATACAATTCAAATCGCGGCCGATGGATATAGTTCTCCACCGTACGGCGGGCATACAGTTTGTCACCGCGTTTCAGGACCGCTTTCCATGTGGTTGAATTATACAGATCGGAGGCAAAGGGATACGGCAGTCCGTGCGCGATGTTGAAGATCAGTTTGTGCCGTCGCGTCCGAATCATCCGCATGGGATAGTACATCGTAACCTCGTGGAAGGTATGCGATCCGAATACTTCATTAAATCCCTCTGGATTTTCCTGATCGAGGACGCCCGCGAACGATCGGCCGTGAAAACGATAATCCGTCGGCGTCGCCGAACACAGATCGAGAATCGTCGGCGCAATGTCGGTATAGTTGATCATGGCGTTACAGACACCACCCTGCTTATTCAGCGAGGGATTTCGAATGACACACGGCAGACGAATCCCCGGTTCGTAGAGTGTGGTCTTGGCGCCGGGGAAGGGAGCTCCGTTATCCGACAGAAAAATCACGACGGTATCGTTCCATCTGCCGGTAGCTTTGAGGATTTCGATCAGCCGCAGCAGACCTTTGTCGCATCGCTGGATGGAGGCATAATAATCGGCCAGTTCCTGACGACATTCCGTCGTATCCGGCAAATACGAGGGGACGGAGATATCGTCGGATTTGAACGTATCTCCCTCATCGCGTTTGAAGTTCCGATGCGGCTCGGTCGGGCAAAAATACAGGAAGAAGGGTTTGTCGGATTCGGTCGAGATAAAGTCGCGACACTTTTCGGCGCCATCACGCGGGTGGCCGCCGGGACCGAGGACCTGTTCAAAGGCATAGACATTTTCGGGAGCGACATGATACTTGCCCCATCGGGCCGTCCTGTAACCGGCTTGTGCCAAAAACACCGGAAGAGACCGGACCGTATCGAACGAACTGAAGTGATGAACGGCATGCTGGAGACCGTACTGGCCGTTGGCGTGATTGTACAGGCCCGAAAGGATTACCGAGCGGCTCGGACTGCAGGAAGCCGTGGTACAGAACGCATGAGTCAGACGAATGCCTTCGGCCGCCAGCGTATCAAGGCCGGGAGTTTTGACCTGTTGATTCCCATAGCATCCTGCAAGATCCGATCCCCAGTCGTCGGCCACATACAGAATCACATTCAGGCGTTTGCCGGATTGGGGACGTGAAGAAACCGAGGGAGCAGGAACGTCGCCCGGTTTGCGTTTGCCTTCCGCAGCCGGGGCCGAGCCGACTGCAATTCCAACGGAAAAGGCGGCCAAACCCGCCGATCCAAGGAATTGTCTTCGTGTTGAATGGGTCATACGATTTCCCTTAATACGATGGCAATGGAATATCGAACTGTGCCGGGACGGGCACGACGCCGGCCTGATGTTCCGCGACAATCTTCTTCAATTCTTCAATAATATCCGGATGTTGTTCAGACACATTATATTTTTCGGATGGATCCTGTTCGAGATGAAAGAGCAACGGCGGATTATGTTCCTGTACTTGTTGGCCAACGTATTCGGTTTTGGTCACCAGGTGCATTTTCCACGGACCCTTTCGAACCGCTCGAAGCTGATTGCTCGCGTAGAAGAACATCGTATTGCGCGGTGATTTGCCCCTGTTTTTCAACAGGGATACGATGCTGTATCCGTCGAGGATCCGATCCTTCGGCAGCGGCGCCCCCGCCAACTCCGCAAAGGTCGGGAATAGATCCAGCGTGCTGGCCACATCGCTCAGGACCGCCGGAGGAATCGTTCCCGGCCACCAGAACAGGCCCGGTTCGCGCACCCCGCCATCCCAGGTGCTGCCTTTTCCGTCCCGCAACAGACCTGCGGAACCGCCCTGTTCTTTGTAGGTCAGCCACGGACCGTTGTCGGAACTGAACATCACCAGGGTATCTTCGGCGAGACCTTCCTTTTTCAGCGTATCCAGGATCTGTCCGACGCCCCAGTCGATTTCCTCGACGACATCGCCATAGATGCCGCGCGGACTTTTGCCGCGGAAAGAATCGGAAGCGAACAAAGGCACATGCGGCATGTTGTGGGCCAGATACAGAAAGAAAGGTTTATCCTTGCTGCGGCGGATAAAGTCCAGGGCCTCCTCGGTGTATCGTCGCGTGATGGTGTTCTGATCCGCGGGCCGTTCGACAATTTCGGTGTTGCGCATCAAGGGAACATTGAAGAATTCGATCTTCGGATTCGTTACTGCATTACGATCAGCCCCGGCGACTTTATTCATATCATTGCTGTAAGGGATTCCAAAATATGAATCGAATCCGTGGCGGGTCGGTAAAAACTGAGGCAGATGGCCGAGGTGCCACTTGCCTACGCAGCCGGTGACGTATCCGTGTTGTTTGAGCAGTCGGGCAATCGTGATTTCGTCCTCGGGCAAGCCGCCGCCGGAATCCGGAAACAAAACCCCGCGTTTTCCGAACATCCCGCTGCGGATGGGCAAACGGCCGGTCATCAGTGCCGCACGGCTGGGCGAACAAACCGGAGCGGCCGAGTAAAACTCCGTGAGCTTAGCGCCCTCGGCGGCCATGCGATCCAGATTGGGCGTTCGAATCGTCGGATGGCCGTAACATCCCAGATCGCCATAACCAAGATCATCCGCGAAGATAATCACAAAATTGGGTTTTCGTTGGGAAGGAGATTTTCCCGATGCCGTCATCGATTGGCAACCGTCGCCCATCAGGCCGAGGATCGCCAGGCCCGTCGATTGAAGAAATGCTCTGCGGTTCATGGAATCCTCAGGACTTCGATTGTTGTTTGGGTCGAGGCGAATTGACTTGCTGCCACGGTAACACCTGACTTCGTCTGGCCCATGCCTGATACATTTGCTTCAGTTGCGTGACAAGTTCAGGATGCTCGGAAGACAAATCGTGCATCTCCGTTCGATCCTTCGTCATGTCATACAATTCCCACGGCTGATTGTGCCGAGCCACCAGTTTGTACCGATCTTTTCGTACGGCACGATTTCCCTCGTGTTCCCAGAACAGACCCTCCGGCCGTTCGATGGGACGGTTGTCGAAAGCCGGTAACAGACTTCGACCGACCCTCGGCGGAATCGAATGACCGGCAAAGGTTGTGGGATATGCCGCCCCGGCCGCATCCAGGCATGTCGGCATGATGTCGATCAGGTGTCCGCTCTGTCTACGGATCGCGCCGCCGTCGCGGATCCCCGCCGGCCAGTGAACGATCAGCGGCGTACTAATCCCGCCTTCATGGACCCAGTGTTTGTATAATCGAAACGGCGTATTCGAGGCGTTCGCCCAGCCCTGACCATAGGATTGATAGGTATCCGCCGGACCCGGAAAAACTCCTCGGCCCCTTCGTACCGGATCGCCGGAACGGGTGTTTTTCGGCTGCGATTGAAGCTGGAGCGCATCGGGGGCCATCGGAGGCGCCGGTTCCGGCGCCTGCGACGCCGCGCTTCCGATTTCTTCGGCACAGCCGCCGTTATCCTGCATGAATAAAATCAGTGTATTATCCAGTTGACCGTTCTTTCGCAGGCACTCCACAATTCGCCCGATCCCCCGGTCCATGCATTCGATCATGGCTGCATAGACCTCCATGCGGCGGATGTGCCAGTCCTTCAGGGGTTCCTCTTCCCATGCCGGAACATTCGGATCCCGCGGCGTCATCTCCCATGCCGTATCGATCAATCCCATCTTTCGCATCCGTTCAAGGCGCGCCTGTCGAATCAAATCCCACCCGGCATTGTAGCGGCCGTTGTATTTGGCGATATCTTCCGGCCGGGCGTGTAACGGCCAATGCGCCGCCGTGTATGCGACATAAAGGAAAAACGGCTCTTCCGGGGAATGTCCCGAAAGAAATTGCACGGCATGATCGCTGATCGCATCGGTATAGTAGAAATCGTTTCCCGGCGGGATCTGCGTATTGTCCAGCGTCAAGGCGCTGGGGTCAAAATAACTTCCCGCCCCCGCGATCGTACCGAAAAACCGGTCAAACCCTCGCTGGCACGGCCAATTGTATTTGGGAGCTTCCGGCCGGACACGCGGAGTGACATGCCATTTGCCGCACATATAGGTACCATAACCGGCAAGCTTGAGAGCTTCGGCGATCGTGACGGCGTTTCGCGACAGATCGCCGCGATAACCCTCGTAGCCCTTATCCTCCATCATGTGACCGATGCCCGCCTGATGAGGATACAGACCGGTCATCAGCGAGGCCCGCGTTGGGCAACATCGGGCGGTATTATAAAACTGCGTGAATCGCAATCCCGAAGCCGCCAGGCCGTTCAGATTGGGCGTATCGATCTCGCCCCCGTAACAGCCCAGATCCGAAAAACCCATATCGTCGGAAAGAATGACCAGAATATTCGGCCGGCGGGATTCCTTTCGGCTCAAGGCCGTTTCGGCACAACCGCCCAGGGTGAATCCGGTCAGAATACCGCCTGTCAAACGGAGAAAATCACGGCGGGACAATCGATTATCCAATGACATGGGCTTGGCTTCCTTTGATTGTTGGGATGGATTTCGGAGCAGAGCTTGGTTGATCCGGATTCGGTACGGGCATTTTCGCTCCGACCTGACGGCGCCAACGATGCAGAAGATCACGCAACCGCCTGACCCTGTCCGGCATGACCTCGGCTAAATTATTTTTTTCACTGATATCTTTCTTCAGATTGTACAGTTCGACATGGTCGTCTTCATAAAACTCAATCAGTTTATAATCGCCGCAGCGAATCGCTCCACCGGGTCCGCCGCCCTGGTTGCTGTAATGCGGATAATGCCAGTAAATCGCCTCACGCTGTATCCGTTGTTTGCCCTTGAGCAAGGGAACTAAACTAACACCATCCATGTGTTGCCGAGGCAAGGGTTCCAGTTGTGCCATTTCGAGCATTGTCGGGTAAAAATCAGTACTGATGACCGGCACTGAACAAGAACTACCCGGTCGGGTCACCTTCGGCCAGCGAATGATCATCGGTTCACGAATACCACCTTCATAGAGCCAGCCCTTACCGGCCCTCAATGGCACATTGGATGTTGGAGATCCCTCCGCGGTGGAAAGTCCTCCATTGTCGGACATGAAGATCACGACCGTGTTTTCGCTCAGCCCCAGTTCGTTCAGCGTAGCCAGAATCCGGCCGACGCTTTCATCCACGCTCTGGACCATGGCGGCATAAACGGCATGATCCTGAATTTGGCGGGCCTGCGTTTCGCCTTCGGGCAGGAATCGCGGGCCGTCAATCGTGATCGCTTTGGCCTTGGCCAGATACTTGTCGGCCAATTCCTTTTTGGCCTGCAAAGGTACATGCACGGCGTAATGAGATACATACGCCAGGAACGGCCGGTCACGATGGATGCTGATGAACCGGATCGCCTCATCCGTCAATCGATCCGTCAGGTATTCGCCATCCGGCCCCGGCAGGATATTCCGCAAGCCGTTGCCGTTGCGTTCGTACGGCGAGTAGTACGTTGGAGGCGCACCATGGTGACCCCCGCCGATATTGTGATCGAAACCCTGATTTTCGGGCGAATAGGGATCGTTGCCAAGATGCCACTTGCCGAAAAATCCCGTCGCATACCCCGCTGTCTTTAGGGCCTCGGCAATCGTCGTTTCCTCCAGGGCCATCTGGAGGGGATAATCCGGAGGAAGGAGTTTCCCGGTTTTACGCCCGGCGATAAAATTCGTCAATCCGATTCGCGCCGGATACTTGCCGCACAGGATACTGGCCCGCGTCGGAGAACAAACCGGACATGCGGCGTAAGCGTCCGTGAATCGCATTCCGCTTTTCGCCAGGTGATCCAGGTTGGGCGTCTCGTAGAATCGACTCCCAAAGCAACCCAGATCCTGGCGGCCGAGATCGTCGATCAGGAAAAAAACGAAGTTCGGCCTGCGCTGCGGGGTGTGGCTTCCGGAAGGAACCTGGCAACCTGAAACGGCCGAGGCAAACAGACCCACACCGATCGATCGGAGAAAATCACGCCGAGATAGAATGACCCGCGATGAATCCGGCATACCCATCTCCTATTCCAATATTCCAAGCCCTCCGGCCTTTCGATCCCAGAGATCAATGATCGACCGGATGGCCGAGAATCTCTCTCAATTCATTAAATACCTGCTGCAGGAGCGTTGGATTATTGGCTTCGATATTCAGACGTAACAACGACTCGGTGGGGTGAGGACGCGAATTGAACCACCAGTCTCGAAACTGGATCGTGAGGCCGTCCAGATCGTCCTGCTGGCCCTGGGAAAAATGACGCGCCAGTTCCTTCAACGCCGCCTCCGGATCTTCCACCTCACAATTGACCTCGCCGCTGGCCCAGTATTTCTGCAAAGGCCGAACCCGCTCGCCGATCGGCAGATCGGACTCGCTCAGAAGATTCAAAAGATGTACCAGCGTAATCATTCCCGAGTCGGCATAAAAATTGTCACGGTAATAGAAATGTCCGCTCAACCCGCCGCCGAAGATCGCGTGGCTGTCGCGAAGAGTCTTTTTCATATACGCCTGTCCGACACGCTCGCGGCGGGGAATGCCGCCGTACTTGAGAATTTCTTCCGGAACCACGTGGCTGCTGCGCAGGTCATATACGATGGTCATCTTGGGATTATCGCGCAGGAAATACGGCACCATCAACGCGGTCAACAGATCGCATCCGATCGTCCGGCCTTTCTCATCGACGACAACCAGCCGATCGGCGTCCCCGTCAAAACAGATCCCCACATCGGCTCCCTCTTCCAGAACCGTCTGTTTGAGTTCTTCGAGATTGGCATCCAGCAGCGGATCGGGATCATGGGCGAAGGTTCCACTGTAATCGAAATTCAGTCCGATCAACTGAATCGGCAGATCCCCGAAGATCAACGGAACGATTTTCCCCGCCATTCCGTTGGAGGCATCGACCACGATCTTCAACGGGCGCAATTGTGGATTGAGAAATTTCAGAACATGTTTCTTATACGCGTCCGTCAGATCGCAGTGCTCCACGGAGCCATCGCCTTTGCCCCGGGTATGCAGAAGCGATGAGGCGATGTGTTTGATATCCTTCAGGCCCGTGTCGGCCCCGACGGGTTTGGCCTCTTTTCCGGAAATCATAAATCCGTTATAATTAGCCGGGTTGTCGGACGCCGTCACCTGTACGCCTCCGCAGGTTCCCAGATGATTGATGGCGAAGTACATTTGCGGTGTGTCGATCATCCCGATATCGATCACGTTGGCCCCGGTGGCGTTCATTCCCTCGATCAGGGCCTTGGCCAGCCGCGGACTGTGCGTGCGCATATCCCGTCCCACACACAAACACTGGGCGTTGGCCAGTCCGCGCTCATACCCGCGGAGCAACGACCGTAAAAATTGCGCCGTCGCGTGCCCGATCTTCCATGCGGCCGTTTCATCGACCTGATCCGGATAAACCCCCCGAATATCATACGCCTTAAAAATGGAAGTATCCATACCATCCGCTCCAGTGCATGTTTTTGCCGTCCTGAATTGCTTCCGTCACCTTATCTTACCGGCGGCAATGAAATTGTCAATAAATCTGATTCCGCCGGGTTTTTCAAAAACCCTTCGACAAATCGCCTCGGATATGATAGTACGATCGGGTCAGTCGTGCGATAATAATAAAACTAACTGGAGGCGTGGATCATGCGTACATTTGGATGCATTCTGATCGTTGGATTCGGTTTGTCGATGGCCTTGGCCCAGGAGCAACCCTCACCCCACTATGTTCCTTCGGACAAAAACCTTTCGGCCGAATGGATGGCCGGTTTGACTCAACCCGAGCCCCAGAAGGTCTATCGCGGAACGGAACTGGAAATGCTGGGGATGCCCTGCGGCGGGATTTGTGCGGGTCAATTGTACGTCCGCGGCGACGGTACCCTGGCATGGTGGTGGATCGCCAATAACGCCTATAACACCGGGTATGGAGCTGAATCCACCTCATGCTTCAATACCGCGCTGGGTGAATATTCCGTGTGCTATAAACCCGCCCGCCCCGCCGGGTATATCGATCAGGGATTCGCTGTGGCGATCAAAAGCGGCGATTCCCCCGTTGTCGTCCGGTCGCTCAATCGAGATGATTTCGACAATATCGGCTTTATCGGGGAATACCCCATCGCCAAAATCCTGTATGATACCAAAGACAAGCCCTCCCTTCCGGTGGCGATCGAGGCGACGATTTTCTCGCCGTTTATTCCCCTCAACCCAAAGGACTCCGCGATCCCGGCGACGATTCTGCAGTATACGCTGAAGAACACCTCGGGAAAATCCGTGGAGGCGACCCTGGCCGGCTGGCTGCAGAATCCGGTTTGCCTGGACCTGCTCGGCAAGACCATCGGCGACAGCAGCAATCGTACCGAAATCGCTTCGCAAAGAAAATCGGTCGTTTTTGAACTGGTCGAGTCCCGAGACAAACCCGCCGTTGAACGTATTGTCGAGATGTTTGACGATTTCGAATCCGGTTATGGCAAGTGGACAATCCACGGCGAGGCCTTCGGCAAATCCCCGGCCGCCGGAACGCTGGACAAACAAAATCCCGTGTCGGGTTTCAACGGCAAATATCTGGTCAACTCGTATCTCGGCGGCAGCGACCAACTCACCGGCAAGATGATTTCCAAGCCCATCGAAATCAAACGGGAATACATCTGTTTCCTGATTGGCGGAGGTTCCTTCTCCAAACAAACCTGCATGAACCTGCTGATCGACGGCCAAATCGTCCACTCGGCCAAAGGCCGCAACAGCGAGCGGCTTGAACCGGGCTGGTGGAATGTCACGTCGTACATCGGCAAAACGGCCTTCCTGGAAATCGTCGATAACGCCACCGAGGGCTGGGGGCACATCAACGTCGATGATATCCATTTTTCCAACCTGCCGCCCGACATCCAAATGGAGTTTCCGAAAGATCATCCCTATTTCGGCAATATGGCCTTAACCGTATTGGACGGCAAGGGATGGGCTGTCGCAGAGGTGGCTTCATCGGTCAAGCTGCGGGATCTTCTTGCTGCGGGCAAGCTGACAGGTCCCGCCGTAACTCGTTATGCCCTGGGTGAAAAACGGCTCGGAGCCGTCGGAACAACCGTCAAACTGGACTCGGGCGAGACGAAGAAGGTCACATTTATTTTATCCTGGTACTTCCCCAACCGTCGTCAGGACAACCGCGGGTATGACTGCATGCGGCCCATCGAACCCATCGGAAATCCCGTCGGCAATATGTACGCCAACTTCTTCACCGGTTCCCTCGATGTCGCAGAATACATCCGATCCAATTCGCAGCGGCTGTTCGGTGATACGGTCCTATTTCATGAAACGTACTATAAGCACACTACGCTGCCCTACTGGCTCAATCAGCGGCTGATGATGCCCACCGCCAACCTGGCCACGGAAACCTGCCAGTGGTGGAAGTCCGGCCGATTCTGGGCCTGGGAAGGCGTCGGATGCTGCAATGGAACCTGTAACCACGTCTGGAACTACGAACACTCGATGGCCCGGCTCTTTCCGCAACTGGAGCGCAGCGTTCGCCAGTGGCAGGACTTCGGCGACGGCTTCAATCCCAAAGACGGCGCCATCGGCCATCGCGGACTCAACACCGGCGTCGCCTTCGACGGCCAGGCCGGGTCCGTACTGAAGGCCTACCGAGAACATCTGGTCAGCCAAAATACGGACTTTCTAAAGTCACATTATCCTAAAATAAAACAGGCGCTCGAATTTCTCATCCGCGCCGACGGCAACGACGATGGCCTCATTGAGGGCGAACAGCCCAACACCTACGACATCGCCTTCTACGGCCCCAATACGTTCATCGGTTCGCTCTACCTGGCTGCCCTCAAGGCCGGCGAGCAAATGGCCTCGATCATGTCCGATCCCGACTTCGCCGCCCGCTGCAAAAAGATCGCCGCCGAAGGCGATCGTCTCAGCGTCCAGCGCCTCTTCGACGGCGAATACTTCATTCAGGAAGTCGATCTGGCCAAGCATCCAAAAAATCAATATGCCCGCGGTTGTCTGGCCGATCAGCTTTTCGGACAGAACTGGGCTCATCAGCTTGACCTCGGCTACCTCTATCCAAAAGAAAAGGTCCGCACCGCCCTGGCTTCCGTCTGGAAATACAACTGGACCCCGGATGTCGGCCCGCAGAACAAGGCCTACCCCGCCGATCGTCCCTATGCCGATCCCGGCGAACCCGGTCTGTTCATCTGCACATGGCCCAAGTCCAAACATCTCCACAAGGATGCCGTCCTCTACCGCAACGAGGTCTGGACCGGCATCGAATATCAGGTCGCCGCTAACATGATCTACGACGGTCTGATCACCGAGGGCCTCTCCGTCATTCGTGCCGTTCATCTCCGCTATGACGGCGCCAAACACAATCCCTGGAACGAAGTCGAATGCGGCGATCACTATGCCCGCTCAATGTCGGCCTGGGGTTGCGTGCTGGCCCTGCAGGGATATCTTTACGACGGGCCCAGCGCCCTGATCGGTTTTGCGCCCAACTACAAACCGGAAGACTTTACGGGCTTTTTCACCGCCGCCGAGGGCTGGGGCAATCTTGTCCAGCTTCGCTCTCCCGGCCGCCAGGTCTCGCGCGTCGAGGTCAAGTGGGGCCATGTCCCCGTCCGGACCTTTATTGCAGCAATACCGGATGGTAAAAAACTAAAATCGGCCGCTCTGACCCTCGATGGAAAAACCGTCGAAGCCAAAACGGTCCAGTCCGATTCCCGTGTGGTCTTCACCCTCTCGACACCGAGCGACGTCCCCGCAGGCAAATCCCTCGAAGCCGCCGTCCAGTGGGAGTAAATGTTCAAACCCGCTCCGTTTTCGCAGGATGGGATGGATTTCCGGTACGGGCCGGCTCAAATAATCGACATATCGGGCTTGAAAGTATAATATAGATCCGAATGAATTCAAAAGGGAACTCAAAAAGTTCTTGACATGCCCCTGAGCTTGTGCTTATAATGTTTACTCCAGTTCAAAGAGCCCAACATAGGGTTTTGGATGCAGTGCACGTTTTTTTTCGGAGGGTAGAGACATGACACGAATAAACTTTCGTCTGTTCGTCGTGACACTGGTGTTCATCTGTATTCCTAATACAGGATTCGGGGCGCATAACACCCTTGCTCAGCAGCCGATGACCTACAACGGCCCGGACCACATGCCCGGCCGGATCATCATCAAGTTCCGCCCAGGTGTCAACGAGAGCGTGATCGCACAAATCAACCAGAAGAGCAACGCGAAGATCGCCCATAAGAGCCGGTTTGGAAATTTCCGGGTCCTCACATTTCCGGAATCCGTTCCTCCGCAGGAGATGGTCAACATCTACGCGGATAATCCGAACGTCGAGTATGCCGAGTTGGATCACATCGCCCATGTGGATATGACCCCAAACGATCCCTATTTCGCCTATCAGTGGCATCTCGACAATTCGGCCTTCGGCGGCATTGGCATGAAAGAGGCATGGGAATTATCGACAGGATCGGGTGTTACAGTCGCCGTCATCGATACAGGGGTCAAGCTGGGTGGACCCGATGGCGTACCGGCCTCCGGCGGTTTCGATTTCATAAACAACGATTCCGATCCGACTGACGACAATGGACATGGAACCCATGTGGCGGGTACAATCGCTCAGAGTACAAACAATAGGGTGGGGGTTGCCGGAGTGGCCTACGGATGTTCCATCCTGCCGGTGAAAGTGCTCGATAGGAGCGGCTTGGGCTCATACTCAGTTGTAGCCGAGGGTATCTATTTTGCCGCAAATGCCGGTGCCCAAGTCATTAACATGAGTTTGAGCGGGGCTTTGCCGTCCATCACTCTCGAGAATGCCGTGGCATACGCCTATTCAAAGGGCGTGACGATCGTATGTTCCTCCGGGAATCAATCTGGAAGCACCCCCTCCCCAGTCGGCTATCCGGCGGCATACAATGCATACTGTATCGCCGTTGGAGCCACAACATACCAAGAGACAGTTGCCTGGTACTCCAACTGCGGGCCCGCTCTGGACTTGACCGCTCCCGGCGGTGATACCAGCGTAGATCTGAACGGCGATGGAATGGTGGATGGCGTTCTCCAAGAGATGTACTCGTTCAAAACGAAACCCTTGGGCTGGGGCTATTGGCTCTCTCAGGGTACGTCGATGGCCGCCCCGCATGTCTCGGGCGTTGCGGCTCTGGTCATTTCCAATCGGTTGAGATCAACGGGGGAACTCCCAACACCCAACGAAGTCAGAACCATTCTCCTGTCGACTGCGGAGGACAAAGGAGATCCGGGCTGGGATCCCACATACGGCTGGGGTATCGTCGATGCCTACAGAGCCCTGGGCGGGGGAGAGCCCCCGATACCGATACTGACATCCATCTCAGTAACCCCACAGGAAGCAAGGATATTAACCTGCTGCACATATGATGAGACCACACAACAATATACCGCCACCGGTACGTATTCCGACAACACCACCAAGGATATAACCACAATCGTCACATGGAAGAGTAGCGACACCCAGATAGCTGCCATCACGGATTCAGGGCTGGTCACAAGTTTGAGACCGGGGACCACTTTGATTTCAGCTACCTTTGGTGGTGGTATTCAGGGTACAGCAACGCTGACGGTAACGGAGCCCATCCCGACCCCGTCATTTATCTTCATAAACCCGGAAACTGCTTCGATAGAGATTGATGACACTCAGCAGTATAAAGCCACTGCTTGGTATTACGATGGCAGCACGCTGGATATAACCTCAGAAGTCGCCTGGACAAGCAGCGATATCTCGATCGCCACCATCACGGATTCAGGGCTGGCCAAGGGTGTCGGCGCGGGCACCGTTAATATCACGGCCGCTTTCGACGGCGTTCAAGGCGCAGCCTCGCTGACGGTGACAAGTCCCCCCGTGACATTGTCTTCCATCGCCGTCACTCCTTCGAACGCTTCGGTTGTGATCGGGGGTACCCAGCAGTATACGGCAACCGGTACGTATTCCGACAGCACTACGAAGGATCTAACTTTGGAGGTTACCTGGGCCAGTAGCAACGCTCCTGTCGCTACCATCAGTGGTTCAGGACTGGCCACGGGAGTCAACGCCGGGACTGCTTTGATCACAGCCACCCTCCTTGGTATTGGCAGTAACACGGTTTCTCTGACCGTTACCGCCCCTCCCCCAAGCGGTACGTTATCCGCGACGCTTTCGCCGATGACCTTCACTCATCGAAAGAGTGGGACTTCCTACCTTGTAACCGCCTCTGTACGTGTGCATGTCGTCGATCAAAATGGTCAGGATGTGGAAGGAGTAACTGTCACAGGCCAATGGAGCGGCGCTGTGCGCAATGTGGCCAGCGGAACAACATCCGGGGATGGATTTGTCACATTTGAGTCCAAGGAAGTCAAGACAAAAAAGCCCCTGGTATTTACTTTGACGCTGAAAAAAGTCGAAAAGTCGGGCTATACTTTTGACGGCATTTATTCTTCGGTTACAGGTACCTGGAATTTGCCATGATCGAATTCGTCGGCTTTGTAAACTCTTGAACAGATTTGTCCTCGATAGCCCCCGGGCAAACAGAAATTGTTTCCGGGGGCTTTTGTGTTCATCGGGTTATCATATTCTTCGTCTATATCGGCCAGTGCCGAGAACTGACCGGTATCGACATAGCCCTGATGAGCGCAAACTGGCGAAACTGGTGCGCCCAAAATCCCAAACCCGCCGAGTCCAGAAATCCGCCGGTGGTAATCCATCAACGCACGGCCGATGAAGACAACCCTCTCGGTTGTGCCCGTAGGGACGGATGGTATCCGCCCTTTTGTCATGCCGGCGCAAGCCGGCATCCAGATGAAACGCATGCAAAAACAGGGGTCGAACCCTTTAATGCGGTTGAGGGTTTGACCCCTTTTTTGACGTGTCACCCCGGACTCGATCCGGGGTCCATTCTCAAATCCCGAAATCCTTTCTTGGCGCCTTCGGTGTCCGCCCGGAAAATCGTATGGGTTCGCCGCCCCTGCGAATCCATTCCACAATTTTGATCTTTTATATTTTATCTTTGCTTTTCCTTGTCCGACAAGTCATCTTCCCCAATATTCAACAAATCCCAAATTTTTCTTGCCTTTCCCCCGCTTCCGGCTATACAATACCCATGCAATCTTGGATCCCCATCTTGACGAGGTACCGGGTTAAGGAACAGTTCCGTTATTGTAGGTTGTGGAGGAATAACCGACATGAACCTTGAAACCTATGACACACCAGTGCTTTATAAAGAAATGTACTTGGTTAAAGGCATAGGTGTACACCAAAACGTGCCCTGTGTCACAAACAATGTGTCTCCCTGTCAATTCTCCGAGATCGAATAAAAGGATGCCGGTAATGAAAAGTTATGATCTATATCTATTCGATTTAGATGATACACTGATCCAGTCATTTTTTACCGCCACATCACTATACTATCCTCAACTTGCTAAAATTCTGGGTGTTTCCTATCCTGGTGATGAAGTTGTTCGGCAAAACTGGCGTGGAGATTTATTTGTCTCCCTTGAGAAAATATTTCGTATCCCTGTAGTGCGAGATCAAATAATTGAGATGATGCGAAAAATGTATATAGAAAATCCCGTAAAACCCGTGGAAGGGGTCGAGCGGATTTTGACAATCTCAAAAAAACATAATAAATTTATTGGTATTTATTCCTCTTCATTCCCGCCGATTATGGATTTATGTATCACGAATAGTATTCCTTGCCCCCGGAGTACTATTGATTTTATATTCAGTACTATGGAACAACAGATTCCTAAGCCTTCGCCCCGCATCGTTTTCGTAATGCTTGAAAAATATCGCCAAACTCACGGACTAGACCCACAATTGAATCGAGTCCTGGTTGTTGGCGATTCGATCGATGACTACAAAATATCGAAGAGTGCGAACGTAGATTTTGCGGCGGTATTGACCGGTCCCACCGCTCGGAATGATTTCATCAGAGCGGGCCTTGATCCTTCTCGGATATTTCCAACAGTCAAGGAAGCAATTACTCCTCCGACAGATCATGGAGTTGTCGCCATCATCAAGGATGAACCAAACAAATATTTGTTAATACGGGAATCGCGCCCCGGACATCAATACTATGGGCATTGGTCCGGACCCCACGGAGTGTGTGAAACAAGCGATGTTCTCGAAGAGGAAACGGTAGTTCGAGAAACCTTTGAGGAATGCGGGATTAATGTAAAGCCCTTGCGAATATTGTATCAACGTACCGCAGACACTAAAGTACATACCGTATCTTTCTGGGAAACGCAATGGTTCAACTCTGAAAGAAGGAAATTCAATATTTGCAAACGCGAAGTGGGAGCGATTGAATGGATCAGCCTTGAAGATATTCAACGAGGCGCTGTGCCTCTTTATCCAGGAACCAGCGATTTTTTCGATCATTATCTTCATTTCAAAGGTGCAAAGGATGTGTGAACGAATAAACGATACGTATCAATCATGGGAAGATTCTTGGCTCGCAAAAAAAATTATCACCCCCCGTCTAAATAACAGATTAAGGGATATTTGGATTAAGGCCAACGAAGGTTATCCACGAGCAACGTGGAGCGGATGGATTGATCACAGTGCTGCACATATCCTGAATGTGTTACGTAACTTGGACAGGATGATTCCAAAAAATATTTATCAAGTTATTCAAGAAGATGAAGCCTTCGTACTTATCGTCGCATGCCTTCTTCATGATATTGGGATGATCTCGGAAGGAAATGATTCGGTTGATCTTCAATATATTGTCAATCTGAGAATGAAGCATGGCGAAAAAGCGGATGAAGTCATAAAAGCCGAATTCAAAGAACTCTTGGATCCTGCTTATACCTATCTTTATCCGGTTTGTGAAATCGTCAAGAATCACCATGGCAAGTTCAACCCCTCACCTATCGAAGGTTTGGGGTATAATCTCCGTGCTAATGCCCTGTGGGTCCGTTTGGCGGATGAACTTGACTTTGGCCGCCACCGTGCACCCGCATGGCTGCTCGATTACATTCGACCGACTCAAAAAAACCTGGAACATTGGTTGAATCATAATAATATCGATGAACCCTCAATTGATCTTAATTTGTTTCGAATTCAGATTCGGGGTGTTGTTGAGAATGAAGCTTTCGTACGAAAACTCAGATTGGAATTTGAAAATACAGAAAGGCAAGAGCTCCAAAAATTATTTTTGAATCGTGGGACTCAGAAGAGCGAATATGATCAAACGTTCATTATTTGGGATTTGACTAAGCGAAAACCAAGTCCGGGTGACGATAGTAAGGAAATTGATACACGTCCACCAATATTTTTGAACGATCAATATTTTCAAGGGGCTCGATTCCTTTACAACTTGGGGAAATATGATACTGCCGTGAAATGTTTTGAGAAAGGCGTCGATTTGTATTCCGGCGGGTGGCTGGACTCCCCGGCGATAATATATTTCTATCATTATCTTAAATGTCTTCATGCTTTAGGTGAACACAAAAAAGCTTTACAGATCGCGGAAAGATACAGAGACGCGAATTTCTCTCAAGATATGCATGCAGCGATAGCTGCGGCAAACGGTCTAGGGCATTGGAAACTCGGTAATTTTGATTTGGCTATTGAGTACTTCACAATGGCCGTTGCACTGTATGAATCACTATCTCAACGAGATTCAAATCATAAACTGAACGCAGCCGATGCCTATGTTTTAAAAGCAACTACGAATTTGGAGAAGCTTCGGACATCAAATCTCAAGGGTAGTCGTAAACTGGAACCGCAAATCTGTTCCTGCATCAAACAGGCTGAAAACCAATTTAAAGAATATGAACAGGAAAGACATGATCTACAGGAATCCCACTACAAGGGTCGCTACTGGGGACTAATGGCATTTCACTGTCTCCTTCAGTTTGATTTAGATAAAAAATTGAATAAGGATTTAATTTCTGATCAATGGTCTGATGTATTGGGGTACGCATCCAAGTCTCATGGTGGTAAACATTCTGCGAATCGAAATCCTTTTGGATTTATGTGTGGAAAATATTGTGCTGCCGCGGTTTTATTTTATAAATATCGCAAAGAGAATCAGGAATTAGATCTTCGCCGGAGTGCAGAAATGATACGAGATGTCCGAACTGCATATGATGATATTTATGGTCCCAAACAACGGATTTATCGAACATGGAATAAAATCCATTATCTTTTTATCCAGATTCAAAGAGCTTTGCCGAAAAAATATAAAAATATATTATCCGACTTCAACGATGGTGATTCGCATGTAAGAAAAACTGAAATTTATACGCCTTTGCACTGAGTTATTCATGGTTTCCGATGATGAGGTTGATAATTTCGATTGTAAGCCGAGATATTTTCCAATTCCTGAACAAGTAAGCGACTATGAATCATACGGTCTCTGGAATTGTCTGATTGCGTATGATCAGGGTGGACATTTGATCGATATTGTGCCCGCCCATGACGGAGATTTTTTTCCGGAAAGCCCCTTGGATCATATAGAACTGCTTCGAAAAGAGGTGCAGTCGGATCAATCTGACCATACATCTTGGCCCATTCGAGTGGACATCGATATAAACCAACAATGTACAAGACGTTGTTATTTCTGCTACTCAAAGAAGTATGCCTCTTGTTCCCTGTATCGCAATGCTCAAATCTCGGCAAAGGCATTTGATACAATTCTCGAAGAATTGGCACAGGGAGGGACAAAAAGTGTCCGTTTTACAGGAGGCGGAGAATCCCTATTACATCCCGAAATAAAAATGATGCTTGCAATGCCGAAACAACATGGTTTACGGAGCTGCATCATTACGAATGGCGATTTACTTGATCACAACATTTGTTCATCACTGGTTTCCAGTCTTGATCATATTCGAATCAGCATCAATGCCGCCCGTGAAGCAACTCGAAATCGGATAAGCAAGACCGTTGTCAAGACGGCTGAGTTATCAAATATTGTTAAGTGGATCCGGGCAATGGTTCGTTTCCGCGAGGTTCAATGGACTTCTCAAAAAAAACCGCTGATTTGGTCGACTTTTCTTATTCTTCCTGAGAATATCCGGGAAATCTTTCCTGCGACGCAAATGATGAAAGAATGTGGCGCTGATAGCATATCGTTTCGACCGGTATATCATAAGCTTTCTCATCAATTTTCCAAATTCGATTACGAGATTCTTCAAAAACAATTAGACTTAGCTTCAGGATTAACCGAGTCTCCGACCTTTTATGTTTTTACTCCGAAGAGGCAAATCGTAACGGAGGGACATATTTCCCCTCTATCTAATTTTCCATGGTGCATATCCTGTAATACGAGAACCATTATTGAGGCAACGAATCAAGGTCCGATGATCACAGTATGTGGCATGTACAGAGGTGCCAAAGAAGGCCATCTTGGATGGATAAAAAATGGGACTGGTTTTGCCGATATATGGAATAGCCCAAAGGTGAAAAATATTCTATCTACACAATATCAAATATGTCCAAGTTGTATTGATATCAGTATGAATGTTACATTAAACCACATTTGGAGAATTCTATTGGAAAATCATAACGCTGTTTTCCGAAAGGGATGGCAGATACCTTCAATGCAAAATTCCAATACGAAGACATGTGAACCCCTTTGATATTTTATTCATCTTATCAATCGCGCCCATAATAATCTGCGTTTATCAGCGCAATCTGTCGATTTCCCTCTTCGGACGCCGAAGGTATCCAATCCGGATAGTCACGGATGAAAATCCGTGGTGGATGACCGAATCGCCACTCCTTACTCTCTTGCTCCCAACTCCGCAGGAGTTGAACGACCTCTATCGACTCCACAGAAATCGCATAGGATAAGGTCGATGCCCGTCGCAGAAATCGTAGTGTATTTCGAGGATAGGCAAGACCGAATCCAACCCGGCGGCACAGCCGTCCCCGGCCGATCCCTCTGCGATCTCTGTGGTAAATATATTGTATCTACATTCTGTGTAATTCGTGAAATCCGTGGATAATTATTCTTTGCGTCTTTGCCGTCTTTGTGTGAGGCCCAATCTGTTTCCATTTTTGTTTTCCGCAATCCGCAATCGATGGTTCGTTTCTTTCGTGTGTTTCGTGGTTAAATATAATCCTGTCCATCTTGTCCATCGCGTCAAAAATATTTTTTGTTTTCTGAGATTATTTGCTCAAATGTCGCAGCGAATAAGACAATCCGGTTTTATATTCCTGTTTTGTACTTGGATTTGATTAGAATGGGAATACTGGGATTTAGAATCTTATTGTTATATACAGAGGCGTATTATCTACTATTCCTTTTCCTTGTTCTTGGATATTTTGTGATTATTATATGTATTATTCCCTGTATCGCCCCGAAAAACACCCCCTGTTTTTGACGTTTTTGAAAAACGAAAAATCGCTTACATAAAATGCGCATCGATGCGCATTTTATGCATACTGTTTCGACATGCCATTTTCGCCGTTCCAAAGCACGGCAGTATAACGACTTGCCTTTTCACACCGCCGGAGTATGAAATCCGATGCCCAACTTACAACCAAAACCCGGCCGGGAAAATAAGGACTTACAAACTGGATCCGCAAGGTCCATACTTATGACTCGCGACAAATGCGATTTTTCGATTTTTTCTCTTGCTATAAAAATCCATGATTGATACACTCTCGTTTTTGTAATTGCCTTTGCCTCACGGGGTAGCGTAAGTAATTGTGGGGCCGACACGTATCGCGCATGGTCGGCTCAATCCTCAGGCATCGGCCCGCACAGGCGAATTTTCGCCTCGCGATCATGTGGTAGTTGCTCTTTTGAACTATGCTGTTCAATTGGTGCGCATCGATTGAGTAATTGTAAAGACTTGACGGATAAAGACTTGGGATCAACGGCTTACCACTACCCGGTGGTGTAATGGTAGCACAGAAGGTTTTGGTCCTTCTAGTCAAGGTTCGAATCCTTGCCGGGTAGTTTTGTTTGTTTATCTATTAATTCTATAATAATGTAGCGTTTTACAGGACAAGTACTTATGGCAGACAGGGTCGCAGTCATACTCGCCGCCGGCATGAGCACGCGGATGAACACGATGTTACCCAAGGTTCTCCACGAAGTCTGTGGACGGCCGATGCTGGCGTATGTCTTGGATGCCTGTCGTTCCGTCAATGTCAAAACTTCTTATGTCGTCGTGGGTTACGGCAAAGAACAGGTCATCGAGCATTACAAAGACTGCTCCGATGTCGCCTTCGTCGAACAAACGGAGCGCCTCGGGACAGGCCATGCCGTAAAGTGTTGTCAGGAAAAACTTTACGATCATAAAGGCCCCGTCCTTGTCCTGTGCGGCGATGCTCCTTTGATTCGCAGCGAAACCCTTCAGCTTTTAGTCCAAAAACACGAATCGGAACATTCGGCCGCAACGCTTGCCACCACAATTCTTGATGATCCAACGGGTTACGGTCGTATCATCCGCGATTCGTACGGCAACATCCAGGGTATCGTTGAGGAAAACGACTGCACCCCCGAACAGAAAAGGATCCGCGAAGTGAATCCTTCGTATTATTGTTTCGATTCGCAGGTCCTCCTGAAGGTTCTCGATCAGATCAAACCCAACAATGTCAAGGGTGAATACTATATCACCGACGCTCTACAACTGATTATCGCACAAGGGCTTAAGGCCGTAGCTATCACCGCCGTCGCCGCCGAGGACTGTATGGGCGTCAACAATCGCGCTCAGCTCAGCCAGGTCAGCAAGATCATGCAACAGCGAATTCAAACTCAACTGATGGACAGCGGCGTGACGATCGTCGATCCGCCGAATACCTGGATCGACGTGCGGGCACAGATTGGACAGGACACGGTCATCGAACCCTTCACGTACATTCACGGCGAAGTGAAGGTCGGGCGCAACTGCCGCATCGGGCCTTTCGCGTATCTTCGCGACAAGACGATTATTGAAGACGATGTCGTTCTCGGCGTGTTTACCGAGGTCAAGTCGTCGCACCTTCGCGAAGGGGTTCGCGCACGGCATCACAGCTATATCGGCGACTCGTTGATCGGCAAGTCGGTGAATATCGGCGCCGGTTCGATCACGGCCAACTTCGACGGCGAGGATGTCACGCGAACCGAAATCGGCGACGGTAGTTTCGTCGGATCCGGCGCGGTGCTGATCGCGCCGCTGAAGGTCGAGCCCGATTCGTACGTGCGGCCGGGAATGGTGGTATCGCAGGGCAATGTCAATCAACTCAATCGCAGAGGGGCGGGGAAATGACTGAGCATCCATTACTGGTCTTCAGCGGAACGAGCAATCCGAATCTGGCGGAGGCGATTTGCGATTACCTGGGAATGCCTATCGGGATTGCCAAGATTGACCGCTTTCCCGACAGCGAGAAAATCATCAAGCTGGAAACCGACGTTCGGGGCAAGGATTGTTATGTGGTGCAGTCCACATCGTCGCCGGTGGACGCGACGCTGATGGAGCTGCTGATCTTTCTGGATTGCATCGTTCGGGCCAGTGCCGCTCGCGTGACGGCCGTGATTCCCTATTTCGGGTATGCCCGGCAGGATCGCAAGGACGCCGGGCGCGTGCCGATCACGGCCAAGCTGGTGGCCAATCTGATCACCTCGGCGGGCGCGGATCGAATCCTGTCGATCGATATGCATGCCAAGCAGCTTCAGGGGTTTTTCGATATTCCGGTGGATCATCTGTCGGCGTCGCCGGTGTTCGTGAATTTCTTCCGAGAAAAGCGGATTGAGGATCTGACCGTTGTGGCGCCGGACGTGGGCAATATGAAGACGGCGTCGTTATACGCATCGGCGCTGGGCGCCGAGCTGGCGATTATCCACAAGCGACGAATCAGCGGCAACGTAGTGGAGTGCACGGAGATCATCGGGACGGTCAAAGACCGCAATATCCTGATGTGCGACGACATGATCTCGACGGCCGGAACGATCTGCGGCGCGGCGCAACTGGTGCGGGATCGCGGGGCCAAGCGAATCATCGCGGGCGCCACGCACGGCGTTTTCGCCGGTCAGGCCCTGGAGCGGATTCAGCAGGCGCCCTTCGACGAGGTGATCGTCACCGACACCATTGCGCTGTCGGACGAGGCGCGGGCGATCGGGAAACTGACGGTGCTTTCGGTGGCGGAACTCCTCGGCGAGGCGATCCGTCGGATCCACATGAATGAATCCATCAGCAGTATGTTTAATGGAAACGGATAGAACGCAATCGGGTCCCGGCCGGCGTCGGCCATACGGCCCTTCCAATCAGTGAGAGGTTACTATGCAAAAAACAGTACCCATGTTGCAATCGCAAATGCGAAATGATCGCGGGTCGCGAAAAGCCCGGAAGTTACGTGATTCCGGCCAGATCCCGGTGGTGGTTTACGGTCACGGGGAAGCTCCGGTATCGATCGCGGTAAACCTGCACCAGTTAAGCGAGGCGCTTCACCACGGCAATCGGATTTTTGAAGCCGACTTGAACGGCACAAAACAAACGTTGCTGGTCAAAGACCTGCAGTACGACTATCTTGGCCGTAAGGTCATTCATGCCGACATGGTTCGCGTCGATCTGACCGAAACGGTTCAGGTCACCGTGCCGGTGGAAACGCGCGGGACAGCCAAAAGCGGGATCATCGACATCCTCCTGGGCAGCCTTCAGGTCGAGTGCGTCGTCACTTCAATTCCGGATAAGTTCTCGATCAGCGTCCGCGAGATGAATATCGGCGATATGGTCAAAGCCGAACAAATCCCGTTGCCGGCCGGAGTCAAGCTGGTCACGGACCCCGGCGCGCTGGTATTGATGTGCCACGAGGTCGCCGAGATTAAAACAACCGAGGAGCTCGAACAGGAAATGCCCGCGGGTCCGGAAGTCATCACCGAACGCGTCCGCGAGGAAGGCGAAGAGGGGGCGACCGAGGGCGGCAAAGAAAAAGAAAAGGGCAAGGAGAAAGAGAAGGAGTAATCCGGGTCATTCGGCCGCGTCGATCCCCTTGCGAACGGCGCGGCTTGGAAGCCGGGATTCCTTCAAGAAAGGTTTCGGATGGCGCGGACCGACTCGAACGAAATCGACGAGGGCTTGTCGTGGCGGATCGTGGCGGGGCTGGGCAATCCGGGACCGGATTATGCCGGTACGCGGCATAATGTGGGATTCGAAACGGTGGATCGGCTGGCCGAACAACTGGGCATCGAAATTCGGCGAAAGAAATTCGGCGGATTGGTCGGCGAAGGGTTCTTTGACAAGCGTAAGGTGGTATTGCTCAAACCGCAGGAGTACATGAACTGCAGCGGACGGGCTGTTTTGGCTACGATGGCCTTCTATAAGGTCCGGCCGTCGGACGTGCTTGTGATCACCGACGACATGGCTCTGGAGCCGGGGATGATCCGGATCCGGGCACAAGGATCTTCGGGCGGACACAACGGCCTGGCCGACATTCTGGCGACTCTTGGACGGGATGATTTTATCCGGCTGCGGATCGGGATCGGCTCCAGCCCCACTCCCGCGACACGGGACTATGTGCTGAGTCGTCCGTCCGGCGAGGATCGTACGCGAATCCGCGAGGCGATGGAACAGGCGATCGAGGCGGTTTTGTGCTGGATCCATTCGGGGATCGAGGCCGCCATGAACCGGTATAATGTGCGAAAGAAAAACGAAACCAACGAGAACACGTAACAGCGAAAGAACGGGAGGTACCTTTGGGTACGATTGGACAGCGAGTCTATGAAGGAATGTTCCTGATCGATTCCGCCATTGCGGCGGCCGATTGGGACGGTACGTTGAAAATGATCGAGACGATTCTGACCCGTAATGATGCCGAGATCATTTCGATGCGCAAATGGGACGAACGGAAGCTGGCGTTCGACATGGACGGCAAGAGCCGAGGCACATACGTGCTGGCGTATTTCCGAAGCGAGACGTCCAAAGTTCACGCCATCGAACGTGCGGTTCGGCTTTCGGAAAAGGTCATGCGAATTTTGATCCTTCGCACCGACCGGATGACTCAGGCGGATATGGACCGGCCTACGCCGCTGATGCTGGCGGAGATGCAGCCGGCGGGAACCGGAATGGCCGCGGGGATTCCCGCGACACCGGATCCGATGCCCGCTCCCTCCACGGACATCGGGATCTGATCGCCGGCGGGAACCAATGAGAACCAGTCCGTTCCGGTCGGGGCGCACGGTTTCCGGCGCCGATCCGAACGATTGACACAGGGGATAAGCCATGGCCAGTTACAACAAAGTGATCCTGCTGGGCAACCTGACCCGCGAACCGCAGATTCGCTACACGCCGTCGCAAACACCGGTGGCGGATTTCGGTCTGGCAACCAACCGCCGCTGGAAGGGCCAGGACGGTGCCGAACGAACCGAAACGTGTTTTGTGGACTGCACCATGTTTGGTCGCCGGGCGGAGGTGATCGGAAAATATTTCCACAAAGGCACGCCGATTTTCGTGGAAGGGCGACTGACCTTCGAAAGCTGGCAGGGTCAGGACGGCGTCAAACGAAGCAAGCTGAAGGTAACGGTGGAGAATTTTGAATTTGTCGGAGCCGGCCCGGGTTCGGGCGGCGGACGGGGCGGCCCGGCCGCGGCGCCGGACGAAGAGTTATCGGAGGCGCCCGACGGCGGCGACGGCGGTGGACGCGAAGACGAAATTCCGTTCTGACGGCAGACCCGTCGGGACCCATAGATTCTGAAGCATATAACAGGAGTTAAAACGGATGGCATTCGCAAAGAAACCACAAAAAAAGAAACGATTCATCACGGGAATCCGCGAGCAGACCCAGTGCCGGTTCTGTCGGGAGAAAATCGATTACATCGACTACAAGGATATCCCAACCCTGCAGAAACTACTGACCAACCGGGGCAAGATTTTTTCGCGCAAGCGCAGCGGTAACTGCGCCGGTTGTCAGCGAAAGGTCAAGTTCGCGATCAAGCGGGCGCGGTATATGGGATTGCTTCCGTATTCGCTGTAATCGGTCGGCTGAAGGGAAATCAAGAAACAAAAACCACCGGAAGATACTCTGGAGAACGGTTATGAAGGTATTGTTGCGTGATGATGTTGAAAAACTGGGCTACCTGGGCGATATTGTTGAGGTAAAAACGGGATACGCCCGGAATTACCTGTTGCCTCAGGGTCTGGCGACGATTCCGACGCAGGGAGCGATTCGATCTCTGGCAAACGAGAAAGCGCATCGGTCCGAGCAGCGAAAACTGGAACGTCGTCGCCTGGAAAAGGTGACCGAGGCGGTCAACGGGGCGGAAGTGGTACTGTCCCGCCTGGCCAACGAACAGGGGCATCTGTTCGGTTCGGTAACAGACAAAGATATTGCCGAGAACCTTCGGGCGCAGGGATTTGAGGTTACCGACGCGATGGTTCGCCTGGCCGATCACTTGAAAGAAGTCGGCACCCACGAGGTGAATGTGAAACTGGCGTCGGATCTGACGTCCAAGATTCGTGTAACGATCGTGGCGGAAGGCCCAACCGTTGAAGGCGACCCCGAACAAAAGCCGCAAGAGTGATTCGGCTGTGGCGTCGGCGCCATCGGCGGCGGCGGGGATGCTGGCGGCGGGACGAACCATGCCGGAATCCCCGGAGGCCGAGGCGGCGGTGCTGGGGTCGATGATCGTGGATCGGGAGTGTATCGGCGACATCGTGCAGAAACTGACGGCCGAGTCGTTTTACCGTCCCGAACACCAGATGATTTTCGAAGCGCTGGTGCGCTTATATGAAAGCAACAGCGAGATCGATCTGGTCCTGTTGCGCGAAGAACTCAAGAAGCGCAACCAGTTTGAAACCATCGGGGGAGTGGATTATCTGGTCCGGGTCGCCGAGGCGGTGCCTTCCTCGGCCAGCGCCGAGTATTACAGCGCGATCGTTCGCGAAAAGGCGATGCTTCGCCAACTCATCGCCGCCAGCAGCGAGATCCTTCAGGATGCCTATACCGAGAGCGGCGACGTGGGCGAAAAGCTCGACCTCGCCGAGCAGAAGATCTTCGCGGTGACGGAAAAGAAGATCACCGGGGCGGCGCTTCCGCTGCGGAACCTGTTGACGGAAACGTTCGAGCAGATCGAGTCCCGCAAGGAACATCACCTGACGGGACTGGAGACGGGGTATATCGAACTGGACGACATGTTGTGCGGGCTGCAGAAAGGCGAGATGATCATCATTGCGGGTCGTCCAAGCATGGGCAAGACCAGTTTCGCGCTGAATGTGGCCGAGAATATCGGGGCGGGCCGAGCGCCGCAGGCGGTGGCGATTTTTTCTCTGGAAATGGGCCGCAGTCAGTTGGTGGAACGGATCCTCTGCAGCCATGCGCGAATCGATTCGCAACTGGTTCGCAAGGGAATGCTCAGCTCGGACCAATTCGCGGAGTTGACGCGAGCGGGAAGCAGTTTGTACGACAAGCCCATTTATATTGACGATACGCCGGGCATCACGCCGCTGGAGATTCGCGCCAAGTGCCGACGTCTCCGCAGCCAGTACAATATCCAATGCGTGCTGATCGATTATCTTCAGTTGATGAGTCTTGCCGGGCGGGTGGAATCGCGCCAGCAGGAAATCAGCACCATCTCGCGGCAGCTCAAAGCCCTGGCGCGGGAACTGACGGTACCGGTGGTGGTACTGAGCCAGTTGAATCGTTCTCCCGAAGAGCGGGAAGGACATCGGCCGCGGATGAGCGACCTGCGCGAAAGCGGATCGCTGGAGCAGGATGCCGACGTCGTGTTGCTTCTGCACCGGGAGGATTATTATCATCGGGGCGAGATCGATCACGAGGACAACCATATCGCTGAAGTGATTGTCGCCAAGCAGCGAAACGGGCCGACCGGGGTGGTTCAACTGACCTTTAACCAGAAGATCACGCGGTTTGAGAATTTATCCCACGCGACGGAACCTTTTTAGGAGCGGGACCATGGCGCTACGCAAGGAAATCGCACGGATAGCGATAGGGATGATGATGGCGGCGATGCCGGCGGTGTCGGCCTGGTCGCAAACGGGGACCGACGGTGCGTCCAAGAACGAATCCTCGATATCGGCCGCTTCCGCGGCGACCGGGGTATCCGATCCCAAGGTCAATCCCAACGGTCTTCGGATCGGGCGGATCGATACGGCCGGCAACGTGTCGCTGACCGAAGCGCAGGTTCTGGCGGCGGTACGAAGCCGGGTGGGAGAAACCTTCGACAGCAAAGCCGCGGAAGAAGACATCCAGCGTCTGGCCAGACTCGAAGGCGTTGAATACGCCTATTATCATACCGCGGTCGCCGATAATCAGGTCCGTCTTACGTATGTGGTCGTCGAGAAAAATCTGGTCCGGTCGATCGCGTTTCGCGGCAACCGGCAATTCAACGACAATCGCCTGCTCCAGGAGTTGAGTTTCCACAAAGGCGATTATCTCGACTCGCTGGCGGCGGCCAAGGGCGCCGAAACGTTCAAGGACCTGTACCTGAAAAAGGGGTATCCGTTTGTGACCATCACGCTGGATCAGGCCAAGCTGGTCGTGGGGCAGGTGGATTACACGATCGAGGAGGGAACGCGGGTCCGGGTTCGGCAGGTGAAATTTTCGGGTAACAAATCCCTGGCGAGCGGCGAACTGAAAAAAGCCGTCAAGACTCGAACCACGACCTTCCTGGTGTTTCCGGTACACTTTGACCAGGATAAACTCGACACCGACGTTGAAAAGCTCAAAGAAGTCTATCAGAAGAAGGCCTTTCTGAACGCGCAGATCACGGCGTCGCTCCAGTACACCACGGATCAGAAGGGGGCGATCGTGACCTTCGAGATCGTCGAGGGACCGGAGTACAAGGTCGAGAAGCTCGCGATCACCGGCAACCAGTTCTTCGACGAGACCGCGCTGCTGACCGACACCAAACTCAAGCAGGGATGGCTCTATACCCAGGAACGGGGCGACAGCGACGCCAAGAAGATCCAGGCGAAATACCTGGAAGCGGGATTTGTCGATGCCCGGGTTGAACACAAGCGTGCGTTCCTGAGCGAGGCCCGGGTGGACGTGGAATTCGCGATCACCGAGGGCAATCGATATCGGGTGGGTCGGGTGGAGATCGCCGGTAACCGGGAGATTCAGGATCGATCCGTGCGTCGGATTCTCGACGAGGAGGGATTCCGACCGGGACAATGGTATAACGCCAACAAGGCCCGGGGCGACGGCAAGGGCGATCTTGAAATCCTGATGAGGCGATACCTTCTGGCCACTTCCGTGGCGATCGAACCGATGGAGGGACAAGGCGAAGCTCGCGACGCGCGGGTCAATATCCATGAAGGTCAAACCGGCTCGCTGATGTTCGGGGCCGGCGTTGCGACCGATAGCGGCGTCATGGGTCAGATCGTCTATGACCAGAGAAATTTCGATATTTCCGACTGGCCGGAAAGCTGGGGCGAGCTATTCACCGGAAAAAGCTTCAAAGGAGCCGGACAGCGTTTGCGGGCTTCGCTGAATCCCGGGACGGAAGTGAGCATGTATTCGATCAGTTTCACCGAACCGTATGTGTTCGACAAGCCCGTGTCGATGGATACGATTATGTCGAGTTATGAACGCGGACGCGAATCCTACGACGAACAGCGCCTGAAGGCCTATCTGGGATTTGAGAAGCGCTACGAGAACCGGTGGTCGAGGGGAATCAGTTTCCGGGCGGAGAATGTGGAGGTGGACAATCTCGAACACGATGCGCCGCGGGAGATTCGGGATATTAAAGGCGGCAATATGCTGTTCGGGGCTCGGGCTTTCTTCGGCAAGAACACGACGGACAACCGGCTCACGCCGAGCCGGGGGTACAATTTCGACGCCGGGTATGAGCAGGTGGGCGGAGATTACACCTTCGGGATTATTGACGCGACGCAGCGATGGTACGCGACGTTGTACGAGGACCTGGTGGAGCGCAAGACCGTTCTCGAGACGAAGATTCACGCCGCGACGATCGTGGGCGATGCTCCGGCGTTCGAGAAATTCTATGCGGGCGGATCGCAGTCGCTTCGCGGCTTCCGCTATCGCGGGGTCAGCACGCGCGGGAGGCAATACAATCCCACGACTCCCATCGCGAATCCGGAAAAGAAAGACCCGATCGGCAGCGACTGGATTGTCACGGCCGGCAGCGAATTGGTCGTACCGCTGGACAGCGAATTTCTCTCGTGGCTGTTTTTCGTGGATTCGGGTATCATCGACACCGGCGGCGTGCGTGCGTCGGTGGGTACGGGCATTCAGATTCTGATCCCGCAATGGTTCGGGCCGGTACCCATGCGGCTCGAACTGGCGGCGCCGTTCATGAAGGATGGAGACGATGAAACCCGGGCGTTCAGTTTTTCGATGGGCGCTTTGTTTTAAGCGGTGTTTCTATTGTTGATTCTCCCTGTTCCGTTTGCGGCGCCGGGCGAATCGAAACCGGAGTCGAATTCAATTGTACCGGGATTCGACGACGGGGGCACGTGAACGAATGGGACGATGACAGACAAGGAAAACAACGAAAGGTAATTCTATGAAATCGAGAGCGATCATTGTGGGCGGGGTGTTGGCGGGCTTGGTGTGCCTGGCGGGTTATCAGCAGGGGCGGGTCGAGGCGGCCCGGTCGGCGATTGCGCCGGCGAAGGTGGGCGTGGTGAGCATCGACAAGATTCTCAGGACCAGCAAGAAGCATGAGACCTGGAAGAAGACCATGGACGCCGAGGAGATCAGGATCCGCGCGGAATTTGATAAGGCCAAGAGCGAACTGGATCTGCTGGTGGCGGACATGAGGACGCGCACGAAGGGATCCGAGGATTACCTCAAGCTGAACCGCGATTATGCCGAAAAGGAGGCCCTGCTGAAGGCCAAGGATTCGTATTACGAACAGGAAATGACGCAGAAGGTTCAGAACTGGACCGAGTCGCTGTATCAGGCGATTCAGGCGCGGATCAATGACGTGGCGAAAAAGAACGGGCTGGATCTGGTGATCGCGCGAGAGGATGCCGAGTTTCCGGCGGTGAGCATGCGGGATTTGTTGCTGACGATACGTACCAACAAAGTCTTGTACTATTCCGAAGCGCTGGATATCACCGATGAGGTATTGGCGGCGCTGGATGCGGCCAACTGAGGCCGCGTCAGACATGAAAGCGGAATAGTCCGGTATGGTTGAATCGATTCCAGTAACATATTCGGTCGGGCAGATCGCCGAGGCGCTTCGGGGGCGCGTGGTTGGCGACGGGGGCGCGACGGTGGATCGCATCTGCGGCTTGGAGAATTCCGGACCGGGGGCGCTGACATTTGTGACTTCGGAGCGGCATATCCGCCTGCTGGAAGCGCAGCGGCCGACGGCGGTAATCTGTGGGCGGGAGATTCCCGAATCGCCGACGACGCTGATCCTCGTGGATAACGTGCAGGCCGGGCTGATCCAGGCGCTGGGAATGTTCGCGCCGCGGCGGATCGTGCGGGCGGGGATCCATCCGGATGCGACCGCTGAACCGACGGCGATCATCGCGCGGTCGGCATCGATCGCGGCCGGGGCGATCATCGGGCCCGGCGCAAGAATCGGCGAGGAGTGCGAAATCGCCGCCGGATGCGTGATCGGGCAGGATGTGACGATCGGGAATCGGTGCCGTCTGGATCCAAATGTGGTTGTCTATCCGCGCTGCCGAATCGGCAATGACTGTATCATTCAGTCCAATACGACGATCGGCTCAACGGGATTTGGATATTACTTCATCGACGGGGCTCATCGGCTGATCCCGCATATCGGCGGAGTACTCATCGAGGATTTCGTTGAAATCGGGGCCAATTGCTGCGTGGATCGGGCCAAATTCGGCGATACGGTGATCGGTGCCGGGACAAAGATTGATAATCTCGTGCAGATCGCGCATAATGTGGTGATCGGTAAATGTTGCCTGATCGCTGGACAGGCGGGAATGGCCGGAAGTTCCCGGTTGGAGGATGGCGCAGTTCTGGCCGGTCGGGCTGGTGTGAATGACCATATTACAGTTGGTCGTAGTGCTATTGTTGGCGCGTCAACGGATGCACTATCAGACGTGGACGCCGGCCAGCATATCCTCGGATTTCCGGGGATTGAGGTGAAAACCTACTGGCAGAATTACAGGGCGTGGATGCGATTACCGCGTGCGATGCGCCAAATCGAGGAAATGAAGGAACGAATTGAGCGTCTTGAAAAGAACGCGAAACGATCGGATCTTTCGTAGAGGTTTTGTTCTGCGCAAGGGACGACATTGAGATTACAGAAAACCATAAGCGGCGAATGCAAGTTATCCGGAAAAGGCCTGTTCAGCGGAGCGGATGTCAAGGTGATCTTTCGCCCGGCCGATCCGAATACGGGGATCGTCTTCGTTCGTACCGATCTGCTGGAGCCGGTTCGGATCCCGGCGATCGCCGACAACATCGTCGAACGGGACCGGCGCACGGCATTGCAGAACGGTTCGGTGTGCATCGAGACGCCGGAACACTGTCTTGCGGCCGTCAGCGCGCTGGGCATCTGTAATCTGATTATCGAGATCGACGGCCAGGAATTGCCCGGGTTTGAGGGCAGCAGCGAGGAATATTTTCAGGCGCTGGAAAAATGCGGATTGATGGAACAGCAGGCCGAGAGCCGCGAACTGGTTATCAGCGATTCCATCGCCCTGACCGACGGCGATAAGGCGATCTATGCCCTGCCGAACAGCGGTCCGGGTTTGAGTATCACCTACGAACTGGATTATACCGAACACACCGGCATCGGGCGGCAACTGTACACCTGCGAATTCACGCGGGAACTTTTCGCCGAGCAGCTCGCTTCGGCGCGAACATTTGTGCTGGAGGCCGAGGCGCGATTCATGCAGTCGCGCGGCATCGGCACGCATCTGACGCCGCGGGATATCCTGGTAATCAGCTCCGACGGTCCGATCAAGAACAACTATCGATTTGAAAACGAATGCGTGCGGCACAAAGTGGCCGACCTGATCGGCGACCTGTCGCTGGTGGCCCGACCGCTGGTCGGGCGGATCGTGGCCTACAAGAGCGGCCATGCCCTCAACCAGCGGCTGGCCCGCAAGCTGGTACAAATGGCCCAGCGGATCGATCGTAAGGGCGGTACCGGTGCGGCCGCCCTGATGGATATCCGAAGGATCCAGAAGATTCTTCCGCATCGATATCCGTTCCTGCTGGTTGACAAGATCGTCGAGATCGACGGTGACCGGCGGATCAAGGGCGTCAAAAATGTGACGTTCAACGAATTGTTTTTCCAGGGCCACTTCCCCGGCACACCGATCATGCCGGGCGTTTTGATCATCGAGGCGCTGGCGCAGGTGTCGGGTTTGCTGTTTGCCCAGCGGCTGGAACATACGGGAAAGCTGGCGGTGCTGCTGACGATGGACGGCGTGAAGATTCGCAAGTCCGTCGTGCCGGGCGATCAACTGGTATTGATCTCCGAGGTGGAGCGGGTACGAAGCCGCGCGGCGTTATGCCAGTGCACGGCGTTGGTCGATGACGAGGTCGTCGCGGAGGCCAAGCTGAAGTTCATGCTGGTGGATGAAGAAATGGTCTAACCGCTCGCCCGGATGCGTGCGGGATTTTGAATGGATATTCGGGAGGCAAAACCGAAGATATGGGTACTCAGATACATCCCAGCGCCGTGATCGATCCCACGGTCCATCTGGGGCAGGACGTCGTGATCGGCCCGTTTTGTCTGGTCGATGCCGGAGCCGCAATCGGCGACGGCACGATCCTGGACGCCGGCGTGGTGGTCGGACGCAATGTGCGGATCGGCCGGAACAACCGGCTGTATGCGCACTGCGTCATCGGCCGACCCCCGCAGATGCTGGGCTGGAAACCCGATACGCCGATCGGCGGTCTGATCATCGGCGACGGCAACTCCATCCGCGAATTCGTCACGATTCATCCGAGCATTTATCGCGACCAGACCACTCGCATCGGCAATGACAACCTGATTATGGTCGGCGTACACCTCGGCCACGATTGTACGGTGGAAGACAAGATCGTCATCAGCAATCAGACCCAGATCAGCGGCCACTGTAAGATCGAAACCGGCTGCTGGCTCAGCGGGATGGTCGCTGTGCACCAGTTCGTGACCTTCGGCAAATGGTGCTATGCCGCGGGTTTTTCGGGCGTCAATCAGGATGTGCCCCCCTTTGTGATCATCAGCGGTCATTACCCTCCGGAGGTTCGTTCGATTAACAAGCGAGGCCTCAACCGCGCCGGTTTCAATCCCCAACAGCAGAAGAATATCTTTGACGCTTTTCGCCGACTCTATCGAGGGGGCGGCGTGTTTATGGACCGGGTTAGGTCGCTGGCCGCCGAGGACGGCCTCGATGAAAATGTCCGCGCGATGGTTGACGCTCTTCAGCGAAGCGGACAACACCGTTTCGGTCGATACCTGGAATCGTTGCGGGAAAAACATTGATCCGCCGCGGCGGGAATCCATGGAAACCGGATCCGCAGGAGAACAGATGAAACCCATTCGCACAGCGATCATCGGCGCCGGAAAAATGGGCGGGATTCATGCCCGCGTGTGCAGCAAGCTGGACGGTTGTCAGCTCGTCGGCGTGGTCGATTCCGACGCAGCGCGGGCCGAGAAAATGGCCGGAGAATTTGGCTGTGACAGTTTTACGGACTGCCGGTCGCTGCTGGGTCTGGTCGATGCGGTGACGATCTCGGCGCCGACCGTGCATCACCGCGATCTGGCCAGGGTGTTCATCGAAAGCGGCGTTCCCGTTATGATCGAAAAACCGCTGGCCGCCAGTGTTGAACAGGCCCGCGAGATCGTCGATCTGGGTCGCAAACACAACGTCATCGTGGCCGTCGGCCATTCCGAGCGATGCAATCCCGTCGTGCAGGCGATGAAGCGGCTCAATATCGAACCGAAATTCATCGAAGCCGCACGGATCAGTCCGTTTCCGTTTCGTTCGATGGACGTCGGAGTCGTTCTGGATGTCATGATCCACGATATCGACATCGTCCTGTCGCTGGCCAACAGCCCCATTACCTCCGTCGATGCCGTCGGCGTCCAAGTGATCGCCGATCATGAAGATATCTGCAACGCCCGGATCCGTTTCGCCAACGGATGCGTCGCCAACATCACCGCCTCGCGGCTTGCGATGAAAACCGAACGTAAGGTCCGGGTCTTCAGCCGTCAGGCCTATCTGAGTCTGGACTTCTTCAAGAAAGAGGGCATGGTCATCAAGGCCGATCCCAATGTCGATGTGGTCAACTGGATCCGCGAGCAGAGGCAAAATCCTGACGCCGATTTTTCCAGTATCGATTGGACAAAGTTGTTGCATATCGAACAACTGGCAATTGAAAACAACGAACCTCTCCGGGTTGAACAGCAATCATTCCTCAATGCCGTCCGCGGCGACGGTCCGCGACCGGAAGTTACCGCCGAAGAGGGACTGGCCGCCATGGAATGCGCGGATAAGATTCTCGCCTCGATTCGCCAGAACAAATGGGAATGAATGTGCATGGACAAGCAATTTCCTCCCACTTTCCCCTTTCCCGGCGAATTCTGATAGGATATGAATAACCGATCCGTCTTGTACTTGTCTGAATGGATTCTCTTTTCGAATACCGATACCGGATTCCAACCGGATCATTCAAATACATTGAACTATGATTGAGGAGATGATCATGAATCGGCGACAGATGACGGCAAGTGTTTTGGCGGTGGTAATCGGACTGGGAGTATTAGCGGCTATGGCACAGGATTCGGGTAAAGAAAAAACCTCGCAGGCTTTCCGCGATCAGTTCGTCAAGGACTTCCCCCGGATCGGTCTTAATACCGCCCCCGGTGACGCGATGATGTTGCGAATTCTCGTCGAGGCCTCCAGGGCCAAGCGCGGCATCGAAGTCGGTGCGGCAACCGGATTCGGAGCCGTCAATATGGGTATCGCCTTTGAAAGGACCGGCGGACACCTCTTTACGCTGGAGATCGATCCGAAGATGGCGGCGGCCACTCGCGAGAATTTGAAGAAGGTCGGCCTGGAAACGGTCGTGACCTGCGTGGAAGGCGATGCGCTGGAGACCCTGCCGAAACTCGAAGGGCAGTTCGACTTTATTTTCATCGACGCCCTCAAGCGAGACTACCTCAAATATCTCAAGGCCGTCGAGGCAAAGCTTACAATCGGTGCTGTGATCGTGGCGGATAATGTCATCCAGTCGGCCCGCGAAATGAAGGATTATCTTGATTATGTCCAGAATAATCCGAACTTCGATACCGTCATCATTCGATCGTCCATGGACAAGAACGACGGTATGGCGATCAGCTATAAGATTCGCTGATGATATTGAAATGACAAAGGGCGGGAACATTTCGGCCGCATTCCGGTCCGCTTCATGATCCTGGCCTGCCCCTTGCTGATTGATCCTTCGGCGCCGGTTCTGCGATGCCTGGCCGGCGTGACGCTGTTTTTTTCCTGACGAAATGCCGGTGGCTATCTTTCCATGGATTTTAATTTTGCTGGTTTGCTTCTTTCGTTTCCGATTCGGCCGAATCGTCTGCCTGTAATATCTCCAGATCGCGTTTGACCTCATCGCGGAACAACGACCAGGAGAAGGGTTTATTATCGAGATGCATCAGGGGTACCGGCCGGTATCGGTCTTTCGTCACCGTGATTAGTCCATCCCAATGGTCCAGACAAGCCGTTAGCAATTCGACGGCCTTGTTGTGCTGCTGCTCGGCATGATTTCGCCGATAGACTTCCACGGCGACAGCCGCCCGAAGTTTATCCGCAAAGTACACGTTCAGATAGGACCATGCGCGGATATCGTCGAGGTCGTCTTTCAACGCGGCTTCATTGGATGTTTTCACGTTTTTCAATTCATCGATAGCGTTTTGCGCATCGCGTGCGTTCTGCTCCAGCATGTCGGCCAGATCCATCGGCGTGATCCGCGTCTCGTCGGCGAATCGTTGTTCCATCAACAGATCCACATACTCCTTGATCGAGTACATCCGCGAATCAAGCGTTTTATGTTCAATCATTTCCTCGATGGAAATAAACGGTGACTGCTTGTCGTCCTTTCCGCCGCTGATAACCGGTGCCAGAAAACCCTCGCTGTACAACGTGAAATCCCACGTCGCCGAAAAGAAACTGGCCAGAGCCGTCGGCATCTTCGAAGCGGCCGACCAACCTTTCAACAATGTTTCTCCCTGATTGAATCCGAATCGTTTGTTCAGATCGGCCGCGAAGACCGCATCGGGTGTCTCGGGATCATAGAGCAACCGGCCCCATAGCCGATAAAACAGCCACTGTTTCTGAAAGGCCCATGTCCAGTCGCGAAAGGCGCCTTCCTTGTGAGCATATTCCTTCGCGGGAATATAACACTCCGATCCGACAAAATAACCGCCGACCCACGGCTGCGAATTCGTACGGATGTGGCGGCGGATAAATTCCGGATCACCCCATCGCAGGATGAAGAAATCCTCGTTGCGGACCATCCAGGCGATCTTGTAGTTGACCGGCGGCGGATTCCAGTAGGTATCATCGACCTTGCCGCCATGAACGATCGACAGATTCGGCGTCGAATGGCCGTGCGACCAGTTGAACTTGATCTCAACGAGCACGTTTTGCAGACCGGAGGCCTCGATCGACTCACGGGTAATCTGCGGATCAATCGAAAATGGCGCACGATGGATGAATTCGACCTTGCGGGGAATTTGCCTGAGCGTCTCGATATACACCTCATCGATCCATTCCTGTCGCTGCGGCGGCGTCATGGCATTCATTTGCTCGCCGAGGCTGGTGCCAAGACCTGTCAACTCCGGATATTCTTCCAACGTTTGGCGAATACATTGTTTCATATACCGCTTGACAATGTCGTTTGATTCGCCGGGTCCATAATGTTCTGATCCCTCCGGTTTGCAATAGCCGCACACATTGTGTGCCTTGGCAAATGCGGGCGATACGAAGATGTTCCAATTGATGATATAGGTTTTGATACCGCGATCAGCCGCCATGCCAAACAGCTTGTGCCAGAACTGCTGCCGCTCGGCAAGTTCGGCATCGCTGAAGGGACAGGCCTCGGGAAAATCCTTTGGTCGGATCATATAAGTAAATGGGTGCAGGTTCCACAAGGTCAGGGCGTTGAATCGGTTTTCCGCCATCATATCAAGAAAGGCCTGCCAGAATTTCAGGTCACGGCATGTCTCGATATGCTGCGATAGAGATTCACCAAGTCGGTACGAATCCCATGGAAGATTAAACTTGATCGCGCGAAAAGCCAGCCGGGGAATGGATACTTTGTCGGCGATCTCGGTCAAGGGTTTGCCGGCGCCAACCTGTTCAGCCAAATCCATTGCCGCGTACATCGCCCCCACGGCATCCGGTGCTATGATCTCCAGCCGGGTTATCCTCGGACTGGAGGTTCGTGTCATTCGATAGGATTGTTCGGGTAATGGCTTATTATCTGTTCCCGTCATATAGGGATCGATGCGGATGAATACCCGTATCCCCTGTGGCGGATCGGTCGTTTGTGGATCATGCACCGTTACCGTCTGGCCGCCCTGCTTCAGAACCGCGATCAACCGATCAGTTCCGAACAACAGCGTAGGATGATCCTTCGGATAAACCAAGGCCACATCCGCACGCAACAAGACGCCGCAACCCAAGATCATTGCCCAGATAATCCATGCCCGCAAACATTCTCTCATAATACCTCCCGTTTCAAGAGGCGGAAATCCCGCCTCGGAATCTTTTCCTATTGGCCAACCAAGAGTATAATATGTCCCAGTCGGGATCGGTGTGTAAATCTTTTTCTCGACGAAAGAGGTTCGGCTTCGATTTTCAGGAACCGAGGCCGATAAACACAAGATTCTTTTGGGGAAAGGAACTGACAATGAAATCGAAATGGATGGTCTCAGTACTGGTGGCCTGTCTTCTCGGCGGCTGCGTTCCCTCGCTGCATCCCTGGTTTACCGACAAGGATGTCGTCTTCGAAGAAAAGCTTTTGGGCGCGTGGAAACAGAAGGACGAGGACAATCTCTGGATTTTCGAAAAAGGCGAAGGAAAAGAGTATCGTTTGACGATTACGTCCGAGGACAAAGAACCCTCGCTGTTTGAAGCGAATCTTGTAAAAATCGGCGGCAAGATGTATATGGATTTATGCCCGGGCGAAAATTCGCTGGAAAGCACTAACGAATTTTTCCGGATTCATCTATTGCCCGTCCATCAGCTTCTCCGGATCGATTCGATTCAATCCACGGTGGAGTTTCGTCTGCTGAATCCCGACACCATCCAGAAGCTTCTTGAAGCCAAGCCGAACCTTCTGGCCCATGAATCGCCCGGCGACGATGATGGGATCCTGTTCACCGCTTCGACGGAGAAACTCCAGAAGTTTATCGTGGATCATACCGACGATGAAAACTTTTTTGCCGAGGCCAATACGCTGACACGGCGGACTCCGTTGTTTTCTGAAAAAGATTTCACTTTTGAGCCGAAACTGGCGGGTCGGTGGATCGATAACGACGGCACGATCTATGCCAGTGATGCGGTGAACAATCAATTCTATCGAATCCTGGCGATTCGATCCAAACCCGAAGGCCCCGAGGTCCAGCGTTATGGCGGTGCAATCGTGACCATCAATCGTCGTCGATTTATCGCGGCGTATCGAGGGCGGTGGGATATCACGGTATCCGGTGGTTCCGATGCGGACCGAACACCCGATCTGCTTCTCTGGATTGAGCAGGTGGAACCGACTCCGCAATATCGGGTGATGGACTATAACGAGGCCGTCGAGACCCTCAAGCTGAACGACGAACAGTTCAAGTCGGCCATGGAAAAATTTATGCAAGTTCGCTGGATTCCGTTGGTCTCAGCAGAGAAATAGGAAAAAGGAAAAGGTGTCAGACACCTTTTTCGTATGGATGAGCGCACCCGACAACAAATCGCCTCCGATCGGCGATACCTTTGGCATCCCTTCACGCAGATGTCGCAGTGGATGGCTTCTGATCCGCTGATCATCGATTCCGCCGAGGAATTCTACCTGATCGATACGGAAGGTCAGCGCTACATCGATGGTGTCAGCTCGTTGTGGTGCAATGTCCATGGTCACAGAGTCAGCGCAATCGATAACGCGATCCGTGAACAGCTCGACCGCGTTGCACACAGCACGTTGCTGGGTCTGGGTCAAAGTCGTTCAATCGAACTGGCCCAGCGACTTATCAATATTGTGCCGAACGGCCTTTCGCGGGTGTTCTACTCGGATAGTGGTGCCACCGCCGTCGAAATTGCCGTGAAGATGGCCTACCAGTACTGGCACAACCGCGGCGACAAACGCCGGACCAGATTCGTCGCGTTGCGGGATTCCTATCACGGAGATACCATCGGATCGGTCAGTATCGGTGGCATCGAATTGTTTCACGGCATCTTTCACTCGTTGCTCTTCGAGACCTTCTTCGTGCCCGCGCCGCACCCCTATCGCTTCGACGGCTCAGCCGAGCAATGCCTACGGTATAGCATCGACGCGCTGGAGTCGTTGTTGAAGACCCGCGGCGACGAGATCGCCGCCGTCGTCGTCGAGCCGCTGGTGCAGGGTGCCGCGGGGATGATCGTTCACCCGGTCGGATTTCTGTCGGCCGTTCGGGACCTGACGAAGAAATACGACACCCTGCTGATCGTCGATGAAGTCGCCACCGGTTTCGGCCGTACCGGAACGATGTTCGCGAGCGAGCAGGAGCATGTGAGTCCTGATCTGCTGTGCCTGGCCAAGGGGATCACCGGCGGTTATCTTCCATTGGCGGCAACACTGGCGACGGAAAAGGTGTACGAGGCGTTTCTCGGCACGATCGCCGAGTGCAAGACCTTCTACCATGGCCACACC
Organism: uncultured Pirellulales bacterium; assembly: GCA_964386005.1. Classification (GTDB taxonomy): domain Bacteria; phylum Planctomycetota; class Phycisphaerae; order Sedimentisphaerales; family Anaerohalosphaeraceae; genus FEN-1350. Next base: position 40,772 of record CAYLSB010000008.1, on the reverse strand, counting down.
TACACCGGTAATGCCCTGGCCTGTGCGGCCGCAATCGCCTCGCTGGACCTGTTCGAACAACACAATCTCATCGCCGTCCTGCCCGAAAAAATTCATCTGATCGCCGATGCTTTGCATCCGCTACAAAAACTCGACTTGATCGGCGATGTCCGCCAGTGCGGGATGATGGTCGGCATCGAGATCGTCCGGGATAAGCGGACCAAGGCATCCTTCCGATTCGATAAGACCCTCGGAGCCAGGGTCTGCATGGCCATGCGGCCCAAAGGCGCCATCCTGCGGCCACTGGGAGATGTCATTGTCCTGATGCCAGCACCGGGCATAGACAAGGCGACATTGCGGCGACTGCTCGATATCGTTGTCGAAACCCTCGCCCAAGATTTGCCGCGATTGATCCGAGAACTTTGATATGCCGATTCAATTGAATCTACCTCGAAAGAAAGGTTTGTTCATTACCGCGACCGACACCGGCGTAGGCAAGACGCTTATTGCCGGAGCCATTGCGAGGTTGCTGACGGATCAGGGCGTTCGAGTCGGAGTCTTCAAGCCGATTGCCACGGGATGTCAGTGCGGCCCGCATGGCCTGGTGAGTACCGATGCGGAATTTTTGTCAATGTGTGCCGACAATACCGACTTACTAACGATCATCAATCCGATCTCCTACGAAATTCCCGCCGCGCCGATCGTATGTGAGATCCGCGAGGATCGGCAAGTGGATTTCGAAGCGATCGCGTCGATCTACCGATCGATGTGCGAGCGAATGGATATTGTCGTGGTCGAGGGCATCGGCGGCGTTCGAGTGCCATTGAGTAAGGGCATCGACCTGCTGGACCTGATGAAACAATTCGCCCTGCCTGTGGTTGTCGTCGCCCGGCCCAATCTCGGCACAATCAACCATACTCTTCTGACCGTCGATGCCGTTCAATCGGCGGGCTTGCATGTCGCAGGCCTGGTCATCAACGGCTACAACGCCGTCACGGCCGATATCGCCGAGGAAACCGTCGCCGATATTCTTCGCACGTGGGCCAAAGTCCCCATCCTCGCCGTGGTCCCGAAAGATCCCCGATCCAGCGTAGAAAAGGGATTACTCGGTCAGGTCGTTCTGGACGCGCTTATCGATAACGATTGGTCTTCGCTCGCCACTGAATCATAATCAATTTATCAAGCAGACCGTTATCGTAATTCTGAAAATAAATATCGGTCTGACGTCGGGAAAATTCCTATTTGCCCGCCTCGGTAATGCGCATCACGGCCTGGGACCAGGCGGTTTGACCTTTTTCGTCTGTACATTCGACGCGAACGAATGGCGCGTTTTTCCAATCCCACTTGATGGCGGCCTCGGTGATCGTCTTGCCGGATTTGGCCCTGACCTGGGCCACTTTTCCAACGCCGGACAAAGCTCGGATCGTCGCGACGGGAGAGCAGGATACATGTAAAATTCCGTCCTGATCGAAATTCACATTTTCCAGTGTGGGACCTGCGCTGAAGTAGAAATGGCCGGACCGAAGAGATGAAACAATCGCATCGGCGGTCAATGCCTCGGACTTGACCATGACCCAGCCCCCGCAGGAATCATGTCCGGGTCTGTGGGAGTCGTCTGTCGCTACGCCCAATGTCGGTCTGGATTTTCGCAGCAACCGATCCCAGTGCATCTGGGAATTCCCTCGGAGCCCCTCTTCGAGAGCGGTGGCATAGTTAAACACCTCCACGGCTGGAAGATAGCTCATGTCTTCCAGAACCGTCGTAGCATCCAGACTCCAATGTGGATGCGCCATGAAGGAAAAGGCGCCGGCATCCCACCACTTCTTCATCGCCTTCGACAGATCTTCGTTGTCCTCAAGCCGCTGGTCATAACCGGGACCGACGGTGACGAAATGGATCGTTTCACCGTTCCGGTTTGTGTCATATTCAATGGCCGGGATTACGAGAAATCCGGGTTTGTTCATCTCATCCAGCGGATAGACAAGAGGTTTGTAAACCTTCTTTTCTTTATCCCAGAATCCCCCGATGTGATCCGTCAGGGCGGTGAAGTCATAACCCGCCTTGCGATAGACCTCCACCGTTGGAACCGGATCGAGATTGCCGTCGGAGATCGTCGAATGCAGGTGCAGATTGCCTTTGAACCACTTGCCCGGTCTTTGGAAACCGCCGAAATCAAACCGGGTATCCACGGCCGGCTGAAAACGGAGATAATCGAGGCCGAACATATAGGATTTTTTCGCCTTATCGTTCGCTCCGGTGATCTGAGCTTTCAGAATATGTTCGCCATTTTTGAGATTGAATACTCCCAGGTCGATTTCGCCGGTGGCGATAACGCCATCGTTATAAAAATCCATCGGATCGCCGATCTTCCGGCCATCGAGAAAGAACTGAACGATCCCGTAGTCCACGGCCTTGGTGAATTGGGCCATAAGATTGTAGGTTCCATCCTTCGCAACCGGTAGGGCCAGTTCAAGAACATCATTGGGTTTGGCATCGGTCCACCAAAGGTGGGTCTGGTTACTCCACGTACCGGCACGATCGGTCAAACCCTGAGGACGGGGATTACCGGCGGATTTGGAGAGGATCTTCAGCGTTTCGCCTTCGAGGGCGCCTTTGACTTGATAGACAGGCGGCTCAATCCAGTAACCCAGTCGCTCCGACAGGGCAACAGGCGGATACGGATCCAATGTTCCCGCCGATTGATACCAATAGGCCGTGGCGTCATACAGAGTCGGCCAGCTATTGGGGAAATATTTCTCCAGAGCAATCTCAACGGACTTCCGGAAAGGAATATTATCGGGAATATGCCAACGGTTAACGGAGATGTGGCCTTTGTTGCCGTTGCTGATGGTTTGATTATGATAGGCGTTCGAAAACAGTGTCGGATCGCCCCAGGCATAACCGAAGTAATCTTCTGTTCCGGTGCCGAAGGTTGAGGGGAATTTTTCACCATCGACGAAAAATTTTTCGTCGCCCTCGCCCCACCAGTAATGCCCCTTGCACCATGCCACTTCCGGGCAGGGTCCGCCCTTGGGATGCCAGACATGTAAGCTCATTCCGCAAAATCGCCCGGTTCCTTGCGTGGCCAGAACCGTCCAGTCCGGCCAGCGTTTGGGGTCCGGAGAGACGAAAGCGTCACGATGCCACTTGGCATGAAAACGGCCGTATTGTTCGATAGGCCGCTTGAGAGATTCATAGACCACCTTCAATTCGAGCGTCCGGGGTTTGTCGCCTTCGTTGATGTATTCCCATTTGGTCCATGTGGCAAACGGCATATACCAGTTACAATAGAAACCATCGTCGGTCATTCCCATCGGCAATGACCGATATTTGTTAATCCCCGGCGCTGTGCCGAAGAAATCCCCCAACGGCGACCAGACGGCCGGCTGAAGTTCATAATCCCAGGTAACCTTCAGAACGATCTGGCGGAGGGCTTCGATCTCGTCGGCACGATCAGTACATTGGATTTTCACGCCAAACGCGCGGACCGCGCGAGGTCCGTCCAACTCGGCCACAAAGGTCTCTCCCGGCTCGATGGTGACGGTTCGATTCCCGACGGAAGCATCCGAAGGAATTCCCATCGGACAATATTCCCCCTTGGAAAGAACCTCATTGGCACGGTCAAGGGCGGCGGATTCCGCGGCGGAAAGATTCATCGTAAACGTCGGAACAACTGTTCCCGCCGGATAGGTCGTATAGGTGAAATGGTAATAACGGCCCCACTCGCCTTCGACGACAATTTTACATGATTTCTGATACGGAATAGGAACATAGCAGTTTTGGCCTCGCGCGGATTCGTGAACCAGAGCCGGCCGTGTAAACGGCGCATGCTTTCGATCGAACAATCCGATGAAAGGCAAATCAATGGCGGGAGAATCGGAGCCATCCAGATAAAACTTGATGTGACCTTCCTTGGGCATGGCCGACCAGATTCGCCAAATACATCCGGGACCGGTCATCTCAGCCAGAACGAGACGATTGCCTTCTTTTCGAATGAGCCCGTCGCCGTCGCCATTCGCCTCCCATTTGACGTATTGGCCGGAGGCGGCGTCATACACACTGGAACGGTCATAACTGGACCACTGACTACAGGTTTCGCCTGGCGCCGGAAGCAGAGCCAAGCGTTCAAGATCGGTAAGACGGCCGACGAGATCAAGGTAGCTGAGTTGTTCGGCGGCGATGCCGATTGCCGCAAACCATACCGAAACGAACCCGACGACAAGGATAAACGTTTTCATTTCCAGTCTCCTGAAAAAAGGCCAGACACATGTAATTGGCGCTGAGTGGGCCACATCGCTTTTGTTTAAGATCCCGTTCATAGGATCCCCCGGGAAACACGATCCTCTTCGCAATCAATCGGGCAAATCCCCGGTACGAAAGCTTGATCATTTGCCAAATGAGCACGATGTTGTCGAGGGGGGATCGTATTCATCCGGTTTCATCCGTCTTTCTTTTGGTAATACAGGATCAGAGAGCTTGGCGCTTCAGGCATTTTTACTTTGAAATCGGCCAATTCTTCGCCTTTGACCAGCCGGCGATTTTCCGATCCTTCGAAAGAGATTTCATAGGAGGATTGGGTATGGATGCCTTTTAGCTGAACGGACTTTTCCGGTTCGAGATTCTTTTCCCGGCGGAACAGAACTGCCATCCCGCCGTCCAGATCGCTGCGATGGAACTGATAGCCGAACCAGAGATTGTTGTCGGACTTGTGGGGCAAGAGTGGATGGAAATCGCCCAGCATGTACGGCCGAACCTTCTTATAGATCGCCACGGTTCGTTTGACGGCCTCCTCGGAATCCGGCATGGAAATACCGGGGACGAGAATGTTGCCCGGAGTCATAGCGCTTCGAAAGGCGTACGAGGGTTCCAGCCCGAAGGCGGCACAACCGTGCAACGGGATCCATGTGAACAGCCCGGCGTTTTGCAGTTGTTCCGCGTCGCCTTGATGGCCGAAACACTGCATATCGCTATGCCAGAGCGGCAAACCATAGCGGCAACTTTCGATATCGATGCGCCGACCTCCGCCGGCACAATTATCAATGATCAGGCCGGGATGACGATGCTGCAGGTCTTCCCACATGGCATAGAGACCCATGATATATCCGATCTCGACCATTCCCCGCCGGTCCGGCGGTTCGTTCTGTCGCCAGAAATCCAACGGATCGATATTGAAATCCCATCGCATCCAGTCCAGTTGCGCGGCCGTGACCTGAACGTCGATATAATCGGTCAGCCATTTGCGTGCGGCGGGATCGTTCAGCGCGTAAAGCTGTTTTGCGCCGTTTCGCGCCAGGAGAAATTCCGGATGTTCGTTGAAGATACGAGTACCCGGCTGGACACGCTCCGGTTCGAACCATAGCAGATACCCCAGTCCGGCCGCATGAGCGGCGTCGCCGATGGGCTTGAGGCCGCGCGGGTACTTGGCCAAATCCGGTTCCCAGGTACCGGTACCCTCCGGAAATCCTTTGGGATACCATTGCTGCGGATCCATATCCGACCAGAATACTTCGATTCCGCATCGGCCGTAAAAGGGCATGACACGAATATGGGGCCCTTCGTATGACCCGTCCGGATCCGTCTCGGCAACGCTGGCACAGATCGGGGGAAGGACCAGCTCGCCATTCCGCCGTGGAAACACATGGGCCAGCATGAACTGTCGCAGAAGATTCGTTCCCTTCACAGGGTCGTCGCCTTTCCACTCGATGGTCACGATTCCGGGAACCCGAATCTTCTCTCCGGGATGCAGTAGGAGATGTGTGGTCTGCAAACCGGCGCGAATCGTTAACGTTCCGTCCGCATTTCTCTCGAATTCCGCCTGCCACTGCCCGGACCAGCCGATGGCGATGATCATGCCGCCGTCTTTTCCCTGCAGGTTAAAGAAGGGAAGGTACGGATCGGAAGAACGGCCGGCACGCGGATGGAAAACGACTTTTTCTCCCAAGGACAGGTTTTTGCTCCGCGGCGCGAAACTTTCGGCATTGTTGTGGTCGCCGAGCGCAAAGTGCAAAATAAACGGATCCTCCACAGAACCGGCCCGGCGAATATTCAGACTGCGAATCTCATCGATGATTTCGGTGTCTTTCCCGCCGCGATTTTCAAACCAGACCAACGATTGGCGGGCGGAAAAACGGGGATAATCCATTCCCTCATACTTCACCGATAGAGGTGTTTTGGGGTCGCCATAGGTGATGATTTGTTGCAGACGGTTATCCTCCAGCGATTTCTGTTCGCGGGTGACGGACCAGCCGGCGCGCAAATCCTCGAAAGGTTGTCCCGCATATCGGAATGAAAAAGACGGCTGATCCTTTTTTTCCCTCATTACGAGGTCGTTTGCACGGCCGACAGACGGCGGAAAAAAAAACAAAGAGCTGAGGGGAATAACGATTCGGAAAAGGGTAAACTGCTTCATAGTATCGTTCCCGGTTGCGGATGATAACAATCATTCAAATCACATAAAAGGGATCGGAGTCCTTGAAAAAATCAATCGGGCCAATCGCCTGAGAAAACTTCCACGGCCGGACCGGTCATATAAACGCAATCGTCCTGCTCGGACCAGTTGATGTCGAGCGTTCCACCGGGCAAGTGGGTCTTGATAACCCGCTGACACAATCCATTCAATACTCCCGCGACGGCGCAGGCGCAGGCGCCGGTCCCGCAGGCCAGCGTGATTCCACTGCCGCGTTCCCATGTCCGAACGGTTAGTTCCGACGGATGATCGACCGCGACGAAATGGACGTTGATCCGTTCGGGAAATAACGGGTGATGCTCAATGAGCGGACCCAGACAATCCAGATCCACGGCGGCCAGATCCTCAACGAAAAAGATCGCGTGAGGATTGCCCATGGAAACACAAGTCATATTCCCCGAGAATTCCTCGGTCGAAAATGGCTCATCGACGACTTGCTGTGCATCGATGTTTACCGGAATTTGACTGGATTGCAGAATCGGCCGGCCCATGTTGACGCAGACGCGATGAGCCCTGTCGTCCGATCCTGTCTCAAGACCCACTGTGAGGATCCCCCGGCCGGTCTCGATGCGAAGCGAGGCCTCGAAGGTCCTTTGGCCCGGCAGTGACAAGTGCGTTCCGGCATCGACGAGGCGATGGTCGAAAATATACTTGGCCACGCAGCGAAGGCCGTTGCCGCACATCTGGGATTCAGAACCGTCGGCGTTGAACATCCGCATCCGGGCGTCGGCCACGGTCGAAGGGCAGATCAATATCAGACCGTCGGAACCGACCCCGAAGTGGCGGTCGCTGATGCGCACGGCCAGATCGACGGGATTTTCCACCCGCTCCGAAAAGCAATCGACATACACATAGTCATTGCCCAGACCTTGCATTTTCGTAAAACGCATAAACAATCCCTTTCGAAATCACTATATCATAGGATTCAGAATATCGCAAGGCCTTACAGGTTCATGAAGATACCGAGGGGGATGATCAGGATGTCATCAGGTGGAAAGCGATTTCGCCCAGTCCGATGGAGATATGTTCGTTACGGACGAAGACATCGTGGGGTATCCGCAGGGTCGTCGGCGAAAAATTCCATATCGCCTGTACGCCGGCCTCGACAAGTTCATACGCAAGAATCTGGGCGACATACACGGGACAGGCGAGAATGGCGACTTTGACTTTGTGGCGGCGGATGAAGGTTTTCATCCGGCTCGTCGGCAGGATTTTGCGTCCGGCGATGAATTGGCCGATCTTCTCGGGATCATTGTCGAACAACCCGAGGATGTTGAGCCCCAGTTCTCGGAAGTCGCGGTACGCCACCAGCGCGCTGCCGAGTCGGCCGCTGCCGACAACAACGGCATTCAGGTTGCGACCGAGGCCGAGAAAACGACGGATGCTTTCAAGAATCTCATCGCGGCGGAAGCCCGTGTTGGGGCGGCCCTTGACTCCGATCATGGCCAGGTCCTTGCGGACCTGGGTATCGTCAACCCGAAACTGCCCTCCCAGTTGTGAACTGGAGATCCACTCGATCTTGGGATCGTACTTGCACAGACAGATATAATAATGCATCAGCCGTTCGATCACACTGCGGGGCAGCATCGCATCGAGCGGCCTTGGGCGACGTCGAATCGCAATTGAAGAGGAAGCTTTCATCCTCTCTCCCGATGGATCGGCGGATTGTACAAAGGATTCATTGCGGTTTCCGAGTCCGTTTCGATCGATTCCGGATACTCGCCCCGGAACGATCCTGGATTCAAATCGTTATATTTATCACGAATTTCAATGGGTGATTCTACTCGATTCCCCAAGAATGAAAAGAGGGCAAGAGAAGTTTTTTGAAATTTTTTATTGACGAATCCTGTCGCGGTTTGGCAATTTGAACCGATTCGTCCCTTTCGACAAACGGAAAGGACCACAAAAATGTCGGCGACAGGAGCCCTTAGTTCGTGAAAATATTCTCGATTTTGCGGATTTTTTCTTGTTGCATTATCCTCGGTTCGGTACAATATCGCCCTGAATCGGCCTTCGTGAAATCGTGTCGGGCCGAGCGCCGTCGATGGGCGATGCCGACCGACGGTGTGTCACTCGAAGTAAGGACGAGGTATCAACGTTTAGGGAAAGGTGATCCATGAGCGAAATCAAAACCGTAGTCCAGGAGATCTGCCGATCCGTCAATTGTGATCGTACCCGGATGATGGACATCATCACCCAGGTCCAGCAGCGGCTGGGCTGTGTCTCGTCGGAAGCCATCGACCTGATCGCCGCCCAGGTCCATTGCCATCGGGTCGAGGTCGAAAGCGCGTCATCCTTTTACGCCTTTTTATCTCGCCGGCCCAAGGGCAAAGTCATCATCCGTTTGTGCAACGATATCGTCGATAAGATGTACGGCGTCGATGCCGTGGCCAGGGCCTTCATCGAGGAATTGGGTATCGGTTTTGGGCAAACGACTCCGGACGGCAAAATCACGCTGGAATACGCCCCCTGTATCGGAATGTGTGATCAGGCGCCGGCGGCCCTGATCAATGATGAGGTATTCACCTACCTTTCGACCGACAAAGCACGCGATATCGTTCGCGAGTTGAAAAAGCACGGCGATCCCAGGAAGATCACGCACCGGCTCGGCGACGGCAACAACGCTCACGAGCTGGTTCGTTCCATGGTTCACAACGGCATCCGCAAAAAAGGCCCGGTAATCTTTTCCGACCATGATTCGTTCAAGGCCCCGGGGTTGAAAAACGCGCTGGCCATGAGCCCGGTGGAAGTGATACGCGAGATCAAAACCGCACGGCTTCGCGGCCGCGGCGGTGCGGGTTTTCCGGCCGGGATGAAATGGGAATTTACCCGCGGCTCGGAAGGCGCACATAAATACATCATTTGCAACGCCGACGAGGGAGAACCGGGCACATTCAAGGATCGTGTCATCCTCACCGAGCGTGCTCATCTGTTGTTTGAAGGGATGGCCGTTGCCGGTTATGCCATCGGCGCCGAAAACGGCATCCTCTACCTTCGAGGCGAATACAAATACCTGCTGGCCTTTCTTGAAAAAACGCTGGCCGACCGCCGCGCAAACGGCTTGCTCGGCAAGGACATCCTCGGCAAGAAAGGTTTCAACTTCGATATCCGGATTCAGATCGGCGCCGGAGCGTATATATGCGGCGAAGAAACCGCCCTCATCAGCTCCTGCGAGGGCCTCCGCGGCGATCCCAAAAATCGCCCACCCTTCCCGGCTCAAAAGGGCTACCTGGGAAATCCCACTTCCGTCAATAATGTCGAAACCTTATGCTGCGCCGCTCGTATTATGGAAAAGGGCGCTGCGTGGTTCGCCGAGATCGGTTCCAAGGGAACGCCGAGCACCAAGCTGCTCAGCGTCAGCGGTGATTGTACGGGTCCGGGCGTGTATGAATTCCCGTTCGGCATGAAAGTCTGCGATCTTCTCCGGGAAGTCGGCGGCGAAGACGCGCAGGCCGTTTTGATCGGCGGACCGTCGGGGCAATTTATCGGCCCGAAGGAGTATGACCGCATGATCTGTTATGATGACATCGGTACCGGGGGGGCCGTGGTTGTTTTCGGACCCGATCGAGATTTGCTGGATATTGTGCATCAATATCTGGAGTTTTTCATTGAAGAAAGCTGCGGATATTGCACGCCGTGCCGCGTCGGCAACGTGTTGCTTCGGGATCGAGTCAGCAAAATCCTGCAGGGCAAGGGCGAGCCGACCGATCTGGACTATCTAAAGGAACTCGGCGAAACGATCAAGATCGCCAGCCGATGCGGTCTGGGCCAGACTTCGGCCAATCCGGTGCTGACGACGTTAAAGAATTTCCGGCCGATCTACGAAGCCCGCGTCAAACCGAGAACCGACGGCATGATCGCGACGTTTGACATCCACCAGGCCCTCCATGCCGCCGAAACGATTACCGGTCGCAAGTCGGTCATCTATAACCACTAACAGACAAGGATAGCCCATGAGCCAGGAAATTACATTCACCATTGACGGGGTTCAGGTCAAGGGTAAAAAAGGCCAGACCATCCTGCAGATCGCGGATGAGGCGGGAATCTATATTCCGCGGTTATGCAACATGGATGGACTGATTCCGCACGGCAGTTGTCGCATGTGTACCGTCATCTGCAACGGACGTCCCCAATCGGCCTGTACCCAGCCGGCGTCTCAGGATATGATCGTCGAAAACAATACGCCGGAACTGAACAACCTTCGGCGCAATCTTGTCGATATGCTCTTCGTCGAAGGCAATCACTTCTGCATGTTCTGCGAAAAAAGCGGCAACTGCGAATTGCAGGCGCTGGCCTATCGGCTGGGTATCACGGCGCCGAAGTATCCGTTCATGTTTCCCGACCGCGACGTCGATGCTTCCCATCCGGATATTTTCGTCGATCGCAATCGCTGCATCCTGTGCGGCCGGTGTGTTCGGGCTTCGCGGGATCTGGACGGCAAGACCGCCTTTGAATTTGTCGGCCGCGGATCGCACAAGCGCGTCGCCGTCAACGCCGAGGCGCGGCTCGCCGACACCAACATGGATGTCCGCGACAAGGCCGCCGATGCCTGTCCGGTCGGATCCATCCTCAAGAAACGCGTCGGTTATGCCGTCCCGGTCGGCCGGCGCAAATTTGATCACAAACCCATCGGGTCCGATATCGAGGCCCGTCGAAACGCCTGTAAGTAAAGGAATCCCCCATGGCAAAACCAAAAGTAGCAACGGCATCGCTGGCGGGTTGTTTTGGATGTCACATGTCGATCCTCGATATCGACGAGCGGATTTTGGATCTCATCGAACTGGTGGATTTCGACAAGTCGCCCGTCGATGACATCAAGAAGTTTACCGGTCGTTGCGCCGTCGGCCTGATCGAGGGCGGCTGCTGCAACGAGGAAAACGTGCACAATCTCCAGGACTTTCGCAAGCACTGCGACATCCTGATCTCGCTGGGCGATTGTGCCGTCGATGGCGGGATCCCCGCGATGCGAAACAATATCCCGCTGAAGGAGTGCATGGACGAGGCCTACATGAATGGTCCCACCGTGTATAATCCCGGCGGGGTCGTACCCAATGACAAGGAAATCCCGCTGTTGCTGAACAAGGTATATCCGTGTCATCACATCGTCAAAGTCGATTATTTCCTGCCCGGCTGTCCTCCGTCGGCGGATACGATCTGGAAAGCTCTGGTGGCCCTGTTGACCAACAAGCCCATGGAGCTTCCTTACGAACTGATCAAATACGATTAACCAATGGGGGTTCGCATGTCGAATACCATGAGCGATTCCAAACGGATTATCATCGAGCCGGTGACCCGCGTCGAAGGCCACGGCAAAGTATCCATTCTTCTGGATGAAAAAAATCAGGTGAAGCAGGCCCGCTTGCACATCGTCGAGTTCCGCGGCTTTGAGCGGTTCATCCAGGGTCGGCCCTTCTGGGAAGTGCCCGTGCTGGTGCAGCGGCTTTGCGGCATCTGTCCGGTCAGTCATCATCTCGCCGCCGCCAAAGCGATGGACCTGATCGTAGGGGTCACGAAGCTGACGCCCACGGCCGAGAAGATCCGCCGCCTGATGCATTATGCCCAGATGTTCCAGTCGCATACCCTGCACTTTTTCCATCTGGTTTCGCCGGATCTTCTGTTCGGCTTCGAGGCCGATCCCGCCATCCGTAATATCATCGGCGTAGCCAAAAAGTATCCCGAACTGGCCAAGCAGGGCGTTCTGATGCGAAAGTACGGCCAGGAACTCATCAAGGCCACCGCCGGCAAAAAGATCCACGGCACCGGCGCTATCCCCGGCGGCGTCAACAAGAATCTCTCCATCGAGGAACGCGACGGTTTCCTGAAGGATATCGAGCAGATGGTCGCCTGGGGACAGAGCGCTCTCAAGATCGCCAGGGACTACACGGTTCAGCATCTTGACAAACTTGCCCCATTCGGCTCGTTTGATTCGAACCATCTCAGCATCGTCCGCAAAAACGGAGAAATGGATTTCTACAACGGCGTACTCAAAGCCATCGACTCCGAGGGCAAGGTGATCTTCGATCAGGTGGATAATCAGGACTACGTCAAATACATCGCCGAAGAAGTGCGAAGCTGGTCCTATATGAAATTCCCGTTCATCCGATCGATCGGCCCGGAAAAGGGTTGGTATCGCGTCGGTCCTCTGGCCCGCGTCAACACCTGTACCTCCATCGACACCCCGCTGGCCGAAGCCGAACGCAAGGAATTCATGGCTCTGACTCAGGGCAAACCCAACAACGTGACCCTGGCGTATCACTGGGCACGAATGATTGAAAACCTGCATTCCATCGAGGTCATTCGGAACTTGCTGAACGACAAGGACCTGCAGGGCAAGGATCTGGTCGTGACCGGCAAACGCCGCGAAGAAGCCGTCGGTATCGTCGAGGCCCCGCGCGGCACCTTGTTCCATCATTACCGCGTCAATAAGGATGACCAGGTGACGATGGCCAACTTGATTGTGTCCACGACCAGCAACAACGAGCCGATGAACCGCGCCGTTGAAAAGGTGGCCAGGGATGATCTCAGCGGAAAAGAGATCACCGAAGGGCTGTTGAATCATATTGAGATCGCCATCCGGGCGTATGATCCGTGCCTGTCATGCGCCACGCATGCCCTCGGGCAGATGCCGTTGACGGTCAACCTGTATGATGCCGAAGGCAAGCTCATTGACAGCCGGTCGCAATAGATCCGCCGACCGAGTCCTGGTGTTCGGCTACGGCAATCCGAACCGCCAAGACGACGGATTGGGCCCGGCCTTGGCAGAAGCATTCGAAAAAATGGACCTGCCCGGGGTAATGGTGGATTCGAATTATCAGTTGACCGTCGAAGATGCCGCCACGATTGCTGAATACGATGCGGTCGTCTTCGTGGATGCCTCGGTGGATGCGGCCGAACCGTTCACCTTCGAGCGGATCGAGCCGGCGGCAAACGTGAGTTTCAGCACGCACAGCATCCAGCCGAAAGCCGTGCTGGGGCTGGCGGTCGAATTGTTCGACGCCAAAACGGCCGCCTATACATTGGCCATTCGCGGATACGGTTTCGAGCCGTTTGACTCGCAACTGACCGAGAGGGCTGGACAAAATCTGGGCAAGGCGATAGAATTCCTGTCGGCGGAGGTTCGAGCCGGCCGCCTCGGGAAAAGTCGGTAAAGGGTTTTATACATCAAGGGAGACAGAACGATGCAGAATGGAAAATTCGTAATCCTGGCGATTGATGACGACGTGGATTTTTGTCAGGCCATCCGCACCCTGTTGGAGGCCAACAACTATGTCATGGTCGAAGCCCACACCGCCGAGGAGGGCTTGAAGAAGTACAAAGAGACCAAGCCCGATCTGATCCTCGTGGATTTGATGATGGAAGAGGTCGATGCCGGAGCCAACTTCGTCAAGGAAATGAAGCTTCTGAATAACACCGCTCCCGTATTCCTCCTCAGCGGCGCCGGCGACGGCATGAGCCAGACCACCGACTACACCCAACTGGGTTTCAGCGGAGTGTTCCAGAAACCGGTCACGCCCAATCGTCTTCTCAGCGTGCTCGGGGCCAAGTTGAAACGCTGAACGGATTCGGTGCGCGAACTTCAAGTCTGTCGCCGACGGCCTCTGCCAACCCGTCGGGGCGGACTTTTTTTGTGGCTTGTCTGAGTTGGGGCCCGGCGGAACATTGAGAGCGGGTAAGTTGGGAGATGACTATCATGCTGATCGTTCACGTATTCGTACAGGTTAAATCGGATCGTATCAATGACTTCATCGCCGCCACGCTGGCAAACGCGCGACACAGTGTCTGCGAACCGGGCATCGCCCGGTTCGATGTCGTCCAGCAGAAGGACGACCCGACCCGGTTCGTTCTTGTTGAGGCCTATCGGACCGAGGATGCCCCCGCTCGCCACAAGGAAACGCCGCATTATCTTCGATGGCGCGATACCGTCGCCGATATGATGGACGCACCGAGAACCGGCATCCAATACGAAAACCTGTTTCCCGGAGACCGACTCTGGGATATGCCCAAACCTTCCTGCGAGTAATCCATGCGATTCGAATTCGCCACAGCCGACCGGATCATTTTTGGCCTTGGCGCGGCAACGGAACTGCCGGGGATTGTCGCGTCGTATGGATGTCATGCATTTGTGATGACCGGCGCCGGGACGAATCGCAGTGAGACCCTCATCGACGTAATCCGAAACGCCTGTACCGCAATTTTCCGTTTTGAAGTCCATGGCGAACCGACTGTGGCCGTCGTTCAACAAGCCGTCCGTGTCGCCAGGGACAATCGCTGCGATGTCGTCGTCGGTATCGGCGGAGGCAGCGTCCTTGATTCCGCCAAGGCCGTCGCCGCTATGCTGACCAATCCCGGCGAAATCGAAGATTACCTCGAAATCGTCGGCGCCGGAAAATCCATCGCCATTCCTTCCGCGCCCTGTATCGCCGTGCCGACCACCGCCGGAACCGGATCCGAGGTTACCCGCAACAGCGTCCTTGGAGTTCCCGACCGCAAGGTCAAGGTCAGTATGCGAAGTCCTCTGATGCTTCCCCGCGTGGCTTTGATCGATCCGCAATTAACTGTCTCGCTGCCTCCGGAAATCACCGCTTCGACCGGAATGGACGCGATGACTCAACTCCTGGAGGCCTTTGTCTGTAAACGTGCCAATCCGATGACGGATGCCGTCTGCCGGGAAGGTCTGCATCGTTGCGGCCGTTCGATGATGCGGGCTTGTCGCAATCCGCGGGATCTTTTCGCCCGTGAAGATTTATCCCTGGCGGCCTTATTCAGCGGAATAGCTCTGGCCAATGCCGGCCTGGGCGCCGTCCATGGTCTTGCCGGCCCGCTCGGTGGAACAATCCATGCTCCTCACGGTGTAATTTGCGCACGTCTGTTGCCGTTCGTGTGCCGCGCCAATATCCATGCCCTCGGAGAACAATCCGGTGCCGGAGCCGTTTTGACCCGATACGATCAAGCGGCCGGGATGTTGATGGGCGACCCCGATGCTCGATGCGATGCGCTGATCGATTGGTTCGGCGAGTTGTGCGATACTCTTTCGATACCTCGTTTGTCAGAATATGGCCTGAATGAATCTACATTATCAGAAATTATTCAGGCCGCTCAAAACGCCAGCAGCATGAAGACCAATCCCGCGGTTCTGTCCAACGACGTATTGATGAATATCCTTCGTCAGTCTCTCTGAACCGTTCCGACTACTTGCCCTGAACGGCAAACGCCAGCGAACATTGCCCCTTGTCGCCAAATTGTCCTTTCAACTGTACTGACCCGGCCGGAGGTTTGCCGAAGAGTTTCGATGGAATGAGGAGATCGGCCTCAAATCGATAACGTCCCATTGGCTCGATTTGGATCGGCCACGACTTCGGTTCCACCGTCCAATCCGATGGAAGATTCGTCACCTCGACGGTTCCCGCGGCCGGTGAATCTGAAAAGTTATACGCATACAAGGTAAGCGGCGTTTTCTCTTTTACAGGAATCTGATACTCGAATCCCTGCGACCACTCGATCGGCGAAATTCTCACGCGCAGATTTCGCGGCAACTGTACCTGCAATACCACCGGGCAGGCTGGTTGGTCCAGCGGCCGCGGCAAAATGGGCTTGTTCCACGCCTCCGGTATGAATGCTTTCGGTTCACACACGACGAATATCGCCGAACCGCCGATCTGCCGGGGCCGTTCGATCGGCCGGCCGAGAAAATCATAGATCTGCTCGATTTTCAGTTCCGCCGGAAGCGGCCACGCCGCGGTGGTCTTGTTGCGATCCTTCCAGTCAACCGGCTTTTCCGCCCAGAGCACAATCACCTCACGATTTCGGCCATCCGGCCATGCGTCGAATACATACGCCTGCACATCCGGCTGTTCCGGTTTTTTCCAGATCGTCAGAAATCGGGCTCCCGCCAACAATCGCCCGACTGCGACAAACGCGACATACGCAGGCCGCGGGGTAAAGTCTTTTCGCAGCAGGCCGAACTGGCAATGGTTCGATTCTTCGGCATAATTGCCGAGGATAAAATGAAAATGCCGCGTACATCCCGCCGACAAGCTACTCGCGTAGGCCTGCGCGATATAACGGGCCTTGTGCATTTCGTTTTCCTGCGATTGCTCGTACCACGGCCGTGGAGTTTCAAACGGAAGACCTCGATCGGCCTCGGTCACCCACATCGGTTTGCCGCCAGCGGCTTGCCGCGCCGGTTCCCAAAAACGGTGGTAATCGTGATGCCATTCGTATGTGTGGATATTGTAGGTATCGTAATATTGAAAAGACCCGTTGTCAATCAGTCCCTGCGTATGCTGCATCGTCGGAAGCGTCGTATAGACATTCCATCCGACGATCACATCCGGATCGCCCGCCTTGAAGCCCAGATAGGCGGCCTTTTGGAGAGAGCACATTTCATCGACGGTCTGCCCGCCGAACTGTTCGATGTTGGCCTCGTTCCATGGCTCCCATGCGTGGACTTTACCGTGAAATCGTTTCGCCATGGCCTTACCGAGATTGTACATATCCCGCAAGTCGCGTGGAAAATGTTTCCCCGCGTTGGGTCCATCCAGAGTCGTATCCACAGCCCAATCGGCCGTGTGGTGGAAAACCTGTAAAACCCGCAATCCGGCGTTGGCCTGAATATCGGCGGCCAGATCGTATGTGGTCCGCTCATCGGTGGTCTGCCCGCGCTGCGGTTGCATTTCTTTCCAGGTGATCCGGTCACGGATCCAGTTAGCCCCCGCCAGGGTTGCAAGATTGGCATGGACGGTCTGTTCGACTTCATTGTTCCGGGCAAACCATGCCATCGCCGTATCGATACAGATCGGCGAATCCAGCGGCGTCGGCGCCTCCAGTCGTTTCAGGACCGCCGCCGTCGTCCAGCCAACAGGCTTGCCGTCTGTATCGGAAAATTCCATCCGATACCACCCGATCGGCAATTGTCCAATCGAGATCGACGCAACGCGATAGCCCGCATAAAAGACATCGCCGTTTTTGACTTTCTGATGCTGATCATCATAGAGAATCCAGCTCATCGCCGTTTGAGGAATGTCCTCGCCCAATCGTACGGATACCGATTCGCCTTCGAGATAAATATTTCCGGGATGATCCGGCAGCGGCGCCGGAATTCGGCGTTCGATCTTTGGAAGTTTCTCTTCGGGATCGGTTGTCGCCGGAATCGCAGAAACATCCAGACAGACAAACAATAATAAACCGTATAGAATGGTCTCCCATCGGCGCGTCATCATCGTATCCTCCACAGGGAATTGGCTATTGTTCGATATCCGGGTTTTCCGACGGAACAATGTCGAGTTCCGCGATTGAGGCAAATTTCTGGCCGTCGATTCCCTTGATCGCGACAAAACGGACGTATCGACCTTGGGCTGGTTTGCGAAAAGAAATCGTCGAACGATCGTTGTTCCGAGCCGGATTTCCTCGGTGAATCGGATTGCCCCACGCGACCGAATCATCGGACACATAGATTTCATACTCGCTGATCCAGCCATTTTGCATATCCTGCCTCGGCAAATACGTTAATCCCTGGATCTCAATGCTGCGGCCCAGATCGATCGTCAACTCGTGCGGATAATCCGGCTGAGCCGGTTCATATTGGGTGTGCCAGATCGTCGAAGGATTACCGTCAATCGCTTTGGCGGCCTCATATCCCGGCGCCTCGCTGTCGCAGCCGACGATCTTACCGCCCAGGGCCCGCATCGCCGCCGCCGGTTCAAATAAGGCCTTGACCTGTCCGACATCCAGCGACACGGCAGGACGGAACCGCGTTGAATTCATGTACTCCAGCAAGCTCTTGAGCATCTGCCGTGCCACAGGCCGATTCTCCAGATCGCTGTTCAGATCGATCCCGCTGACGATCAGTTTTCCCTTGCCGACCCTCGCCTCAAACACCAGTCCCAGCCGACGATTGGTGAACCAGTCATCTACCACCTGCACGATCGGCCGTAATTTGGCCGGAAGATCGTTCATCATGATCGCCTGCGAGTCCCTGATCAAATACCACCATTGCCAGTTGCTGTGATACTCGGTAGGAAATTGAGCCAATGCCGGATGTTTCGGATCGCAAAGAATCCCCAGCGTATGCGGCGCCTGGCGTCCGGTCCAGGCCGTGTTCCAGAAGATGCTCGAGAATCCGATCTGAACCTTGCCGTAGCGATCCCCGCGCACCGTATCGGGCGTGGGAATCAACAGGATATTTTCGCCGCCTTCCAGCGCTTTGACCGCCTGCGAATCCAGCTTCGATGCCACGCGGACCTTTCCGCCGCGAATGTCCCACCGGTTCGGATACACCCACACATCCCAGTCATTGGCGTATTCAGTTCCCTCGATCGCGACTTCCAGAGTCAGTTTCCGCGCCATAGCCTCGCTTTTCAAGGGAACATCGATCGATCCGAGAGAAATCCCATTGCCGATCGCGATATCCATCGGCCCCAAGACTCCGGAGGCGTAGTTTGTTTTATCCTCCGCGCGAAGGTTCCACTTGACCAATGTCCGAACCAGCGGTTTTGGCCCAAAGTGTGCGATCTCCACATCCGCATGGAATGTCTCACCGCCCGTCCACACCCGCTTACCTATTCGCGCCAGGGGGACTGTCTCGCAACAGAAACGATGATACTCGGCCGGACTCACGTATCCCTTCTCCTCCCAGAAGGGGTCCAGCACGCCCACCAGCGCGGTTCCCTGTCCGGGAAAATCATGCAGGTCGAGCAATTGAAATCCGCCGGCCCCCGGCGTTCGCAGGAGCGACTCGATGTCTTCCTTATAGCACAATGTCTGCAGCTTGCCCGATGCCATCAGGAAATCCTGCGCCTGATCCAGCATACCGCCGGCCTTGAGCGTATCGCGGAATATCTCGAAATTGTATGCCTTCAATACCCCGTTGTATTTTTTGATCTCGTCGAAATTCGGATACACGCACCACTGCCCGATCTCGTGGCTGACCGTCGGCACGCGATATCGCTCGATAATCGTGCGATAATCCGTAGTGGTTTCCGGCTCCTGTGCGTTGATCCGGCTGTTCAACCCGCCGCCCCATGCCTGAATCCGCGGCTCGGGAGTGCTGTTGAACTGATTCTGCGGCAGGATCGGCCAGCCCGCGGCGCTGGTATAGAGCCGCCGGTTGTCCTTGGCCTTCCACGAATCCACAAGGCCGCCGAGGTATTCGTTCTGCTTTTTGCCGCCGGGTTCGTTGCCGTAGGCCATCATGCAAAACGACGGGTGATTGCCGTAGGCCTTGAGAATCCGGTCGGCCTCCCGACGAAGAAATTCATCCTGCGGTTTGCCGTCACCCACCGTCGCCCACGCCCCGCATTCGACATGGTAATACACTCCAAGTTTGTCGGCCGCCTCGAACGCCGCCTCCGGCGGACACCACGAATGGAACCGCAGGTGGTTGAGGCCGTGGGCCTTGGCCGCTTTGAGGATTCGTTCCCACTCCGTCACATCCGTCGGCGGATAGCCCGTCCTGGGAAAGATCGCGCACTCCAATGTTCCGCGCAGATATGTCTTTCGCCCGTTGATGGTGAATTGCGTCCCCTCGGATGAAAATTCCCGCATCCCAAACATGACCGATTTTTCATCTCGGTAAAGTCCCGCGGCCAGCGAAACCGTCATCCGATACAGATTCGGATGGAATTCATCCCACAATTGCACATCCTCCCCCATCGGATAATCAATCTCGACCACCGTCGCCCCGAAAACGGTGACCTTTCTGGTTACTCTCTCCGGGGAAGGGCCGCCGTTGACGGCTTTAGCGGCAACAACGAGAGCACCATCAAATCGTTGTCCTTCCTGGGAAACCGCAGTCACGCGGACCTTCGCGGATTTTTTTTGTACATCCGGATATACCTGAATGTCGTCAATCCATACCGGATCGGTCGTTCGAAGTTCCATCGCCCCGATGATCCCGTTCCAGTTGGATTGCGTATGATCCGACACGCTGTGGGCATTGACTCCGACGTCGATCTTGACGGTGTTATCCACGCGAATATCCAGCCGGTGCTTTCCCGCCGTCAGATTTCCCAGATCGTACCGGTGCGGCGTACTCAACGAATTCTGCGATCCAATCTGTCGCCCATCCACCCACACCGTCGTTTCCCAGTGGCACCGTTCCAGAATCAGAACGATCCGTTTGCTCGTCCAGGTCTGGGGCACGTCGAACGTTCGATTGTACCACGCCGCTCCGACATAATGTTTCACCGGCGTCAGCCAGAAGGGAACCTTCACCTGTCCGGCTTTTCGATAGGGAGCGTAGCGCTCCTCCGTAAACCAGGACCGATCGACGATTTGTCCCGTCCAGGCCGTATCCACGCGGATATCATCGCCGTATCCGGCCTGTGCAAGCGACCCCGGCAGCGGGATCGGCCGAGTTTTGGATGCCGCATCCGGCGCGATGGCCTCCGAGGCCGGCCGAACCTGCCATCGGCCCGACAAATCCATCACTCCCGTAGATGCAGGATCCTGTCGTTCCGTCATGGCACAGCCACCGATGATCGACAGCACGACACTGCAAACCATCGTCAACAATCGGGTATGCATGTTGATTCGATACGCTTTCATATCCGCCCCTTTCTCAATCGCAGAATCGATCCTCTTGCTGTATGGACTCCTCGAATCCCCAACAGAAGAAAACCCCCGCCCGAAGGCGGGGGTTTCCCGGCCGCTCCTCGACCATGATTTGGCAATCCCTTGCGCTGCTTATCCGCAATGATCGAAACGGTCTCGACCATCGACATGCGTTGATCAGACGTTCCGATTCAGATCCGGATTGTCCGGCCCAAAATGCTTGAGCATTACGATCGGGTCGCAGGAACTCGGATTGGTGATCTTCACCCCGGCCTTCGCCGCGTCTTCGCTGACGAAAAATTCGTCATGGGTCAACTGCCCATAGCGGATCATCGTCGGCGTCTCGATATCCCATACGCCCATCTTCCCGTGGCCCTGCATCATGATAAAACCGTATGCGGCGCTATCTTGGATGGTGACCGTTTTCCCCGGAAGCACGGTCAGTTCCTTGGCGCTGAAGGCCGATGACTTGTAGCAGATCCAGTTTTCGATATAACCTTGTTTTTGCATCTCTTTCATCGGATTAACGGGAACCGGCGCCATGAATCGGTGCTTGAAGAAATCCGGATCGACGTTCAGATTCCAGTCGATCACCTCCAGCAGCCAGTCCACATCGTCGATCCGTTTTTTCGGCGTGTCTTTCCACAGAAGTTCCCTGGGCACCACGGTCGTTCCCGCCACCGACTGGTACATCGAAAACACGTCCGAGGCCTTTTGCGGCTCGTAGGTGCACAAACTTCCCGGCGCGTGAAGCACGCCCGGCGGAACATCCCAACCGGTACCCGGCTGCAGCCGATACGCACGGGAGATATTCGTGATCTTATTGTCGCCCTTGCAGAAATCTTCCAGGCACTGACGGACCTGCTTGCGGGTCACGTCGGGGTTGAGGCCGAAGAACGTGTACGGGAAATCGCCGCCGTAGTTATTGACCTGCGGCGGGAAATAATACGCCTCGGGTTTTCCAAGCTGGCCGGTCAACCGGGCGTGTTTATCCCGATGATGGATGTGATGGGGCAAGGGGCCTTTGTTGTCGAAAAACTTCGAATACATCGGCCATCGTTTGTACTGTTTCCAAATCCGATTGCCGATCATTTCCCCTTTCAGGGCGTCGATCGCCTCGCGAAGAAGTACCTTCTCCGTTTTGGATCCGTCTTCCAGTACGATAAAGCTCAATCCCTCGTTGAGGCTGGTCAGCGGGCCGTTATCGGCCGGCGTTGTGGAAGAGAACCAACGCTCGTCGATCCCGCCGCGAACGCCCCCCATCGCATAGTAATCATCCGGGTGCAGCTTGATCCGCCTGCCCGGAATACAGAAGGAACGCGGAACCCAGTTCGGCGCGAGACGAACGATTCCCTTGCCTTGGTTCAAAGCCCTTTCGGCCAGTGTCTTTGCAGATGCCGCCATAGTGATCTTCCTTTGTGATTGGGATGATAAATCAATGCGATACTTTTTCCCACGACTTGTTGCGCGCGGATTGGAGAATAGCGTCGCAGACCCGCTGTGTGGCCAGGGCCTCGCGGAATGTCGGCGAAGTGGGTTTGCCCTTGGCCAGATTCTCCAGAAAGTCCGCCGCCTGGTGCACGAACGTATGCTCATAACCGATCTGCAGGCCCGGAACCCACCACTTGCCCATGTAGGGCATATCGCCATCGGTCACATGGATGGATCGCCAGCCGCGAACGATGGATTCGTCGCGGTGATCGAAATAGCTCAGACGGTGGAGATCATGCAGGTCCCACGCGATGGAGGCATTTTCGCCGTTGATCTCAAAGGTATAGAGCGCCTTGTGCCCGCGGGCATAGCGCGTCGATTCGAAATTGCCCAGCGATCCGTTGTCGAACTTGCAGAAGAACGTGCAGGCGTCGTCGATGCCCACCGGCTCGACTTTGCCCGTATCGACGTTTAACCGTTCCTTGACAAAAGTTTCCGTCATTGCACAAACAGTATTGATCGGCCCGTTGTGCCACATGGCCGTGTCAATGCAGTGAGCCAACAGGTCGCCGGTCACGCCGGAACCCGCGGCTTTGACATCCAGCCGCCACGTGGCGATACCGCCCTGCGGGACTTTCGCGGAGATCGTCCAGTCCTGCAGGAAGTTGGCTCGGTAGTGAAAGATCCGTCCGAGACGGCCGTCGTCGATGAGCTTTTTGGCCAGGGTGACTGCCGGAACCCGGCGATAGTTGAATGAAACCAGATTCGCCACGCCCGCCTTTTCCACCGCATCGACCATCGTTTTGGCCTGCGCCGAATCCAGCGCAAGCGGTTTTTCGCAAAGGATCGCCTTGCCCGCCTTGGCCGCCGCGATGGCGATTTCGGCGTGCATGTTGTTCGGCACGCAGATATCCACCACCTCGATGGTTTTGTCGTCGATGACCTTATGCCAGTCGGTGGTGTAGGATTCGTAACCCCACTGCTCGGCGAATGCCCTGGCCTTGTCTTCTTCGAGTCCGCAGATCGTCTTGAGTACCGGCTCATAAGGCACGTCGAAAAAATTCCCCACCTTGCGGTACGCGTTGGAATGTGTACGGCCCATAAATCCAAAACCGATCAGGCCGATATTCAGTTTCTTTTTCTTCATTGGATCGTCTCCATAACGAATGGTAGCCGTTATCGACTCAACCGTATTTCTTGTTCAGTTCATCCACGGCCTTCTTGCAGGCCGCCGTCACCGGCCAGGCGTCCGGCCAGAAACACAGATCGATCGTCCACCAGTTGTGGCCCATATTGTTTTGCGCTAATTCGGGCAACAGTTCATCAAAGTTGACCTTGCCGGCTCCGAACGGCGCGTGCGTCGAGGTCTCGTCGCCGTGCAGCGTTCCATCCGAATCG
The DNA here is from genome assembly GCA_964386005.1 of uncultured Pirellulales bacterium. Classification (GTDB taxonomy): domain Bacteria; phylum Planctomycetota; class Phycisphaerae; order Sedimentisphaerales; family Anaerohalosphaeraceae; genus FEN-1350. The sequence goes on along the minus strand of CAYLSB010000008.1, from coordinate 16,948 downwards.
ATCAGGTGGATGTGATTGATTTTACCGCGCAGCTTTTTTGCCAGCTCCATCACGCCGCCCTTGAGGGTCTCTTTCTTGCCATCCTGACGGGCTCCCTCGACGGCCACCATATAACCATGGCAGGCATCAAAGAGGACGCCAAAATTCTTCTCGTCAACTTCTTCGACGATTCCGACGATATCCGACGGCTTGTTGAAGGCGAATCCCGGCTCGAATTCCCACGTCACGCGGATCTTCTTGGCCGCCGCTTCCTTGGCGCAGGCCTTCCATGTCTGCACGACCCGGTTGCGGGCCGTCTTGCGAGGCACTTTTTCGAAGACGGTCGGCGGCTGCACCGCATCCACGCGGATCGCATCGATCCCCAGATCCGCGCAAAACTGCAGATTCTTGCGAAACTCATTGATATACGGCGTCGTGTCTTCGGCATCGATCAGGTGCTGACTCCACAGATTCGCCGCCAGTCCCGACCAGCCCAACCCAAGCTTTTGCATCTGATCGCGGCAGGCCTTGCGCTGCTCGGAAGTTTTCAGATCGTCCGGATTCGGATGCGGCGGAAATCCGCCGAGCTCCACGCCGTCAAATCCCAGCTCCTTGAGTTTCTTGATCAACTCATCCCACGGTACGGGATGATTCTGATACGGCCCGATCGCATACGCCCATGATCCGATGGATATCTTCTTCATGTCATCTCCAATCGATTTCCTTTAAACATTTTATGCTGTTTCTTCAGATAACAATGAGATACAAAATCAAAAATTAAAATGACATATTAAAAATCAAAATTATTTTCGGTCTTTCAAAGTCAGGATGCTTGATCCGAATATGTTAGCAATCTCCGCCAGTTCCGCCAACAACCAATCAACTTCGTCAGGCTTAACTCTTTACTGTCCCGTAAAAGGGCCAACCACATCTTGCTTTCATTCGAAGATTTCAACGATATCGAAAAATAATTCGTGAAATCCTTCTTACTGCTCGCGGCCTGTCCTTCTACGTAATTGCTCAGGACACTCGTTCCGCTCCGAAGCCACTGGTCTCCGATCCGACGGGAAACATTATCATTCGGGAGACGGTCCAGAAACTCAATTCAGTTTCAAAGTAAAATGATACAGCCGTGCCTTAAACTCCTTTTTGAATTTTGATTTGTCATTTTACATTTTTATTTTTGTTTTTCTTTTAACGGCTTTGACCTTGACGATTTTCTTTTTTGCCGTCGGTTTCCTTTTCATTGGTCCTGCGGCTTTCCAGCTTTTCCTGATCGTCTCCAATCCCGTGCGATAGACTTCCTCGGCACCGGCCGAAATCTCGCGCCAGATCTTCACCGTCGCCGCAAGTCCTTCGATCGGTCCTCCGAACGATTCGATCGTCAGCCACCCATCATAACCGCCGCGACGCAGCGCTTTGAACGTTTCAATCCATGGAATATGATCCTTGCCCGGCGTACCCCGATCGTTCGATGAAATATGAAAATGCTTCATCCAGCGGATATTCTCGGTAATGCACCCGACGGGATCCCGCTCCTCGATGTTGCCGTGGAAGGTGTCATACATGATTCCCAGCGACGGATGATTAACCCGTTGGGCATGTTGCGCCGCGTCGCCAAGCGTGTTGAGGAAATAGCATTCGAATCGGTTCAGGGGTTCGATGGCCAGATCGATCCCCGCTTGGGCCGCATACCCGGCCGCCTGGCGATGGACATCCGCCGCCCACGCCTTCTCCGACTCGGTCGGCCCTTTCCCGCTGAAAACTCCCAGCGGCTGATACAACGGCCCGCACACCACCTCCGCGCCCGCCGCCGAGGCACAGTCGATCACCCACTTCAGGTACTCCACAGCGCCCCGCCGATGACTTTCATCGGGGCTGATCGGATTGTGAGCTTCGTCCGGAATCACCGAAACCACCGTACAGCCCAGCCCGGCATCTTTGATCGCCTGGCCGGCCTTGCGATAATGCGCTACGTCGCCTCCGAAAATGGGAAGCTCCACGCCGTCATAACCGAATTTACGCAGGATTGAGAATAGAGGGAAATGTTCCTCCGTTACGTGCGGCGTCCACAGAAGCATATTCAAGCCGATCTTCATTTGGCCTCCTGCAACTCTAACGCTGAATCATCCGCCCGGCGCCATTCCGCGGGCCATCCGCGAATCATCGCCCGGTAAGCCATGATGTACCACCCTCAACCGATTCTGTCAAGACTTTCGAATCGCCGGTTTTAAAATCCCTGTTCCATCGAACAGAATCGTTCATTACAGGCCGGCTCATCAAGAGTTGAAAGCGGCCGATATTATTGTGCCGGCCGTTTGCGGTACAGCCGCGTCTCCAGACTTTTTTGATACGCGGTCCAGTTGCCCTCGGTCGTATCGTTCTCGATCAGAGTCGCAACCTGGTTCATCTTGGCGTCCAGATTGTCGATATAATTGACCATAAATGCCTCGGCCGTCGCCGGCAGTTTCGGCGAGCCGAACTCATACTGCCCGTGGTGCGACAAAATAATATGCAGCAGACAGTCGATCACCGCCGAATCCATTTTGGCGCCCCGCGCCTCCATCGCATGGGTTTTGTCCAGGATCCATTGAGAACCGATCATAATATGTCCCAGAAGCTGTCCGCGATCCGTGTAGGAAAACGCAACCTCGTAGCTCATCTCGGCCGTTTTGGCCATGTCGTGCAGAAAGATCGCCGCCAGGACCAAATCCCCCTGTACTCTGGGGTACAACGGAAGAATTTTCATTGCCACATTCATCATCGAATGCGTGTGTTCCAGAAGTCCGCCGAGGTAACTATGATGCAGTTGCGTCGCCGCCGGGGACGTACAGAACCGTTTCATCAACTCCGTATCCGCCAGAAATTCCCTGACCAGCAGCGACAACGTCGGATTCCTGATCCCCCCGAGCATCTCTTTGAGTTCCGCGAACAGCTTGGCGACATCCTTGTCCGTCCGCGGCATGTAGTCGGCCAGATTCACCTGATCCGAGCGAACCACCACCATGTCGTTGATCACCAGTTGCAGAGCGCCCTGGTACAGTTCGCTCTTGCCGCGAATCTGCAAAAACCCCTCGCTGGGAAGCTGGCCGTACAGGGCCTCAGTCGCCTGCCACATCCGCGCATTGAGTTTGCCCGTTCGGTCCGAAAGATACATTGCGATATACAGATCTCCGCGCGTGGTGTTCCGCAGGATCGGTTGCGTGATCATGTAGATGTCGTTAATCTGAACTCCGGGCTTGATATCCTTGACGAACAAATGGGCCATGTCGGTTCCTGTCAGCCAATAGTGATTTTTCTGTCCAAACGATCGGCCGATTATATCGCCCCGGCGCCGCGGATTCAACCGTTCCTTCGGCAAATTGCCTTTCGAAATACTCTTTTTCTTTCTTGCCATAGATACCCGCATCGCGGTATTCTATTCGGTAGGGATGTCACATAACACATTCGGGAGGTCTGTTATGGATGCGCTAGTCTTGATGGTTGTATGTTTCGCCGGTTACTTTGTGGCGTATCACACCTATGGTAAATTTCTGGGCCGCAGAATTTTTCAATTGCGGCCGGACGCCGCCGTACCCAGTCGGCAATTCAACGACGGAGTCGATTTTGTGCCGACGCGGAAGGGAATTCTGTTCGGTCATCATTTTACATCCATCGCGGGCACGGGGCCCATCGTCGGCCCGGCGATCGGGATCATCTGGGGCTGGTTGCCCGCCGTTTTGTGGGTAACGCTGGGCTGCATCTTCATGGGCGCGGTTCACGATTTCGGAACGCTGGTGGTTTCGTTGCGAAACGAGGGCAAAAGCGTTTCGGAGATCGCGGCCCGCTATATCAACAAGCGGGTCCGTCTGATTTTTTTCCTGATCGTCTTTCTGGCGCTGCTGATTATCATCGCGATCTTCGGAATTGTCATTGCGACGGTCTTCAAGCTGTATCCTGAATCGGTGATCGCAATCTGGCTGGAAGTGCCGATCGCGATTTTCCTCGGCTGGGCGATATATAAGCGGAGCGCCAATGTCACGCTGGCAACGGTCGTCGCCGTGGCCGCGATGTACGGCGGCGTCGTGCTCGGCGCCTGGCTGGAGCATGTACGACCCGGTATGTTCAGTTTTCCGGAAACCGGATGGATCCCGCCGACGGGAATGTGGACGATCATCCTGCTGCTCTACGCCTGGTTCGCCTCCACATGGCCGGTGACCTTCCTGCTGCAGCCGCGGGATTATATGAATGCCTGGCAACTTTTTATCATGATGGGTTTGCTGATCGCCGGCATTTTCGTCTCGGCCTTCTCGCGTCCGGATTTCGCGCTGGCCGCTCCCGCCTTTCAGGCGACCGCCACGGGGACTCCCCCATTGGTCCCCATGATGTTCGTGATTATTGCCTGTGGAGCCATCAGCGGATTTCACTCCCTGGTTTCCGGAGGAACCAGCACAAAACAAATCTCCGCGGAGCCCGACGCCCTGTTCGTTGGCTATGGCTCGATGCTGATTGAGGGCATTCTGGCGTTACTGGTGATTCTCTGCATTGCGGGGGGACTCAGTTTGGGCGCAAACGGGATGTCCGGCACGGAATCCTGGAAGCATTTTTACGGTTCCTGGATGGGCGAGGGCGGATTGAAAAGCAATCTGGCCCCGGTGGTGATCGGTTCGGCCAATGTCATGAGGTCGCTGGGGATTCCGGAGAAGCTGGGATTCGCCATCATGGGGGTTTTTATCTCGTCGTTTGCGGGCACAACTCTGGATACGGCCACCCGGATTCAGCGGTATGTGGTGGGTGAACTGGCCGAAGACATCCGCATCCCCTGGTTATCGAATCGATGGGTCGCCACCACGATTGCGATCCTTTCCGCGGCGGCGCTGGCGTTTATCAACACGTCCGAGGGAAAGATCGTCTTCGGCGCCGATGGAACGGGAGCCAAACGGTTATGGCCCTTGTTCGGAACGGTCAACCAGCTTCTGGCGGCGCTGGCGCTGCTGGTGGTGACGATGTATCTCCGGCGCAAGGGGGGCAAGAAATTCCTCGTTGCCGCCATTCCCTGCGGTCTGATGCTTTGCGTAACCGGCTGGGCGATGATCCTCAACGAAATCCACTACCTCCAAACCAAAAATATTTTGCTGGCCGTTGTGGGCGGGATCGTTTTTCTTTTGGCCCTGTGGATGACGGTTGAAACCCTGATTCTATTCTTTGGCCATCCAAAAACGGAACATGAATAAAGATTCTCGTACGAAAGGAAAGGGTTGCGTTTGTCATTCCCGCATTGGCCGGAATCGACCGGATGAATAACGACACTCTATTCAGCCAAAGATTTTCCGCCCGATTTCCTGACGCTCATAACCGCTCCCGCGGCAAGGACGATAAATCCAAGGATCACAAACCGCCAATGGGCGATCTGTTTGGCCAGGATATAGATCCTCACGCCGAAGGGTAACGATAAAAAGAGAAACACCAGACGATCTCGAGTCCTGAGCCACACAATCACCGCAATCGCAACCGCGATCGCCAATGCCAGCGCATACCTGGGGGTCAGCGAATAGGGCAGAAAATCATACACAAATATTGCCAGCCCCGCAAACCCTGCCATACGTGCCCCGATGTGAAGCTGACGGGTAAACAGCAGATACAACAGCGTGCAACCCAGCCCCATGACTCCCGCCAGGGCTCCGAAAGGAGTCAGTTGCCAGGCAACGACTCCCTTCGTGAAAGACTGCATCTGGCTTAGACCCAGCGTCAGGATCGCAATGGCCAGAAAACAGACCGACGGCTTCCATGTGACGATCCCGTATGCCAGAAGGCTGACAACCAGCGTTACCCCAAACGCCCTCGTATTCAGATCCCATGGATGAAGCGGCGAATATCCCGCCGTTAAGACAGCGCCCAGTGCGCATCCATACACGATAAAATGAAGATTCCGCCAGCCGTAGCGATTTGCCACAACCAGATATCCAATCCCCATCAACGCGCAAAACACCGGCGGCCAGACAATAATATCCAGCCCCATACCTCCCGTCGCCGCGACGGCCTTCTGCTGGATCGCATATCCCAGCGCAACCAATGGCAGGCATGACACCACAACATGAATCGGCCCGAACTGCAGTTTGCATAGTCGCAGGATTTCCAATAACAGAAGTGTTCCAAGCCCGATCGCTCCGAGAAAATCGCCCATCGGTTTTTCCGTTGTGAACATATACGCCGACGCGTACTGATGTACACCCGATGCTGCCAGCAGGACCAGAGGCAGGACACACACCATCATCGGCGACTGAAGCAGCGCCGGCTGTTTGCCCTCGGCCGTTTTCGGTTTGTCGCGCAGCCGTTCATGCCACACCAATCCCACGGCCAGCAGCATCGTGATCCACGCCAGAAACCAAACGCCCCTGCGCCCGAGTTCATTGGCGGTGTCGGTCTGTATCGAATGGGCCATCAGAATCGGCCCGAAATAGTTGATCGCGATCAGTCCCGACAGACCGACCATCGATAGTTTTCCAAACGGAATTCGGATATATCGTCGAAGCACATAAAACTTACCCACCCCCAGGATCGTCCCGAATAAAGCCGGATAAACCGCGAAACGAATATCCCTCTCCGCCACCGATCCCATCGCCATGCTCGTTGCCACCATGTAGAGCGCCAATATCAGCGTTACCGAGATTGCATCATCGACAACCTTTCGTGATACGATCAGCGCCAGCACAGCCAATAGCGCCAACTCATATACGGCCAGAGTCCCGATACAGGGCATCGCCGCCATGATCGTTTCCGTGCCCGACAACACCGGCCCCAGCAGCTTCACCACTCCGTACGCGACCAGCACGGCGCTGATGCAATAGAAAATGCTGCCGCCCGTGAAGTTCAAAAAATCCCACAGCATTTCCCAGTCCGATTTGGCGATCCGAACCCTCGTCGCGCCCGTTTGGTTTACCTCCGGTCCCGCAAAGAATCCCTCATCTGCCGGCTTGATGTTGTTGTCATCCATAATCATGATGATCCCTCGTAACGGTTACTCAATTGGCCATTCCTTTTGCAGTATGGCCGTCATATCGCCAGAAACGAATCTTCGGCCGTCTTGGCGTCGTTGTCCTTACTCCGTGAAGTCGGATTGGTCCCGATGCGGATGTCGGACTCTGTCGGATTTTTCGGGACCGACCAATATGTATAAATATTGTCATGCTTGACGCCAACGTCGGAAGTCTTGACATACTCGGAATGCCCATCAGCAAATGTCACATTCTGACCTTCTCTTCCATGTGCGAGGGCGTTGGAAAGCATAATATGATTACGAGATGTGGAGGGGTCTGAAAAATGCGGGGGCATCAGCTTTATTGTATTATTCAGATCTGTATAGTTTATATCAGGTTTCATAAAATCACCCGCATGAAACCAGGGGTTCATGTCCGCCGCCACGGCAAAGACGGAGGACTGGCTATCCGTCGTCGGGTAAGCTCCATACGGATTGTGCATAGCATAACTGACATGCTTATGCGGCTCGGCACCGAAATCCCATAATTCCACCGGATCATAACCCTTTGGATTCTTTCCGTCAAATGGCTGAATTCGTTTTTCCAACTGATCACGACCACATACAAAGCTTTTCGGAGATACATCCGCCTCTCGAACGAGCAGATACCAACTTGCCGTAATCGTACGACTGACACTGTTTTCTGCGCCGCCCTCCTTGAAATCGACCGGATTCAGGAAATAATCAAATCCCAGTCGTTTCGACCATGGTCCGGATCCCGGAAGCTGCGGAAATCGGCCATTATAGTCGTTAGCATACACGCTCATTGCGGTACCGAGGCCTTTCAGATTTGTCCCGCAATTCATTCCATAATGAGGATGTCTGAAACGCCTCCATATTGGTAACAAAAGCATGAATACAAATAATAGAACAAAGATGATTACGATCGCTTCGACCAACGTTATCACGTTTTTCTTCTGCATGATTGGTCTCCTATATCGCCAGGAATGAATCTTCGGTCGACTTGGCGTCGTTCTCCTTACTCCGCGAGGTTGGATTAGTCCCAATCCGCTTATCGGCCTCTGAAACATCCGGCACTTTCGAATCCTTCTCCACTGAATCGCTTAAAGGGATGCTGTTCAAAACATTTGACCAGAACGTATAGATATTGTCGTGTTTGACTCCGACATCAGAGCTCTTGACATACTCCAAATGTCCATCCGCAAACATCACATTCTGACCTTCGCGATTATGCAGCATTGAGTTGGCCTGCATGATCTGTTCCCGGGCACTGAACGAATCCGAAACGGTTGAGAACAGAGCGACATTCCTCCACCATTCCCTGTTGCTACGGTTCGGCGGTACGATATCCCCATCCTCGAACCACGGACTCATATCTCCCGCATAAGCGAAAGATGCGCTTCGCGATCCTTTTGCCGGAAACCGCCCATAAGGATTGTGCATCGAGTAGCTGACATGCTTGTAGGGATCTTCACCGAAATCCCAAAACCGCGTGATATCTTCGCTGGAGCTATAGTATTGATATCCGAAAGCGGTCTGGTTCGACTCCGAACAGACAAACGACTTGGGCGACACATCCGCCTGGCGCACCAGCAGATACCAGCTTGCGCTGATCGTTCTTCCCGTCCGGTGCTGGGTCCCACCTTCACCGAACTGGGGTTTCTCCATGTCGTAGGCAAATCCCAGCTTCCTGGACCATTCGCCCTGGCCCGGTAGTCGCGGAAACCAGTCATCGTAGTCATTGGCATACACCGATACGGCCGTACCGAGCCCCTTGAGATTTGTGCCGCAGACAACCCGCGTGGATATCTTTTTGACCTTGCTTAACGACGGCATCATGATCGCCGCCAGGAAAAAAATAATCAGGATAATGCACAGCAGTTCCCAGATCGTGAAGCCCCCATTCGCTTTGAATTGTTTTTCCGTCACGGCCGTTCCCGCCTGCAGCCCAACTCTCTGTAGCTATAACAATACCGTACCGTTTTGTATCTGAGTCGCTCCTTTTCCGCTGTTCCTCAATGCTCTATCCTTTATACGAACATCCCGCCATTGAGGGTTAAATTGATTCAGATTTTGTATGTATCTCCTTTCTCTTTCTTTATGATGGCCTTCGTGCCAGGACATTGCCGTATCGATATCCCGCGGGAATGTCTCCCTGCGGTCCATCCCACGCGTGAATATTCTCGATCCGGTCGATCCACGGCGAATCGTGCAAGAGCCGTTGTCCATGGCGGATGGTGAATTTGATCTGCCGGAATCCATGCTGCGCCAATACCGACAGACAATCGCGAAGCGGCTGCTCCTCCACCGGATGCGTCTGAAACTCGAACATCACGATCCGCGGATACCGCGACGTTTCCAGTCCGTCGAACAACCCCAGCAAAACCTGATAATCATGCCCTTCTGCATCGATTTTGACCGCTTGAGCCGCCAATCCATGTTCCGCATAATGGCGGATCAATTCCGACAAACGTACCGTGGGAACCTCCACCGCCCGGCCGCTCGACGCTCCGGGTTTGGTCTTCTGATGCCACCGCGGCTCCAGCGTACTCAGCACCGTTACCGATCCCACGTACAGGGTGGCGGTTCCATCCTGCGAAGAACAGGCGACGTGCTCCAGGAACAACTGTCCCGCTTTTCGGTGGGCGTCCAGTTCGCGGGCCTGTCGGGTAATCTCCGGTTCCTGTGGTTCAATCGACAGAACCTTGAAGCCGCGTTCGAGAAACAGTTTGGTAAAAGATCCCACATGACTTCCCACATCCACCACCAAGGTCCCCGGCTCAATGTGTTCCACAATCGTCCGTTCCTCGACATCAAATTCTTCCGCCATGGTCGTGCCCCCATGTTCAATTGATTCGTAAAGGAAAGAAATGAAAGCTGAATCACGTTCTCCGGCTCAGGCGTTCAATTTCCTTCCGGATTTGATCGATCACTTCCGGATTCCCGATTTCACCGTCCAGACCGAATACGACGAATACCTTGCCCCCGTATCGTTCCTCAAAATCCTGGAAGTTGGACTTCATTCGTTCGGAGGGAGAATAGTTGGCAAAACTGAACTGGGCCGTAATCGGTTTGATCTGAATTCCAAATGCTCGTTTCCCAACGCGACCAATATAGTCAATATCGCCGGCATGATCGAGATCGGTATCCGATTCTTCGAAGTGAATTTCCGGGAACTCTTTGGCTAACCCGTCATTCACCACCGATTTTTCTCGAAGGAAACCATCGAAAGTTCTGTTGATGATTAGATTGTAGATGTAATCGATGCAGTCCTGAAGCGTCAATTGGCGAAACGCTGCCTGCCATTCGGGAATCACCACTTCCGTGATTTTCATGTGTAATCGCTGTCCCAACTGGCGAAGACTATCCATGGTGATCCTGGTCGTCGTCTTCCCCGCCGTATGGGCATGGGCAAAATACCATTCTTCCCATTCCTGAAGGGTTTTCGGTTGGCATTCCCGGATCATCGCCATCACGGCGCCGACCCTATTGGGTCTGGATAATTGATAGGTCTGGCACGCATAGTTCAGAACTTTCTCTTTGGTTCCAAAATCCATGGAATATCGGGGAGGGTTATTCATGGGCCGCCTGCCATTGAATAAACTTGTCTTGGTATTTGAACGGTGCGGACATATCCACTTCTGCAAGTCCTTCCTTAATGATGTGGGCGTTTAGGAAAGTCTTGTTTTTTAAATACAGATAACATAACAGGTGGTTCTGTTCGTCATATTTCCGGCTATCATATTTCAGAAAGACCTTCTGTCCCTTCGTCTTGTCTCGCAGGAATTGAATAGCCCGACCATTGACAACAGGTTTTTCTTTTACGCCTAACAGGCGAACAACCAAGTCATTACTGAGTTGGAGCAATTCGGGGCTTATCACCTCTTTGACGGAATAAAACTCATCTTTAGTTTCACCGCTTTGATCGATCTTGGATCCGAACCGTAGTTTCCTGGGATCGATCTTTTTGTCCATTTTATGAGGGTCATGAAAAATATAGGGTAATTTTTCAATTTCGTTGTCCGGATCAATCGTTAACCGATCTTCGAGAAATCGATATTTTGTGCCATGTAGATTGAGATGGTCAACTTCGAGTTTATTTTTGATCATCGGAACATAGCCGGAATTAATTTCGTATCCGATGGAATTGCGTCCAAGATTCCGAGCCGCCAGGGATGTCGTTCCGCTCCCAAGGAATGGATCCAATACCGTATCGCCGGCAAATGCAAACATCCTGATCAACCGAGCCGGCAATTCCTCCGGAAAAACGGCAATATGACTGTCCTGACGAGCGCCTGAAAAAGTCCAATGGCCTGCAAAAAAGGTATTCCACTCCTCCGTAGTCATCGCGGATATTTTTTTCATTTCTTCTGTCGGCTTAGGGGCATTGCCCTGTTTCTTGAAGAGTAGAATAAACTCGTAATCCAGTTTCAGAATTCCGTTACGGGGATAGGGGAAACTACCCATAATCGTCGCCCCGCCGGTCGTATTAGTGGTGGTCACCTTCTGCCAGATGATGGCCCCCATATAATCAAGCCCGATCGTTTCACAAAACTTAATGATTTCCGTGCGGATGGGAATCACTTTATATCGCCCATAATACACCGAACGGGCAAACTGATCGCCGATATTCACGCAGAGTCGACATCCCGGATGAAGAACTCGATCGCACTCTTTCCAAACAAGATTTAGGTTATTGATGTAGCTCTCATAGCTATCGTGAAATCCTATCTGTCTCTCGGTTCCGTAATCTTTTAACTGCCAATACGGCGGAGAGGTAATGACCAAATGAACCGATTCGTCCGAGACAAGGTTCATCTGTCGGCTATCGCCAAAAACAATTTGATGAGTGGTTTTCAAATAAATCTCCTATTCTTTAATCTGGATGACCAATCTACCACAGATTTCATTTTCTTCGAGAAGTCTTTTCCTTTCATCTTCCGGAAATATTTTCCAATGGTAAATGGATGGTTTTCCACATTTCGATCGGTAATTTACCTGTCGGTGGGCGGAAGGGCAATTCAGTTTTGCGGCCGGTGCCCGCGGATTGATAGCCAGCGAACAAGATCTCCTGCACGACACGACCGTCCTCGCCTGTGGACTGAGGTTGTTCTTTGCCGCGGACACACCGCGCGAAATGCCGCATCTCCTGCGGGAAGCCGTAGTTCCACAGCTCCTCGAAAACCGGCCAGCTCCAGCCCTGCGTCGATGGCGCTTTCTCCACGGCGTAACCGTAGCCGTACTCGCTATACGTCGGCAGAGCATTGCCCATGTGCAGATCGGCCACCGTTGAACCGCCTTCGCCGAAGATCTCGATACGATCCTGCATACCGCCGCGCCGGGCCCAGCTATTCTCCACCAGACCCACCGCGCCGTTTTCAAATTCGAGGATGCAGATCGAATCATCTTCGCCCTGGGTCTTGTCCGCGTGGACATGCGTGGCCATGTGGCACATCACGCTTTTGATTTTCGGCCGGCCGAGAAACCAGTAACAGAAGGCGATGCTATGACAACCCATATCCATGAACACGCCGCCCCCGGATCGGCTGACATCCCAGAACCATTCGGCGTGCGGGCCGAAATGTTTTTCGCTCTGCTTGACCAGATAGACCTTTCCGAACGCGCCCTGATCGGCCATCTCTTTGGCCTTGACATACTTGGGCGTGAAAAACAATTCCTCGGCGTACATCAATAGCGCGCCCTTCTTGCGGCAGACCTCAATCATTTCGTCGGCCTCGTCCATCGTCATGCACAAGGGTTTTTCGCAGACAATGTGTTTTCCGGCGGCGGCGATATCGAACGTCATCTGTGCGTGCAGGTAGTTCGGCGCGGCGATCGTGACCATCTCGATATCTTTTTCGGCCAACATCTTGCGATAGTCGGTGAAGACCCGCGGGATGTTGTATCGGCCGGCCAGGTTGGCGGCGTTACCGGGTGTGGGCGAGGCCACAGCGACCAGTTCGATTTCATCGGGGACCATTTGCATCGACGCGGCATGAATATCCGCCTCGAACCGCGAACCGATAATTCCGACTTTAACCTTCCCTTTTGCCGACATATTTCCTATCTCCCGACATTTGGATTGCCGATAATCAAACGCAGCAAATTACAACTTCCACCCCGTACGGTATTCATACTGCAAAAGGTGATTGGCCTCGGCGATATTGGTCACCCTCATCGCGGCGCTATCCCAATTCATCTTCATGCCGCCGATCCGTACGCAAACAGTCCCCAGCAGCACCGCCTCGGTCAGCGCTGCGGCAAAGTCGGTAAAATTGGATCGCGTTGGCGTTCCTTCCTTACAGGCCCTGATCCATTCGGCATGGTGGCCGATCGATCGCGGCAGTGTTTTGGCGGGTCGCTTGTACGATTGCATTTTCGCTTCCGGGATCAATCGAGGGCTCTCGCCGCCCCAGCCCTCGACGTACATTTTGCCTTTGTCGCCGACAAAGATCAGGCCGTCTTCGCGCGACAGTTCGCGGCCCTCTTCCAGTTCTTCAGGCCGGGGCGGCATCATTCCGCCGTCGTACCAGTGGAGCGTGATCGGCCCGCCGGTGTAGGATTTATCCCGAGCGGGAAATTCATAATGTACGATCGACGCCAGCGGCAGCGTCTCTTCATATACGGCCGTGCTGCTGGCAGAAACGCTTGTTGGAGCGCCAAGTTTGAGCGCCGAAAAAACCGGAGCAAGATTGTGAATGCCCATATCACCCAAGCCGCCCGAGCCGAAATCCCACCAGCCGCGCCAGACGAAGTGACAATAGGCCGGATGATACGGTCGCTGTTTCGCGGGGCCCAGCCACAAGTCCCAATCCAGCGAAGCGGGTTCCGCCGGCCGATCTTTCGGCGCTTCGATTCCTTGCGCCCAATAGAGCGGCAGCACGCCTTTGTGCGTCGGCCGATCCGACCAGGCGTGAACCTCACGAACGGTTCCGATCGCACCATCGGCAAGCCACTCGTTGATGAGTCGGTTGCCTTCGAAGGCCATCCCCTGATTCCCCATCTGGGTAGCGACTTTGTACTGCCGGGCCGTTGCGCCGATCGCCCGCGCTTCGGCGACCGTTCGCGTCAGCGGCTTTTCGCAATAGACATGCTTACCGAGTTTCATCGCCGTCATCGAGACAATCGCATGGGTGTGATCGGGAGTTCCGACAACCACCGCATCAATGTTCTTTTGTTTATCGAACATATCGCGAAAGTCCTGATAGACCTTCGCCCTGGGATATTTCGAGAATGTGTGTTTGGCTTTTTCCGAATCCACATCGCACAGCGCTACAATATTTTCATCGCTGACCTGTTCGATGTCCCAGCCGCCCTGACCGCCGACGCCGACTCCGGCGATATTCAGCTTGTCGCTTGGCACTGCCGTTCCGGCGGCCGCCAATACACGTCGCGGCACAATCGCAAACATAGCCGCTGTTGTTGTCGTTGCCAGAAACTTTCTTCGGGAAATTCCCGACTTCTTGCCGTTTGCATGAAGAGCCATAATGTCTCCAATCATTGCCGATATTTCAATCCGATTCGGTTCGCGAACCATGATATCCCTCGATAACGGGGATTCAATCAAATAGCGTTGAAAAGCAAATCGGTTTTCCTTTTTCATTCCATACTATATTAGACGATAGAAATCCCAGAAAGTTTAACAATTATACAATATATTTTTAAATATGTCATATATATTACTATAATTTAATATATTTGCCATTTTAGAGCTTATGTGGTTGTTTGGGCAAATTTTTGATCTCTGATTTTACAAATTGGGGGTTTATCCTCATTGGATAATCACATGATCGGGATTTCTGTCCTGAACCATTTTCCAGATTTATCTTGCAGCGGTCCAACCGGCTGTCCTATAATACGATCTATTCTATGAAAAATTCGGAAACTTATCGCTGAGATATCAGCGCAAAGATGGATTTTGTTCTTTCCGGAGGGTGAGCCAAATCGAAAAATGGCAAGCCAAATGATATCATTTCTTGCGGCGTACGTGTGCGTTTAGACGAATTGTTCGGCTATGAAGCGGGATTGTTGATATTTCTGTACGAATAAAACGGAAAAGGGTGTTTTTGAAAGGAACAGGCAATGTTGTACAGTTCAAAATACTTTCGATCGGGCGGCCTGACGGCCGTCCTTGTGGGTCTGGCTGTGTTGATCGGTGCGGTGTCGCCCGCCGGCGCACAATGTCCGGAACAATGGCTTGACGGCCATGGAATCGCCGGTTTCAGCAGTTATGTGTATGCCGCAATAACCTGGGATCCTGACGGCGCAGGACCCAAACCGCCCGTTCTGGTCGTCGGCGGTAATTTCACGATCGCCGGGAAAACCATCGCGAATCGGATTGCTCTATGGGATGGTACCTCATGGCGGCCGCTTGGTACGGGAATGAACGGGGATGTCAACGCGCTGGGAGTATTTAATAACCAGCTCATCGCCGGCGGCTCATTTACCAAAGCCGGCGCTCTGACCTGCAATCGAATCGCGCGTTGGGACGGCGCCACCTGGCAACCGCTGGGATCAGGAATGAATAGCAGTGTCAACGCCATCAGCGTATTTGGCAATCGATTAATTGCGGGCGGCGATTTCACCAGCGCCGGCGGGGCGGCGGCCAATTATATCGCCCGATGGGACGGAACCTCCTGGCAACCGGTCGGCGGAGGAATGAATCGAAGCGTCTATGCCTTGCGAGTCCACGACGGTCAACTGGTCGCCTGCGGTAATTTCGACACCGCGGGCGGCAATCCGATCGCTTATGTCGCGCGCTGGAATGGCGCCACATGGCAATCGTACGGAGCCGATGCTTTCAACGGCGCTGTCCGTGCCCTGGTCTCCTATGGTGGAGAATTGGTCGTCGGGGGTGACTTTAACCGAATCGGGGCTGGAACGTTCAATCGCATCGCTCGCTGGGATGGAACGGTATGGCAAGCTCTCGGTGTCGGGGTCAATAACTCCGTTCATAGTCTCGGTGAGTATGGCGGTGTACTTTATGTCGGAGGCGATTTCACAACAGCAGGCGGCGCGGCCGCGGTTCGCCTGGCCACATGGGATGGAGCCAACTGGCTGGGCATTAGTCCGGGAGCGAACAACCGAATCTATGTCCTGGCCACCCACGGCGGGAAGTTGTATGCCGGAGGATATTTTAACATCTTTGCCAATGTCGTCAGCAACTATATGATTCAATGGAATGGCGTCGCCTGGGAATCCGTCGAGAAGGGAATGTATTTCGATAGTACTTCGAACTATGTCCTTGCTTTGACCGAATATAATGGAGATCTGATCGCGGGTGGATATTTCAACTCCATCGGCAGTGCTCCAATTTCGTATATTGCCCGCTGGGATGGAACCCTGTGGCACCCGATGGGAGCCGGATTGAACGGGACCGTTCGTGCACTGAAGGTGTATAACGGCGCGTTGATCGCGGGCGGCGACTTTACCGGCAGGATCGCCCGATGGGACGGTGCGGCCTGGCAGACGGTTGGGGGTGGCATGGATCAGCCCGTTCGATCATTAGCGGTGTATAACGGTCATCTTATCGCCGGGGGCGAGTTTTTCCTGGCCGGAGGAAATCCGGTTGAGTTTATCGCCCAATGGGATGGCGCTTCCTGGCAGCCGCTGAACCTGGGAGTCAACAATTTCATACGGGCCTTGGCCGTTTATAACGGCGAACTGATCGCGGCGGGAGATTTGACCGCAGTGGACGGAAGCATCCTGGTCGGATATATCGCTCGCTGGAATGGCGCGACGTGGAATACGCTGGGCGCCGGATTTAACGATCGAGTCTATTCCCTGGCGGTGTATGGAGATTTGCTGGTGGCCGGCGGTGAATTTACCAGCGCTCCGGGGACGATCGCGACGCCGGTCAGTTACGTTGCGGGCTGGAACGGGACATCCTGGCAGCCGGTAGGCGAGGGGGTCAATTCCTATGTGTTCGCCCTGACTGCCGCGAACGGCCAACTCTTTGCGGGCGGTCAATTCTCACACGCGGCAGGGAATATA
>CAYLSB010000007.1:0-105804 GCA_964386005.1 uncultured Pirellulales bacterium | reverse complement strand
GCCTTTATTATCGGCACAAAACGGAAATTCAATTAACTTATTTTGTTACGATCCCATAGTGTCGTTGAGAATACGGAGCTTGTTGGCGGATTCCGAGCCACCCGCTTGTCATGGAAAGGATTTTCCACAGAATCGGACCGACGACAGCCGAATATATTGCCGATCCACATATCGCCCAGAGGACGTTGGAGGATCGCTGGTCGGTTTTCAAATAGGTCAATAGATGTACGGCCGTATTGGCCAGTAAACCAACCAGAAGAACGGTCAATGCCTGAAAGATGAAACGATGGATGACCACGACGCGGCGAACGAGAGACACCATCGTTCCGAATACAAGAAAGGTCAACGTGTGAGGGCCCAGAACCCAGCTTTCACAAGACACATCCGCCGCCAGGCCAATCAGGAAAGAGGTGAACATCGCTTCGGAGGTTGAACGGTTGCATGCAAAAAAAACCAGCGCGATCAGCAACAGATCGGGGCGAATCTGCAAATCGGATACAGCCGCGATACCGATGAGATTGCCCGCGTTCAGCAAGGTCAGGAGCAACAGGATCAGCAAAAAAGTCGGCCATTTCATGCGGTCGTCTCCGGGTACGGGTCAGGGGGCCGAATCATCCGGCGGATCCATTACGATTATGGCCACATGGGTGAGGTTTTCCACATCGCAGGCGGGTTGCATGACGATATTCCACAACAAAGGTTGTGTTTCATCGGGCTTGACGGATGTGATCTCGCCGAGGAGCACGGGCGTGTTGAGAAATCCCGTGCGTTTCATGGCATAGACGGAATCGCCGATACGAATATCGTAATCCTTTCGGGACAGGAGGGGGACTTTGCAGGTATTGTCTCCCCGCCCGACCAGTTGGACCGGTACGTAATCCGAGCGTCCATCGCGGAGAATGCCGGCGGGGATAAAATGTTTGGCGTCGGTGATAAGCCGAATCCGGGCCGTGGATTTGAATATTTCGACGATCGTTCCGATGACAGCATCGTTTCCGAGGACATATTGACCGGGCTTGATCGTCCTCGAATCGCCGGTCAGATTGATCAGGAGTTCCCGTTGCGAAGGACTGATCGAGGTTTGAATCACATCGGCGATTACCAACGCCGGCCCGGGACTGGGAAGAGCGGCACGGATACGAGCCAGTTGCGCGTATCGTTGCTGCAGGGCCAGCAGGTCGGCATGGGTGTTCTTGTATCGAATGACAAGTTTGTTGTACTCGTCGCGGGAAACGAATTGGTCGTGATCTTCTTGGGGTGATAGAACCGGCGAGACGACGGGACGGCCAATCCGAAGAATCCGGCCGAAGGTTCGCTGAAAACCATATCCGACAAGACGGGTTTTCGAGTGGGGCATGACCTGCAGGAAGATTCCTGCGGTAATCAGGACGAGAAACAGGGTCCCGCGCGAGATGTTCAACTGCTGTGCCATACTCTTTGTATCGGCTGAAACCCGGTGCTTGCTGAATTCAAGGGCCGATTCGCGGCTGCATTCGATATCGGGAACTTATTCCCACGTTCGACCGCCGTCGTCGAGTGCGTTTTTCCAGATTTCGAGATTTTCGAGGAAAACACTGGTACCCCGGGCTACACAGGACAGGGGATCATCGACATGGAGGACATTCAATCCTGTTGCATTGGCCAGCACGGTATCCATCCCGCGAAGCAGCGAACCGCCTCCGGCGATGTGAACGCCATTTTCAATCAGGTCGGCGGCCAGTTCGGGCTCGGCCTTTTCGAGGGTTCGCATGACCGTCTCGATGACCCCGGCGATGGGTTCGCGAAAGGCCTCGCGGATTTCCTCGCTGGTGATGACGATTTTTCGGGGAAGACCGGAGATGGTATCGCGACCGGCAATTTCCATCGTCATTTCTTGTTCGAGCGGAGCGGCGGAACCAATCTGGATTTTCACCTGTTCAGCCCGCGGCTCGCCGATGAGTAAGTTATAGGTACGTTTGAGGTGATTGATCAGGGCTTCGTCAAAATCGTCGCCACCGATTCGAATGGACTGGCACACACTGATATCGCCTAAGCTCATGATAGCGACCTCGGTGGTCCCCCCGCCAATATCAACAATCATCGAAGCGGTCGGTTCCGTGATCGGCAAGCCGGCACCGATACCCGCCGCCATAGGTTCATCGACCAGATACACTTTACGGGCTCCGGCTCGTTCGGCGCTGTCGATGACGGCGCGGCGTTCGACGGCGGTAATTCCGCTGGGAACGGCGATGACCACGCGGGGACGAACCAGCCCGCCTCGGCCGTGGACTTTGCGGATGAAATAACTGAGCATCGCCTCGGTGATCTCAAAATCGCTGATGACACCGTCCTTGAGAGGCCGAATTGCCGTGATGGATCCGGGAGTCTTGCCCAGCATTTCGCGGGCGACAATACCGACGGCCTCCCCATTGTTCAAAACGATATTGGTACCTTTGCGGACGGCGACTACGGAAGGTTCATTTAAAACAATGCCTTCATTACGGACACAGACCAGGGTGTTGCAGGTACCCAGGTCGATTCCCATATCGACGCTGAACCAGCCCAATATTGTGTCGAGTATCACCTGCGACTCCCTTCTATTCCATCCAAGAATTCCGTGTTTTCAGCACCCTCCGGGTACGGAAAACCCTCCCCGATGCAAGGCATGAATCCGTGCACCCTGTCATCCGAGGATCTTAAAGATGGTTCCGTATTGCACTTGGCATTTGACGGCGACGAAGACCACGGTGATCACCACCGCCAGCAACGTCAGGGCAAGAAGAATTTCATACGGAGCACTGGTCGAGATCGTTTTTTGTCGTCCATTCATGATTAGAGCTTCGTGCTGACGTTGTCGCCGATTTTCGGCGTTTGCTGTTTGAGTTCAAGCACTCCGGCGGCCTTATTGACATCGACGCTGGTGATGACGATGTCGCAGATGAAAGCGTCGCCGCGAGTTACGTGAAAGACCATATCGTGTTTGACTCCGTCGGCGGTGCCGAGAGAGATGGTGGCCATCGTTTCGCTCAATTCGGTGATCAAGCCCTTGAGATCGACGACGGTGGGAAGAGCCGCGACAGGCGTCACGTTGGTTTTTTCCCGGGTGACCGGCGTGGCCGTGACTGGTTCGGCGGGGGTGGAGGCCAGCTTGGTCAACTTGTCTTCCAGTTCCTGTTTCTGTTCGAGGAAACGGCGGCTCTTGGCTTCCAGGGCTTCGAGTTGAACGATTTTTTCGTAGAGACTGGCCGTGATCTCGCTGAGTTCTTTTTGATCCTTGATGCCTTCCTGTCGCGCCTTGTCGAGCTGCGTCTGGGTGTTCTTCAGGGTGATTTCCATATTGGCGATGGTTTTCGAAAAACCATCCAGGAGTCCCTGATAGTTATCCGCCCGACTTTGATGGCCGATGCTGGCTCGAACGGCATTGTTCTTCTCCACGTTGAGTTGCGTATTTTCATCGCGGAGTTTTTGTTGTTCGCCCTCATAAGCGGCAATTTTGTCTTTGATCAGGTTGCTCTGTTCCTTGTACGCCCGGTCCATGGAAACGAGCTGCTGGTTGAGATTCTCATTGATCGTTTTTTGTTCTTCGTACTTGGCCTTGAAGTTTCCGGCTGTGCTGACGTACGTAACAACCATGCCGCATAAAAACAGCGAGAAAAACGACAACAGCACAATTAAAACCTTAGTGAGGATACTCAAACTGTGCTCCTTTCGTGAATCAGATAACCATCCACTGATCGGGCCTCACGGCCGATTATGCATTCATCCGGATATTCCATTACAATCAGATTGGAATTTTATGCGATCTGCAAATTCAGGTCAAGATAATTTTCTACGGGCACGATTTTATCCGGGATGTTCTTTTCCGGCCAGTACCAGGATCGACTGGGCGGCAATGATTTGCTGGAGGGGCGACCGACTCTGTATGAGTTTGGGCAGATAGGCGGCCAATTGATTGGATCTGAACCATCCGATAGCCAGCGTTGCCATTGTATTGGATACAGAAGGCGAATCGTTGGAAACCGGATTTTTTGAAAGATAGCTCAAAACCTCTTGTTCCCCGGAATAATCATTCAATTTGGCTAATTGCCCTGCGGCACATAGACGGACTTCAACGATATCGTCGTCAAGCATGGTCAGAATGGCATTTTTGGCTTCAGAAGTGCCGATCGCCGCCATGCCGCGTATCCCAATGACCCGATCATCGGGATGTTTACTGATCAAAAGGGGCCAGAGTTTACTTTTATATATGAATGGATCTTTGAGCATGGCCAGGGATTCGACGGCCTGAAACCTTGCTCTATCCGAAGATTCGATATCCTGGAGAATACGATTCAAGTGGGGAAGATTGCCCTGATTCCCCAATTTCCCCATAATCAGGGCGGAATTCGCCCGGAGTGTCTGGTCAATGCTTGTCGATGCCTGAATGATGAGATTGGAATACGTGGGATTTCCCAGTTTGGCCAGGGCAAAAGCGGCCGCGATTTGAACATTGGGATTATCATCTCGCATGAGCGATTCGATGGCGGCCCGTCCGGGTTTGTACTGCATATCCCCGACGGCCAATGCCGCGGAAAACCGCACCGGAATGATCGGATCTTTCAGGAGGGCGGTTACATGGGACATCAGTTCATGTCGGCGGGCTGTGACGACGACTTCAATACATTGAGTACGGATATAGCTGTTTTGATCCTTGAGTCCGGATCGTATAATCTCGATCGCTCGGTCCTGTAATTGTGGCGAGATCGTGACGGATTGCATGGCGGGATCCGTCGACGAAGAGAGAACCGGATCGCGATTGGAATCCCTCGCGCACCCCGCGTCGATGAATAGGGGCAAAACAAGAATGGGAATATAAAACGATTTCATGTTCTATCCTCTTGATCTGGATCGAAGAAAGGATTCACTGAATCCAAGAATAATAACCAAAACATACACGGCGGCAAAGAGGTTTTTTGCCCAGGGACCATGACGGCTGAAAAACGTGACTCGCGGGTCGATCCGAACCTGATCGATGAACCAGCCGGCGACGCCTTGTCGTGCGAGGGCTTTGTCGGGAAGGTCGCCCTTCAGGAAACCATCGCGAATTCGGCCGGTCGAGTCGATCAGGCAACTGATGCCGGTGTTGACGCTTCGGAGGATCCAGGTTCGGTTTTCGATGGCGCGAAACGCCGTGATCAGGGTTCGCTGCGGAAGTTCCGTACTGGGAACGACCTTTCCAGTCTTGTATCGGACATACCAGCCGTCATTGCTGACATTGATCAGCCAATCCACTTTTTTTCTTCCGGACGGATCGACCACATTACGGCGGGCCACCTGTGAATCGGTGTCTTCGTAACAGATCAGAACGCCAAATCGGTATCGTTGTTTGTCGGCCTCGATTTCAAAGACGGTGTGCTGAGTGCCTCGAGTGAGATGATAATCGTAATCATAAGGACTTAACGAAAGAATCAATTTGTTCAACCCTGGAAATTGATCGCGAAACGGAATGTATTCGCCAAACGGAACCAGGTGGATCTTGTCGTAACGCCGCGGTTCCTGAATCCCGTTGGACCGGTACAGGAAAGCGGAATTATATTTATGCATGATGTGAGGATTTCCGGTCTCGTCGAAGACCAGATCGGCCGCATGGGCTCCGACGAGCAAGTGCCCTCGATCTTTGACAAACTCGCGGATCATCCGGTCGAAGATTACCGGATTGGAATCCTCGCGGCAATGCGCGACAAATCCGGCGTTGAGGGTGGTTAATACAATCGTCTCCGGCCATGCGAGCAGATGGGCTCCTGCCGAATAGGCCTGGGCGGATTGCCGGATTAATTCTTCCAGGATCGATAGGCCGTTTTCGTTGAGTTCCTTGACGATAGACGGGATGTTCGGCTGAACCGATCCGATGACAGGTCCGGGCTGAAGACAATCCTCGGTTTGGCGGATGCGAAACCGGCCGTACAGAAGGGTTGAAACCAGCAGGGAGACCATCACCCCGGCCTTGAAAAGGTTGCCCCATCGAATCATTCCTCGCAGTCCCCGTCGCCGTGTTTCGAGAGTCAAATCGGCGACAAGGCCGTTGGCCATCGCAAGGATGAGAGAAATTCCCGTTGCCCCGAAGATATCCGCGATCTGAATCAGGTTGAAATTTCCGTATTGGCTGTGAGCCAGCAATCGCCAGTCGAAACCGGTAATCAGGATTCCCTGCCACGCCTCGGAACCGAGAACCATCAAAGGTACGGCGATAAAATACGGCATCTGCCAGCGGCCGTGCAGATACCGAAAGCCCCAGACCAGAATCGGCCAGTACAGCGCCAGGTACAGGCAAAAGAGAATATAAGCCGGTATCGTGACATAAGCGATCCAATAGACATTTCCAAGCCAATATATCGATGAAATCAGAAACGACAGCGAGATCAGGCGTCGTGTCGGCTGAGTCGAATCGCATACCCACACAAAAGGAACCCACGCAATCCAGGCCAGATAACCCAGCGAGAACGGCGACTGGATCAGCGTCAGCAGGGCCGCAGTGATCCCGAACCCGGCCGCGGCTCCGGCGACTTGCTTCCACGCGATGGGTTGTTTCCGTGTCATGATGTTTCGAGTACCGGGTGGGACTGGAGATCGTAATAGGCGAACTTTTTGACGGCTTCGATGATCAGATCGGGATCGTATCCCTTGTCGTTGTTCATCCGTGCGGAAAACTGCCGGCAAAACAGCTTCATCAGCTTTGTTTCTTCCAGAAGACGTGAAAGTTCGATTCCGCATTCGGCATAGAGGCGACGAAGTACGAGCGCTTCCGGTGCATCGAACGATCCTCCGGAAAAATCCATTCGATAGGTTTCATGAATGTCGTCGATCCGTTTGCGCGAATTCTCGACGTATTGCTCCGAGATGTCGATGCCGAAATAATTTCGCCCCATCAGATGGGCCACCGCGGTGGTCGTTCCCGAACCGTTGAAGGGATCGAAAACCAGATCGCCCGGATTGGAACTGACGTCGATGATGCGGGCAAGGAGAAGTTCCGGCATCTGGCAGGGGTGCCAGCCCTGACGTTCGCCGAAGGTTCCGCAGACGCGGGAATATTCCGTCCAGACATCATTGGGCAGTTTGCCGAGGGGGTTGGCCCGTTTATCGTTGTACAGCAACTGGCGATCCGATGGGACGCGGACGGCCCAATCATTGAAGGTGAACTGCTTGGCGTTTTTAACGAAATAGAAAATATGCGTATGGGCGCGGGCAAACTTCATCTTGGTCTGTTGGCCGAAGGTGTAATGCCAGATGATCCAGTTCCGCAGCGTCAAACCAAGTTCACGGCCGATGAGGCGGACATCCGCGGCATAATCGTCGCCAATGGCGATATAAAACGACCCATTCGGCTTCATAATCCGGATACATTCGGCCATCCATGTCCTCGTCCAGTCGATATAGTGTTTCGACTCGAGGTCGTCTTTGTACCGGTCATACGTATAGCCGATATTGAACGGAGGATCGGCGAAGACCAGATCCGCAAAGGGTTCGTTGATCTTCTTCAGCAACTCGATACAATCGCCGCACACAATTTGATTTTTGAAGTTTTGCATGGGCGATAGGATACCATGTTGCTCGCCATTTTCAAGGATGAGGATTCAAATCCGTGAAACAATCGATCACAAGGTGGATAGGGAAATGCCAATTCGTTGAAAGTTGAAAATTGGAAACTGAAAATGAAATTACGGTTGTACGATCGCCTGTTCCCGAAGTACACGTCCGGAGACAAAATCGGTGAATTCGACCTTGACGGTCAGTTCCTTGTCACGTCCGGCGATCTTGTCGGCGACTTCGAAACGCAGGCGATAATAACTGGTCAGAAAGGTGCTGGACCACATCTTGGCAAGCTGCTCCGGCGCGATATCCCAGCCGTATAACATGGCCTTGTCGGCCGCGCTATTCAGATCCCACAACTCAACTCGAACCTTCCCGGTGAACTTGATGGGATCGCCATGCGTATCGAAGGGTTTCAGGTAAATGATCAATGTGTCTTTCTTGCCGTCGGAATTTTCGTCCGTCAGGCCGGATCGCTTGGCGATTTCAATCCGGTCCAGGGTGTTGATGGCTTCGAGACGGGTTTCTTTGTCCATTTTCGACAGGGTTTCCAGCCGCTTGCGGTAATCCTCGTTTTCCTGCTGAAGCTGCTGAACCTGCAATTGAAGGCGATTGGTTTCTTCCTGTTTGCTATCGACCTGTTGCCATAGCGGATTTTTTCCGATATCGCCGCAACCGGCGATGCACAAGGTCATCAGCGCATAGAATGTCGCCGTTAAAATTATGGATCGGATTGCCGCGGCCGTATTTCGCATGGAATGCGATCCTTCCCCGGAAATTATTCGTCCGAAGGTTTGTGGGTTACGACTTCGGGGGCCTTCTGCATGATCCGATCGGCCAAACCGTATGCTACCGCCTCCTCGGCTTCCAGCCAGAGGTTGCGGTCGCAATCCTTTTCGATCTGCTGCGGGTCCTTACCCGTATGGAAGGACAGAATCTTGTACAGCCGCTCGCGAAGCCGCAGGATTTCGCGGGCCTCAATCTCCAGATCGGTGGCCGCGCCTTCCATCACGCCGGAGATCAACGGCTGATGCAACAGGACCCGGCTGTTGGGCAGAACGAATCGCTTGTTGGTCTCGCCTGCGGCGAACAATACCGCCGCCATGCTGGCGGCCTGACCGACGCAATACGTGGCCACATCGCAGCGAAGGAAACGCATCGTATCATAGACGGCCAGTCCCGCCGTGATGGCTCCGCCCGGCGAGTTGATGTAGAAATGAATATCGTTTTTGCTGTCTTCATTGCTCAAAAACAACATCTGGGCGATAATCAGGTTGGCGGAATCATCATCCACCGGTCCACCGAGAAATATAATGCGGTCTTTCAACAGCCGCGAAAAAATATCGTAAGCCCGCTCGCCGCGGCCGGATTTTTCAATCACGATCGGAACCAGATTGCTCATGAGTTTAGATGCTCCAATAGAGAGAATCCCAATCACTTGGGTTTGTCTTTATCCTTGGCTTTTTTGTCTGCGTCCGTTTCGCTTTCGTGCAGGACTTCGTCGATCAGTCCATAACCCCGCGCATCTTCGGCGGACATGTACTTGTCGCGGTCGGTTTCCTTTTCGATTTTCTCGATGGGTTGACCGGTGTGTTTGGCCAGCAACTCATTAATCATCTTCTTGGCCTTGAGGATTTCGTCGGCCTGAATCTTGATATCCGCCGCCTGTCCGGTTACGCCGCCCCAGGGCTGGTGCAGCATGATCTTGGCGTGCGGCAGAGCATATCGTTTTCCTTTGGTGCCGGAAGCCAGGATGATTGCCGCCCCGGACTGCGCCCGCCCGATACAATACGTTGCCACCGGCGAACTGATAAATCGCATGGTGTCGTAGATCGCCATGGTGTCGTCCACGCTGCCGCCGGGAGAGTTGATATACAAACTGATCTCGGTGCCTCGTTTGAGGTTGTCCAGGTACAACATCTTCATGA
The DNA here is from genome assembly GCA_964386005.1 of uncultured Pirellulales bacterium. Taxonomy (GTDB): domain Bacteria; phylum Planctomycetota; class Phycisphaerae; order Sedimentisphaerales; family Anaerohalosphaeraceae; genus FEN-1350. The sequence goes on along the minus strand of CAYLSB010000007.1, from coordinate 96,331 downwards.
TAACCTCGGTGGCCAGCCGGTAGGAAATCTCGCCGATCATGAAGATAATCCGGTTGTCCAGTAGCATGTCATCGAGGGTCATCTCGCGGGTTCGCTGGTAAGGCGGAGCTTGTAAATGCGGCTCAATCGGCCCAATCCGTGCCTGATGGAGATACGGAAATTCCATCCGAAAATCCTTCCAATCTCAGTAGTGGTACCGGTTCTTATCGGACGAAGCCGTAGAGATTGCCTACACTCTTGGCCTTTCGCTCGATAGAAACATTCACACAAATATCGGATATCCGCAATAACTACTTTGCTTTTTTATCCGACTTTTTATCGTCCGTTTTTCGACTTCGTTTGGCCGCCGCCTCTTCGCGAGAAACCTTCTTTTCGCTTTTGGAAGCTTTGGATCCCGGTTCGTCCTCGTCGGCATCTTCGGATTTGGCTTTGGCCTTTGCCGCAGGTTTTGAAACGGTCTTCGCGGCGGCGGGTTTGCGCCGAATCTTGCGCACCTTGCTGGGTTCGACTTCGTCGATCTTGGCGGATTCCAGCAATTTTTCGATGCACTTCTGTTCGCGAAGCTGCAAAGTAAACTGAGCCAGAGATCCGTCCTTGGCCAGCTCTTCGCGCATCTTTTCCGGCCGTCGCCCGCGAGAAACCGCGATCTGGGCGATCTGGCCGTTGACTTCCTCGTCGGTTACCGAAATCTCGAATTTCTCGGCTATTTTATCCATAATGAAGAACAGTTTCAGTTGTTCGATGGCCTGCTCCTCGCTGCTGGCGCGGAGATCTTCCATTTGCTGATCGATCTGTTCGCGCTGCTGGCCCTGCATCAGAAGACTGGCGTACCTCCGCTGCAGGATACTGGTCGATTGTTCGGCCACCACGTCGGCCGGAAGGTCAAAATGGGTATTCTCCAGCAGATAGTCGTGAATCTGTTCCGACATCGCGTTGCGGGCGTCGCGCTCGGCTTGCGAGGCATGGTATTGTTTGAGAGCATCCTTCAGTTCCCCGACGTCCTTGACGCCGTGGCGGGTAAAGAAGTCGTCGTTCAGCTCGGCCGGTTCGAGTTTCTTGATATCCTTGACGGTGATATCGAGGGCGACCTTTTTGCCGCGATACTGTTCGAGGAAGAACGTATCGGCCACATCGACCGTTGTTTGCCTGCTGTCACCGTGCTTACTACCCTTGAGAAGATCGTCCAGGCCCTCCACCGGGATGGAACCGACAAACCCTTTTGGACGCACAAAGACCTCGATATTGTCGCGTTTCTCGTGTTCCTCGGAGTCCATAACCTTGATCATGACGTCGGCCACAATCTGATCGCCGGATTCGACCGGTTCCGTCTTGGGCACCCACAGACCGGCGTGTTTGCGCATGTCGAGAATTTCTTCTTCGATCTTTTCGTCGGTGATCTCAATTCTGGGTTTTTCGATCGGGATTTCATCGAGCTTGGGCAACTCAAACTCCGGCCGGACCTCGACCTCGAACGAATACGTCATCGGTCCGGATTCCGGAAGCTCGATGTTTTCGTGGTCGATGTCCGGATCGCCCAGCATCTGGATCTTGTTGTCATCGATGGCCTTTTGACTGGTTTCGGCCAGCAATTTGATCTTGGCCTGCGTCCGAATGTCCGTACCGAATCGTTTTTCCAATAGTCGTAGCGGCGCACGTCCGCGCCGGAAACCCGGCAACACCGCATCCCGTTTCAACTCGTTGTATTGCTCATCCAGCAACTTTTTGATGGTCTCTTCGGGGATCTCAACTGAAATTTTTTTCTTACAGGGTCCGCTGTCTTCGACGGTGACGATATTGGGGGCCTGCTTGGTTTCTTCGGCCTCGGTTTTTGAGGCATCCTGTTTGTCAGCCATAGTATGCTCCTGCTTCCATCAATTGGTAAAACAAAAACGGCCTTGGGAAATTCATTTCCCGAAGCCAGTTGATTTCGTTAAACCCTGTTCCATGGGTTATCCTGTACCTGTGCAACCTGCGCCTGACTATCGTGTAGCCGGTACCTCGCACAAGCTATGTGGTTTCGGACCTGCGTTGGCCGCACACGTTGTGCGGCCTGTCGCACCACGAACAGCGGGCGATGGGACTTGAACCCACGACATTCACGTTGGCAACGTGACGCTCTACCACTGAGCTACGCCCGCGAAACCATACTACTATACCCCAATCCTGCCCGCTTGCAAGCCCTATTTCATGAATTTTGTGTTTTGTCTCATACCACCAGCGGATAAAATGAAACGGGATCGTGAATGAGGTCGTTGGAGACAGGATGGGATTTCGAACGAATCGAGTTCCCAAATAAAAAGATCGAAATGGTCAAGCCGGGGACAATGGGTTCGTTGCGTTGCCCGACGAAGATAAAAGGGAAATGACAGGAAATTGCTACAAACAATTTGCGTCTGAACGGATTCTGTGGAGAAGCCATGAAGCACAACAAAACGAATGTCACGCGTCGTAGTTTTCTCAAATCATCCGCTATCGGGATTGGCGCGGCCGCGTTCGGGGGGCCGCTGGTGATCCGCTGCAGCGCCACCTCGACCGAAGCCAACAGTAAGGTTAATCTCGCATTGGTCGGTTGCGGCGGGCAGGGGAGGGGAGTCATGACCGGCCTGCTTTCCTGCGGGGCCAACCTCGTTGCCCTGTGCGATCCGGACGCTGGCCAGATTGAAAACGCCCGCAAGGATGCGGCCGGCAAAGGCGGCGAGGCGGCCAAGGGGTACGAGGATTACCGCAAGCTGCTCGACGACGCGGCCACCTTCGACGCCGTCCTGATCGGCACGCCCGATCACTGGCACGCGCCATTGTGCAAGACCTTCATGAAAGCCGGCAAGCATATCTATTGTGAAAAGCCGCTGACGCACAGCGTGTCCGAGGCCCGCCAGCTTCGTGAACTGGCCCGCAGTAGCAAGGTCGTAACCCAGATGGGTAACCAGGGCAGTGCCAGTACTTCGCTTCGCCGCTCGATCGAGATCATCCAGGCCGGGGCCATCGGTCCGGTCCGCGAAATCTACGAGTGGGGCATCGGCGTTACCGCTCGCGAAGGAAGCGCCGATGGCGTTGACCCCATCCCGGCCGGCTTCAACTGGGACCTGTGGGTGGGCCCGTCGGCCATGCGTCCCTTCAAGAAGGATGTGTATCATCCGTTCGCGTGGCGCGGCTGGTTCGACTTCGGCAACGGCGGCCTGGCCGACTTCTGCTGCCATTCCATCAACCTGCCGATGCGGGCTCTGGACCTGGGCTATCCCGAGCGGCTCGTGACCAACCTGGATAAATCCGGCAAGCAGCCGGACGACAAGCCCGCCGTCGAGTTCCATTTCCCGGCCCGCGGTAAGCGTCCGCCGGTCAAACTCTACTGGCAAGGCACCGGACTGCCACCGGCGGCGGTGATCGCTCCCGTCGTCGATGTCCATAAGGAAAAGGACGGCGGCGTCCTGATCGTCGGCGAAAAGGGCTGCATCTACTCGAGCCACTGGAACACCGACGCGATGATCCGCCTCGAAGGCGAACCGCGGCTCAAGGATGTTCTCCAGCACCCGGCTACCAAAGATATCCCCCAGACTCTGCCGCGCAGCAAAGGCCACGGCCAGGAATTCATCGACGCCTGCCGCGGCGAAGGGAAGACCTTCTCCGATTTCGACATCGGCGGCAAGCTAACGGAGATTGGCCTGTCGGGTGTGCTTGCTGTCCGTGCCGGAAAAAACCTCGACTGGAACGGCGAAAAGATGGAAGCCGCGAACGCCCCCGAAGCGGGCTGTTTCGTCCGAACCGAGTTCCGGCCCAAGTGGCTTATCTGATCGAACCCGGGAGTTGATATCCAGGATATCCAATGAAATACTGGCTAATACGGATTTGGATTATATTGTTTATGATCGCCGGCTTTTGTGATTGGGCCTGCGCTGCAGATACGGTTCCGGTGATTTACTGTACCGATCTCTTTCATCCACACGAAGACCCGGATGATCATTTTGATCTGGCATGTCTGTATGCGATGGAGGAATTGGATGTCAAACTAATCGTTCTGGACCAAGGGCGAAGACAGCAACGTCAGCCCGGATCGGTTGCCGTACGCCAGATGAATGCCATAGCAGGAAGGAATGTGCCGTTTGAAATCGGATTGGCAGATGCCTTAACCAGTCCCCAGGATACCGGCGAGAATCAAAATGAACTGTATCAGTACGGAGTTCGGAGAATACTGGAAATTCTGCGCGAATCTTCAAAACCCGTGGCCATCATTACGGTTGGAAGTGTTCGAGATGTAGCGGCGGCGTTTAACCGTGACCCCGACCTATTTAAAGGCAAGGTATTCCGGCTGTTGATATTTATCGGCGAGGCCTCCGATGCGGAGTTTATCGAATACAATGTCGGGCTGGATGTTCATGCGTTTCGAGACGTGATGGGATCGGGATTGCCGGTATATTGGGTTCCGTGCTTTGATGGGGGATTGTGGCAGAATCAGGGGAAGGCCTCGTATTGGAAGGCATCTCAATCGAAATTGCTCGAAGGGGTATCGGATCGCGTTACAAACTACTTTATATATGCTCTGATGCAGAAAAAAGATGATCCTATCCATTATTTGTATAGCCCGGTTGATCCCGATGAGAAGAAAAAGGTATTCCGGATGGATCGTAATCTCTGGTGCACGGCCATTTTTGGCAGTATTTCAAATCGAAAGATCATGAATTGGGATGGAAAGTGCTTGTCCGTAACGTCCGATTCGCATGTCGATGGAAGGGAAATGAAATTGTTTGGATTTGAAGAGCAGAGCATTACTGTGGATTCGAGAGGCCGGATTGAGGTTGATCCGGACGGAAAAATCAATGTAATGCGGTTCAAGATATACGATCCGGTTCATTATTCAACAATCATGACACACGTAACACGGAATTTATTAATCCATCTTCCTTAATAATGGTGTATCATGTCCTGTTATAGGTGTATAGGGTTCCGGTTATGGAATCTTTTGACGGGATGCCCCATAAACGTATCAAGCAATCGTGAAAAAAATGGGAAAAAATATGTTTTTTGTGTTTGCATCCATGCAAGAATAGTTGTATATTTCTCGTTTCATGAAATTCAAAGGGATTCCCTACCCCTGATCAAGAACATGGGCATGGCGAATGATTGAAGAAAGGGACGGCAGGATAATGCCGCCAGCGAGAATGGATTCGCTGCTGTAGCTCAGCCGGTAGAGCGCGTCCTTGGTAAGGACGAGGTCATGGGTTCAAATCCCATCAGCAGCTAAAACAACGGACCTGTCCGTCGGCGGGATGCAGACGCTGAAGGGGCGGGAGAAAAACGAAATTGGCACAATACAATCGAGATAAACACAGGAAATAACACTAACACGGCACATTGGAGGTTTCGATACGATGGCTAAGGCAGTATTCGAGAGAAATAAACCGCATGTCAACGTCGGAACGATTGGTCACGTGGACCATGGCAAAACGACCCTGACAGCCGCGATTACGCGCGTCATGGAACTGAAGGGCTGGTCCAAGTTCAAATCCTACGATGATATCGCGAAGGCATCGGAGTCCCAGGGACGCCGCGACGACACCAAAATTCTGACCATCGCGACGGCGCACGTGGAATATATTTCCGAGAAGCGTCACTATGCCCACGTGGATTGCCCGGGCCACGCGGACTATGTCAAAAACATGATTACCGGTGCCGCCCAGATGGACGGCGCGGTTCTGGTCGTGAGCGCCTATGACGGCCCAATGCCTCAGACTCGCGAACACATTCTGTTGGCTCGCCAGGTGAACGTGCCGAAGATCGTGGTGTTTATGAACAAAGTCGATCTGGTCGATGATCCGGAGTTGTTGGACCTGGTGGAGATGGAAATCCGTGAACTTCTCAACAAGTATGATTTCCCGGGCGATGACACGCCGATTATCCGCGGTTGTGCGGTCCATGCGATGAAGGCGGCCAACCTGGAAGATCCGCATTGCGGACCGATCCTCGATCTGATTAAGGCCATGGATGATTACATTCCGATTCCTCAGCGAGAGGCGGATAAGCCATTCCTGATGCCCGTGGAAGACGTATTCAGCATCAAAGGTCGCGGAACAGTTGGAACGGGACGTATCGAGCGAGGTGTTGTGAAGGTCGGCGAACAGGTCGAAATCGTGGGTTTGAGCAAAGAAGCCCGCAAGACCACGGTCACCGGGGTGGAAATGTTCAATAAAACCCTGGATGAGGGTCAGGCCGGGGATAACATCGGCGTATTGCTGCGAGGTATTGAAAAGAAAGATCTGGAGCGCGGACAGGTTATCGCCGCTCCGGGATCCATTACGCCGCATACGAAGTTTTACGCCGAAGTGTATGTGCTGACCAAAGAGGAAGGCGGACGTCATACGCCGTTCTTCGCGGGGTATAAGCCCCAGTTCTTTTTCCGCACGACGGACGTGACCGGCGAGGTGACCAAGATTCTGAGTCGTGAAGGCAAGCCGGTTGAGATGTGCATGCCTGGCGATAACATTGAAATGGAAGTCTCGATCATCTCTCCGATCGCCATGGAAGCGGGACTTCGGTTTGCGATTCGAGAAGGCGGCCGTACGGTAGGTTCCGGGGTCGTCACGAAGATTTTGGAATAGAACAATCAATCAGGGAGTCGCCGGATCGTTGATCCGGCGTCTTCTTTCCCTCCGAACCGAGAGTGAAGTCTCGGGCGGGGGAATTGTCTTTTCGTGAGGGAATCATGGCTAAAGCGCCGAAGCGGGAATATGTGTGGTTGGAATGCCGAGAGTGCGGTGATCGAAATTATCGGACTCAGGTGAATGTTCAGGGTGGTACGCCCAAGCTCGAAATTTCGAAATACTGCAAACGCGAGCGCAAGAGAACCGTTCATAAAATTCGACGCAAATAGGATTGATAGGGCAGTAGCTCAACTTGGTAGAGCAGCGGTCTCCAAAACCGCAGGTTGCGGGTTCGAATCCCTCCTGCCCTGGTGGTGAGATCGGACGGAACAGCGATTCGAGAACAGGTACGAAGGAAGCGAAACCGATGGGTCTGAATATCTACAAGAGTGGTCAAGGATACAATACTCGTCTTTGGTCGGGTATCGCCGCGTTTACGACCCTGGCCATTGGGTGTTTCGTATTGTATCAGCAACTCAGCATTATGGAAAATATCTGGGTCCAGGCGCTGGTTCCGGTCGCTTTGTGCGTGACGGGCGGATTGCTGATCTACTGGGTACTCAACCTGGCGAAGGTGGCGGATTTTCTGATCGCCGCCGAGGGCGAGGTTAAAAAAGTAAGCTGGTCGTCACGGGCCGAACTTGTGGCCTCAACGATGGTCGTTTTGGTGGTGGTGATTCTGCTGTCGCTATTGATCATGGTGACTGATTTTCTGTTCGGGTATCTGTTTACGCAAATCCTTAAACTGTATTGAGCAGTCGGGAGATCGTGGCGATGCAGTGGTTCGTATTGCGAGTGGCTTCCAATAAAGAAGAACAAGTGCGGGATACCCTGACGCGAAAGATGCAGGTGGAAGGCGTCAAGAGCGTCGGTCGAATCATGGTGCCCTTCGAACAGGTCAAGAGAATCCGTGACGGCAAGCAACGGATTTTTAAGCGGAAATTGTATCCGGGATATGTGTTCATGGAAATGGTTCCCAAGGAGGACGGGCGGATTCCGGATGACGCGTTTTATGTGATTAAGGAAACGCTGGGCGTCGGCGATTTTATCGGTACGGAGGGAATTCCAACGGCCATGCGCGACACGGATGTGGCCAAGATGCTCAAGGAGGCGGAAAAGCCCGAAGAGACGCCCAATATCAAGGTCGAGTTCCGTAAGGGCGACGTGGTCAAGATCCGGGAGGGGGCATTTGAGAACTTTGAGGGCGCTGTCGATTCGATCGACGAAGAGCGCGGCATTGTGCGGGTGATTGTGACGATATTCGGGCGGAGTACGCCGCTGGATATCGAATACTGGCAGATCGAAAAATTGTAAACGGTCCGGATTCCGGAAGATAAGACGGTTCTCCAACGAGCGACAGAGAAATCACGAAGGTACTGGTATGGCGAAAAAAGAAGTCGTAACGAAGATCAAATTGCAGGCACCGGGCGGTCAGGCGACTCCCGCACCGCCCATCGGTCCCGCTCTGGGGCAACACGGCCTGAATATCGGACAGTTTATCTCGCAGTTCAACGAACGGACCAAGGATATCAAAGGCGTGATCGTTCCGATCGAGATTTCCGTCTATGGCGATCGAACGTTTGATTTTATCGTCAAGAGCCCGCCGGCCTCCATTCTGCTGAAAATGGAAGCGGGTCTGGCCAAAGGCAGCGGCGTGCCGAACAAGGACAAAGTGGGCAAGGTGACCAAGGCCCAGGTCCGTAAAATTGCCGAGGCCAAGATGAAAGACCTTAACGCCTATTCGGTGGAACAGGCGGATAAGATTATCGAAGGTACCGCTCGCAGCATGGGTATCGAGATTGTGGACTAGATTGCCGGGCGAATTGCCCCGGGTCGATCCCCGTAGAATTGTGAACACAAAAGACCATCAATTCATTATGGATCGAATGAGTATTTATATCGTCGGTAGAGCGGTTGTGGAACGACAACGAAAATGGAATCGCTGACCACGGCGGATAGTGGGAGCGAATCAGACATTCGCGGAGAAAAACATGGCACAACGCAGTAAACGGTATCAGGGCGACGCCAAAAAGACCAACCAGGACCCGGTCAGCGTTGCCGAAGGGGTCCGGCGGATTCGAACGTTCGGGTCCACCAAATTCGATCAGTCGGTGGATATCGTCATGCATCTGGGAATCGATCCCAAGCAGAACGATCAAAACCTTCGGGGAGCCATCTCGCTTCCTCACGGTATCGGCAAATCGCGGAAGGTGGTGGCTTTCTGCGAGGATTCCGATGCCGAGGAAGCCAAGAAGGCCGGCGCGATTGAGGCGGGATGCGATTCGCTCATTGAAAAAATCCTCGGCGGTTGGAGTGATTTCGATGTGGCGGTGGCCAGCCCGAAGGTGATGGGCAAGGCCGGAAAACTGGGCCGTGTACTGGGTCCCCAGGGCAAGATGCCCTCTCCGAAGAACGGCACGGTTACCCCCGATATCATTCAGGCGGTTCGGGAGTTCAGCGCCGGCAAGGTCGAGTATCGTAGCGACGCGGGCGGGAATGTCCATGCCGTGGTGGGGAAAGTGAGTTTTTCGGAGGACAAGCTGGTGGATAACGTACAGGCGTTTATCTCGCATATTCGTAAAATTCGGCCGCAGACGGCCAAAGGCGTTTATATCAAAAAGGTGTGTCTGTCGGCGACGATGAGTCCGTCGGTGATCCTGAATGTTGTGTCCTAACGGCGGGGATGAGAACCAGAGCGATTACCTTCCAAACGAGGGAGTATCATGAGCAAATACGTAAAGGGTTTACTTCAGAACGAACTCCAGAAGCGATTCGAGGATGTGCCGGATTTTATGGTCTTGTCAACGCTCGGAATCAACGGGATTGACAATAACATCCTGCGCGGCCAGTTGAAGGCCAAGGGCGTCCGGATGACGGTGGTAAAAAACGCCCTGATGCGCCGAGCGATGGAAGGCCTGGGGCGTTCGTCGGCCGGATCCTTATTTGATGCCGGACCCTGTACCGTGGTGTATGGCGGAGAAAGCGTCGTGGATGTGGCCAAGGAAGTGCTTGAATGGGCCAAGAAGATCAAGGCGATCGCGGTTCGCGGCGCGTTTGTGGACGGCCAGGTTCTCGATGCCAAGAGCGCCGAATCGTTGTCCAAAATGCCGACGCGAGCCGAGATGCAGGGCAGGATCGTTTCCACCGCGCTGGCTCCGGGAGCCAATGTGGCCGGCGCTATCCTAAGCCCGGGCAGTACGATCGCCGGCTGTCTCAAGAGTCATATCGAAAAACTGGAAAAGGCCGCGTAAGCGGATTCGGATCGGAATTGCCGCGCAGAAAAACGATAGGTTATCCCGTGGTTGTCCCCGCATGGGGTTAAACGAGACGGCGTAGTTTCGGCTACCGGGAACCTGAGATGATAGGGAGTTTGATCATGTCGAGAGAGTGGAACGAAACCATTAAGGAACTGGGCGATAAGATCGTCGCGCTGACGTTGATGCAAGCCAAGGAACTGGCGGATTACTTGAAGGAGGTCCATGGGATCGAGCCGGCGGCGGGCGGCGCGATCATGGTAGCCGGTCCTGCAGCGGCCGCGGAGGAAGCTCCGGCCGAGAAGACCAGCTTCAACGTGGTGCTGAAGGGATTCGGCGATAATAAGATTCAGGTCATCAAGGAAGTTCGCGCGTTAACCGGGCTGGGCCTCAAGGAAGCCAAGGACCTGGTCGAGTCACTGCCCAAGCCGGTCAAGGAAAATGTGGCCAAGCAGGAAGCCGACGAAGCCAAGGCGAAACTGGAAGCCGCCGGCGCGACGGTCGAGATCGTCTGATTCAGACGATGCGGCGGGGTTTTCGGGCGGCCAAAGGGTCTCACACTATGGAAGCGATTGGGAGAGTGATTTCATGAAGTCACGACCCGTACGAAGGTTCGGAAAGCTCGGGGATGCCATCCCGGTTCCGGATCTTACGGAAATTCAGTTGAAAAGCTACGAGCGGTTTCTTCAAATGGATATCCCGGCGGCAAAACGTCAGGATTTTGGTTTGGAGTCGCTGTTGCGGGAGATTTTTCCGATCGTCAGCTATGACAAGACGATGCAACTGGAGTATTTGTCGTACGAACTGGAGAAACCGCGGTACACGATTCAGCAATGCCGCGAGCTTCGCCTGACGTACGGTTATCCGTGGAAGATCGCCTGTCGGTTGCATCGCAGCAACAATCAGGATCTGTCGGAACAGGCGATCTATCTGGGAGAGATCCCGGTGATGATCGGCGGCGGCGAATTTATCGTGAACGGAGCCGAACGGGTGATCGTCAATCAGCTTCATCGCAGTCCGGGCGTGGATTTCGTGATCGACAATCGCGACGGCGATCGGGTGCTTCACGGGGCGCGAATCATTCCCGAACGCGGAAGCTGGATTGAGATGTCGGTCAGCAAGAAGGACGTGCTGGTCATCCGGATCGACCAATCCAGCAAGATTCCGGCGACGGTCTTTTTACGGGCCATGTCGGATGAATACGGAAAAACCGAAAGTCTGATGCGTCTGTTCTACGCGACGGAAAAGGTCAAAGTCAAGAAGTTGACGCCGACGATGTGGGCGGTGGGTCCGATCGTGGATACCGAGACGGGCGAGGTCCTGGTCGAGGCGGCGACACAACTGGGGGATAATCTCAGCCGCATTCAGGCCAGCAGCCTTGATGCGGTGGAAGTCGTCACCGAGGCGCCGGATCCCCTGATACTCAACACCTTGTCGGAAGACGAATGCGAGTCGCGCGAAGAAGCCCTGATGAAGTTGTATGTGCGGTTGCGTCCGGGCAACCCGGCCAATCTGGAAAAGGCCCAGACGCTGTTTGCGGAAAAGTTTTACGACACCAACCGATATCGCCTCGGACGGGTAGGTCGATTCCGCATCAACCGAAAATTCAATCAGGACATTGACGAGAACCAGATGGCTCTCAGCCCCGAGGATTTTCTCAATACCATGCGGTATATCCTGGGACTTCGCAACAACGAGGGCGTGCTGGACGATATTGATCACCTGGGCAATCGTCGTCTGCGAACGATCGACGAATTGGCCGCGGGCGAAATCCGCAAAGGCCTTTTGAAGCTTCGGCGCACCGTACAGGAACGCATGAGCATGAAGGCCCCGGAAGAGATTCAGCGGATCGCCGACCTGGTCAACAGCAAGAGCGTTTCATCGAGCATCGAATATTTCTTCGGTCGCGGCGAACTGAGCCAGGTGGTGGACCAGACCAACGCGTTGAGCCAATTGACCCATGAGCGTCGTCTCAGCGCCCTGGGCCCCGGCGGCCTGAACCGAAAACGGGCGGGGTTTGAGGTTCGCGATGTTCACATCAGCCATTACGGCCGGGTGTGTCCGATCGAGACACCGGAAGGCACCAACATCGGGTTGATTGTGTCGCTGGGAATTTTCGCCCGGGTCGACGAGTACGGATTCCTGATTACGCCGTATCGAAAAGTCAAAAACGGCAAGGTGATCGATGAACATGTGTATCTGCGTGCCGATCAGGAGATGGAAGCGGTATTCGCTCCTCCGAGCATGGTGGATCCAAAGACCAACGATCTCTGGAAGGGCATGGTTCTGGCCCGCAAGCTGGGCGATCTGACGCAGGTGGACAGCAAGGAAGTCAACTATGTGGATATCTCGCCCAAGCAGATTGTCGGCATCTCGGCCGCACTGATCCCCTTCCTCGAACACGACGATGCCAACCGAGCCCTGATGGGTTCGAACATGCAGCGCCAGTCCGTGCCGTTGCTTCAGACCGAACGCGCGATTGTGGGAACGGGTCTGGAAGAACCCGTGGCACAGTATTCCAGCATGGTGGTCCGCGCCCAGACCAGCGGAACCGTAACGGCGGTGGATGGGGGCCGGATCGTGATCAACGATACCGACGAGTATCCGTTGCTGAAGTTCGAGGGGTTGAATGAACGGACTTGTCTGAACCAGACACCCATCGTCAAGCTCGGCGAAAAGGTCAAGAAATCCCAAATCATCGCTGACGGGGGTGGAACCTGCCAGGGTAGTTTGTCGTTGGGTCGAAATGTCCTGGTGGGATTCATGCCGTTCGATGGATATAACTTTGAAGACGCCATTCTCATCAGCGAACGGCTGGTGAAAGACGACGTTTTCACCAGTATTCATATCGACGAGTTTACCATCGAGGTTCGCGAGACCAAACTCGGCCGCGAGGAGTTCACTCGCGATATTCCGAATGTGAGCGAGAAAGGCCTTCGGAATCTCGATGAAAACGGAATCGTCCACGAGGGGACGCGGGTTGATCCCGGCGATATTCTGGTCGGTAAGGTGTCGCCCAAGAGCAAAACCGAACTGACGCCGGAAGAAAAATTGCTTCATGCCATTTTTGGACGCGCCGGCGAAGATGTCAAAAATGATTCGCTGGAGGTGCCCAGCGGTTACAGCGGTGTGGTGATCAAGACCAAACGATTCACGCGGCGCGGCGCCGGTTCCGAGGAACAGCGCAAGGCCCATAAGCAGGAAATGGCCCGCTTTGAATCGGAGATGATCGCCAAGGAAATCCGCCTGTTCCGGTATATGATGCAGCAGATCCGCGAGGAGTTGGGCGTGGATGTCGTGGATCCTTCCACCCGGCAGATCGTCGGTGCCAGCGAGGATAACGAAGTCATTACCGAACAGATCGAGAATTTTTCTGTCGAGTGGGTCAAACCCACCAAGCATCAGGCCGATGCGCAAAAAATCGTGAACCGATTTTGGCCGAAGATCAAAGAGATTCAGGAAACCCGCCAGCGCGAGCTGGAACGGATGAAACACGGCGACGAGCTGCCCAGCGGCGTTCTGGAAATGGTCAAAGTCTATATGGCCACCAAACGAACGCTGTCGGTGGGCGACAAGATGGCCGGACGTCACGGAAACAAGGGCGTCATCGCCAAGATCATGCCCGAGGAAGATATGCCGTTTCTCGAAGACGGGACTCCGTTGGATTTCTGCCTGAATCCGCTGGGCGTGCCGAGCCGTATGAATGTCGGCCAGATCTTCGAGACCCATCTGGGGTGGGCGGCCAAGGTGTTGGGTTTCGATTGCATTACTCCGGTGTTTGACGGAGCGACGGAAGAGGACCTCCATGCGGTGATCCGCGAGGCCAATGAGCATGTTCGTAAACGGATGGATCATCTGGAGAAGAATCACGAAATTCCGCCGGTGGACGAGTTGTTCACGATTATACCCGAGGGTCTCAAGGTACGGCTTTACGACGGCCGAACCGGAGAACCGTTTGACCAGGAAGCAACCGTGGGCAGCATGTACATGCTCAAGCTTCACCATCTGGTCGATGACAAGATTCACGCGAGGGCGACGGGCCCCTACAGTCTGATTACCCAGCAGCCGCTGGGCGGCAAGGCCCGGACGGGCGGCCAGCGATTCGGCGAAATGGAAGTCTGGGCGCTGGAGGCCTATGGCGCCGCCTACACCCTGCAGGAACTCTTGACGGTCAAGAGCGATGACATCGAAGGCCGGACCAAGATTTATGAATCGATGGTCAAGGGCACCAATACCCTCGAAGCCGGCACGCCGATTTCGTTCGACGTGTTGTGCAATGAAATTCGCGGGCTGGGCCTGAATATCCAATTGGAGAAGAAACGGCTCGGTTCCGCGGCGATCTGATGCGGGCGGGATGTGGACGATTTCCTGACGAGCAAAGAATCGGATGACGATTCAATAACCCAAGGGAGCGAATCCGAAGATGGTGGAATCGATTTACGATCGGATCAATGATTATGGCGCGGTGCGGATCACGCTGGCCAGCCCCAATGATATTCGGAGCTGGTCATTCGGCGAGGTCAAAAAGCCCGAGACCATCAACTACCGGACCTACCGGCCGGAGAAAGACGGTCTGTTTTGCGAGCGGATTTTCGGCCCGGAACGGGACTGGGAATGCGCGTGCGGAAAGTACAAGGGCACCAAGTTCAAAGGGATTATCTGCGACCGCTGCGGAGTGAAAGTTACCCACAGCCGCGTGCGCCGAAAACGAATGGGCCATATTAACCTGGCGGCACCGGTGGTGCATATCTGGTTCTTCAAGGCCATGCCCAGCCGGTTGAGCACGTTGCTGGGGATGAAGACCACGGATCTGGAAAAAGTCATCTATTTTCAGGATTATGTTGTCACAGATCCCGGCCAGAGTCCCCTGGTACGTAAGCAATTGCTGACCGAGGATGAATACCGCGATGCCGTGAACAGCTATGGAATGTGTTTCCGTGCGTCGATGGGGGCCGAAGCGGTCAAGGAACTGCTGGGTAAGCTTGATCTGACGTTGCTGGCCGGGGAGCTTCGCGAAGGCGTGGCGGGAACCTCCAGCAAACAGAAGGTCAAAGATCTGACCAAGCGACTGAAACTGGTCAACAGCATCGTCCAGAGCGGCAATAAGGCGGAGTGGATGGTCTTGGAAGTTTGTCCGGTCATTCCGCCGGATCTTCGACCGCTGGTGATGCTCGAAAGCGGAAACTTCGCGACAAGCGATCTGAATGATTTGTATCGCCGGATTATCAACCGCAACAACCGGCTCAAAAAACTCATCGATCTCAACGCGCCGGAAGTGATCATCCGCAACGAGAAGCGGATGCTGCAACAGGCCGTGGACGCTCTGTTGGATAATGGGCGTTGCCGTCGTCCGGTTCTGGGCAGCAATAATCGTCCGCTCAAGAGTCTGACCGACATGATCAAGGGCAAACAGGGGCGATTCCGCGAGAACCTTTTGGGTAAACGAGTGGACTATTCCGCCCGGTCGGTCATCGTTGTGGGGCCTCACCTGAAACTCAACCAGTGCGGTTTGCCCAAGAAGATCGCGCTGGAACTGTTCCAGCCGTTTATCATTCGCAAACTCAAGGATCGCGGCCTGGCCGATACCATCAAGAGCGCCAAACGCATGCTGGAACGACGGGAAGAGCACGTCTGGGATATTCTCGAAGAGGTGATCCACCAGCACCCGGTCCTTCTGAACCGGGCGCCCACGCTTCACCGAATGGGCATTCAGGCCTTCGAGCCGATTCTGGTGGAAGGCAACGCCATCATGTTGCATCCGTTGGTCTGTCACGGTTTCAACGCCGACTTTGACGGCGATCAGATGGCGGTTCATCTCCCGTTGAGCATCGAAGCGCAGGTGGAAGCCCATACGCTGATCATGTCCACCAACAATATCTTTTCCCCGCAGAACGGTTCGCCCATGCTGGGCGCGTCGCAGGATATGGTTCTGGGCAACTATTACATTACCAACATGTTGTCCGGGCAGCGCGGCGAAGGCGCGATGTTCCGCGATCCGACGGAAGCCATCACGGCTTTCCAGATGAGAAAAGTCCATGTCCATGCGAAGGTGAAAGTCCGTCTTCCCGCCGGCAAGAAAGTCATGGGACCCAAGGGCGAGGAAAAGGGCGGCATCATCGAAACCTCGCCGGGGCGTTGTCTGTTTAATGACATATTCCCGCCGAAAATGCCATTTTACAATTATATCATGGACAAGAAGAAACTGGGGGGCGTCATTCAGGATTGTTACGAGATCGCCGGCAGCGCCGAGACGATCGACCTGCTCGACAAGCTCAAGGAACTGGGTTTCAAACAGGCGACTCTGGCGGGGGTGAGTTTCGGACTGACCGATTTGATCGTGCCCAAGGAAAAACCCGCCATCATCGACAAGACCCAGCAGAAGGTCGATCGGATCACGAAGAATTTCCAGAGCGGCGTTCTGACGGAAGGCGAGCGGTACAATCAGGTGATCGACGCGTGGACGCATGCCCGCGTTGCGGTGACCGAAGCGATGATGCGGGCGATGGAAAACGACATCCGGGGGGGCAAGCCGTATCTGAACCCGATCTGGGTGATGCGTCATTCGGGCGCCCGCGGAAGCACGGATCAGATTCAGCAACTCGCGGGAATGCGCGCCCTGATGGCCAAGCCCAGCGGCGAGATTTTGGAAACGCCGATCAAGTCGAATTTCCGCGAAGGCCTCAATGTTCTGGAATATTTCAGTTCGACGCACGGCGCTCGAAAAGGCCTGGCCGATACGGCCCTGAAGACGGCCGACTCGGGGTATTTGACCCGAAAACTCGCCGATGTGGCCCAGAATGTCATGATTTCCGAAATTGATTGCGGGACCCTGCAGGGGATCACCAAGACGACGGTCTATAAAGGCGAAACGGTGGATGTGCCTCTGCGAAGTCTGATTATCGGGCGAACCGCGAGGGACAATATCCGAAATCCGATCACCGACGAGATGATCGTCCGCGAAAACGAAGTGATCACTCCGGAAGCCGCCGATAAAATTGAGGCGTTGGGTTTGGAGGCGATTCGGGTACGCAGTCCGTTGACCTGCGAAAGCACGACCGGGGTTTGTGCCAAATGTTACGGCTGGGATCTCAGCACCGGTCTGCTTGCCGAAGAAGGGTTGGCGGTCGGGATCATGGCCGCCCAGTCGATCGGCGAACCGGGAACGCAGCTCACCATGCGTACGTTCCATACCGGCGGTATCGCGTCGATCTCCGTTCTCGAAACGGAACAAATCGCCCCGCGCGACGGCGTGGTCCGTTATGAAGATCTTCATGCGGTTTCGGTTGCATCCCGGGAAGGCAAGGATCTCATCGTCGCTCTCAAACGGACGGGCGAACTGCTGCTGGTGGATGATAAGGATCGCGAACTGGAACGGTTCAAGGTTCCGTATGGCGGAATCCTGCTGGTGACGGACGGCCAGAAGGTTCGCCGCGGCGAGCGTTTGTATTCGTGGGATCCGCATCGTGTGCCGATCCTGGCGGAAGTCGATGGTCTGGTTCGTCTGGTCGATGTGATCGAAGGCGAGACCATGCGGGTCGAGGAAGAACGCAAGGGTCAGCGGGGTCGTCCGGTTGTGATCGAACACAAGGGCGATAAACACCCGCAGGTGATCATCGAAAGTCCGGAAGGTAAAATTCTGGATGTGCATTACCTGCCGGCCAAGGCCCGCATCGAAGTGGAAGAGGGCGCCGAGGTGAAGGCCGGCGAGTTGTTGGCGCGGTTGCCGAGAGGATCGGAAGGTACCCAGGATATTACCGGAGGCCTGCCTCGGGTAACGGAAATCTTCGAGGCCCGCAAACCCAAGGATCCCGCGGCCATGGCCGAGATCAGCGGAACGGTTGAACTCAAGAGCGACAAACGACGCGGCAAAATGACCATTATCATCCGCAGTGAAAGCGGGATGGAAAAGGAACACCACGTCCCGCGGGATCGACACTTAAATTTCCATACCGGCGACCGTGTCGATGCCGGCGATGCTCTTACCGACGGGCCGCTGGTTCCGCACGATATTTTGCGCATTAAGGGCGAAGAAGCCCTGCAACGATATCTTCAGAGGGAAATTCAAAACGTCTATCGTGCCCAGAGCGTGACCATCAGCGACAAGCATGTCGAGATCATCCTGGGACAGATGATGAGCAAGGTCGAAATTGAATCGATCGGCGATACGAGCTATTTGCCGGGTGAAGTGGTGGATAAGCTCGATTTCCGTCGAAGCAACGAGGCCCTGTCGCACCAGCTTCGGGTTTCCGACGCGGGCGATACCGACCTGAAGGTCGGCACCCTGGTGACCAAGGACGAAATGGACGCCGCGAATGAAAAGGTCGAGATGCTCGGCGGGACTCCCGCTAAGGGGAAAAAACCCCGCCCGGCCACGGCGACCACATTGTTGCTGGGCATCACCAAAGCTTCCCTTCAATCGGATAGCTTTATTTCGGCGGCCAGTTTCCAGGAAACGACAAAGGTCTTGACAGAGGCATCTCTGGAAGGTAAAATTGATAATTTACGTGGTTTGAAAGAAAATGTGATCCTTGGGCATCTGATTCCCGCCGGAACGGGATTCCGGAGGTATCAGGATATGCGAGTGAAACATTTGGCCGAACCTCCGCTGCCCAAGCAGCTTGAAGAATTGCGTGAAACCCGAGAAGCCGAAGCCGCGGCGGAAAAAGCGGTCAAGGCGGCGCTGGGATTGGAATAAACCGTTGTATAACGGATCGTGGAATTAAGAAAAATCGCGTGGAGTGTATATGCCGACTATCAATCAATTGGTTCGTTGCAGACGTAAATCGAAAGGCAAAAAACGTGTTTCGGATATTACCGGTTGTCCGCAGAAGCGAGGTGTCTGTCTGATCGTTCGTACCCAGACGCCCAAAAAACCCAACTCAGCTCTGCGAAAGATCGCCCGTGTGCGTCTGTCCAACGGCAAGGAAGTCACCACCTACATCGGCGGCATTGATCACAACCTGCAGGAACACAGCACGGTGATGATCCGGGGCGGCCGTGTCCGAGACCTTCCCGGTATTCGGTATCATGTCGTCCGCGGCGTGCTGGACTGCGCCGGCGTCAACGGACGCAAGCAGGGACGCAGTAAATACGGAGCAAAACGTTCATAACCATCCTCTGGGGATTAACCCGGAAGACCCAAACAAGAAGGTGTATTCATGTCGAAGAAATTTATTAGCGCTCGAATTCAGATTAAACCCGACCCGCGGTACCCGGACCCGCTGGCGACCAAATTCATCAATTGCCTGATGTGGCAGGGAAAGAAGAGCGTTGCGCAAGCCGTATTTTATTCCGCGATGGAGTCCGTCGCCAAAAAAGTGAAAGATGTCGCACCGTTGGAAGTGTTTATGACGGCCGTTAACAATGTCAAACCCATGCTGGAAGTTCGGAGTCGGCGGGTCGGAGGCGCCAGTTACCAGGTTCCGATGCAGGTGAGTTCCCGTCGGCAGCAGTCGCTGGCGATTCGGTGGATCATCGGCGCCGCTCGCGCCAAAAAGGGCAAGCCCATGGGGGATCGGCTGGCCGGCGAATTGATTGACGCCTATAACAAAGAAGGCGCGGCCATGACCACCCGCGAGAACGTTCATCGTATGGCGGAGGCGAATAAGGCGTTTGCCCACTTCGCATGGTAAGTCCCATCAGCAATCTGCCACGCCCGTTGATGTTTAATGGTCGTGGCAGTTTTATTGAACGACGGTAGATAACGGATAACGGGAGGCATAATGTTTAAATCCCGGTTGCATCCTGTTATCATTCCGGGACCGAAATGCCCATCGGATAATCCGGTTCTGAGTTTGAGGTTTGTATGTCGGATGATTTATCGAAAATTCGAAACATAGGAATCATGGCCCATATCGATGCCGGTAAAACCACGGTATCGGAACGGATTCTTTATTTTTCCGGAAAGACGTATAAAATCGGCGAGGTGCATGAGGGAACCGCCGTGATGGATTTTCTGGAGGAGGAACAGGAACGGGGCATTACAATCACTTCCGCGGCAACCCGGTGTCCGTGGAAAGACTATCAGATCAATTTGATCGATACGCCGGGGCATGTTGATTTTACCGCCGAAGTCGAGCGATCGTTGCGGGTCCTGGATGGAGCCGTTGCCGTTTTCGATGCCAGCGAAGGGGTTCAGGCCCAGAGTGAAACCGTTTGGCGACAGGGACAAAAATATCATATTCCGTGCCTGTGTTTTCTGAACAAGATGGACAAGACCGGGGCGGATTTCGAGATGTCCGTGCAGAGTATCCGCTCGAAACTCAACGCTCACGCGGTTCCGGTTCAGATTCCCATCGGCCAGGATTCCGCCTTTGAAGGGCTCGTCGATCTGATCGGCATGAAGGCGTATTATTTTGAATCGGAGGATGTCGGCGCCAGTTTTGAGGAGAAAGCGATTCCCGAATCCCTGGTGGAGACGGCGGAACATTGGCGACACGAAATGATCGAGGCGGCCGCCGAGTTTGATGAATCCCTCATGGAGGCGTATATCCATAATCAGCCGATCCGGAACGATGCCATTGTCTCGGCGCTGCGGAAGGGGACTCTGATCGGAAAAATCTATCCCTTATTTGTCGGAGCGGCCCTGCGAAATATCGGCATTCGCCGGCTTCTTGACGGGATAACGGACTTTTTACCCTCTCCTCTGGATCGTCCGGAGATCTTCGGGCATAAGCCCGGCCATGATAAAAAAGAAATTAAGATTATATGCGATCCGAAAAAGCCGTTTGTTGCTTTGGCGTTTAAAATCACCGGCGATAAGCACGGCGATCTGTATTTCATCCGGATTTATCAGGGTCGTCTCCAGAAGGGCAGCCGTATTTATAACAGCACACGAGATTGCAAGGAAAACATTACGCGGATTTTCGAGATGCATGCCAGTTCCCGGGAGATTCTTGATTCCGCCCAGGCCGGGGATATTGTCGCCGTCATCGGGTTAAAAGAGACTCTGACGGGAGATACGTTATGCGATACGCGTTTTCCCGTGGTTCTGGAAAGCATCCGTTTTCCGGAAACCGTGGTGAGTATGTCCGTTGAACCCAAGTCTTCGGGGGATCGGATGAAATTGTCGGAAGCGATCAACATTCTCCGGCGCGAAGATCCCACGTTTACCTGTCGGTATGACCCGGAAACCGGCCAGACGATTATGTGCGGCATGGGTGAACTTCATTTGGAGATCCTGCAGCATAAAATAACCCGTGATCTGGGTGTGGATATTCGGGTCGGTCGCCCCAGAGTGGCCTATAAAGAGGCCATAACCGGACAGGCGGAAGGGGAAGGAAAATTTATCAAGCAAACGGGCGGACGTGGACAGTACGGCCATGCGATGGTCACCGTCGAACCCCTGCTGGATGAAAACCAGCATTACAGCATGACCATTGAGTTTGAAAACGGCATTATCGGAGGATCCATTCCCAAAGAATACATCCCGGCCGTCGAACGGGGCGTTCGGATGGGGCTTTCGACCGGTTCTTTGGGCGGTTTTCCCGTCGTCGGCGTCAAAGTCAGGGTTATTGAAGGATCCTTCCATACGGTGGACTCATCCGAGTTGGCCTTTGAACAGGCGGGGATTTTAGCCGTCAGAGAGGCCTTGCAGGCCGCCGGACCGATATTGCTCGAGCCGATCATGAAAGTCGAGGTAACGATTCCGGATAACTACTACGGGGCTGTTCAGGGCAATCTGATTTCCAAGAGGGGAATGATTACCGATACCCGGTTGCATGGCCTGATTCGCGTGATTGACGCCAAAGTGCCTCTAAGTGAAATGTTCGGATACGCCGGCGAATTACGGGGGGCAACGGCGGGGCGGGGAAGTTTCACCATGGAACCGTTGTGTTATGAAAAAACCCCCGAACAAATTTCTGAAAAAATTTTAGCAGGTTTCTATTGACAGATTTTTACCGATTTGGTAAAAGCTACTTTTTACAGTCGAAGCGAGCACAGAGATGGATATTTGTGCGAATAACGAGTTGGACTGTTCATTTCCAAAAAGAAGTGGTCAACCATGGATGGCAGAGTAGTAAGGCCCGAAACGCCCGGCGAAGATTTTCATCGGGGCAAAGGGATGACCCGAGTGAAAATTGCTTCGGCGGTCAGGGTAAAGTAAGGGAAGCGTAACCGCTTTTCCTGCCTGAGAACAACACAACCGGTATAGCCAAAATCGTTGGGTTGTACTGTCGGATAATTTCGGATCGTATTTCCGACGAATGAGATCATATATCGTCGGGGAAAAGACAAGAATTAGGAAAAGGCGATGGCAACGGAAACGGAACGGATACGGATACGGATGGAAGCATACGATCACAAGGCCCTGGATAATTCGGCCAAAGAGATCGTCGAGCAAGCCCGTCGGACCAATGCCCGCGTGAACGGGCCGGTTCCGCTTCCCACGCGAATAGAACGTTATACGGTATTACGCAGTCCGCATATCGACAAAAAGTCGCGAGAGCAGTTCGAGATGCGCACACATAAGCGACTGATTGATATCCATGAAGCCAACGCCCGTACGGTCGAAGCCCTGAATAAGCTGGTAGTTCCCGCGGGCGTTTTTGTTAAGATCAAGGCATAACGTTCGGTCACTCACGACTCCGGACGGAAGGAACGACGTATGGCAATGATATTGGGCAAAAAGATCGGGATGACCCAGGTTTATGACGAAGCCGGCAAGATGACGCCGGTGACGGTGATCCAGGCCGGTCCATGTCCGGTTCTTCAGGTCAAGACCATGGAGAACGATGGATATCGGGCCCTGCAACTGGGATTTGAGGATGTCAAGGCAAGCCGTATCAAGAAACCGGCGGAGGGGCATGCCAAGAAGGCCAATACCGCCGCCAAGCGATTTATTCGCGAATGGCGATTGACGGACAAGGATCAGGGGAAAGCGGAGTTCAATGCCGGCGATCTGGTGCGAGTCGGCATTTTTTCCGAAATCCAGTATGTGGATGTGATCGGCATCAGCAAGGGTAAGGGATTTCAGGGCGTGATGAAGCGTCATGGTTTCGGCGGTTTTCCCACTTCGCATGGAACCGAGCGAAAGCATCGAGCCCCCGGTTCCTTGTCGGGTAATGCCAGCGACCGCGGTCACGGCGGAAATATCAAGAAGGGCAAGCGCATGGCCGGTCATATGGGTATGGACCGGGTCACGGCGAAGAATCATCGGCTGATCTCGGTTGATGAGGAGAAAAATCTTCTGGTGATCAAAGGGCCGGTTCCGGGCGCTACGGGAACCTATGTGGTGATTCGTTCGGCCAAGAGTCACAGATGATCCCGCGACGAAACGATATTTTGTTGGTATCGACGACAGAGAATGGATGACAGAAATGATTGAACTGGCGGTTTACAATCGAGAAGGCAAAGAGGTCGAGAGCCTGCAGGTCGATGAAGCGGTCTTTGGCGGACGAATTCGATATCCGTTACTCAAGCAGGCAATCGTGATGTACCATGCCAATAAGCGGATCGGCACGGCGGCAACAAAAAGCCGCGGTCTCGTCGAGGGATCCACGCGGAAACTGTACCGGCAGAAGGGTACCGGAAACGCCCGAATGGGTTCGGCGCGAACAAATATCCGAAAGGGCGGCGGCGTGGCGTTTGCCAAGAGCGTACGGGATTTCAGTCAGCAGATGCCGAAAAAACAGCGGCGATTGGCAAGGGATTCCGCAATCCTGGCCAAAATGAAAAGCCGGAATTTCGTGGTAGTCAGCGATCTGGCCTTGCCCGCACCCAAAACCCGGGATTTTGCGGCGATCCTTCGGAATCTCAAGATCGATCGAAGCTGCCTGGTGTCAATACCGCAGTACGATGTTAATGTGTATAAATCGGTTCGGAATATTCCCCGCGTGGATGTGATGCCGGTGGGGGATCTGAATGCCGGAGACATTTGCAATCGCCAGAAGATGTTGATGACCAAAGAGGCGTTGTTGTCGCTGATCAACGAAGGATCCAGGAAGAGTCAATAGGTGAACCTGTGGATAAATATGATATTATCATTCGGCCGTTAGTGACAGAGCAGGGAATGCATCTGGCGAATACCCGGAATGCGTATTCATTCGAAGTCAATCCGCGGGCGAATAAAATTCAGATCCGGAGCGCGGTGGAACAGTTGTACACCGTGAAAGTCATTGATGTTCGTACCGCCAACGTCAAGGGCAAGCCCCGTCGTCGCGGGCGATTCATGGGACGAACCAAAAACTGGAAAAAGGCGGTCGTCGTGCTGGGTGCCGATCACCGAATCGATTTATTCTAATCGTGCGGGACCGGCGCAGGCCGACCAGAGAAGCGAACAAGGATTCGAGTCATGGCAATTAAAATATACAGACCGACATCGGCGGGTCGTCGTAACAGTTCGGTGATCGATTACAAAAAGGAGTTGACGACGGATCGGCCTGAAAAGACGTTATGTGTTCGTCTCAAGAAGGCCGGGGGTCGCAACCATTCCGGGTGTACGACAGTGCGATTTATCGGCGGCGGCGCCCGACGAATGTATCGGATCATCGATTTTAAACGGAACAAAGACGGTGTTCCGGGTTGCGTAGCCACGATTGAATACGATCCGAATCGAAATTGTTTTATATCGTTGATCCACTACAAAGACGGCGAAAAACGGTATATTCTTTCGCCATCCGGATTGAAAGTCGGCGCGTGGATTGAGAGCGGCGTCGAGGTGGAACCCAGGATCGGCAATGCCATGCCTCTATCGGGAATTCCCGTTGGAGTGGATGTCCATAATATCGAAATGACTCCCGGCCAGGGGGGCAAGATGGTTCGTACCGCCGGAGGAGTGGCGCGTCTGATGGCCAAAGAGGGTGATTGGGCCACCGTTATTCTTCCCAGCGGCGAAATGCGCAAGGTTCGCAAGGAATGCCGGGCCACGATTGGTCAGTTGGGCAATTCCGATTATCAGAATGTCGTCGTTGGCAAGGCCGGCCGTATGCGGCATTGCGGACGACGCGGTCATGTTCGTGGCAAGGCCCAGAATCCGGTTGCCCATCCGTTGGGTGGAGGCGAAGGTCGAGCCAATGGCGGTCGCCATCCCTGTTCTCCGACAGGTGTGCTGGCCAAAGGCGGCAAGACGAGAAATCCGCGGAAGGGCAGTAATCAATGGATTATTCGTCGGCGAAAGAACAACCGTGGGCAGCAGTTGGTGCTGTAACGAATCGCGGGAAAGAGATTCAGCGGTAGAACGCAAAGGAAGCACATGGGACGGTCAAAGAAAAAAGGCCCGTTTATCAACGTCAAGTTGTTTCAGAAAGTTATGGTTCAGGTGGATCGAGGTTCCCGGGATCCCATCAAAACCTGGGCTCGAAGTTGTACCATCGTGCCGGAGTTTGTGGGCTATACATTCATGGTTCACAACGGACGGATGTTTCATAAAGTGTTTGTGACGGAAGATATGGTTGGCCACAAGCTGGGTGAATTTTCAACGACTCGGACGTTCCGGGGTCATTCCGGCGTGAAGAAGGAAGAGGCCACCTGATCGTTTAGTTCGGGTCATCAAATTCGGGATTGAATTCTATGTTGAATGGAGAACGATTACAACAGATCTGCAAGCGGCGTCGAATGAGCGTTGCCTCGCTGGCCGGAAATCTGGTTCGCGCCGGGATGGATGCCGAACAGGCAGTATCGGCTTTGCGGAACTGGATGCAGAAACTCTATATTCCTAAACCGACAGCGGAAGATGTTCGTCGTTTGGCATCGGCACTCGGTGTCGAAGTCAACGAAATCTCTCAGTGGCAGGCCTCCCATCGGTATGCGCCTTCCGCGGCTCGCAAGGCCCGTTTGGTCATGCAATTGATTTCCGGGCGAAGCGTGCAGGATGCCCTGGACGTATTGAAGTTTGAGCACCGGCGGGCGGCGTACCATATTCGCAAGGTATTGGAAAGCGCCGTTGCGAACGCCGACGAGAAGGAAGCCGATACCGAATCGCTCTATGTCTGCGAAGCTCGCGTGGATGGCGCCGGTCGTCGTATGGGAACCAAAGGATGGCGTGCCAAGGATCGAGGCAGGGCGCATCCCATTTGGAAAGAAGCCAGTCATCTGTATGTGAGCGTTGCACAAGAGCCAGAGGCATAAGACAGGAAATCGGACAGGGACTATGGGTCAAAAAACATCACCAATCGGTTTTCGAACGGGCATCACGCTGGGATGGCAAAGCACATGGTTTGCGCCGAAGGCCAACTACGGTGATTTTCTTGTGGAAGATACCAAACTGCGGAAATTCATCGATGCCAAATTCAACCGTCAGCCGCCGTATGCGGCCGTGGCCAAGGTGGAAATCGCCCGTACACGCAACGAGGTCAAAGTAACGCTGCATACCGGACGTCCGGGAATGGTCATCGGACCGAGGGGAGCCGAGGTGGAAACCCTTCGGGAACAACTGGAAGAATTGATCGATCGCAAGGTCAGCGTGAACGTCATTGAGATTAAAGAGCCGAACCTGGATTCAACGCTGGTAGCCGAATCGATTGCTCAGCAGTTGCAAAAGCGGGCTTCGTATCGGCGGGTCATGAAGATGGCCTGTGAAAATGCGATCAACGCCGGGGCCAAGGGGATCAAGATCATGTGTGGCGGTCGGTTGGCTGGAGCGGAAATCGCCCGTACGGAAAAGCAGAAGCTGGGCAGCATTCCCCTGCAAACGCTGGATGCCAATGTGGATTACGGTGTGGCAACCGCACGAACGACCTACGGAACCATCGGTATCAAGGTGTGGATCTATAAGGGGAAGTTTGGCGAGGAACAGGCGGCGCCAACCTTCCGACCCCGTCGGACAGGCCGAGGACGTCGTGAAGGCGGTCGTGGTCCCGGCGGTCCCCGATCCCGGACGGAAACATCCCGGTCCCGGGTGGGGCCGGGAGGGGTTTCGGACGCCGGAGGCGAGTCGGCTGGACACAGCGGATAATCTATTTATAGATTGATTACAAAGGGACGTATTCATGGCTTTGATGCCAAAACGAGTTAAGTATCGAAAACAACAGCGAGGTCGGATACACGGCAACGCGACGCGGGGCAATTACGTGGCCTTCGGCGAGTATGGATTGCAGACCTTGGAGACGTCGTGGATTACCGGTCGGCAGATCGAAGCCGGCCGAGTCGCCGCAACCCATTTTCTGCATCGCGAGGGTAAAGTCTATATTCGGATTTTCCCCAATCACTCCTATACCGCCAAGCCGCTTGAAACCCGAATGGGCAAGGGCAAAGCGGAAATTGAAGGTTGGGTTGCGAGAGTCAAGCCGGGAATGGTTATGTTTGAGATCGGCGGCGTTTCGGCCGAAGTGGCCAAACTGGCTTTATCGCGAGTGGCGCACAAGATGCCGGTCAAGTGTCGATTGGTCACGCGAAGGCATACCCTCGCATAACAGGAGAATAGGATGAAGGCGTCGAATTTTCGTGAAATGCGCCCCGAAGAATTGCGGGAACGACTGATGGAAACAGAAAAACATTTGTTTGATCTGCGTTGTCAGTCAGTGACGGAAAATCTCGAAAACACCCGTGCCGTGAAAAATACCCGGCGGGATATCGCCCGGATCAAGACGATCCTTCGAGAAAAACAGAACGAGGGCCGGTAATCCACTATGGAAGCGAAAAGCAAGAAAACCGAACGAGCCGTGGTGATCAGCAAAAGCGGCAGCAAAAGCGTACGGGTGCGAATTGATTTCACGATCAAGCATCCGATCTATGGAAAATATCTCCGACGCAAGACCGTCCTTGGGGTTCACGATGAAACCAACCAGGCCGGGGTGGGCGATGTTGTGGAGATTATCGAGTGCAGGCCGATCAGCAAAACCAAGAGTTGGCGGCTGCTGAAAGTGATCGAAAAAGCGGTGATTGAGTAAGAGGGCCAGACCTTGATACAGCAAGAAACCATGTTGAATATCGCCGATAACAGCGGCGTAAAAACGGCGCAGTGTATCCGGGTACTTGGCCGTACCAGCGCCCGAAAGGGTAAATGTACCCGGGTCACCGCTTCAATCGGCGATATCGTGTGTGTGGCGATCAAGAAGCGCCTGCCCAGTTGTCAGTTGAACCGTAAAAAGGTCCACCGATGCGTGATTATTCGCACGATCTATCCCATTCGCCGGCCGGACGGAAGTTATGTTCGATTCGATACCAACTCGGCGGTGATGATCGATGCCGAAGGCAATCCCATCGGGACTCGAATTTTCGGCGCCGTCGCACGGGAACTGCGGGACAAGAATTTCATGAAGATCTTATCGCTGGCAAGCGAAGTGGTCTAAGGCGGCGAAAAGGCCAAAAGGAACGACGATGGCACGACACATTAAAAAAGGCGATATGGTGCAAGTGATCACGGGCGATCACAGGGGTGTTACCGGCGAGGTGATGCGGATTCTTGTGGACAAGGACCGGGTGTTAATCAAGGGAGTCAATCTCGTGTATAAGCACGTCCGGCCTTCGAGAAAAAATCCGCAGGGCGGTCGTATCCGCGTGGAAAAGCCGATTCATATCAGTAATGTTTTGCCGGTGAGCAAGGGATCGGAAGGGCAACGGGTCCGGTTTGAACGGGATGCCAAGGGACTTAAGCGGCGAATCGCAAAAGACGGAACCGATTTGGGTGTGGTTGGAAAGAAGAAATAACGATGAATTCGTTTCCCGCAGGTGCGGTGATCGGATCGAGAATGACAGATAAGGTTGACCTATGTCGCGGTTGAGAGATATTTACAGATCGAAGGTGGCGCCGGATTTGATGAAAAAGTATCAGTATTCCAGCATCATGGCGGTGCCGCGAATGGAAAAGATCGTGATTTCGATGGGTGTTGGCAAAGCCGTCCAGGACAAGAAGTATCTGGACAACGCCATCAAGGATCTCACGATGATTTCGGGTCAGAAACCCTCGGTGATTTCGGCACGGAAGAGCGTGTCGAATTTTAAGGTCCGTGAAGGCGACAAGACCAGCATGAAGGTAACGTTGCGCCGCGAACGAATGTATGAGTTTATGGATCGGCTGATCAATCTGGCGATTCCCCGCGTGAAGGACTTTCGGGGCCTGGATCCCAAGGGTTTCGATGGACGCGGAAACTATTCGATGGGTTTGGCCGAACAGTCGGTGTTTCCCGAGATCGAAGCGGCTCGGGTGGAAACCCAACAGGGAATGAATATCGCTTTTGTGACCACGGCGAAGTCGGATGGCGAGGCGCGGGAAATGCTTCGCTTGTTCGGAATGCCGTTCCGGTCGTAACCCAACCCGATCCAACCGGCGGTCAAGCGGAGAATGTGAATGTCAACGAAGGCACTGGAAAACAAGCAAAAGAAACAGCCGAAGTTCAAATCGCGGGCTTATACGCGGTGTCAACTCTGCGGTCGCGCCCATGCGGTCTATCGTAAGTTCAAGCTCTGCCGGCTTTGCTTCCGGAAGATGGCGAACGAGGGATTGTTGCCGGGCGTGCGAAAGGCGAGTTGGTGAACCGCCGCATGCGATGGGCATTCGGTGTGGAAACTGAGAACGTGGAGTGGAAGATATGAGTCATGGCGATCCAATCGCGGACATGTTGACCCGGATCCGAAATGCGTCCAGGGTCGGCAAGAACGAAGTGAGGGTCAAGGCATCGAAAATCTGCCTGGGCATCGCGGACGTTTTGAAGTCGGAAGGATACATCCTCGGCTACGATCGAATCGAGGATGGGCTTCAGGGTTTTCTGCGGATTCAATTGAAGTACTCTCCTCAGGGCGAATCGGCGATCACCATGGTCCGTCGCGAGAGCAGTCCCGGTTGCCGACGATACAAGTCGGTGGACGAGCTTCCCAGCGTGATGAACGGGATGGGGATTGCCATCATATCGACCAGCAAAGGCGTCATGAGCGACAAGAAC
Organism: uncultured Pirellulales bacterium; assembly: GCA_964386005.1. Taxonomy (GTDB): domain Bacteria; phylum Planctomycetota; class Phycisphaerae; order Sedimentisphaerales; family Anaerohalosphaeraceae; genus FEN-1350. The sequence continues at coordinate 66,625 of CAYLSB010000007.1, read as the reverse complement.
TGCCGCAAGGATCATGTCAGCGGCGAATTACTTTGTACGGTGTACTGATATGAGTCGAATCGGAAAAAAACCTATCGTGATTCCGGCCGGTGTGCAGGTTGAACTCAAGGGGCTGACCCTCAAGGTTACCGGTCCAAAGGGAACCCTGGACAAGGCGTTCCGTTCCGAGGTGAAGATTCACGTCGATGCGGCGGCCAAACAGATTCGGGTGGATAATCCCAATCCCGAATCGCGTTTGTGCAAGGCCCTTCATGGCACTACGCGTGCCTTGATTCACAACATGATTCTCGGCGTGACGCAAGGATTTTCCCGCGAACTGCAAATCTTTGGAACCGGATACAATGTGAAAGAACAGGGTGGCAAGCTCATTCTGACCGTGGGATATTCCGATCCGGTTGAACTGCCGATTCCCAAGGTGGTCAAAGTGACGATCAAAACTCCCGCGACCAAAGGCAATGAAGTACCGGCGGTCTTCAGTTGCGCCAGTCCAGACAAGCAAGTCCTTGGACAATTTGCCACGGACATTCGCAGAGTGCGCCCCCCCGAGCCGTATCAGGGCAAGGGGATCCGTTTCAGCGATGAAACGATTCGTAGGAAAGTCGGTAAGGCGTTTGCATCCGGCTCGGCATAAGGCGGCCTAACAAACCGGATGAATTCCGGATCATAATCAGTCAGGAAAAACGATATGCGGATCGAACTTAAACAGCAAAGACGCCAGCGGCGAAAGCAGCGGGTACGTAAGAAAATCTATGGGACCCCGGAGCGTCCGCGATTGACGGTGTTTCGTTCCAACCGACACATGTACGCCCAAATTATTGACGATATTGCCGGATTGACTCTGGCATCGGCTGGAACCTGTAACCATGGCCTTCGCGGTGAACTGAAGTCTTCCGGGAACAAGGCCGCCGCCGAGGCGGTGGGGACCGCGATTGCCAAACAGGCGATCGGTGTCGGAATCAAGGCGGTCAGTTTTGATCGCAATGGATTCCGGTTTCACGGGCGTATCAAGGCACTGGCCGATGCGGCCCGGAAAGCCGGTCTGGCGTTTTAAGAGGCGAATACCGCGAATTAACAGTTGGATGGAGAATTACATTGGCGGAAGAATCAAACAGAGCGATGGGGCTGAGCGACCAAGGGCTCCAGGATGTGGTGATTAAGGTCTATCGCACGGCCAAAGTGGTCAAGGGCGGTCGTCGATTTAGTTTTGGCGCATTGGTGGCCGTAGGGGATCGGAATGGATCGGTGGGCGTCGGATATGGAAAAGCAAACGAGGTTCCCCCCGCCGTGGAAAAGGCCATAAAAGCCGCTAAAAAGAATCTGCAGGGGATCGAATTGCAGGGCGGAACTTTACCGCATCCCATTCGCGGAAAATATCGCGCAACGAGCATTGACCTGGTTCCGGCCAGTCCGGGAACCGGTGTTATCGCCGGATCAACGGCTCGGGCGATTCTTGAGTGTGCCGGCATTCGCGACGTCTTGACCAAAATTTATGGCAGTACCTGCGCCAAAAACGTGGCCAATGCGGTTCTGGACGGGTTGCTGAGGTTACGTGGACAAGAAACCATATCCTCGCTACGAGGTATCGAGGTTCAAGCTGTAAAAAGGTGGTGATGCGAAGATGTTAAGCAATCAAATTACTGCAATCGTCGGCGCGCACAAACAACGCAAACGGATCGGGCGGGGACGTGCGACGGGTCATGGAAAGACCAGCGGTCGAGGCCACAAGGGAGCACACAGTCGTTCGGGATATGCGCGCCGTTTGACCGCCGAAGGAGGTCAAATGCCCTTGTTTCGCCGTTTGCCGAAACGGGGTTTCAACAACTTCAATTTTACGCGGCGATACGAAGTGGTGAATGTTTCGCAGTTGGATAAGCAATTCAACGATGGAACAACGGTGAGCATCGAACAATTGGTATCGGCGGGTCTTGTGGATAATATCCATAGCCGGGTCAAGATTCTTGGCGACGGGGAATTGACCAAACGTTTGTCCGTCAGCGCCCACAAGTTCAGCAAGAGCGCCGAGCAAAAGATCTCCGGTTGTGGCGGAACCGTCAAAGTGGTGGCATAAACCGATAGGGAATTCGGAAGGAAAACAGACCCATGTTAGGAGCGTTCGTCAACATATTCAGGATTCCGGATTTACGGAATAAGATTCTGTTTACGATCGGTCTGCTGTGTATTTACCGGATTGGGTACCACATTCCGGTTCCCGGTTTCGATCAGAGCGATATCCGTAATACGAGTTCGGATTCGCCGCTGGGCCGGGTCACTGAATATTTGCAGATGTTCAGCGGCGGACGCCTGGATCGCAGCAGTATCTTCGGCTTGGGCATCATGCCGTACATTTCGGCTTCGATTATTTTGATGCTCTGCGGCGAAATTTTTCCCGCTCTGAAAAAGCTGAAACAGGAAGGACAGGCCGGCTATCGCAAGATTCAGGAATATACTCGGTATTTGACGGTACCTTTGTGCATTCTTCAGGCATGGATGACGCTTCGGATGATGGGCCAATATGCCTACGCCGGAATGGCCGGCAGGGCGGTTTTCATGGGCGTACTGGGCATGACTGCAGGCACGATTTTCCTGATGTGGCTTGGAGAGCAGATCGATGAATACGGGATCGGTAACGGCATCAGCTTGATTATTATGGCCGGTATCGTTTCTCGGATGCCATGGGCGGTTCAGGAAGTGTGGAGGAATACCGAATTCAGCGTTGGCGCCTCGACCGGTACTTACGGTCCTGGAACGATTTTATTCCTCATCGCCGCATTCGTTTTCGTTATCGCCGGCGCTATCCTGATCACACAGGGGCAGCGTCGAATTCCGATTCAACAGGCCAAACAGATGAGAGGCCATCGTATGTACGGCGGTCAGCGTCATTATCTTCCGTTGCGGATCAATCACGGCGGCGTGATGCCGATCATCTTCGCCTCCAGTTTCATGATGTTTCCGCTTCTGATTGTCGAATATATCGGTCGTATTCCCGGTCTGGGCGATTCCAATATCCTGAGTACAATTCGCGACGCCTTTCGTTCGGATTCGTATGTGTACAATGTCGTTTTTGTCGCGATGATCTATCTGTTCGCCTATTTCTGGACTACGGTACAATTCCAGCCCAAGGAAATGGCCAAGAATCTTCGTGATCACGGAAGTTTCATTCCCGGCCTTCGTCCCGGCCATCGGACCGCCGAATATCTTGAAACCGTCATGATTCGCATTACGTATTATGGCGCGGCGTTTCTCTCGTTGATTTCGGTGGTTCCCAGCTTGGTGACGCAGTTGATGGGCGTCGATTATCGCGTGGCCAACTTCCTCGGGGGTACGGGATTGCTTATCGTCGTAAGCGTTTCGCTGGATCTGGTGCAGAAGATCGAAGCCAATCTGGTCATGCGAAACTATGAAGGCTTCGTCGAGTCCGGCCGGATCAAAGGAGCTTACGTATGAAGTTGATTTTGCTGGGACCTCCCGGAGCGGGAAAAGGCACGCAGTGTAAACGGATCGTCGAGCGATACGGGCTGACGCATCTTTCCAGCGGAGATATCCTTCGCGCGGAACGGGCTGCCGGAACGGACTTGGGCAAAAAGGCGCAATCCTACATGGATTCGGGCGGGTTGGTTCCGGATGACCTGATTATCCATATGATGGCCAACGCGATGACGAAAGCCAAAACCGGTTATGTTTTGGACGGTTTTCCCAGAACGGTCGTTCAGGCCGAGGGATTGGACAAGGCGTTACGCCAGGCCGGAGAGAAAATTGATGCCGTCGTCGATCTCCAAGTGGCTGACGAAGTCATCGCTTCTCGGATGACGGGACGGCGGAGTTGCCCGAAGTGCGGTGCGGTCTATCATATTACAAATTTACAGCCCAAAAAGGCCGGCCAGTGTGACAAAGGATGCGGTGCGTTGGTTCAGCGACCCGATGATCAGCCGGAAGTCGTCGCCAACCGGCTTACGACCTACCACCGGCAAACGGCCGTTGTCGTAGGGTTTTATCAGAAAGCGGGAAATCCCATTCTTCGAATCGATGCCGATAAGCCCATCGATGAAGTGACCAAATCGGTTTTCAAAGAGTTGGATCCCTTGAAATAGATTGGATGATTATGGCGATCAACCTCCGGAGCCGTCGTGAAATCGATCTGATGCGCCGGGCCGGCAAGGTGGTGGCCGATGTTCTTTTACAATTGCAGCATGAGATTGAGCCGGGAATCAGTACCGGACACCTGGATCGGATCGCGGTCCGGATCGCGACGGACGCGGGAGCCGATTGTCTTTTCCGGGGCGTTCGCAATCCGAGCGCTTCAATTCCGTTTCCGGGCGCGATTTGCGCGTCGATCAACGAACAGGTCGTTCATGGAATTCCTTCCGACAACGTCGTTCTAAAATCGGGAGATATTCTGAGCATCGATTTTGGTGTCCGACTGGACGGGTACTGCGGGGATGCGGCGATTACCGTCCCCGTAGGGTCGATTCTTCCCCAGCGGCAGAAGTTGATCGATGTCACGCGGCAGTTGTTGGATATTGCCGTGGATCGGATGAAGCCGGGTATCAAGTGGAGCCGGATTGCCGAGGCGATGGAATTGTGCGCTCGAAACGCCGGATTCTCCGTGGTCAGGGATTTTGTGGGCCATGGCATCGGAACGGAGATGCACGAGGATCCCAAGGTGCCGAATTTTGTCAGCGACGATTTGATTCGCAACGATATTCTCCTCAAGGAAGGAATGATATTGGCGGTCGAACCAATGGTGAATATGGGTCGAAGCGCTGTTCGGACGCTTTCCGACGGTTGGACGGTGGTTACTCGGGATAAGCAATGCTCGGCTCATTTTGAACATACGATTGTGGTGGTTTCCGGCGGATGCGAAGTCATGACCGTCTGATCCGTCGAAACGATCAGGCCCATCTCCGACGCGAAGCGGGATCGGGAAATGCGACATGAGCAAAAAAGATGCGATACGACTGGAGGCGAAAGTGGTTGACGCCTTGCCGAATGCGATGTTCCGGGTCGAACTCGAGAACGGCCATCGGATTCTGGCCCATGTATCCGGAAAGATGCGAATGAATTTTATTCGTATCCTCCCCGGTGACACGGTGACCGTGGAAATGAGTCCGTATGATCTGACCCGCGGTCGAATCGTATTGCGAAGTTGAGACATGAATAACCAGTACAAAGTGGGAATGCCATGAAAGTACGAAGTAGCGTAAAACGGATTTGTGAAAACTGTAAAGTGGTTCGGCGCCGCCGGGTGGTTCGCGTGATTTGCTCGGCCAACCCTCGCCATAAACAACGCCAGGGATAAGGACCGGAACCCGTTGTCGAATTAGACAGGAGATGTTATGCCGCGTATTGTGGGTGTGGATATTCCGAACGATAAACCCGTGTGGGTCGCCTTGACGTACATCCACGGCATCGGGAAATATCAGGCACGGAAAATTCTCAAGGAAGCGGGGATCCAGGATGGGCTCCGCGCCAACAAATTAACGGAAGATGAAGTCAGCCGGATCAGCCAGATCGTTGATCGCGATCACATTGTGGAAGGCCAGCTTCGGCGACAGGTGTCGCAACATATTTCCCGTCTCAAGGACATTATGTGTTACCGCGGGATTCGTCATCGTCGCGGGCTTCCGGTTCGAGGCCAGCACACGCAAAGCAATGCCAGAACCCGTAAGGGCAAACGCAAGACCGTCGCCGGGAAGAAGGGCGTCAAGGAAATGCGCGGATAATCAATAACCTGTATCCAGAAATACAGATGACAGGAAAGGCCAATGGCTAAGGGCATCAAGAAAAAAATCAGACGTAATGTAATCAAGGCGATCGCCCATATCAAGGCGACGTTTAACAATACCCTCATCACCATCACCGATACCAACGGCGATGCCTTATGTCGGGATTCCAGCGGCACGGTGGGTTTCAAGGGGTCGCGCAAAAGTACTCCCTTTGCCGCGTCGAAGGCCGCGGAAAAATGTGCCAAGGCCGCTATGCGGTTTGGGGTTCGCGAGGTGGAAATTCGGGTCAAGGGGCCGGGTTCGGGACGCGAAGCCGCGATTTCCGCGCTGCAGCAGGCGGGGCTTCGTATCTCCTCCATCGAGGACATCACACCGATTCCCCATAATGGTTGTCGTCCGCCCAAGCGGCGTCGTGTATAATCCTTACTAACGGAGCGGTTTAGAGCCAAACCACTATCAGCAGGAAAGACCAGAGCGTATGAGTCGATATCTTCGTTCATCATGTAAACAATGCCGTCGGGAAGGAATGAAACTGATGCTCAAGGGGGGGCGTTGTGAAACCGCTAAATGTCCCATCGAACGTCAGGAACGATTGACCGGTCCCGGTCAGCATGGATGGCGCCGGGGTCGAAAAAGCGACTATGGCGTTCGTATCCGCGAAAAACAGAAACTCAAACGCTTCTACGGCCTTTTGGATCGGCAGTTCATGCGATATTATTATGAGGCGGCTCGCAAGCCGGGAAACACCGGAAAAATCTTATTGGAGCTTCTCGAACGGCGATTGGATAATGTGATCTATAAGCTGAATTTTGCCCCATCCCGCAAGCAGGCGCGGCAATTGATCACACATGGACATATTTATCTGAACGGTCGTCGTGTCGATGTTCCGGACATTACGGTCAAAATCGGTGACAAAGTCGCCGTTAAAAATTCGGATCGCAGCCGCAAATTGATCAAAAAACAGCTTGAAACAAATCCGAATTACTCCGCACAGGGTTGGCTTCAACTCAATGCGGAAAAACCGGAGGCGACGATCGTTTCCATGCCGTCGCGCGAGGATGTTCAACTGGTTGTGGATGAGCAGTTGGTGGTCGAATTCTGCTCGAGGTAATCCGTCGGATCGACCATCGAAAACGAAGATGCGGCGAATCGCAGATAGTCCATACGACGGCATTGTGGCCGCTGTCCAATCGGGCTGAGAACGTTCGCTGCAAAGTATCAGGAGGCCATTCATGAGAATAACCTGGAGAGGTTTGGAAATTCCGACCCGCGTGGTTCGTGATTCCGCAGTCTCGAGCGATAAGTACGGCCGATTTTATATCGAGCCCTTCGAGCGGGGTTTTGGAACCACCATCGGGAACAGTCTGCGCCGGATTTTGCTGTCATCCTTGGAAGGAAGTTCCGTTACTTCCATTAAAATCGCCGGCGTAAGCCATGAATTCACGACGATTCCCGGAGTCATGGAAGATGCCACGGAAATCGTTCTCAATGTCAAGCAACTGGTTGTTCGAATGCAAGGCGCCGAGTCCAAGACGATGGTCCTGCGTTCGACAAAAGCCGGTCCGGTTACGGCCGCGATGATTGAAGCGGATGCGGGCATTGAAATCCTCAATAAGGATATGGTTATTGCCACTCTGACGCAGGATGTGAAATTCGAAATGGAGATGAAGGTGGACAACGGCCGTGGTTATTCGCCGGCTTCGGAACGAATCGCCGCTCTGGATCGATTCGATCAGGAAATCGGTCGAATTGAGATCGATGCGATCTATTCACCGGTTTTACGGGTTCGTTACAAAACTGAAGACACTCGTGTCGGTCAGCGAACGAATTATGATAAATTGATCCTTGAAATCTGGACGGATGGCACGGTGGCTCCGGATATGGCTCTTGTCGAATCCGCCAAGATTCTGCGAAAGTACCTTACGCCCTTTACGCAATATGAACAAATCGGACCCGAAACGGTTGAACAAGCCATCTCGGAAACCCAGACGATTGTGCCGGCCGATGAGGATCGCGAGTCCAAATTGGCGATGTCGGTGGAATCGCTTGAATTGTCCGTTCGGGCGTATAATTGTCTGCATACCAATCATATTCAGACCGTGGGTCAACTGGTCAAAATGACCGAAGCCGATCTTCTCAAGATTCGCAGTTTCGGGAAAACCAGCCTTCGAGAGATTCGAAGAAAACTGGCGGATCTCGGGTTGTCGCTGGGTATGACGGAATAATTTCAGGATGTACACGAATACAAAGGGTAGTCAAATATGCGTCATCGCGTAGCAGGACGTTCATTAAGCCGGACCAGCGAGCATCGACTGGCATTGCGACGGAATATGGTCATGTCCCTGTTCGAGCACGGGACGATTTCCACGACCATCCAAAAGGCCAAAGAAGTCAAGCCGTTTGCGGAAAAGCTCATCACGTTGGCCAAGAAAGGTACCCTGACGGCACGCCGTCAGGCGATCTCCATCCTTACCGACCGGGATATCGTTGCCGAACAGGATGGCGATCTTGTCACGACCGGTACGGTCATCCGCAAGTTGTTCAGTGAGATTGGCCCGCGGTTTCTTGACCGAAAAGGCGGTTATACCCGGATTATCCAGTTGGCCAAAAGACGATTGGGCGATGGTGGTCAGTTGGTCCTGCTTCAGTTGGTTGGACAGGACAATGCCGCCGAAAGCAAGCCGTCGAAAAAGGCAAAGTAAATTCAGGTTTTCGTGTGGCTTGATGGAACGGGGATATGTCGATGGCTGGGCAGGAGTGTATTTTTTGTAAGATCGCGGAAGGGACAATCCCATCCTGTCGCGTCCATGAGGATTCGTCGATATTAGCTTTTTTGGATATTAATCCTATTGCAGATGGTCATACTCTTGTTATTCCGAAGATTCATTGTGACCGGTTTCATGCATGTTCTCACCGCGTGGTATCCGATTTGATGTTTTTGACGGGAAAGATCGCGCAGGCGGTCGTATCGGCTATCGGGGCGGAAGGATATAATATCCTGTGCAATACCGGATCGGCCGCAGGGCAATTGGTTGATCATGTTCATCTGCACATTATCCCGAGAAAAACCGGAGATGGTGTCCTGGCAAAATGGCAGCATCATCGTTATTCCACGGGACAGGCCGATCAGATCGCCGAACGGATTCGCGCAGAACTTGAATCTGTAAAATAATCCTTTGCAGATTCAATCGGAAGTGCTACAATGCATTGATAGATCGCGGGGTAGAGCAGTCTGGTAGCTCGTCGGGCTCATAACCCGGAGGTCGCAGGTTCGAATCCTGCCCCCGCTAGTGACATAAATCAGGCAGTCGCAACGACTTAGATGCGGCTGCCTTTCGTTGTTTATGGGGCGACTGTCATTAAATTGTAATAGACATCTACAATTAGGTGTACAGAATTTAGCCGTCATCCACATGTAAGCCCGCCTATGGCAATCACGGCACACAAGGCAATGGTGATAATGTCTTCCAACTTATGCAGACGCGTTCGTTCGACACGGGGATCGGGGAGAATGCTGAAATACTCCCAGATCGTCATCGGTCTCCATAGCCTCCCAAGAATACAGGATGGGCCTTCCTTCCATAGAACGCCCTATAAAAACATCGGCTATGTCGTGTCCCAACAATCAGTTAAGGTGCGTTTGCCCTGGAGGAACCACAGAGGATCACGATCTTCTCAGGAACAACGGAAACCATACAGATTGAACACCACTGGTCGGGAACTTCCTACGCAGAGCAGAGGGGGGCTACGGTTTTCAGCTCAATGACAGGCAACTGCACGTCGACGCGCGAACTGGCCGAATGCCTGCGCCGAATCATATTTCACAAAGCCCTTCCCGCTTCGGAGCGATATCGGCTCACCGGTGAACAGGTTCGGTTTATTATTGAGGGCGGCGACGGCCTGACGGGATTGGAAAATAAAAATGGCGGCCTGGCGTGGAGTGATGCCGTTGAACGTCTTTTTCCCAAGGCCCGCTATTATCATAAGGAAGGCCAGATCAGCAGCTATAGTCTCGATGTGGCCTATGTGGACGATGCTGAGTCCGGCTGCCGGTTCATTCTGGCTCTGGCGGCGGCCAGCGGCGATGGTACAACCATCAAACAGATGGCACGGCCGATCGCGGAGTGGATTCGCGGCTATGTAAAGAATGGATATCAAACCGTGAATTTGCTGGACTGAAACGAGAGGTGGACATATTGTATTGATCCGGAAATACCGTTTCCATAGGATTGTCCGATCATGTTAAAGGGACATATCTTATTACTCATCATCCATACAGAAAGGATATCATCATGGGGAGAATGCGATCTGTATCACTTAGTTTGGTTCTGATATTTGTCTTAGCCTCGATCGGGTTTTCACAGGAAACCGAGGATATTCGCGAGCTTAAACTCCGTGATTGGCAGCCCCGTTCGATGATGAAAACCAAACAGAGCGTCGTGGAAAAACCGGCATTTCCTGTAATCGATGTTCACAATCACCTTGGTGGCGGCAAGGAGTATCTGACGCCCGATCGTGTCAAGAATTATCTGGCCGAGATGGATGCCGCTGGAATTCGAACCGTCGTCAATCTTGATGGTAATTGGGGCGAGCATTTATCCGAGACGGTGTCGTTGCTGGATGAGGCCTATCCGGGTCGTTTTCTGACGTTTACGTTGCTGAATTTCAATGGGATTGACGACGAGGACTGGGGCGAGCGCGAGGCAAAACGACTCGAAAAGAGTTTTCAGGCCGGTGCAAAGGGTTTGAAATTCCATAAATCTCTCGGCTTGTCCTATCGATATAAAAATGGTAAGCTAATGCCGATCGACGACCCCAAGCTGGACGCGGTCTGGGAAATGTGTGCCAAATACCATCGTCCTGTGATGATTCACACATCCGATCCGGCCGCGTTCTTCACACCGCTGGACAAGTACAATGAGCGGTGGCATGAGTTAAACGCACATCCGAATTGGTTGTTCTTCGGAGATCAGTTTCCTTCTCGCGACGAACTCCTTGCCCAGCGCAATCGTGCTATTGCCAAACATCCGAAGACGACATTCATGTGTGCCCACTTCGGAAACAACCCCGAAGATCTCTCCACCGTCGGTCAATGGCTGGACCAGTATCCGAATATGGTCATCGATATCGATGCACGAATCTCGGAGTTGGGTCGCCAGCCCTACACCGCTCGGAAGTTCATCCTGAAATATCAGGATCGCATTATGTTCGGTACCGACACCACCCCTCGGCGCGACGCTTATCGGATGTACTATCGATTCCTGGAAACGGATGACGAGTATTTTGATTGTGCATCCAGTCATCAACGTCAGGGCTTCTGGATGATCTACGGGATCTTCCTGCCCAAAGATGTGCTGGAAAAACTCTATTACAAAAATGCCGAGCGCATCCTATATGGTCTTCAGGAGGTTCAGTCGGGATCGGCTGCCAGGATTCTACGGATCCATCGAACGGAAGATTTCGCCGTCGATGGTACCGGAAACGCGCCGGCCTGGAAATCAGTACCATGGGAACCCTTGAATCGGCGTTCGACGGATGGCCATCCCTACCAGGCCCGTTTTAAAATGCTCTACTCTGGAACGGGAATGTATGTCCTCATGGATGCCGAAGATCGTACGATTACAGCGACAATGGACGAAGATTTTCTCGATCTGTGGACCGAGGATGTATTTGAATTTTTCTTATGGCCCGACGAGAAATATCCCGTGTATTTCGAATATGAAATCTCACCGCTGGGCCATGAACTGCCGATCCTGATTCCGAATTTCGGTGGCAGGTTTCTCGGCTGGCGACCCTGGCATTACGAAGGAAACCGCCGGACGCAAACAGCGACCCTGGTTACCGGTGGTTCCAAAGAATCGGGTGCCTCGATTACGGGCTGGACGGCCGAAGTTTTCGTTCCCTATGATCTGCTCAAGCCTCTGCTGAATATTCCACCAAAGAGCGGAACAAAATGGAGGGCCAATTTTTATCGCGTCGATTATGATGATGGCAAGAGTACCGGTTGGGACTGGGCCCGGGTCGGTCCCAGTTTTCACGAATTCGACAAGTTCGGGACGCTTGTCTTCGAATAGGCACTGAGAGTGAACCCAGCAGATCTTCAGTGAAAATTCCGATCGATACTACGAGGCTCCTGGGTCGTGAGGATTATTCTTCTCGAATCCTTGATCTCTGCCGACGTGATGCTATCCTATTTACGGCAACGTGAAACAAAACAATAACCGAATCGAATCCATTCAATGGCACAAGGAGAATCAAAATGCAGAGGACACGAATCTCGATAGGAATCATTGTTGCGGCGATGGTTCTTGGCATGTATGCGTATTCCCAGGTCGGTTCCACGACAGGCCCGATCAGGGACAATGTCGCTCCGGCAGGATTTCGGGCATTGTTTAACGGCAAGGACTTCGCCGGCTGGAAGGTTCCCGATGGCGACAACGGACATTGGAAGATCATCGACGGCGTTATTGACTACGATGCCGAAAGCCAGGCCAAAGGGGACAAGAGTCTTTGGCATACAGAGAATTTCAAGGACTTTGTTCTCCGTGTGGATTGGCGGATCAAGGAAACGCCCTACATCAATCCGCGCGTTCCGTACATTTTGCCCGACGGCACTCACGCTCGAGACATTCACGGCAAGGAAATGGCTCTGGCCCTCCCCGATTCCGATAGCGGTATCTTTCTTCGGGGTGACGGCAAGAACCAGGTTAATATCTGGTGCTGGCCCATCGGTTCCGGGGAATTCTATGGGTACCGCATGGACCAGAACATGCCGGCGGAGGTGCGAGCGGCTGTGACACCGCGTCATCAGGCCGACAAACCTGTTGGCCAATGGAACCGTTTCGAAATCACCCTGAAAGGCGATCGGGTGACGGTTGTGCTCAACGGCAGGAAAGTCATTGATAATGCCCAACTGCCGGGGATTGCACCGACTGGGCCCATTGCCCTGCAACACCACGGAGGCAAGAGCAATGGACAATGGAATAGTCCGCCCAGCTTGCTGCAATTCAAAAACATCTTCATTAAAGAACTGAAGTAGTCAATCTATGCTGTGGTTTGTCCTATAGCTTCAAGGAGATCTTTCATGGCCATGAACATCAGTCGTCGGCAGTTTCTGGGAACCGCCGTTGCATCGGGCGCCTTTTCGATTGTTCCCCGTCAAGTCCTCGGCGGCGCCGGTTTTGTTGCTCCGAGCGGCAGGATCACACTGGCTCATATCGGCATGGGTACGCAGGGATTTAACGAGCTCGGCGGTCTTCTCGAAGAACCCCGTATCCAAATTGTTGCCGTTTGCGATCCGAACACCGACAGCAGCGATTATGTAGAATGGGGAAAGAACAGTGTACGAAATACAATTCGGAAGTATCTCGACAATCCCACCTGGCGGTCCGGGGATACTGGTTGTCCGGGTGGTCGGGAAGTTGGACGTTTGGTGGTGGATACCTATTACGCCAAGCACCGTTCCGCGGAAAAGTACGAATCTTGCGCTACGTACGCAGATTTCCGTGAACTATTCGTCACCGAAAAAGATATCGACGCTGTTAAGATCATGACGCCGGATCATCTGCATGCGACCATTGCAATTGCGGCCATGAAAAAGGGCATGCATGTCCTGATGCACAAACCCATTGCCAATCGGCTTTATGAAGGTCGGCTTGTGATTTCAACGGCTCGCCAAACAGGACGAGCTACGCATCTTTTGGCTTATGGCAGCGGCACGGCCAATGGAAAAATCGCAGAGGGCATCAAGCAGGGTGTCATCGGTCGGCTGCGCGAGATTCATAACTGGACCAATCGGCCGGTGTGGCCGCAGTACACAGAGATTCCTGCCGATCGGCCGCCGGTCCCGAAGGGTTTCGACTGGAATCTGTGGTTAGGACCGACTTTAGATCGTCCCTATCATCCTCATTATACGCACACGGTTTTTCGCGGTTGGTATGATTTTGGCGGGGGGTCGATGGCCGATATGGGTATCTACAGTTTATGGCCTATCTTTGTCGCCCTCGATCTGCCGAGCCCTGTCAGTGCTCAGGCCTGGGCGACACACACCTGCACCATCGCCGACAATGTCAGCACGACAGTCCACAACGATTTTTCGTATCCGACTGCCTGCAGTATCCGCTTTCAATTTACGGCCCGTCAGGATCAACCGGCTCTGGATCTGTTTTGGTACGATGGTGGAATGAAACCTCGGCTGCCCGAAAAAGTTGAAGCTCATATTCTTGACATGGCCAAGGAAGGTATCCTGTTTGTTGGTGACGATGGAATCATTCTGGCCGATTTCCTTGGCCAGAATCCCCGTCTGTTCGCGAAAGGTCAAGTCAAACCACTGCAACTGGATGATTCATCTCGAAACCGGGATCGTCGGGGATCGTGGCTCGAGGCCTTCCAGGGCGGTACTGCGTCGCCGGGAAGTTTCCTGAACGCCGCTGCAATTACCGATTCCGTCAATCTCGGAACCGTTGCTCTCCGAGCCGGAAAGAAAGTTCTCTTTGACAGCGAGAAAATGAAAATCACCAATGCGCCCGATGCCAACAAGTACCTCTATCGCGAATATCGAAAGGGATGGGAACTGTAAATCGCGGTAATCCATTCATGCGGGTATCCCAGGTCTCAGGCGGTTCACTTGATTGTTAAAGGGATCGGAGTTGATTCCGGTTTTCATAAACCTTCTCAATCGCATCGATAATATCGTCCATGTCGTTTTCGGTTCCCAAAAGCGGGCCCGAAGCCCAGAGCATGGCCATTTCCTGACAAACCTGATCGCACGTCGGGCATTGACATTGTTCCCGAAACAGTCGGAGCCGGGAATCGGAGAACATTTTCGTATAGACTCTCGTTTTTGCGATGTTCTCGATCCAGGGTTCCCGATGTAATCCCTGTTTAATGTACGGACTAAGCGAAACGCCTTCCGCACCGAGGGCCTTGAGATAAACGCTTCGGTCGACGCCATGGAAGTGTTCCTTATGGTAACTCATCGCGTACAGGTAAAACGAACCGCTGACGGTGCCTTCATAAAGTTTTTGAGGAACGAGTCCCGGAGTATTTTTCAATCGCGAGGTTAAACGGGCGGCATTGCGATTCCGACGAACGAATCGTTCCTGGACACCTGGAAGCTGACCGAGCAGCACGGCCGCCTCCAGTTCGTTCATGCGGTATTTCGGCCCCGCCACTTCGGTACGTCCCTTGCGCGAGGTTCCATGGTTATGGACGGTATAACATCGGTCCATGAGTTCTTCGTCGTTTCCGATGATCCCTCCGCCTTCGCCGCAGGCGATCGTTTTGCTCGTCTGAAAGCTGAAACATCCGACATCGCCGATGGTCCCGACTTTTTTGCCCTGATATTCCGCCAAGTGGGCTTGGCAGGCGTCTTCGATCACTTTGAGGTTGTGTTTCTTTGCGATCTGCATGAATCGTTCCATATGACAGGGCTGTCCCATCATGTGGACCGGCATGAGAGCCCGTGTGTTTTCATTGATTTTCCGTTCCACATCATCCGGATCAAGTTGGAACGAATCGCGATCCAGATCAGCAAGAACAGGCAGAGCCCTGGCCGCCAGAATGGATGCGATGGTTCCCGGATCCGTATAGGGCGAGGTAATTACTTCATCTCCGGCGCCGATGCCCAGTGCTTCCACGCAGGTATGAAGGGCCTGGGTTCCGGAACCCGTAGCTACACAGAAATTTGCGCCCATTAATTTGGCATATTCCTTCTCGAATGCAGCGACGGTTCCCGATGGAGTATCGATCCTGCACCAATTTCCGCTCCGGAGGGTTTTCATGAGCGAATCGATAACATTCTGGTCATGATAGGGCCAATTCGGCCAGCCCTTATTTTTTCGAACGGGTTCTCCGCCAAGGATCGCCAGTTTCCCGGTTGTTTTGGCTGAACCTGCAAACGTTGGAATCCCCTGTGAAAGCGAGGTCATTGCACCGATCGACGCGGTTGCCATGAGTTGCCGTCGTGTGATATTCAGTTCGCCCATTGTAAGCACCTTTCCATTTTGAAAATGAAGGTAAAGGATACAGGATTTTTCCGGGAGGTACCATACCTGACTTGTCATTGAGCTCTTCCGTCGGATTCCTTTATACCGCGTTTATTCCCTTGAAGGCAAACGAAATATCGTATGGCGCGAGGGCGCAAATTGATTATCCTCTCGATCGTTCCAGAGCAGCGCGGCTGAATAAGCTGGTCTTAAGAAGGGAAATCCATTACGATATACGAAAAAGAAAATCTCGAATGAGGAGCCGATACCCGTGAACCATCGACATGGAAGCGCCTTTATGACATTCGTTATCGTATTCTTGTTTTCCAGTTCACTCCTCCGTCCGGTTAGCCGGGCGGAACTTCAAGGAGGATTTGCTAGGGTAAATATAACCCCGCCGTTGGGGATCCCCTTGATTGGCTCGAAGGGCCGGCCGAGTGGCGCGATTCTTGACGACCTCTATGCCAGAGCGATGGTACTCCGGGAGGGGAATACGACGATTGCACTTATCTCTGTGGATCTCTTGTACACGCCATTGGATGAAATCACCAGCCCGGTACGGCGGAGGATTTGTGAGAAAACAGGTATCCCCGAGACCCATGTAATGATCTGCGCCACCCATACGCATTCCGGGCCGGAGGTTTTTACCCTATCCAAGTTTCCGCCGGAGCAAAGGATTTCCGCCTCCAAAACCGATCAATCGTATCTGAATATATTGATCCGAAAAATGGCGGATTCGGTAATGATGGCTAATCAGAATATACAATCGGTAAAAATCGGTCTGGCAAAAAGTGAATTGCCGGATCTCGTTTTCAATCGCCGGACAAAAACCCCTGATGGCTCGATTGTGATGACTTGGAGTGTGACGGCCGAGGAGGCGGCAACACGAAAAATTCGGACGAATCCGGATGATCTGACCACCGTTTCGTTTTCCATGAGTAAAAATCCCGTTTTGAGCTTTGGTCCTGTGGAAGCGGGTGTCTGGATTCTTCGCGTGGAAGATGCGGACGATCGCCTTATTGGTTCGATACTGAATTACGCATGTCATCCAGTCTGTATCTATCCCTCCATGCCCACGACAATATCGGCGGATTACCCCGGGGATGCCGTCACTTTTGTCGAAGAAACAGAAGGGGGAATTTGTCTGTTCACGCTCGGAACAGCCGGGGATATGGTTCCGTATCAGCGAGGCCTTGATGCTCACAAGCGGATCGGCAGATCTCTCGGCGCCGATGCGGTAGAAAGATTGCAGTATGTTCCAACATCAGATGCTTTGACGGTGGACTCGGCTCGGAAGGATGTCCGGTTTCCAGCCAAGAACATCCCTTCACCCGTCAAACAGGATAAACCAGATGAGGATAACGAAACGATTCAGACTGAAATCCAGATTCTGAGGATCGGTGAAGTCTACATTCTGGGATTGCCGGGCGAGGTTCTGGCGGAAATCGGACTCGAAATTCGAAAGCGAGCGAATGTTGAAAAGCTGATCATGGTATCGCTATGCAACGATGCGATCGGCTACGTCTGTCATAATGCCGCATATGAAGAGGGAGGATATGAACCGGGCACGGCAACCCATCTGGCACAAGGGGCCGGAGAGATCATGGTCAAGGAATCATTAGAAATTATTAACAGGATTAGAAATAAGAAATAATCCCGCGATAATCCTCCAAGGGCCATGCGTGCTATGTGGATACGCCCGGATTGGATACGCAGGAATCGGATCGGTGGTGCCATGAAGGTCATTATTGTTTTCGGATTTGCCGGTTCATCCAAGGGAATTCGGAAGGAGGGCATGGAAAAGCATAATTGTTCGGTTAATTGGACGATGTCGGTTTCGTATTCCGTTGTTCTCCTGACATAAAGCATTGTAGGTAAAAAACTTACACTATTTCATTTACCAATGGAAATTCGCCGGTTTTTGCCATTAGTGAAATATTTTCTTCATCCGATTTCAGACCGATTGATACCCCTGGAATTGAAAATGGATGGGTTCCCACAATCATCGCATCTCAGGGTAATAGGGAAAAGGATGGCCTTGTCTAAGTCCGGGCAAAGGGCTTGTTTATGGCCAACCTTGAAAAAGGCCTAAAAACATGCTTTCTTATTAATGAAAATGCTTGAATTGTTCGTGAGGAACCGTATAATTCCGCTAATGGTCTGCCATTTGTGAGCGGATCAAGTGAGTGGATATTTGTAATCTTTTAAACCTTCTAAGGAGTATGAAGAATGGCAAAGAGTGCCAAGTGCGCAACGAAGAGTGAGATTCTGTCCAACATCGCAGAAGCCACGAAGCTTTCCCGAAAGCAGGTGTCATCCGTGTTTGATGCCCTTGCCGCCCAGATCAAGTCTGCCGTCGGCAAGAAGGGGCCGGGTGTCTTTGCTATGCCGGGACTGATGAAGATTATGGTAATTGTGAAGCCGGCAACTCCACAACGAAAGGGTATTAACCCGTTTACCAAGCAGGAGCAGGTCTTTAAGGCCAAACCCGCCCGCAAAGTCATCAAGGTCCGCCCCCTCAAGGCACTCAAGGACATGGTGAAGTAACAATTCCGAACGCTTTTCGAATTGGCTGTCGAATTTATTCGACAGCCAATTCCGTACATCTGACTTTTCGGATGAGAGGTTGGATGGTTGTTCGGCTATTCAACTCACCCGGAGTGAGGGGAGTTTGTGTATTCCCGATTGCCTGATGCATTGCGGATATCAGGTGGTTGTGGAGATCCAATTCTTTCCGGAGGAGCATACGGGTAATGCTTGTCAGGTGTTCGTCAATTGACGAAGCCTGTTACAAGTCATTTTTCCGCCGTTTCTTTTCATGTCGGTCGTTTTCTACATTCTGTTTGGAAGTCAGCCTTGTCATGTTGTTCCGAGATGGATCTCCTATTGATTGGATGGCTATCCAATGGATCGTGGTTTGGCACGTGGGTATCGGTGTCGTTGAAAAACTTCGATCGATCGTTTGTTGAAGGATGACGAGGATCCGTTTCTTGGATTTGAACCGAGGAATCGGCCAGGGTATTGTCGAATCCATACTTGATGATACAATAATCATAGTTCCGTGATGTATCGAAACACGACACGAAGACATGTACGAAGGGATCGAAGAATGGCTCGACAACGAAAGACAACCCCCGTAAAATCCGCCCACACAGTGTCGCTTTCCACTCGGGCTGTTCATGCCGGAGAGGAACGGCGAAAATTCGCCGACTCGATCACAACACCGATCTGCCAGACGTCCACATTCACTTTCAAGGATTCTCGCGAGATCGAGGATTTCACCCATCGCGGCAAGATCCACTATGAATACGGCCGATACGGGAATCCCACCGCAACCATCGCGGAAAAGCGTCTGGCCGATCTCGAAGACGCCCAGGATTGCGTGGTCTTTTCATCGGGCATGTCCGCCATCACCACCACGATTCTTTCGCTCGTTCAATCCGGCGACCACATCGTCATCACCGACGATAGCTACAAGAAAACCCTCGAATTCTGCCGTTCGTACCTGAAGCAATTCGGCATTCAGTGCACGATCGTCTCGTTCGGCGATTATGCGGCTCTTGAGCGTGCCATTCGTCCAAACACCCGCTTTATCTTCAGTGAATCACCCACAAATCCATATCTGAATATTTTTGATCTGGAAAAACTCCGCGATATCGGCCGACGACACAACGTGCTTACCCTTATCGACAGCACGTTCGCCACTCCCTACAATCAACGACCACTGGAGTTTGGCATCGATCTGGTCCTGCAAAGTTGCACCAAATACCTCGCCGGGCATAACGATATCCTTGCCGGAGCGGTTCTGGGCCGTACCGCGCTGACCGAAAAAATTCGCGACCTCCACAAATCGATGGGAGGCACGATCGATCCGCACTGTTGTTATCTGTTGCTCCGCGGTCTCAAAACATTCCCGCTGCGCGTCGAACGTCAGAATCAAACGGCGCTGGCCGTCGCGCGGTGGCTGGAAGACCATCCCAAGATCAAGCGGGTCTATTATCCGTTTCTTCCGAGTCATCCGCATTTCAAAGTCGCCTCCGAACAGATGCGAGGCGGCGGGGGGGTTGTCACCTTTGAAACCAAAGGCAATCTCGCCGGTGCCAAGCGTTTCCTCGACGCCCTGCATTTGTGCTTCATCGGTCCCAGTCTCGGCGGCGTCGAGACGCTCATCACCCATCCGGCCCTGGTTAGCTATTACGATTATTCGAGAAAAGAACGATATAATCTCGGAATTACGGATACCCTTTTCCGGCTTGCCGTCGGTGTTGAGGATGTGGACGACCTTCTGGCCGATCTGGATCGGGGACTCAAACAAGTTTAATGCTGCGATACCCCCTTTTCGGATAATTGAAATCCATTCTATCTTTACGTTCCTATTATAGTAAAAAAATTGTGAAAATATCACAAATTAATTTGAAATGGATTGGGGGGTTCGTGTACCATTATAGAAATGATCGTTGATGATCATCCAGTGAGTATGGATTTGAACGTTTTGGGGTGTGTTGGAATACGGTAGAGGGCGGCGTGGATTCATTGAATTCCGCATGCAGGGGGTAAGTCGCGCAGTCGAAATTGTGCGCACAAATCCGGAGAGAAGGAATTCTCCTCCGGACAACAGGGGAGCGAATTGAGGGATTGAAGGAATCGTATGGATTCCCTGTTCAGGAGGTTAAATATCCGTTGGACGGTGCGCGCATTTTTGACGAAAACATTGTATAAACAATAAAACCATATTGTCAATGGTGACAAAATGCATCCGAAAGAAATGTAGTAGGAAGGAATGACTCGGAAGGAATTCCGGGTCGAACCATAAACTCATGCGGGAGAACGTTTATGCAGCTTTCACGTCGTGATTTTCTCAAGGCCGCGGCCGTGTTTCTCACAGCCGCGGAGTTCGTCGATCTCCATAAGGCGATGGCCGGCTACGGGGCGCCCTCGGTGATCTGGATCGAGGGCCTTGGCTGTTCCGGCTGTTCGGTTTCATTTCTCAACAGTATCTACTATGCTTCCGTCGATGAAATCCTGACGAAAACAATCGACCTTAAGTTCCACAACACCATTATGGCCATGGCCGGTGACTTCGCCATTTCGCCGGCGCGCCTTCGATCGGTATCCGGCCAGGAGGTCGCCGCCTTTTCAAAGGAATGGATGACGACGGGATCCGACCTTGCCTTCGATCTGAACAAGGATCGGCATGTGGACATGGTTGATTTCGCCCTGCTCCAACAAAAGGGGTACATCCTTGTCGTCGAGGGCGCGATTCCCTTCGGCGCCGATGGAAAATACTGCGATGTCGGCGGGGGAATGAACATGGTTGAAGCGATCAACATATTTGCCCAACATGCGAGCATGGTCATGGCCGTCGGATCGTGCGCATCCTTCGGCGGTGTCTCGGCCGGGGCGCCGAATCCCACCGAGGCCAAAGGTGTCAAGGATGCCTTGGTCACCCTCAAGATCGACAAGACCGTGATTAATATTCCAGGTTGTCCGCCCCATCCGGATTGGATCGTTGGTACCATCGCGGATATTATCGTAATGGGTAACGTTCCTTCGCTGGATTCTTCGGGACGTCCGACGAAATTCTTCGGTCCTCGAATTCATGATTATTGTCCCAATCTCCAATACTATAAGGATAACTATAAGAAACGCGCTGATAATCACGGTGAAGGCGTGACCGTCGGCACCCGCAGTTGCCTGGCTTGCCACACCAATACCGATACGCATGTCAAAAATCCCCGTCAGCTAGGCATGACCGGTTGTCTGTATGCCCTCAATTGTAAAGGTCGCTGGACCTATGCCGATTGCCCAACCCGTAAATGGAACAGCCCCGGCAAGGGTGAGTTTGGAGTCAACTGGTGTGTCGGTGCCGATAGCCCTTGTCACGGCTGCACAGAATCTGGATTCCCCGATGGATTCTCGCCGTTCTTTACTCCCAGCGGTCCGGGCGTTGATGGCTAAACCAGTCACATATAATGGATACAATAACATAAAATATCTATCCGGAGATCCGGCTTATGGCAAAAACGATTACCCTTGATCCCGTAACCCGTATTGAGGGCCACCTCAAGATTGAAGTTACCGTCGATACCGTGGACGGCCGTCTTCAGGTCATTGACGCACGAAGCAGCGGCACGATGTTTCGCGGTTTCGAACAGATGATGATTGGTCGTCACCCTTTCGACGTCGTCTATTACACCCAGCGTGTCTGCGGAGTTTGTCCCGTATCTCACGCGATGGCTTCCAGTATGGTTTATGAAAAGGCCGCCGGTTTTACGCCGCCGACCAACGGCCGTGTTATGCGGAACCTCGTCCTTGGAGCCAATTACATCCAGTCCCACATCCTGCATTTTTATCATCTGGCCGCCTTGGACTATATCAATACCCGCGGAATCATCGATTGCCCGCCATGGGAACCGCGGCATGTCACCGACGATATGATCACCGGCGATACGGCCGTCCAACTTGTCAAACATTACCTCCTGGCGCTGAAGATGCGTCGCAAGGCCCATCAGATGGGGGCGCTGTTCGGCGGCAAGCTCCCCTGTGTTTCCACCTTCGTACCCGGCGGCTGCACCGATATTCCCACGGCCGACAAGGTTGCCCAGTTTCGAGCGCTTCTTACCGAGTTAAGAGAATTCATCGACAACGTTTTCGTTCCGGATACCCTGGCTCTCAGCCAGATTTTCGAGTCGTATTACGAACTCGGCAAGGGATGCGGCAACCTCATGGCCTATGGCGTGTTTGATACGAACCCCACGACGTCCCCAATAACACGACTCTTCAAACGCGGACGTTATATTGATGGCTCCATCCAGACCGTCGATGCCACCCAGATCCGCGAGTATGTCAAGACCTCCTGGTTCAGCGACGACTGCGGCGATCTGAATCCGTCCGCGGGTTTAACCAAAGTCGCGCCCGACAAGGCCGGCGCATATTCCTGGATCAAGGCGCCTCGATATCTCGAAAAAGTTTATGAGGCCGGTCCGCTGGCTCGGATGTGGGTGAATGGCGATTATCAGCGCGGCATATCCGCCATGGATCGTCTCGTCGCCCGCGCCCTCGAAACCCGGAAAATCGCCAATGCTATGGATGTCTGGCTTAATGAACTGACGATCGGCCAAAAGGGTTACACCTACTTGCCCGTACCGTCCAGCGGGTCTTCTCAGGCTCTGGTCGAGGCGCCGCGCGGGGCATTGGGCCACTGGTTCTCCGTTGCCGGAAGCAAGATTACCCGCTATCAGATCATCACCCCGACGGCGTGGAATGCCTCCGGCCGTGACGATTTCGATCAGCCCGGCCCTATCGAACAAGCCCTGATTGGTACTCCGGTCGCCGATGAAGATCAACCCGTCGAAGTTCTCCGCGTTGTCCACTCGTTTGATCCGTGCCTGGCCTGTGCCGTGCACATGGTGCGACCGGGATCGAAAAAGGCCACGGTGATCCCCATCGCCGCATCGCCGATCTGATCCAGAAGTAAGAGGACGAGAATATGCACGATAACCGCCCGCCTACCCTGATCGTCGGCATCGGCAATATCCTGCTGGCCGATGAAGGGGTAGGCGTGCGAGTTGTTGAACGTTTGCGATCGATACCCTTGCCCGACACCGTCGAGCTTGTCGATGGAGGCACCGCCGGGGCTGATCTGATTGACATCCTTGCAGATCGCGATAAGGTCATCGTCATCGATGCCGTAGATCTTGGTACAACCGCCGGAACTCTCTATCGTCTCACCCCCGAACAGATAGAGGCCTCTGTCGATTCGCTCTCCCTTCATCAACTTGGACTGGCGGAGACTCTGAAAATGGTTAAACTCATGAAGAAACCTCTTGGGGAAGTGATCATCTTTGCCGTCCAGATAGGCAGTATCGAACCATCCTTGAACCTGACCCCATCCGTTTCTGCAGTTGTCGAGTCACTTATTCTTCAAATCCTGATGGAAATCGAGGGACTGCGCATTATGTAAGGGTTTGGATTTCAGAAGATCGAATGCCAGCCCGCGTATCCCATCAAATCAAAAAGACGATCGGATGTCAAATTCTGTTCGCGAAATGTCTTCCTGATACAGGATTTTCCGCAATGGGATCATTTTTTGGATTGCCTCTTTACCTGTTTCCGTCTCGGTTGTAGAATATACGTTCAGGATTGATCGAATCGAAAGGATATTGACATGCGAACAGTGTGTTTAGCCGGTATCATGGTTGTGGTACTGATGATCGGTGTCGGGGAGTGCCTGGGGTATCCCACCCCGTCGCTGGTTCCAGGGCCGAAGGATTGGACATTCGACGTGATTTTTGATCAACCCCGGCAAATCAACCTCACGTTGCCGGGCGACAGCCAACCCCGTCGGTTCTGGTATGTAATCTTGACGCTGACCAATACCTCCGGCGTGAGCGAAGCGCCTTTTTATCCTGCGTGTGATCTCGTGACGGATACGTTCAAGGTGGTTCAGGCGGGTAAGGGTATCCAGAAAGTCGTTTTTGAGAAAATCAAGAAACTTCACGAGGGCAGGTATCCGTTCCTCGAATGGATCGAAGAGTGCAATCACAAAGTTCTTCAGGGCAAAGATAACGCCCGGGATGTCGCGATTATTTGGCCGGATTTCGATGCCAGGGCCAAGGTGGCGACGTTGTTTATCTCCGGCCTGAGTAATGAAACGGCGGTGATTGACCATCCGACGCAATTAGATGAACAGGGCAATGCGAAGAAAGTCCTGTTACGCAAGACTCTGGCTCTGCGATATGGCATCGGCGGTGACGAATCGCTTCGTGCGGTGGCAAATATGGCTTTTCAGGAGAAAAGCTGGGTTCTTCGATAAACCGCGACGTCGTTCGGAGATATCGGCCGGGTTGTTCGAATATTCCGGTTCTATTCCATTTTCGTTGTTCTTCCGCAGCGGGGGCAATCCACTTTTTTTGCCCCATAGTTGGGCGGGACCTTCAATTGGACTCCACAGGGGCAATGGATAAACACAAATCCGTTGGCTTTGCGAACCCAGTCTCCCATCTGACGCATTACTGTCTTAGGGTGGGACGTTTCGGACGACAGCGGGGATCGATTGCGCAGTGCTACAGTCTCGCGATCGTTTCGGGCAGACAACGGCAACTCTGTATCATGCCCGATTGTTTGCCGATACGCTTGTGAATAATCCCTCAGTGAGGCCCCCTGGCTCATGGTACGGAGAATGCGGATGCGTTCTTCAATGGGCGGATGGGTACTCAAGAGATTCGAGCCGCGCTTGCCGCGGAAGGGGGTATCGATGTACATCGGCGCGGTTACCTCATTGGCTGTGGGCAATGGTTCGGTGTTGCCTGAGATTTTTTCCAGTGCCGAGGCCAAACCTTCCGGATATCGAGTCAGCCGCGCCGCCCCGGCGTCGGCCATGTATTCGCGTTTGCGTGAAAGGGCGAAATAAAAGAGCTGTACCATGATCGGGGCCAGGATCGCGGCGACTATGGCGATGAGCATCAGGATGGCATGTCCGGACCCCTGCTGCGAGCGGGAAGAGTACCTTCTCCGCGATCCCATAGAACCATAAAACGTGGATCGAAGAAAAAGCCGACTTAGGAGGGCGACACACCCCAGCATGACCCCGGCCAAAGTGACAAACAGGATGTCGCGATGGATAATATGGCTTATTTCATGGGCCATGACTCCCTGGAGTTCGTCACGGTTGAGCCGGGCCAGGAGCCCGGCCGTGATGGCAACCGACGCTGTGGCAGGGCTTCGTCCGGTCGCAAAGGCGTTCAGCGATGGGTCGTTGATCAGATAGATTTTCGGGATGGTCGGAAGACCGGCGGCGATCTTGAGTTCTTCGACGACGTTGAATAACTGGGGATGAATTTCCGAGGTGATCGGAACGGCCTGACTGGAGGCCAGGAGAATCTGGTCGCCTCCAAACAAGCTGACCATCGCCAGGATCATCCAGAGGATAAACGCCACGGCGGCCCCAACCAGACCGGCTTCCATACCGCCGCCGAAGGACAATCCCAGCGCGACACCCAAGCCCATCATGCAGGTCGCCATCAGTACCAGCAGGAGAATCGAATTGCGCCGATTAATCCGGATCAGTTCCCACATAGTGTGTTACCCACGATCTGAGCGGCACGCCGGTTAGGAAAAGCTGACTTTTGGAACCTCTCGTTCGGCGGCGTTTTCGACTTCGAAGAATTCCCGTTTTGTGAAATCGAAAATCTCGGCGAGAATATTCGACGGGAACATCTGAATCTTGTTGTTGTAAAACAGGACGGAATCATTGTACGCCTGCCGCGCGAAGGCGATTTTGTTTTCGGTACTGGTCAGGGTTTCCTGCAGGGCCAGGAAATTCTGATTGGCCTTCAGTTCCGGATAATTCTCGACCACGACCAAAAACTTGTTGAGGGCTTCAGAGAGCATCCCTTCGGCTTTTGCGGCATCGCCCACGGTTTTGGCGCCCATCGCCTGACTTCGGGCCTGGGTAATATTTTCCAGCGTTTGCCGTTCATGCTGCATGTAACCCTTGGCCGTTTCGACCAGATTGGGGATCAGGTCATGCCGACGTTTGAGCTGAACATCAATCTGGGACCACGCGTTATCCACCTGGTTCCGCAAGCGGACCAGGGCGTTGTAGATCCCGATTACCATCACGGCGACGACAACAAGGATTCCGCCCGCGATAAATAAACCAACGATCATTCAAAGCTCCTTTCCCAAAAGGAATCAAAACAACCTTTATTGAGTGGAAAACTGATAAACCGTGGTCTGACGATAGACCTGTCCCGGCTTGAGGACCACCGACGGGAATTGGGGTTTATTGGGAGAATCGGGATAGTGTTGCGTTTCGAGGCAGAATCCCGCATGCTTGCCATAGGAAGCGCCTTTTCCCTTGACGGAACCGTCGAGGAAGTTGCCGGTATAAAATTGCACGCCCGGCTGGGTCGTATAGACGTCCATCACACGGCCGGTCTTGGGTTCGACGACCTTGACGGCCAGGGCGAGTTTGCCGGACTGATTGCGGAGAACATGGTTGTGATCGTATCCGCCGGGCACTTGCGCGATCCGCTCGCCGATGGTACGGGGAGTCGTGAAATCCCACGGGGTCCCCTTGACCGCCTTGATTTCGCCGGTGGGGATCAATCCATCATCGACCGGCGTGAACGCGTCGGCATAGAAAACCATCTGGTGGCCGAGAACGTTGCCACTGTCGTGACCGGCCAGGTTGAAATAGGTGTGATTGGTTAAGTTCAATATGGTATCTTTGTCGGTTGTGGCCTCATAACTCATTTTGATTTCGTTCTTGTCGGTCAACTCGTACGTGACAATACTGGTGAGAGTGCCGGGGTATCCTTCTTCCATGTCTTTGCTGACATAACGGAGCTTGACGCCGACTCCGGTTTTGGAACGGATCGGTTCGGCCGTCCAGAGCTTTTTGTCGAAACCCACCTTGCCGCCGTGCAAGTGATTGACGCCGTTATTCTGTGCCAGGGAATATTCCACGCCGTTGAGGACGAACTTGCCATTGGCGATTCGGTTGGCATATCGGCCGGCGATGGCCCCGAAAAAGGGATGGCCGCCGGTATAGCCGGCCAGATCATCAAAGCCCAAAGCGACATCGCCGATAGTGCCGCTGCGATCCGGGACCAGGATGTGCGTGATGATCCCCCCGTAGTTTGTTACCTTGACGGTCATGCCTTTGTTGTTCGTCAGAGTATAAAGATCCGCCATCGTTCCATCCGGCAACTGGCCGAATTCCGATTTTGTAACTTTCATGGTCATTGTGCTTTCCTTTGCCTCTTGCGTTTGGCATCCACTTTGAATCAGACACACAACGAACGCCAATGTGACAATCCAACTTGTTTTCATTGCGTTTTCCTTTCTCTTTCGTTTGTCATCCGTGAATCGCGAAAATGATTTACGACGAAGGCGAATTTGGATTTCGGAGAAACATATCTTCAAGCAGGTTCAGGATCGGATTGGCCGGATCAATCCCGATTTCCTGCAGGATGTGCTGTAACTCACCCCGATCAAACCACAATCCGTGATGATGACGGCATCGATCGATCACGACCGAGTTCCCAACATCAACAATTTCCATCCGTTTCGAACAGATGGGGCACCTGCGAGGCCGCTGTTGTGGATTCGGTATTGTTCGAAAGGATTGGATTGTCTCCGCGGCCTTTCGGGTGTCCTCCAGGAGAATCTCCAGTTCGCCGGTATCCAGCCAGATCCCGCTGCATGTCGGACAATAGTCCGTCTCGACCTCATGCAGTTCCAATGTGATCATCGCTTTGTCGCATACCGGGCAATCCATTATCAGTCTCCGAGTCAATCGTTCAGTATGTATCCTATCGTTACCTCTGCGGGACGTCAAGGATTGTTCCCGGATTCATCAATCCATAACATTGAATCCACAGAAAATCCTTAACCCACTGAAATATTTTAAAGAGTTATACGTCTCTATAGGTATTGAAACCGGCAAATGGAAAATGAAACTACGTGGATTGGTTGTTGTTTTGGCCAGAGGGCGTCGATTATTAACGTATGGAAGAACAAGGACTTACAAGGAGAACAGCATGAAATCGAATGTGGCCAAACTGATTACGGCATTATGGATTTGTTTGTTATTGGGCGGGTGCATCATTATCGGAGGATGTATCGTGATCTCCGGGGGTTGTAAGCCGGATACGATTTGCGGAGGTTGTCCGGATGCCGACAAAGTGGTCATGGCTGAGATTGATGCAGTCGGTAAGTTATCCATGGAACCGGATCGATTTCATTATTTTTCACAGATTGCCGCCAGACCTGATCTGCCAGCGCATGCTCAGGTATATCTGGTCAAGTCGGTTTTCGAGAAACTTCATTTTGAACCCGATAAGCATGCGGTTCTTCTGACCCTGATTTCCAACCCGGCATTTTCCAATCCGGCTAAGGTGGAAATTCTCAAACGGCTTGATCGTCTTCATATGCAACCGGATCGAAGTTCCATTCTCCAGGCGATTCAAACTCGTGGGAATTTGAATAAACCGGTTTCCTCTCCTGTACCGGCCGTGACGAATTAATGAGCTACCTGATTCCGTCTGGTATCAGTGAGTAGGGGATGTTTCGTTTCGTCGGGTGGAATCCGTTGCGAAATGAAAAAGGATTGATGGTAACTCTGCGCTAATCGGACAGTATCAAAGGATTATCGATTATCTATCCGGTAGGGTTTGCGAAAACGCTGGGAGTATGTCCGCCAAGAAGACATTGATTGCCCAGTTCGTTGTTTCGATCCATCAGTTCGGCAATCAGTCCGGCCTGATTCATGACCAGTTCAATGAGTCCGAAATTCGCCAGCGCTGTCTCTCGGGTATAACCCGACAATAGAAGAAGCAGATACCCGCAACCAATGGTCTCGGTTGCCAGTTGAGTGGCAACAACCGTGTGCCCGTTACACTGGCCGATGATCGGATCATATCCGTCGGCCAGTCGCGCTCGAAGTTCCTCCGACATTTCCTGTTCATCACCAAACGCTCGTTCGAATGCGGCCGTATCTGTCGGCCAGGTACGGCCTTCGCTATCGAGGATCACAAAGCTTGCTCCTTCTTCCGGCAACAAGTCTGCCAACCGTTCGCTGATCTGCTGAATCATCCAATTTGGTCGAATATCCGTCTTCATACCATAACCTCGCGTTTCCGTTCTCTGCCGTTATCTTGACGAGATTTTGTCGTCAAAAAATCATCCGGACTTATCTATTCGATCGAAAACATTTTCTGAATAGGAAAATCCGATCCGGACATTCCGTCAGAAATGATTTCTACAATTGAATAGCGGGGGGGCCGTGTTGAGTCTATATTCTGTATAATGTTTCAGGTTTTGATTCGATTGAAATCCGTCTTAAAAAAAGAAAACCGTTCCGGATTGAGTCCGATAACCCGCAATGGTTCGTTGAATAGACCCGATCCACAATCCAATCTGCATGCAATCGATATCGATAAGCGAACTTCTTTGGATTTGCCGTTCTAATACAGAGCCAGTTTCATTCGACAGGATCCATTCGATATCGATTATACGAATTCGGATTCAAGGCCTTCATGGAAAAATTGATATTCACGCGGTCGTTATCGGGCGTTTGCGTTCTTGGGTTAAGTGTTACCATCATCCCGTCGAAGAGAAGGTGAATATCAATGATGCGCCATTTTTCTGTCAGATGATCGATCGAGGCAAAATACCAATGGCCGACACGGATAATCGACTGTCAAACGAGGAATCGACGACATTGGAAACATCGCCGATCACCGGGGAAGAGGTGGACGTGGATCCATGTAATGAAATACCCATTATACCATCCGAAGTCGAAACATCAAATCCGTTAATGAGTGAAGGAATCCCTTCGCAAAATATTGGCCTGGCTGAAAGACCGAATTCATCGGATTCAATATTGATTCAGGCAAATGAGAGCGGGACGGGCCCGACACCTGAAGAGCCGGCATCAGAGCAGGGTGGAACGGAAAAGACGATTCCCGAAGAATCGACCGCGATAGTGGAGACTAATTTATTGGAGGACGCGTCAATCCCATCACAGGATGAAGCCCTTCGTGCAGAAACGAATACGATGGCTACATCACCAGGCGAGGCGGATGATGCGGTGACAATATCAATAGCCGATCAGTCAACATCGGATGCCGGTACAACGGAACAAGGGATTCCGGACGTATCGGTTGAAGTGATGGCGACGAATCCTTCGGAGGGCGACG
Source organism: uncultured Pirellulales bacterium (assembly GCA_964386005.1). Lineage (GTDB taxonomy): Bacteria > Planctomycetota > Phycisphaerae > Sedimentisphaerales > Anaerohalosphaeraceae > FEN-1350. Next base: position 36,208 of record CAYLSB010000007.1, on the reverse strand, counting down.
GCGATTCACGGGGCGAAATCACAAAGGAAGCGGCGGATACGAGGGTTATAGCGGTAGTCGCGGCAGAGCAACAGACGACTGTACCGACCGGCGAACCATCCGTCCCTGCGATTATTTGCGCGGATGATTCAATTGAGGATGCCGCTGACGAGGCCTATCGGGATTCAATACCTCTATCGGAATCCGTTGATAATAATACCGCCGATCCATCCGCTGAATCGGCTCCGGATGCTGTCATCTGCATGACGGAAGGATTAACCGAAGCGACTAAAGATTTGGAATCGACAACCAGTCAATATGGGGATCTGGTTGAGGAGATTCGCAGGGCGATGGAGAGGATCGTCGCGGAGAAAGATCGATCGCTCTCAACAATTGAGGCGGCCGGGACCGATGCTACTCTGCGGATCGCCCAGGCCGCCCGACAGGCACAGGGTACATTATTCCCCGCCCTGCGGATGGATACCCATTCAAGCCGTTTGGGATTCCCATTGCGCGGATTATTCTGATCCTGTCTTTTCCCAATGGTTCGTATTCCCTTTTCAACTATCGTATCCGTTGAATATCCGATAACGGAGCCGGAGTAGGATGAAAAGAGGGCCTTTTCCTTCCGGGCCATGCTTTTGTCGGCGGTATGATCATCGGCAGGGGATATTTCGTTCTGATGAGAAAGTTCCGAGGGATTCTGGCCGATTGATCAAGGATGGATGCTGGCGGATATAGGAATTGTTCGATGTCGCTACGAAAAAAAGTACTGCTTGTATTGGGATCCATATTTGGATTGGCCATGGCGGCAATCCTGGGATTATCCCAGGGTATTATGATTCGTGACTATCAGCAACTTGAGAATCAATACGCCGTCACCAATGTAAAACGGGCGTGGGCGGCTCTTCAGGATGAGATCAACCGTTTGATGATGATCGCGGGGGACTGGGCTCAGTGGGATGATACAAAGGACTTTGTCCTTGGCCATAAACCTGAATATATTGCATCCAATTTAACTGATTCCTCGCTGGTGACCATCCAGATTCATCTCATGATATTCTGGGATGAACACCGAAAATGCGTGTCGGTCAAAGGGGTCAATCTGAAGGACAAGGTGGACTGGTCGATCCCGGCCGAGGTTGTCGATACGATGACCGGACGGACCGAACTCTTCGATTTTCGCGAACCCACAGATTCCGCAAAGGGAATCGTGCAAACGTCATGCGGTCCGATTCTTATCGCCGCTCGCCCGATTACCAACAGCGCAGTCGAAAAACCGATATACGGGACTTTGCTTGTCGGCCGGTTGCTGGATAATACGATGATGGAAAAATTGGCCGCTCAAACCCATCTGGATCTTTGTCTTATCGATCGATCGTCGCAGGATAGGGTGAATACGGGTCTCCATGCATTCAATCTGTCCGAGCCGGATCCGATCGCCATTCAAGTCTATGATTCGCATCAGATTCGCGGGTACCGCCTGATCGGTGACTTGGCAAAACAAAACAATCTGGCGCTTCAGGTGACCATTCCTCGTGATATCATTCGTCAGGGAAAAGCCAGCGTGTTGTTTTTTCTGATCTCGCTTGGCTGGATCGGATTTCTCGGAGCCGTGGCGATATGGTTTCTTCTCCAGTGTCTGGTTCTGAATCCTCTGGGTCGTCTGACGGGACATGTCGTTACGATTGCGCGAACCGGAGATCTGAATCGACGGTTGGAAGTCCGCTCCAACGATGAGATGGGAATTCTTGCACGGCAGTTCAATGATCTGACCGAACAACTCTATCGGATCCGCAAACAAGTAACGGAACAATCCTTTCTTTCAGGCATGTCGGAAATGGCTTCCGGCGTTCTGCATAATTTGCGCAATGCCCTGACGCCGATCACTTCCGAAATCGAAAACCTGTGCCGCGAGGTCGATCAAGTGCCGGTTCAACATCTGCGACAGGCCGTAACGGAATTGGCCCGGTCGGAGACGGAACCCGATCGGCGCGAGAAACTGGTACAATTTGTCAATTCCGGACGTGACAACCTGATTGCGATGGTGTCGCGGTTTCAGGATCATTTGGATAAGATCAACCGGCCGTTGGTCCATGTCGATCAGATTTTAGCGGATCAACAACGATATTGTTCCAATCCGGCGGCCTTGGAGACGCTCACACTGGTTGAATTAATTCAGGATGCGACGAGTCTCGTAGATACCCAGTTACTCCGATCTGTCCAAATCATCGTCCATCCGTCCGTCGAAAACGTGGATCCGATTACGGTACCTCGAATCCAAATGGTGCAGGTGATCTCGAATCTTCTGATCAATGCCGCCGAGTCGATCCATGCTGCGGGGCGCTCTCAGGGTCATATTACATTCGAATCAAAGATTGTAGTGCATGACCCCGATAATCAGATTCACCTGATTGTGCACGACGATGGTGGGGGATTCACTCCCGAGATCCAGGACCGCCTGTTTGAACGAGGATTTTCCACAAAAGGAAAATCCAACTGGGGTTTGGGTCTTCACTGGTGTGCCAATGTACTTGGAGCGATGCATGGGAGAATTCATGCCGAAAGTAACGGATCAGGATGTGGAGCGATCTTCCGGTTGATTTGGCCGATCCCGAAATCTACTTCTCACGGAGAATGGAATGCCAATAGCGAAACAGCAATCTCAAACTCTTCGGATCCTTGCCGTTGATGATGAGGAACCGATTCTACAGGCCTATAAACAGACCCTGTCTCCGGTTCAACGGTTCGAAGATACCACATCGCTGAATCGGATGGCGTCTGAGTTGTTCGAAAGCAAGCCGGTTGAGGAAGCGAAATCTCTCTTTGATGTGGATGTAACCTGCTGCAATCAGAGTCAGCAAGCGCTGGATACGGTCAAACAGGCGATGCAAAGAAATGAACAGTATGCCGTCGCTTTTCTGGATGTACGAATGCCTCCGGGAGACGATGGAATCTGGTTGGCCGAACAGATTCGACGACTGGATCCGTCCATCCAGATCGTTATCGTTACCGGCTATTCGGATACAAGCCCATCCCAGATCAGCCATCGAGTGCCTCCCGAAGATAAATTGTTTTACATCCAAAAACCGTTCCACCACCATGAACTGCAACAGTTTGCCGTGGCGCTGGGAACCAAGTGGTTTTCCGATGCGGCGCTTCAACAGTACCGAACAAATCTGGAGTCCATGGTCCAGCAGCGAACCGCGCAACTCCAGGCGGCGCTGGCCGAAGCCCAGGCGGCCACTGTGGCCAAGAGCCAGTTTCTGGCAAACATGAGCCACGAAATTCGGACGCCGTTAAATGCCATCATCGGATTTGCGGATATCCTTCAGGAAGAATCCCTCTGTGAACCTCACAGGAGTTATGTCCGATCGATAGCCACGGCGGGGAAAAGCTTGTTGTCGGTGGTTAATGATATCCTCGATTTTTCCAAAATTGAAGCGGGAAAAATGGGCGTCGAAATCATCGACAGCTCGCTTCCGTCAATCGTGGGCGAGGTTATGGCCGTAATGGATCCCCTTGCGGCTGAAAAACAATTGGCCTTGCATGTGTCGGTTCATCCGGCGATGCCCGAAACCATACGAACGGACCCCACGCGACTGCGCCAGTGCCTGATCAATCTGATAGCCAATGCCGTGAAATTCACCCGCCAGGGTCAGGTGGTCCTCCGGATATCCCCCCAGAAACATCAGGGAGCGGAGTACCTGCTATTTCAGGTTGAGGATACCGGAATCGGAATCCCGGCACACAAGTTGACGATGATTTTCGACTCGTTTACGCAGGCCGATAACAGCAATACGCGGGAATACGGCGGAACGGGACTGGGATTGGCTATCACCAAGCGGCTGGTTGAATTGATGGATGGATCCATTCATGTGACCAGTACACCCGGCGTTGGAAGTATGTTCGCAATTCGATTACCGGTCAATCCGCGTTCCTAAATCATCCATTCCGGAACAGGTACAAATCAAGAAGCCCGCCGTTTAAGCGGGCTTTTTTGACCCGGTTTGCCGTATTCCCGGAGGAACGCTTACCGATTACCATCCATCCCATCTCTCGGATGGGCGCCGTCGTACACTTGTTTCATTTTGTTGGTGGTGACGTGGGTGTAGATTTGCGTGGTGGATAAAGATTGATGTCCGAGCAACTCTTGGACGCTTCGCAAATCGGCGCCGTTGTTGAGCATGTGGGTGGCGAAACTGTGTCGCAGAGTGTGCGGACTGATGGCGGGATCCAATCCCGCCTGACGAAGGTATTTATCCATCTTGCGACGAACACTGCGGGTGCTCAGCCGTTTGCCGTGTTTGTTGGCAAACAGAACTTTGATGTCAAAACTGCCGTCATTTTGTATCCGTTTATTGCGATATTCGATATACTGTTGTATCGCCTGAAGGGCCTTGGAACCGATGGGAGCGATTCGCTCTTTTTTGCCTTTGCCGCGGACGTGAATCACCTCTCCGAGAAAATCCACATCTTCCAGATTCAATCCGACCAGTTCGCTGACGCGCATTCCTGTGCTGTAGAGCGTTTCAAGAATGGCGTGGTCGCGAGCTCCCAGCCAGTTGTCACCCTGCGGGGTATTCAACAGACGCTGGACCTCTTCGAATTCAAGAAAACGGGGCAGTCGCTTGTCCTGCTTGGGGGTCTTGATGCTGGTTACGGGATTGGAGGGGACATAATTTCGTTTGACCAGAAATTTGTAGAAGCTTCTCAGCGTGGCCAGCTTCCTGGCCGTGGTCGATTTGCAGTATTGTTTATCCGACAAGCTTGTCATAAACCGTCGAATGGTATTGATATCGGCGGCAAGGATCAGTTCTTCCACCTTGGTTTCAGGCCGGGTTGCGGTTGCAACCCCGCCGGAACCCGTATCCGAAGACCACGGATTATCGGATTGGGGACCTTCATGATGGTCCTCGCCGCCAACCCCGTGTAAAAAACCGGCGTACTGCTCCAGGTCCGCCCCGTAACAACGGGCCGTATAATCCGAGAAATGCTTTTCGAATTTTAGATAATTCAAAAATTCCTGTGTGATCGCGCACTCAACCATAGTCATTCCCTTGATCCAAACCGTTTGTTTATTTCATTGGCGATCGTTTGGCCCGCTTCGCCCTCACGCTTATTCATCCACTTCTGTATCTTCGACCCTCGGCGGAATCGTATCCGGAAGTTCGTTGTAGAGGATCCGGTCTGCTTCGCCGATCAGCGACTGTGTCAGTCGAAAGCTCAACACCGCGGCATCGAACCAGTCAAAATCAGTTCGGGAATCATTGGCCTGAGATACCAGGGCCTCCAGCAGTTCGCCTTCATTGCCCTCGTCGTACCGAAAAATATACTTTTCAGATCCTTTGTTCAGGACTAATTGTTTCTGGGTTCGTTGCATTCCATGTACCTCGGTCGCAGATACTCAATCAATATTGCTACAAGATTTATCGGTCTAAACCCCATTCTCTTAAGCGGTTTTTCGAAAAATCCAATAAATTTCGGACCTAAACCGAGGGACGCGTCGGGATGTCGGTTTTTGGCCCGATAAAGGGCTTTCAAGGAGGAAAGAGATTCCGGATATTTCCGGATGAAAGGGTATACGTGAGAATTTGAAATCCGGATCAGCGACGCTTCCGGGCGTTGGAGCGGTCGGGTCGGCGGGATTCGACAAGGGGTTCGACCGGGGCCAGCGAGAGTTGTCGCCCGACGATATTGACGGCGACGATGCGGACAGGCATGGGCTGGCCAAGGTTAACGCTGTGGCCGGAGTAGCGGCCGACGACGGCCTGATTACGATCGTCGTATTTCCATTCATCGAGGCCGAGATCCCCGGGTTCGATCATACCTTCGATTCCATACTTGAGACAATGGATGAAAACGCCAAAATTGGTCAGACCGCTGACAACACCTTCGAGAGTGTCGCCGATGTGTTTTGTCAACATTTGAAGAATTAGTATCATTTTAAGTTCGCGTTCGGCATCGGCGGATTGCTGCTCGGTGAGACTGATATGTTTGCCGATCTCGATCAGTTCGGATTCCGGTAATACTTCTTCCAGACCAATGAGGTTAATCCGGTGGCGAAGGTAACAATCGAGGATGCGATGGATCATCAGATCGGCGTAGCGACGGATCGGACTGGTGAAGTGGCAGTAGTGCCGAGAGGCCAGGGCGAAGTGGCCGACATGCAGGGGAGAATATTCGGCCTTGGTCATGCTGCGGAGGATAAACATGTTCACGGCGAAGGAAGAGGGCGATCCTTTCACCGATGCCAGCAGATCTTGAATCATGGCACGATCGAGGGTACGGGGGATTTTCATACCGCAGATGCGCACAAATCGGCTGAGATCCTTACGTCCGGGGGGGCTGGGATCGGGGTGGATCCGTCGCATGAAGGGCAAATGAAACCGATCGAACAGCGCGGCGACGGCCTCATTGGCCTCGACCATGAACATTTCGATGATGGTATGGGGATAACTGTCGTCGGCGGGACGAGCATCGACGACGTGGCCGTCGGAGTCATAGACCAACTCGGTTTCAGGCAGGTCGAGATGAAGCATTCCGTTTTTGTCGCGGCGTTTTTCGATCGCGCGGGCCAGGGAATCCATATCTTTGACGAGAGCGACCACCTCGCCGGCGAAACCTTTGGCGTGGCCATGGAGAATCTGATCGGCCTGTTCATACGTGAGGCGAGCGCTGGAGTTGATGACGCTGTTGGCGAATTCAGTGGCGAGGATTTTGCCATGGGGGTCGTAGGTGATATACACGGTCTTGGTAAAACGCCGCTGGTTCGGCTGAAGACTACAGATTCCATTGCTAAGGGTTTCGGGTAGCATGGGGATGACCCGGCCGGGAAGATAGACGCTGTTGCCGCGAAGTCGGGCTTCGACATCCAGAGGGGAATTCATGGGAATAAAGGCGGCGACATCGGCGATGTGAACCCCGAGAACCCAGTTGCCGTCACGATTGCGGACCAGACTAATGGCATCGTCAAAGTCTTTGGCATCGGGTGGGTCGATGGTGATGATTACATCGCCGGATGTGTCGTAACGACCGTCGAGGTTGTCAGACTCGAATCCGGAAGCGGCATGATGGGCCTGATCGAGACATTCACGATCGAAGTCGGTGCGAAGAGAGTACTGAGCGATAATCGATTTGATCTCAGCATCGTACATACCGGCACGGCCGAGTACCTCGAGAATTACGCCCCGGGCGGGTTGATCCTGGGCAGGGTAGTTGAGAATTTCAAGGACGACTTTGTCCCCGACACGTGCGGCCTTGGCGGTGACATCATCAACGATAATTGGATCGAAGAAACCCTTGCCTTCGGGTTGAACGATCCATTCACGTCCGCGACGTTGCAGAATGCCGACGAAACGACTGTGGCCCCGTTCAAGGATGTCCGTGATGACCCCCGCGATTCGGGCTTGTCCGCCTCGCTGGCCTTTTTTGACGATCTTGGCGACCACCATATCCCCATCCATGGCGTTGCCGGTGTCATGGGGACCAATAAACAGATCGCCTTCACGCATAGCTTCCAAAGGAATCACAAACCCGAAACCACGGGCGTTGGCACGGAAGGTTCCGGTAACGCGGTTGGACATTGAGGGCAGGAGGATAAGGTTTTTCGGGCCGAGAGAAATTTTTCCGGTGCTCTGAAGGTCTTTTAAAGCGGCGGAAAATTCTGGATAGGAGTCCTCGCCCACCTCGAGTTGCTTGGCCAGGGCGGATCGTTTGAGCGGGACATAATCCTTACGCTGGATCAACGAGAGAATTTTGTGTTTCAAGGTTTCCATCGTTATCGATCGGATCCGACATCCATATTCTGATTCATTCCTACAGACAAACAAACAGCGTCGGAACCATACCTCGTGCATGATGCCCGACGCCGATGCTCTACATCAACCCAATCCCGTTGAATCGTTCCCACGGTCAGGATGGTTTTTTCTTCATCGCATTGAGGCGTTTGGCCAAACGGGATTTTTTTCTGGATGCGGTCTTTTTATGAATTGTTTTGGTCGAAGAGACCTGATCGAGTTTCTGGGTCACCAGCTTGAACTGCGCCTCGGCCGCGGTGGTATCTCCGGTGAGGAGGATATCCTCCAGTTTTTTAATCTCGGATTTGACCTTGCTGCGACGAGTTCGGTTAATCATTTTTTGCGCGGCATTCTGCCGTATACGCTTTTTTGCCGATAACGAATGAGCCACTTGAATCTCCTGCTGAACGTAATGGACTATACGAAACGATCTATTGGTTAGGCGCTTTTGTTTCTCAGTTTTTCGATCCGGTCGCGAACATCCCGAAAACTGAAATCCAACTGAGCCAGTTTACGATATAACTCCATGGCCTTCTCGGTTTGGCCGTCGGCTTCATAACTGCGAGCCAGGTTATAGCGCAACTCTTTGGCGACCGGGCTGTCCTTGATCTCGCAGGCATCCAGGGCCTGCTCGAAGATATCAATGGCATCCGAATACCAGCCCTTCAGGAAAAAACACAATCCCGTCTTGTCCAAAGCGATGATCCGGTATCGCGGATCCTTCTGGGCTTCCTGAAACAAGGGGATCGCCTCGTCGAGCCGTTTCACCTGGATGAGACGGATTCCATATTCATATTTCAGCTTGAAGTCGGTTGGATAATTTTCCACGCACAGGCGATAGTGCTCCAGGCCAACCTCGAGTAATTTTTCCGAAATCAACGAGAGCCTGGCTTTCAGGTTTTCGTCGGCCGCATCCTGTTTCATCGCTCCCTGTATCGCCTTGGCAACGGCCCGCAACCGCCGCATTTTTAATTCGCCCTGATGGCGCCGATACAAAAACAATCCGGTTTTGTCAAAACCTTCCTGAAGTACCTGATGAGCGTCGTCGTATCCTTTGTCCGTCTCCAGGTCGGCCAGGGCGTCGGCCAGACGGATATAATTGGCCTCGGATGGAACCTTGCTTACCGACCGTCGGGCTTCTTCCACCGCGCGAACACGAAAATCGCCCGTCTTGACCAGAGATTCCTGCGAGTGAAGCTGATCTTGCTTGTCTTTGTCGAGAATGGCCTTGCGGAAGTCGCCTTCCTGGTCATAGCGTCCCCGCTGCATCGTTAGTTGTGCTGTCAGGTCTCGAAATTCATCGACGAGCGGTGCATCGCCGGGACGCAGTTCCACCGCTTTCTGGCATGCGGCGACAGCTTTGTCGAAAAGTTCCAGGGTCTTAAACATTTCCTTCAAAAGCAGATAGGTCGTAACCGATGGTTTGGACGCGGCATTGTTGGCGTCAAAAATCAACTGGGCAATCCACGCAGCCGTCCGCTTGTAACCTCCCGCCACGGCCGCCTTGAGCATCGTTTCGGCATAGGACAGATTGTCCGGATCCTTGGCCAAAAGATACTCGGCATTGAGCATCTCATCGAGCGAGGTCTTGCCTCCCATTCGAGTCATCCGGTCCTTGATCGAAGGTTTCTTTCCACCCTTGCCCTGCCGAATCAGAGCGTTTCTTCGTAGGGGCGCATGGCCGCTTTCCAAAGCGTCCGGCGATAACCGAAGACCTTCCAGATACATATCGATGGCATAATCGAAGTTGTCCGTTGCGGCTACTTCCTCGGCCCGCTGGAAAAACGCCATCGCTTTTTCCAGCCCTTCATCTCTATCCAATTCAGTCATACCAGGTAATACGTCCTTATCGAATTTCGGGAAAAAGCAATAGCATAGCGTTTGGTTGGGGATTTTGTCAACAAGATTTGCTTGTATTCCGCGAATAAGTGTGGTATGTAAAAATCTTTACTAACGCCATAGTTGGGAGAATATTCATGCTTTCGATGTTGAAACAGTACAGTCCGAAAATTTATGATCTTTTATTGCAGGAACAGAAGCGGCAGTACGAGTCGATCCGCCTGATTCCTTCAGAAAATTACGCCTCGCGTTCGGTGATGGAGGCCACAGGCAGCTGGCTGACCAACAAATACTCCGAAGGGTATCCCGGAAAACGGTATTACGAAGGCCAGCAGATTACCGATCAGATTGAAACCTTGGCCAGGGAACGGGCTATGCGGTTGTTCAAAGCCGATCATGCCAATGTCCAGCCCTATTCGGGTTCAGTGGCCAACCTGGCGGCCTATACCGCTTTCGCCGAACCCGGCGATACCCTTATGGGCCTTGCCCTTCCGTACGGCGGTCATCTTACCCATGGCTGGAAAGTCAGCGCTACCGGGCGTTTCTTCCATTCGATACAGTATGAGCTCGATTCGGTGACCGGCAAGCTTGATTATAATCGAATCGAAGATCTGGCAATGCAGCATAAACCGAAAATCATCATCTCCGGGGCGACCGCCTATCCGCGAATTATTGACTTTGCGGCTTTTTCGGACATTGCAAAAAAAGTGGGCGCAATTCACATTTGCGACATGGCCCACATCGCCGGATTGGTCGCCGGCGGATCGCATCCAAGCCCGATACCCCATGCCGATGTGGTGACATCGACAACGCACAAGAGTCTTCGCGGCCCGCGCGGGGCGATGATCCTGTGTCGTCAGGAACATGCCGGCGCGATTGACAAAGCCGTCTTTCCCGGAATGCAGGGAGGGCCGCATATGCACACGATCACGGCGATCGCTGTGGCGCTGGGCGAGGCCCTGACGCCGGCCTTTTCCGACTATGCCCATCAGATTGTCAAGAATGCCAAACGATTGGCCGAACGGTTGCTGCAGCACGGATTTACCCTGATTTCAGGCGGAACGGAGAATCATCTAATCCTGATCGATCTGCGCAACAAAAACATGCCGGGCAAGAAGCTTTCACAGGCCCTCGATCGGGCCGGGATTGTCAGCAACTACAATACGATTCCCAACGATCCCGCCAAGCCCTTCAATCCCAGCGGATTACGAATCGGAACACCGGCGGTGACCACGCGTGGAATGAAAGAGCCGCAAATGGATGCTATCGCCGATTTCATCAACCGCGTAACCAACCACGTCGAGGAGGAGGCCATGATCGCCTCCATCCGAGGGGAAGTCGCCGAATTCTGTAAGGCGTTTCCGCTTCCGGACACGTTTGTCGGACCGACGGAATAACGTAAGGACGAATCCGATGTTCAAAGAATTGTTCGAGAAACAGGCCGAACTGAACCGCCGTACCGGATTTGATGCCAAAGCCCTCCGTGAACATTTTGATCCCAAGCTGGCGGGCGTGTGGCTGAACAACTACATCGCCGCTATGAGTAACGAGTTGGAGGAGTTGCGTGACTGTATGTTCTGGAAGCACTGGTGCAAAGAGGCGCGCGACGGGCGCCGTTTTGAGCTCAACGATTTGCAGAATGCCCGCGTCGAAGTGATCGACATGTTGTTTTTCTGGATCAGTTTGGCGCAATGTGTCGGTCTCGATGCCGAAGACGCTTTCAATCTGTACATGCAGAAACTGCAGGTTAATCACGCTCGCCAGGATAAAAACTACGCCATGAGCGGCAAGACCGAAGACGACAACAAGAAGATCGCCCTGTAAACCGTTTGATTTCGATCTGCAGAGGTGGAAATGCCGGACAAGACATTTAAAACCGCCATTTTGGGGCTTACTGAATCGGCGAGCTTGATTCTGGATATCGCTGACCATACCGGCCTGTACCAGATCGCCGCCATTGGCGGCGGCGATGTCGAGATGTGCAAGGGCTTCGCCGCCAAATACCAGTGTACTTCCTACGAGGATTTTCGCGCCCTCGTCGTTCAGAATGAGCTGGAAGTCCTTTTAATCGCGGCGCCGTTGTCTCTCTGTGCCGAACAAATCCGTACCGCCATGAAACGAAAATGTCACGTCATCAAGCTGATGCCCCCGTCGATGGATTTCGAGTTGACGGCCGAACTGACCCTGCAGTCCCGCAAAGAATCGGTTCGGTTTGTGGTGGCCAATCCCACTCGGTTTGATCCGGCCTTTCGTGACTTGCGCGATTATGTCGCCGCCGAAGGGCCTGAGTCGTTTCACTTGATTACGGCCGTATGCCATGTTCCGGTGACGCTGGATATTCCCAGTCAGCGATGGCTCAACGATCCGCGCATTGCCGGAGGAGGCGTTTTGCTGCACAATACGTTCGACCTGATTGATCAAATCGTCCAAACCTTCGGCGTACCCCAGCAAGTTTATTCCCTCAATACCAACCGCGCCCCTGATAAACAGCAGCGGCTGTCCATCACGGAGGACACGGTCCTTCTGACCTTTCGATATTCGGATACCCTGGTCGGTCAGTTGACCGCCAGTCGGACATTTGGCCCCTGGCAGCGATTTGTCCGCTTTCACGGAGATCGTTCGATTGTTACCGCCTCGGATAATCATATTGTTGTAACCGATCATGAAGGAAATGTTCTGACGGAAAAACGTTATCCGCCGTCCGAGACCGAACGAATGCATAAATTGCTGAAAAATATCGCCATGAACATCCTCGATCCCGAACAATATCCCCTGTTTGTCGATCGCGATGCGGATTTGTTTACCATGGCCGTCATCGAGGCGGCCTATTTGTCCGCACGGACTGCCAATCCCGAAGCCCCATCCAAAATTCTTAACATGATTAAAACCGAACCGGCCAATCTCTGGTCCGCCACTGCCAATAAGCTTGTATAGTCGTTTTGGAGGCACCGATGATGATGAAGAAATCGCATGGAATCGTAGGCGGGATATGGCTCATGTCTGTTTGTGTTTTTTCCGTAAACGCCGACGAAGGCATGTGGCTCTACAATGCTCCGCCCAAAGAATACATCAAAAAAACGTATCATTTTGACGTCGATTCGGCATGGCTCGAACATCTCCAGAAATCCTCCGTTCGATTTAACAGCGGCGGCTCCGGTTCTTTTATCTCGCGGGAAGGGCTGGTCCTGTCCAATCACCATGTCGGCGCCGACGCCCTTCAGAAATTCGGCGATGCCGAGCATAATTACTATCGCGACGGTTTTCATGCCCGCACGCGAGCCGAGGAAAAACGCTGTCATGACCTGGAGTTGAATGTCCTCTTCAGCATCGAGGATGTAACCGAACGCGTCAATGCCGCGATACGACCGGATATGAATGCCGAAGAGGCCTTCGCGGCTCGTCGTGCCGTGATGGCCCAGATCGAAAAAGAGTCCCTCGATTCCACCGGGTTTCGCAGCGATGTCGTGACGCTCTATCAGGGTGGACAATACCATCTCTACCGCTTCAAAAAATACACCGACGTACGTCTGGTCTTCGCGCCCGAACAACAAATCGCTTTCTTTGGCGGGGATCCGGATAATTTTGAATATCCCAGGTTCGACCTCGACATTTGCCTGTTTCGCGTTTATGAGGATGATAAACCCGCCAGGATTGAACACTTCCTTCGATGGAGTCCCGACGGTGTCCACGACGGCGAGTTGGTCTTCGTTTCGGGACACCCCGGACACACGGCCCGTCAATTGACGATGACCGAATTGGAATACCAGCGCGATCGATCTTTTCCATACACTCTCCAACGTTTGCATACCATGGAGGTCATGCTGAGTGCCTATAGTACCCGTAGTGAGGAGAACGCCCGCCGTGCCAAGGAATTGCTCTTCGGTGTCCAGAACAGCCGCAAGGCCCGCGGTGGAATGTATGCCGCGCTGCTGGATCCGCAGATCATGGCCGCCAAAAAGGCGAACGAGCAAAAGCTTCGTTTGGCTGTCGCCCAATCCGCAAGCGTCAAAGACGCCGAATCGGCATGGGATCGGATCGATGAGGCGCAAAAGACCATCGGACAACATGCTCTTGCTTATAGACTGCTGGAAAGCGGAGACGGTTTCCAGAGCACGTTCTTCGGCATCGCCCGAACCATCCTCCGCGCCGTGGAGGAAAAAACAAAACCCAGCGGCGATCGTCTCCGTGAATTTCGCGACTCCAATCTTGAATCGCTGGAATTTCAGTTATATTCCGAAGAACCGTTGTACGATGATTTTGAACGGCTCAGGATAGAGGGATCTCTGACCTGGCTTGTCAAACAGATGGGTTTCTCGGATCCGCTTGTGCAAAAAGTACTATCCGGAAAATCCCCGCGCGATCGTGCCGCCGAACTGATCGCCGGGACAAAACTAAAAGACGTGTCTCTCCGAAAAAAGCTCTATGGTTCGACGCCCGACGAGGTCCGTGCCGCCAACGATCCGATGATCGAATTTGCCCGTTTGATCGACGAGAAGTCCCGCGAAGTGCGAAAGATTATCGAGGCGCAAAACGAAATCATGGATCAAGCCCACGCCAGGATCACGCAGGCCCGATTTGCCATTGAAGGTCCCGGCGCATATCCGGATGCCACCTTTACCCTCCGGCTGGCATTGGGCGTCGTAAAGGGCTATGAAGAAGACGGACGAATGATTCCATTTCAGACCACATTTGCCGGTCTGTATGAACGCGCCGCCGAACACAACTTCCAGCCGCCGTATCATATCCCAAAGACATGGATCGATCGAAAAAACAAACTGGATCTGAGCACGCCGTTCAACTTTGTCTCCACGGCCGATATCATCGGCGGAAACTCCGGCAGTCCCGTCGTCAACCGCAAGGGCGAGTTTGTCGGTATCATCTTCGACGGCAACATCCAGTCGCTGGTTCTTGACTTCGCCTATACTGAGACCCAGGCCCGAGCAGTCTCCGTCAACTCCCAGGCCATTCTTCATGCCCTCGAAAAAATCTACGACGCCCACGAGCTTGCCGCGGAACTGAGGGGAAAATGAGGAGAGGATTCCAAATTCAATCGTGGGTAGATTGTGAAAATTAAATTTAGCAAAACGGTAGTACTTGTTTTTTCCGCTCTTGTTTTGCTGGTGGTCACGACAGTTGATTTCTACCTATGGAAATATTCCTTAGAGGTGGAGCTGGAAATTAAACAATCTACAGTCCCTGCAATCCGTGAAGTATGTGAACTCATAGGTATTCTACTCATTTTTGTATTCTTACCCATAGCCGCATTTGGATTTTGCATCGGACTGAAAAATCTTTCGAATTCATGGAAATGGGGTGCAATCGCGATATCTATCGTTGTCATTTACATTTTGATTCAGAATTTTTCTACATTTACAAAATCTGCCGCGGCAGCATATGAACATCTCAGTTGGGGAGAATTTTTTTCTTTCAATGCTCTCTTTACTTGGATTCTTATCTGTGCTTTTTTTTGTATTTGTGAAAAACCTGTTGCGTATAAGATTATCGGCGGATTACTCATTCTAGGATGGATCTGTTTTCTGGGAAATGGCTTATACGGGTCGATTGAAGAATATCTGTTCTTTGTTCGATAAGAAGAATATCTACTATCCTTCGATTTCATAGTCTCCCATCAGAAGCTTAAAGTAGATAATCGAGAGTATCAGCTCTGGATTTCAAGGGGAGTTTCTCCGGTAGCTTTGCACGCCCATCGGAATTTGGCCGATGCACTGCGGGGATTGTTCAGTTTTTCCTGGATGCGCGGAACCAGAGCATCATGGGAGATCGAAGAATAAACGCCTTGTTCAAGCCCCTCGCGGAAGGCATGTTTGACAAGCCGGTCCTCGCCGCTGTGAAAGCTGATGATGCCGATTCGTCCGCCGGGGCGCAGGCAATAGGGAGCCACCCGCAATAGTTCCTTCAATGCACTCAATTCGTCATTCACCAGAATCCGCAGGGCTTGGAAGGTTCTCGCTGCGGGATGAAGGGAACCAAAGCCGGATTGTTTCTGCTGTTTCTTCCATGTCTTTTCGGTGAAGCCCTTGGAGTTGAGAATCAGACGAATGAGTTGTGAGGTCTGTGTAATCGGCTGAACTACCCGTTGTGCGACAATCATTCGGGCAATCAGATCATGATCCGGTTCGTCGGAAAGTTCCAGCAGGGCTTGAGATAATTCCTTTTGCGACAGGGACGCCAGAATATCGGCGCCGGTACGTTGTATCCGCTCATCCATCCGCATATCGAGGGGACCGTCGTGTTTGTAACTGATTCCACGACTGGGATCATCAATCTGCATACTGGATACGCCCAGGTCGGCGAAAATGATGTCATAGCCGTCAATCGTTTCGTCTTGCAGGACGTTGGCGATACCGGCAAAATTCATGTGATGGAGGCTGATGGGAACCCCAGGGGCCGAAAGTCTTCGGCGGGTTTTCTCCAGTTCAGATCCGTCAAGATCAAAGCCGATGAGTCGTCCGGTTAATCCGATCCGCCGGATAAATTCCTGCGCGTGTCCGCCATAACCAAGGGTACAGTCAGCGACGATCTGACCGGGTTGCGGATTCAGACATGCTATTACCTCTTCAACGAGAACAGGAATATGCGTTCCGGCCGGAGTTTTACCCTTGGCGCGGAGTTTTTGCTGAAGCTCCGGATACTGATCGAGATTGCGTTCTTTGTATTTCTGATCGAAACGCTTTGGATGTGTACCGCTGTATCGAGGTCGGCGTCGATGCTGTTGGGGATTATTTTGCTCGTCGATCAATGGTCACCCTTTCACAAATGCTGTGATGAACTACCCGAGGGCGACGTCAAGAATCATCATGACGGTAAATCCGAGCATGACGCCGGTGGTGGCCAGGTCTTCATGACCCGATCGCTGGGATTCGGGAATCACTTCTTCGACGACAACGAAGATCATCGCGCCGGCGGCGAAGCTGAGGGCGTAGGGCAATAAGGGCGCGACGAATAAAACGGCGGCGGCGCCAAGAACCCCCGCGATCGGTTCGACAATGGCCGATAGCTGCCCATACCAGAAGCTTTTAAGACGGCTCATACCTTCGCGACGAAGCGGTACAGCCACGGCCATTCCTTCCGGAAAATTTTGCAGACCAATCCCGATCGCCAGCGAGACCGCCCCGGCAAAACTGGCCTCGGGTACGTTGTGGGCCAACGCGCCAAAGGCCACGCCGACGGCGAGACCTTCGGGGATATTGTGTAAGGTAATCGCTAAAATTAACAGGATGCTTCGCCGCCAGGTGGTGTGGATGCCCTCTGCCTGTTCGGTGGGGTACCCCTGGTGAAGGTGCGGCAGGATAAGATCGATGAGGCGGATAAAACCTCCACCCAGTAGAAAACCAACGGCCGCGGGAATCCAGGCAATCTTGCCCTGGGCCTCGGCCATGGCAATCCCCGGCGCCAACAACGACCAGAAACTGGCGGCAATCATTACGCCGCCGGCGAAGGCGAGCATAAAATCGAGGGTCTTGCGACCGATGGTACGAGTAAGAAAAACACCCGCAGCGCCCAGGGCGGTTACGCCCCACGTAAACAGAGTGGCCAGCAGGGCTTGAAAAATCGGATTTGCGTTTTTCAATCCTTCGAGCATTGTATTTCCCAATTCATCCCGGGAAATTACAGGCAATCCGTCCGCAGGGATCGCGGATCGTCGAGTATTCCCGGGCCATTGGTCAGCCGTCCCTCGAGGGCCAGTTGACGGTATTCTTCCATGGGATCATAAAACGATTCCGACAGATCCACCATATTGATCATCATCTGATCGCGATGATCTTCGAGCTGGCGTACAATTCGGCCGTCAGGTTGGATGAAACAAGACGGATACGGACAAAACCAGCCGGATGAATTCGCCATGCTTACCCAAAAATGATGCGTTGCGGCGTGGCATTGCATCGTCTGCCGCATGATCTCCGAATGAACGCTGGGACCGTTCTGCCGGGCATTGTAGAACGATTGCAGCACGCACTGAACACCGCGGCGAAACAGTTCGCGATACAGTTCCGGAAACCGCAGGTCAAAACAGATCAGGAGAGAACCGGTTACATTATTGATAGTAAAAGTCACAAACCGATCGCCGGGAGTATAATGCTGGAGATCCAACGGAGTGCCGAATCGTTTGTCGTACCGATCGACGATACGTCCATCGGGCCCGATCAGATACAGACAATTATGGGGCTTGTTCGGTTCGGTCAGGCGATGCATGCTGCCAAGGACCACCCAGATATTAAGCTGAGCCGCCAGATCCATAATACGTCGAGTCTGGTCAATCAAACCGTCCCAGTTATAGCCGTCCAGATTTGGCCAATCCACTCCCGCATACCCGCTGAGGGCACATTCGGATACGTGGACAATATCGGCTCCTTCGGAAGCCGCATCGGTTATGAACCTGCAGATCATCTCGGCGTTTCGACCGATGTCAGGGCCGACGGCAAACTGACTTGTAGCGATCCGAAGAATTCCCGAAGCCATAACATCCCCTATAGCAAGGCCGTGCTTTCGTCAAGTCCATAGAGGAGATTCAAATTCTGAATCGCCTGTCCGGCGGCGCCTTTGACAAGATTATCGATAGCCGAAAAACATACAATCCTGCCTTTCGATTGGGCCGGATACACATGGCAATAGTTGGTGTTGGCCACGGCCTTGACCATCGGAGGAGTGGAAAGGACGCGGACGAACCGTTCGCTGCGATAAAAACTCTGGTACAACTCGATGAGCTGATTGGACGGAAGTTGTGTCATCGGCGTACAATAGACCGAAGATATTATCCCGCGGTCAAACGGCCCAACATGCGGCTGGAAAAGGATCTGTACAGGTTTTCCGGCCACCTCCGCGGCGATCTGTTCCATCTCCGGTGTATGGCGATGGGTACCCACGGCATACGGAAGGATGTTCTCATTCATGTTGGGAAAATGAAACGTGGTTGAGGGATTTTTTCCCCCGCCGGAAACGCCGGTGACTGAGTTGACAATGATATCATCGGTGCGAATCATTCCGTTTTTCAGCAACGGCGCAATCGCCAAAACCGCGCCGGTCGGGAAACAACCGGGATTGGCGATGAGGTTACATCCCTGAAGTTGCCGGCGAAACAATTCCGGCAGGCCGTACTGAGCATGGATAAGGTTTTCGGGATCGGTGTGCTTCTGGTAATGTTTTTCATAAACCGAAACATCTTTGATGCGGTAATCGGCACTGAAGTCAATGACCCTGACTCCGGTGGCCAGCAGCTTGGGGACAAAACCCATCGAAACCTTATGCGGAAGGCAACACAACGCGACATCGGCCGTTTGTGCCAGCTTATCCAGATCGATCGGTTCGATGGTCAGGTTACATCGACCGCGCAATCGAGGAAATACCACATCGGCCGGACCGCACTCTTCCGGCAGGGCTGTCAGGTAGGTCACCTTCGCTTCGGGATGACGCAGAAGGATTTCAATGGAATCCAATCCAGTATATCCACTGGCTCCGATAATGGCCACGCGAATCATTGGTTCTCCTTGATTGTGAATGCCCATTCTTTCAATAGACGGATAACAAGCATCCACCATACCACATTTGATGAAAAACGTAAAGAATCAGGACCAAAGAGAAAATTCCGCCATGCCGGACGGTCTCTTGTCCAAGAAGCCGCCGATTGCCCGATTCCGGAAATCAAAGAACGATGAGGGAGAATAAAAAAAGCCGCCGGGGACACCGACGGCTTGGGAAATTCGATTCGATTCCAATTAACGTTTAGAGAACTGGAATCTCCTTCGGGCGCCGGCTTTGCCCGGTTTCTTTCGTTCGACCATTCGACTATCTCGCGTGAGATAGCCGCCATCGCGAAGGGCCGCGATCCAACTGGGCTCATAGCGGAGCAGAGCGCGGGCGATACCCAGCATGGTCGCACCGGCCTGGCCCGTGGTTCCACCGCCTTTCACATTGACGAATACGTCAAAGCTGGTCGCGACATTCAGGGCCTTCAGGGGGGCTTGTACGGAATTACGATCCTGCGGCTGGGTAAAGTACTCATCCACGCTGCGTTCATTGACCTTGAATTCACCCTTACCCGGACGGATTCGAACGCGGGCAACACTGGTTTTACGACGCCCAGTACCCCATACGAAACCTCCCTTATCGGGAGTCGTTGCCGACTTGGCCGGCATTTTCAATGGCTGACCGGGAATCACCGGGGCAGTTTCCTTGGGCTTGTTCAGAATATTGGGATCGATCAACGGAGTATTTTCAGTATCCACCATAACCAGCTTTCCTGCCTAATCCGCTTAGAGTTCGAGTTTTTCGGGTTGTTGTGCTGAATGCGTGTGTTCAGGTCCGACGAACATCCGCAGTTTTTTGAGGGCGTGCCGACTCATCTGATTCCGCGGGAGCATCCGTTTTACGGCCAGTTGCAGTACACGCTCGGGACGCTGGGACATCATATCCTTGAACGGGATCAGACGCAGACCACTGGGATAGCGAGAATACCGCTTGTACATCTTCTGTTCGGCCTTGCGCCCGGTAACGCGGATCTTATCGACGTTGACAACGACCACATAATTACCGATATCCACATGTGGGGTATATAGAGGATCGTTTTTGCCCATCAAAATCGTTGCGATATCCGAAGCCAGACGCCCCAGAACCTTGTCCTGTGCGTCGATCAGATACCAGCGTTTCTCTACGTCTTCTTTTTTAACCAGATAGGATTTCATCAATACAACTCCTGTTTCCAATTCAGTAAAAGTCTCGTATTATAGCTGAATCGGAAATGTTGTCAATGGCAAGATCAAAAAAAACGCCATTTTGACAACAATTCCCTTGGCCGAAGATTGATTTCGATCACATGCACCATCTGTCGGCATGAAATTCGGCGTCAATTTGATCTTATCTCTTTATTGTGCAATGGCTTACGAGCAGCCCATCGAGTTTCCGCAGTTGAAACAACGGTAACAGGTCCCGTTTCGTACACAGATCGATCCGCAGACATCACATGCCGGGGCGTCATCTTGAAAATGCTGGAACTGCGAATTGAACTGGTTCATTACGGCCGCATCGACAGCGAGGCCATCAGTATAGACGACGGACGGGACGGTCTGAACCGCCAACTCGGAGAGACGATCCATTCCTGACCGGTCAGAACGAGTATTCGTGACGGGGCGTCGGGCGACATCCTGCGGTTTATCGGCGGGTTTTTTTTGCAGGGCCTTGACCTCATCAATCTTGCGGGCCAAATCCTTGGTCTTTTCGACGAGTTTTTTGGCGGTGGTCTCCGTTTTATTGGCCTGCGGCGCCGAGGGATTGCCGTTGGGCGTGTTTTTTTCCGCATAGCCCGGAATGAACTGACAGCCCATCCAGCAAAAGATATAGTCGATCAGACTCTTGGCGAAGGGAATATTCTTGTTGCTGGTCATGCCCGACGGTTCAAATCGCGCATGGCGGAACTTATCGACCAGCGTGATCAGAGGCACTCCGTATTGCAGGGCCATTGATACGCAGGTTCCGACGACATCCATTAGACCGCCGACGGTGCTTCCTTCCTTGGCCATGGTGATAAACAATTCACCCGGCTGACCGTCTTCGTAGAGTCCGACGGTCAGATAACCCTCGTGACCGGCGACGGAGAATTTATGCGTAATGCTGTTTCGTGTCTCGGCGAGACGACGACGAAACGGTTTGGGCGGCTGCGGATCCTCGATTCCCTGTTTCTTGCTTTTTTCGCCCTGTTTTTCCACATTGACCGGCTGGATCCGTTTGGAACCGTCGCGATAAATCGCCACGGCTTTGAGACCGAGTTTCCATCCTTCGAGATAGGCCGACGCGATTTCTTCCGTCGTCGCCTCCTTGGGCATGTTGATCGTCTTGCTAATCGCGCCGGAAATAAACGGCTGTACGGCGGCCATCATGCGGATATGGGCCATGTAATGAATGTGTCGTTTGCCGTTGATGGGCTTGAAGGCGCAATCGAACACGGCCAGATGGTCCGGCCGCAGCTTGGCAGCCGTTTCGATGGTGTCGTTTCGATCAACCTCGTCGCAAATTTCCTTGATATCCTCGGGGCTATAGCCGAGTCGCTCCAGGGCCATAGGCACAGTCTTATTGACGATCTTCAACATACCGCCTCCGGCCAGCAGCTTGTACTTGACCAGAGCGATATCCGGCTCGATTCCTGTGGTATCGCAATCCATCATGAAACCAATAGTGCCGGTCGGAGCAATGACCGTCACCTGTGCGTTACGGTATCCCGATTGAGATCCGGCATCGAACGCCTGATCCCAGGCATTCTTGGCGGCGTGGATCATATAGTCCGGGCAATGCACTTCAGGAATATTGTAGGCATGCTCGCGGTGCATGCCGATGACCTTGAGCATGGCTTCCTTGTTCAGTTCAAAGCCGTCGAAAACGCCCTTCTTGGATGCGATTTCCGCGCTGACGGAATAAGCAGTGCCGGTCATGATCGCCGAGATCGCCGAGGCCCAGGCGCGGGCCTGAGATGAATCGTACGGCAATGCCAAGCTCATCATCAAAGAGCCAAGATTGGCGAATCCCAGTCCAAGCGGACGAAAATGATGGCTGTTTTCGGTGATGTGAATCTCAGGATAACTTCCATTATCGACCAGGATTTCCTGTGCGATGATATAGATCCGAATGGCCTTCTTGAAGTTCTCGACGTTGAACGAGCCGTCTTCGTTACGGAATTTCATCAGATTCAGGGACGCCAGATTGCAAGCGGAATTATCCAGAAACATGTATTCGCTACAGGGATTCGATGCGTTGATCGAGCCGGACTTGGGACAGGTATGCCACTTGTTGATCGTTGTGTGAAACTGCATGCCCGGATCGCCGCAGATCCGAGTGGAATCGGCGATCAACGTCATCAACTCTCGGGCGGAATAATCTTCGACAGGTTGGCCCGTGGTGACGGATCGGGTTGTCCACTTGCCGTCTTTTTCGGATGCCTCCATAAATTCATCGGTGGCGCGAACCGAAAGGTTACTGTTCTGGAACATCACGCTGTTGTAGGCCTCATTGTTGAGGTCGCCGCCATATCCCTGTTCGATCAGAGCCCATGCTTTTTTTTCTTCGTCGGCTTTGCAGGTGATGAAGTCCCGGATATCCGGATGATCGACCCGAAGCGACTGCATCTTGGCCGCACGGCGCGTCTTGCCTCCGGACTTGACCACCGCGGCGATCTGATCAAAAACCCGCATAAAACTCAGCGGACCCGACGGCTTCCCCCCGCCGGACAATTTCTCGCGGCTGCTGCGAAGCGTCGAAAGATCGGTCCCCGTGCCCGAACCGTGCTTGAAGAGCATCGCTTCGCTGCGGGTCAGGCGCATGATGTCTTCCATGGTGTCCTGAACGGACTGGATGAAGCAGGCCGATGCTTGTGGATACTCGTAACAGTTGGGGCAGGGTACGGCCTTGTTTTGTTTCTGATCCCAATAAAAATTATGAGGGGTTCCCGCAATACCATAGACATCGTAGAGTCCCACATTGAACCATACCGGCGAATTGAAAGAGCCGTACTGGTTGACACATAGCCATGTCAGTTCAGAGTAAAAATTCTCCGTGTCCTCGTCGGAGGCAAAATACCCGTCACGACGGCCGCGATCAGCGATCATGCGGGCTACGCGGTGGATCAATTGCTTGACGGAATACTCGCGCTCCCCCAGATCGGCATCGCCGTAGAAATATTTGCTGACGACGACCTTGGTTGCCAACTGGCTCCAGGAAGCCGGAACCTCGGCGTTGTTCTGCTCGAAAATGGACTTACCGGTTTCATCTGAGATTTTCGCTTCCCGCTTTTCCCAGGATATCTCATCAAACGGGTGAACAGTGGGCTTGGAAAAGTGTCGGGCAATATTCATCCCGGTTACTGGGCGCACCACAGGTGTCTTCCACGGCTGCGCCTGCGGAGATGTCATTTTTTCGTTAAACTTTGGAATCCTTTCCTCGGTCATTATAACCTCCATTATATAAAAATCCTGGAACCCGAAACCACAATATGTAGTGATAACGGGTTCTCCATTGCTATATATTGGTACGTGCCTTTCTTGTTTGATGATAATTATACCACGATGGAATGGCAATAAAATTTCGTTACTTTTTCAGTCAAACTGTGATAAGTACCTGTAGATACGAAAGCTACAGAAAGAAATTATTTTAGTCGATTATAGGCCAAATCACAAACCTCCTGTTGTCCAAATTACATAAGTTTACCGATTTTAACAGCTATAGGGTATGGGATTGGTTGTTTGGACTATGGAAAAGAGGTTTTAACTCCAATACCACCGACTGTTCCATTAACGTTAATCGTGGTTAAGAATAACTGTTTTCAAGGATTTTTATACTTTTCCGGCGATATTGAGATACAATGCGCGTCATTACTAATAACCGGCCGGGACGGTTCGGCTGGACTCAATCGAAATCAATCGGAGGTATAAAAATGAAGTGGTTCGGCGGAATGAACAGAGGTCTTGTGTATGTATTTCTGGGCTTGGCAATATCACTACCAATCGGCGTTTGTCCGGCGGCGGATGCCCTGTTTGAAACAATTCCCGCCGACAGTCTTTTCTGTGTCCGGATCAACAATATGGATGCGGCTCTGGGGCAACTGGATCAGTTCATTATGGGCATTTCACCAATGCCTCTAAGTCTGGCGATGATGGCCAAGATGCAGATGGCCACGTTTCTCGGAGATCCGGAGTTGAGCAATGTCAATATGGCCGGAAGCTTTGGTGCCTTTGCCATCAAATCAGGCGAGGATGATGTCCTGTTTGCGGTTCTGGTTCCCGTAACCGATTTTGATAAATTTCTCGCCGGGCATTCCAATATCAGCAAGCCCGACAACATGGGCGTTTATGCGATCACGCAGGGACAAGGCCAGACCGATCCAACGATTGTGTTTGTGAGGTCGGGTTCCTACTTGTTGTTGACCGAACCGGGAATGGCCGAACCGCTTGCGGCTTGGGCGGCGGGTTTCAAGGCCAATCGCAGGGCCAATCTGACCTCTTCGCTCGACGCGGCAACCGTAGCCGCCGCGGCCAAAGAGCCGATGTGGGCGTATGCGAATCTGCAAAAGATTAAGTCTCAGTTCGGAGACGCAATCGATGAAGTATTCGATGGAATCCGTTCCGAGATGGGTAACAATCCGATGATGCCTGGTGCATCGGCCCAATCGATGGAGATGGGCCTGCAGATTGTCGAGGCGTTTATGGATCAGTCTGATTGGATTTCTCTTTCGTTGAGGCCGTCGGGGGAGGCATTCGGAGCTTCGATGAAATTCAAGGCGCTAGCGAACAGTGATTTGGCCGGAATGCTCATCGCGGCGCCCGCCGGAAAACTGGCGCTGACGGAATATCTCGAAGACGGCGCCATGATGAATATGGCATTCCGTGTCAATAAGGATACGTGGGCCAAGTCCAACACCTGGATGCTGGATATCATGACGGCCGGAACAGACGACGATACGAAGGCCGATCTGGCCAAGGTCAAAACCATGATTGCCTCAATGGGAGCTGCGATGGGCGAAAGCATGGCTTTCACAATGAAAGCGTCCCAAGGCCAATCACCGTTTACCGGTACAATGGCCATGCAGATTCAGGATGAGGCCGCCTACCGTAAAGCCATGAAAGAGATGGAACAGGTGTCGCAATCCGGCTCGATCAAGCGATTGTATGAAGCGTTCGGTATGAAGGCGGACTTCGCTCTCAAGGCCGCCGCGGAAGAATATTCCGGCGTCAAGATCGATGTCGCCAAGGTCTCGATCGAAGGGATGGGAGATCCGCAGGCCGATCAGGCCATCAAGGCCATATATGGCGAGGGTTTTAATTATCGTCTGGCCGTGGTCAAGGGGCTTTGTCTCGGCGCTATCGGAGGAACCGATGCGGCTATGAAAACGATGATCGATGAAGCCAAGGCCGGAAAGGCCAAAACCACCGCTTCGGAAATCAAGGCCGCCATGACCATGCTTGGTGGTGATGCCTCCAAACTGGATTATATTGGAACTTATAACATTGTCCGACTCTTTGCGATGTCGATGCCGATGATGCAGACGATGATGCCGGGTGGAACCATGCCCAAGATCAATATCGAATCCAAGAGCAACATCGTTTTCGGCGGAACGATCGGCAATGGCGCCATGACGTTCGATCTGATCGCGCCCAAGGCGCATATTCTTGAAATGATGACCATGGCGCAACAAATGAGCCAACAAATGGCTCCCCATGGCCAACCTAACCAAGATTCCGACCGATAATCAAAAAAGGTTTTATTGAGTTGGATATGAAATAACATTCAGTTCTTAGACAATCAGCAAGGGGCACGTAAGTTATCGTGCCCTTTTCTCTTGGCGACGTGGAAACGAATCGGCGGGATTTGATCAGAACTTATTACGAAATCGGTCCCACAGATGTCGTTTGGAGAAGGTTCCGATGGATTGTCCGGCGTTGATGGCGGTATTGCCGGCGGCGACGGCGGCCTGGATGGGCACCTTGACGAAGCTGGTGATTTTCGAGCCGGTCTCGTCGAGGGCGGAAGCGATTTTTTCCATCGTCTCTCGGGAACTGTCGCCGATGCGTTTGAGTACGGCGGGCAAGATATCCTTCTGAAAGGTATCGCGAACATCGGCATAAAAGGCGGCGGCCTGAGAGCCCAGCATGGACGTGGCGGACCGGCGATCCCATCGGCGGACTGCCCGGCAGCGATCGATGGCGGCGTGACCGACGACGGCCGTGAGAAATCCGGCGCCCATTCCCTGAGCGATATCGTCGAGAAAACGGCCGACACCGGGCACACGAGCGCAAAGACCTTCCAATAGATTTTTACCCATGCTCAGGAAATTCACCGCCGCCGTTACCGCCAGGATATCGCGATAAATTGCCAGTTGTTCGCGCAGACGCGGCCGGTGATTGTAGGTGGCAACCACCGCGGTGGCCATGGTCAAATTCCGATACAGAACCATCAACAGGTCGATTGCCCGCCATGGACTTAGCGTTACCCCGATCATCACATCCCGCATGGCCGCTCGGACATGTCGTCGTGCGGACTCATCCAGTTGTTCCAGCAGGGGGCGGACAGTCTGGTTTTCGGCGGATTCCACGGCCGTGCGCAGGGAATCTTTATCGGCGCCGTCCAGCGCGGCGGTTAGTTGTTGTCCACCCGTGACAGCCATCTGCCTTTCTTCCGCAGATAATACCGGATTCGTGGCAAGCCGATCCGCATATCGGCGCAGATATCGCCCGTACTGGCGCAATTCATGTCGAGATGCCGCCGCGAACTCCGGTACATTGGGCGGATTCAATAGAGCCGGGCGACTCATCATGATCCAAATGAACCTACCAACCAATAACAATCCCAAAGCCGCTATCAGACCCGTAAATAACCATCCCGCGATTGGATGCAGCGCATAGAACGTTTGTCCGGCACGGACGATCTCGAGAATAACGAATAGACCGACAAGGCTTAGAAAAAGGATAACCGCCGTTCGTACCATTCGAAACATTGAATGCCACATATTTCTCTCCCGATTGAACATCATTTCTGGCAAAGGCATAAAATGATTGTAGAATATCCGACGGCAAGATACAACTCTATGCTCTAATCGTTTGTCGTAATTCAACAAAGACTATTTCAAAAAAAGCGGAATTCGCAGGATTGATGTTCCATGATTATGATGTGAAAAATGAAAGAGTGAATATCGAAACGATTGACATTCAGGATTGCGGATTGATGCCCTATCGGCAGGCGCTGACGCTGCAGGAATACCTCTGGCAGAGGCGGCTGGATGACCGGATCGGCAATACGATTCTTCTGGTGGAGCATCCGCCTGTAATTACGTTCGGTGTACGTCAGGCCGAGAATCGATTATTAATGGATGAAGAACAACTCGCCCGAAGGGGAATCGAGGTTGTTTCCATCCGCCGGGGCGGCGCTGCAACCGCCCATAATCCGGGTCAGATTGTCTGTTATCCGATTCTTAAACTTAAATTCCTCGGTCTTGGCGTAACGGATTACGTTCATCGACTCGAAGAAGTCGGAATCGAATTGCTTCGGCGGTTCGATCTGCATGGCGGGATTCGCAAAGGATTTCCAGGTATTTGGGTCAACGAACGCAAGATTGCTTCCATCGGCGTTCAGGTAAAAAAATGGGTGACGTTTCACGGCATTGCGATTAACATCCTCAATGATTTGAGGATATTTGAAGCGATTGTTCCATGCGGACTGAACGGGGTTGTGATGACCTCCCTCGAAAAGGAAACCGGCCAATGCCCAGGCATGGATCGCGTAAAAACCGAAATGGCTCAGATCTGCCGTGAATCATTCAGGAAAACACCATGACCGAACACAAACGATTGCCCCCTTGGCTCAAGCGGCGGCTTGGCGCGGGGGAAACCTTTCAGCATACCGCCTCCACCCTCCAGGGGCTGGGTCTCGAAACGATCTGTACCAACGCCAATTGCCCCAACCGGGGTGATTGCTGGTCGCGAGGGACGGCGACCGTCCTGATTCTGGGCAATGTTTGCACGCGAAACTGCCGTTTTTGTTCCGTGGGCCATGGCAAGCCCCTTCCTCCGGATCCCGACGAGCCCCGCCGGGTTGCCGAAATGGCGCGGCGTATGAATCTGAAATATCTGGTGATTACCAGCGTCGATCGGGATGATCTCCCGGATGGCGGAGCCGCCCATTTTCGTGATGTCATTATCCAATGTCGGCGGGAATTACCGGACCTGCAATATGAACTGCTCGTGCCTGATTTTCGCGGCTGTCAGGATCGAGCCATCGAAATTCTTTCCGAGGCCGTGCCCTTTGTCTTTGGCCACAATGTGGAGACAGTCCCGTCGTTGTATTCGCTGGCTCGTTCGGGTGGAGATTATCAACGGTCATTGGAGTTACTGCGGAAAGCCAAGGTGGCCTGGCCAAATGTGGATACCAAATCCTCCATCATGCTGGGTCTGGGTGAAAAGGATCAGGAAGTCATGCAAGTCCTGCAGAATCTTCGTGCTGTACAATGTGACCGCGTTGCGATCGGTCAATATCTTCGTCCATCAAAAGAAAGTCTTGAAGTCGTCGAGTATATTCATCCTGATCGTTTTGACCAATGGGCCGACACCGCCAGGCAACTTGGATTCGGATGGGTCATGGCCTCTCCATTCACACGAAGTTCGTACCATGCCGAGCAGAAAACGTCCGATAATCCTGACAAACTGTAATCCTTACCCTGTTTGTGCGGGACGGTTAGAAACAAGTTGAAAAATATTCAAAACGATCCAATATTGATTTCTCGTCAATTTGTATCGCTTAATATGATGTCCTTTCATGTCCGATCATCAACGGATTATCAGCCAAATTTGGCAATGATCGGGAATTTTACCGATCCCTATAAGCTATAGGTATCACAACCGTTTTCGAGTATAATATATTAACACCCATTCATTGATTTTGAATGTGGGGGGAATCGTATGGTCTTGTATGAATCCAATTTCGCTCAGGGATGGGCCTTGAATCGGTTGTTTTTCCTGCAATCTCATATTCGCTTCCGGACGGCTGTTGTTATGGGTGGAGAATGCCTGCCTGAAAAAAATCACATCCGGTATATTGAAAACATAAATTCCCTATCCGTATTCCAAACGGAATATCCCCGTTCCTGCCTCGGTATTTTTTCTCCCTTCAAGCGATATTTTCCGACAATCCTGTAAATTATCGGTCTCATGGCTCGCCGTTATTAAATTTGTCAGTGCGAGCCAACATTTTGTATGATTTATAGCAGCACCAGACATCTTGGATTGCAGCTTCTGCGTGCTGAATTTGGAAGGGAGAAAACAATGAAGACGTTACTAATATATCTGTCGATGGTTCTGGGTTGCCTGCTGGTAACCGGCAATGCGGCCACGATCTATGTGCCCTCAGAGGTTGGCGGAGTTCCTGTCGTTAGCATTCAGGATGCGATTTCCATCGCCGTTGAAGAGGATGTGATCGTTGTCGCTCAGGGAATCTATATGGGCGGCATCGATCTGATGGGCAAGGCCATCACCGTTCAAAGCGTCAATCCCATGGATCCTGAGGTGGTTGCGGCTACAATCGTTGACTGTGGCGGCGGGTACCCCAACGGGTTCATTTTCCAGAGCGGTGAGGAAAATACCACGGTGATTGACGGATTTACAATAGCCAATATAACCGGTTTTTCCGGCTTCCTGAGCAGCGCCTTGGTTTGTATGACCGACGGCACCACATTCCGCGGCAGTAGTCCTACCATTCGAAACTGCGTGATTAATAACAACATGGGGGATGAAGGCGCCGGTCTTTATTGCTATTTCGGATGTAATCCCGTCATTGAAAACTGCCTGTTTATCGCAAACAATTCGTATATCTCGGGGGGCGCCATTTCCATCTGGGATGGTAGTCCCATTCTGAAACATTGCCAATTCATTGGAAACAAGTCGGACTTCTGGGGTGGCGCCGTGTCGGCTCGGGGCGGAAGCCCTGTCTTCCGTGACTGCATTTTCGCCGGGAATATGGCTTTGTCCGGCGGATGTTTCTACTTTGAGGATACGATCGCCCCTGAGATCGTAAACTGTACGATTATCGACAACATAGCCACGGAGACGGTATCGGCTTTGTATGCGACCAGTTCTTCCGATCTGAAAATCGAAAACAGCGTCTTCTGGGGTAACGCAACCGCGCCCGGGGCATGGATTCCCGCAACGATCTATGTCGCCGGTCAAGATCAATCCGAAGGCGAAACGGCTTCGATTGCTTATTGTAATATCCAGAATTTCGCAACATCCGTTGGGGTGGATGACACCAGCGTTATCACCATGGATATCGATACGATGGTCGATGCGGATCCTCTGTTCGTTCAGAATGGTTCGTTTACCGAGGCCGATGTCTATGTCCCCGGCGATTGCCATTTGCAGAAGAAATCGCCCTGCATCAATAAGGGAAATCCCAACTACGGCGCGGCCGCCGAAGAGAAGGATATTGATGGAGAAAAACGCGTCATGAACGGCCGCATCGATATCGGCGTCGATGAGATCGAAGCCGCCATCGAAGCGAAAATCAACATCGTGCCCAATAAAGTGTATATTCCTTGCGCCGCCTATGTCCTGGCCATGATCCGTTTGCCCGAAGGGTATTTTGTCAAGGATATCAACGCCGCAAGTATCCTGTTGAACGACGAACTGGCCGCGATGTATATGTATCGCTGCCGTCAAGTCGCCGTGGCGGTATTCGACAAGAAAAAGATCCAGACATTGTTGGAAGACTTCGAAGGGAAAGTTGATTTGACCCTCACCGGCGAGCTGAATGAAGGTACCGTCTTTACCGGCACTGACACCGTCAAGGTCGTCCAACTCGACTGGAAACACTGGTGGAAGAAGATGTGCATGAAAGTCTGCAAGAAGTAAAAGATTATCGGCCCGGGTTGATTTTCCGCCCGGGCCGTTTGATGCGCGGGAGGAATTGTGTACGTTTTCGATTGGCATAAGGCGGATATATTTTGTATGTTTTATTGGATACATTGACCCTTGGGGGGGAAAAACCATGAAACGCAAAATAATCAGAATCGTCTCCACACGGCGCGGTATCGCGCTGGTCTTCTCGCTGATCTTCGTGGCGGTCTTTTCCGCGTTGACGGTTGGCCTGATGGCCACCAGCGCCACCAATGCGCAAGTCGCCGACAATCATCGTCGGTCCAATTCCGCGATGAACAGCGCTCTGTCCGGCCTGGAATGCGCCAAATACATCGTCGCCCACACGCCCACGTTCAGCACCAACCGGAACACGGTTTCCACGTCGGAAGCCAACCTCATTTGGAGCAATCTCTGCACCACTCTGCAGAACACCGCGTTCGGCGGATTGACGGTCGGTTCCCCCTCCGCCTTCTCGGATGCCGGGGGCGACGGGCAGGAGATCACCACGCAGGCCATCAATTTTGGCAGTGCGGGACAAAGCTTCGCACTTCGATTCTATCGATACGACGCCGATCCCGCGCGCATTCTGCTGAACTGCAACGGTTCGGAAGGATCGATTAGCCGAACTATTCATCTCGAAATGGAAATCCGCAAACAGGCCGATGTCTTGAACTACGCCGTTGCCAGCCGCGGCCGTATGTGGGTTACGCAAAACTCCGTCATTCACGGGCCCGTCTATAGCTCTTGGAACAAACCTTCTCTGGGAACGGGTATTGAAACGACCTCCGATACGATTATTGAAGGAACCATCAGCACCGCCATTACCCTGGACAACCTGAGAAATTATAACCTCCAGATGGAAACCCTGGACGAAAATGATCAGCCCATGTTCGATGCGGAGGGCAATCGAATCTATAGCCCCGAGGACAAAATCCAGGGCGCGCACGAAGGAATCCGCTATGGAATCACCTATCCCTCGATGCCCGGCATGAGCGCTTCGGACTATGATACCAGTTCCTATAAGGCGCTGTGTGCGACAATTGCGACCTCCTCGACGACCGTGACGGAATATTTCCCTCACGCGGCCAGCGGATACACCGTGCCCAAATCCAGTTCGAGCAAACAACTGCTTCGCAAAGTGTATCAGAACCAGACATTCAGCAACATCAAGATTCCCAAGGGGACCCATGCCCTGTTTAAAAACTGCACGTTTGAGAACGTTCTGTTCGTCGAGGCCGCGGCGACCTATTCCGACAGCTCGTCCGCGACCAATAACATTCGATTCGAAGACTGCGCGTTCAACGGGACCATCGTGACCGACGTTCCCGCCACCAGCACGACCAGCAGCACGTGGTGGATGCGCAACAACCTGTATTTCACCGGAACGGCGACATTCAACAACCAGTCGCAGTTTCAGGAGACCACCATCCTGGCTCCTAATTTCAACGTGAACGTTGGAAGTACCACCACCTTTGAATCCGGAGATGAAAACGTTCTCACCGGCGCGATTGTCGGCGGCATTGTGGACGTTCGCGGTAACGCGACGCTGTATGGAACCATCATTTCGATGTTCGACACGTCGTATTATAGCAGCGGTTATGTCACCAACATCGGCGCCGCGGACGACGGTGGAAGCGAAGGCGTCGGCTACACCGGCGGTACCATCGAGATAACGCCCACCCCTGACCAATTGCTGCCCAGCGGGATCACGACGCCCGTGATAATCTCGCCCGTCAATAGCTCGTATAGTGAATTGTGTGGATAAAGAAAACCAATCGGATTCATGAATCATCAATTGGATGTAAGGAGAAAACCATGAAGAAGGTATTGATGATGCTTATGCTGATGCTCTTCGTCGGCGTTCCTGTGGTTCTGGCCGAGGGGGATGAACCCACCGAGTACCAGCTGCTGGCTACTGAGGGAGGCGATGAACCTACCGAGTACCAGATGCTGGCTTTCGAGGGGGGAGATGAACCCACGGAGTTCCAGAAACTGGCTAACGAGGGGGGTGACGAACCTACCGAGTAGGTTCCTTTCGTGGCACACAGAAAGAGGGATGGGTACATTCCGCCGAGGGCGGGTTGTACTTGTCCCCTTTTTGTTTTCCAATTTTTGATCTTTGCTTTTTGTCCCGATATGGTATCTTTCTACCGATACGATTCGGTTATGGTAAGCCGAGCCGGAATGTTCAGATCCGTTTCGAGGTTGATGAGAATGTCAAAGGTATCCAATCCGATAGTCGTTTCCGTTGTCCTGTTTTTATTCCCGTTCCTGTCGGCGATGGCCGCCGAATCTCGCGGGAACTGGCCGACATGGCGTGGCCCGACGGGCAATGGAGTCTCCGAAGCCGAAGGATTGCCGGCCACATGGAGTTCAACCGATAACATTGCGTGGAAAGTTCCCTTGCCCGGTTCCAGCGGATCAACGCCGATCGTCTGGGAAGGTCGCATTTTTCTGACCTCGGCCGAGAATGGTAAGAATATCGTCATGGCCTTCGACCTCAAAGGCAACAAACTCTGGCAGCAGGCCCTCGGCGATAACGTCCCCGCCAAGCACCGTGAGAAAGGCAGCGGCTCCCACCCGTCCCCCGTCACCGACGGGCAATTGCTTTTTGCGTATTTCCGCAGCGGTGATCTGGCCGGCATGGACCTCGATGGGACAATTCGTTGGCACAAAAACCTCCAGACGCTCTATGGTCCCGATACCCTCTGGTGGGATCTTGGCACCTCTCCCGTTCTAACACGCGATCATGTCGTCGTCGCGGTTATGCATGATAAACCTTCCTACATCGTCTCCTTCAATAAGAAAACCGGCGATGTCGCCTGGAAGATGGACCGTTCTTTGAATGCTCCCCGCGAGGCCAATCATAGTTATACGACCCCTGTCGTTCAAACCGAGGGATCCAATCAGACGATCTATGTTCTTGGCGCCGATCATATCACCGCCCACGATGCCTCCGAGGGAAAGGAACTCTGGCGGGTAGGGGGGCTCAATCCGGATGGGCAGGAATTTTTCCGTTCCGTCGCCTCGCCCGTACTATCCGATGGCATTCTCATCGCTCCCTATTCTCGCGGCAGAACCCATACGGCCGTTCGTTTGGGAGGATCAGGAGACGTGACCCATAGCCATGTCCTCTGGACCCGAAAAGACCTGTCAACCGATCTGCCGACTCCGGCCGCGGTGAATGGCAAACTCTATCTCGCTACCGACCGAGGCGGTTTTCACTGCGTTGATATCCGTACAGGAAAAGACATCTGGAGCGGGAAACTGGAAGAACGTACCGTGACAATCAGCGCTTCGCCGATCCTGGCGGATGGAAAAATCTATGTCACCAGCGATAAAGGCACAACCTATGTTCTCCAACAGGGCGATGAATTCAAGTTGCTCTCGGCCAATCCTCTCGGCGAATTCACTCTGGCTACCCCGGTCTGCACGGATGGGCATATCCTCATTCGTACGTTCAAGCATCTATGGTGCATTGGCAAGTAGGAATCTATGACGGCGGATTCATCGCATCCAAGACAATCGGGTCTGTCATTCCCAATTATCTTTTCCCTTCCGGTGGCGATTTTATTATTGGGAGGTTGCCATCTTGTACCCGTTTGCCCCGGCCATACCTGCCCACCGATTACTCGTTCTGAAGCGATCCGTGTCGCCAACCTCTACGCCGATCATACTTGGATTGCCTCCGAACGGAATCTTTTCGAGGGTTTGGATCCGGACGGGATTTATGTCGATACTCCGGATTTTACGCCCGGTCGATCCAATCGAGGTGTTCCATATCAGTGGGGCGGCTGGGTTGCGATCGATGAATTTGACGCCGCCGTCGCCGCAGGTAAATACGCCGGAGATCTTTTCTGCGAGAAGGCCGACGAGAGCCGTTTCGCCGTGGGGGTGGATTGTTCAGGCCTGATTTCCCGCTGCTGGGACCTGCCCGTCAAACACTCCACGCGCAGTCTCCCCGGAATCTGCGTTCGATTGAAAGATCCTCGTTCTCTCCTTCCGGGCGACATCCTCAACCGTTTCAACCGCCATGTTGTTCTCTTCAAAGAATTTACGGATGAGTCGAAAACGACCATCCGATGTTACGAAGCCACCGGAGATAATGTCGTCCGCTCGGAATATATACTGGATGCGATGCTCAAAAGGGGCTTCAAGCCCTGGCGATACAAAAATATCCGCGATTGACGATCGTATCAGCTTCCGATAGTTACCGCATCGGGATCGATACCAATCAGGCATAGTGGATTTACAAATACCACAATACGCAATTCGTCCTGCGACAGGATATTCAGCGAAGCCAGATGATCCATGCATTGCTTCATCGTGGACGAGGAACCCACCAGGTAGCCCGTCGAGGGATTATATAGTTTCCCATTCGTATCCAGAAAAACGTCATTGCCCAGCGAGTGATATCGTCCCGGGGGCATTCCCGCAAGGGGAGAGCTGTCGCTGGTGACGACGATCCGGCGGGCGGTCTTGGCGCGGACGATGGCGCCGATCATCTCCGGCGGAAGGTGATGGCCGTCTGTGATGATCATCGCCGTCAGGTCGTCGTCGGCCAGCCCCGGCCAGATGGGATTGGCGTGGCGGTCGATCATTCGCGGCAGGCCGTTGCCCAGGTGAGTTAGTGCTGTGGCTCCGGCCAGTTTCAGCCGCCGGATCTGTTCGGCATTGGCCAGATGATGACCCAGCGAAACGGTAATACCCTGTTTTCGTGCGTAGGCGGCGATCTCTTCGGCTCCGTCAATATCGGCGGCGATTGTCAAAAGGCGAACGGCTCCTTCGCTCAGATCGATCAGCTCGGCGAGAAGCCGGATATCTCCGCATTTCATCCACTCGGGATTATGTGCACCGCGTGCGCCTTCGCCTGGATTAAGGAACGGCCCCTCAAGATGGATTCCCAATAGTCGGCCGCGAAGATCAGGATGATTGGCCGACCGGGCAAGGATCGGCAGATTCCGACGGTAAATATCCATCGGATTGGTTATCAGCGTCGCCAGAAAGGCCGTCGTCCCGGCCGCCGTCAAACGATGGACGGTCTCCATAACCTGATGCAAAGTCAACTCCGGCGAAGAAAAATCCACGCCGCCGAATCCGTTGACCTGCAGATCGACCAGAGGAAAGTCAAAAAAGGTGTCAGACACGAATGGCACTTCCTTAAGCGGCATGGCGGGCCTTCCAGAGTCGTCG
>CAYLSB010000006.1:0-114545 GCA_964386005.1 uncultured Pirellulales bacterium | reverse complement strand
TGACACCGTCAAAAAATTCATTAAAAATGTACGGAAAGAAGCTTAATTATACATCCTTTCTTTGGGAAGTGCATACCATGTTCACGATCCTTCCTCGACAACAATTTCGAATTCGATAAGTGAATACAATTGTGTATGCCCAAAGGCGTAACCTTATATTGAACAGAAAAAGTCCCGAAATGTAGAATTCACAATTACATGTTGAAAACAACGTGGGTCTTGAATATTGTTCATTGGTATTTATAATTGCTTATAAATTTGCCATAATATATTAAAAAAATTATATATTTTCCGTTATCGGTTAATGTGAAAATCTTCTTAGTTAATATTCCTCATTTCACAATATGTCCGATCGTTGCAGCGACAAAAAAATGACAATTTTATAGCGACATATTTTGTTGGCATGGTTATCAGACCTTACTTGTTGAGAGATGCATCACACAATCTGAGGAATTTTATTGTTTTTGGTGAAGGTTTTTCTATAAAATGATGACAGGCCCAGAGTAGAAAGGACAGATTATGCGATGGGTATATGTTTTGATACTTGTATATTCTTCAACCGTATTTGGAGATGCACATTTTCAATATGCTGACTGCAAGGTTAAGGAGGTAATTGCGGTTCGTTCCCCCGTGATGTTCATCTGTCGAGCGGCTGACTGGTCTCTGGTAGGCCCGGCCAGGTTGTCGGTTACCCTTCGTGGTATTGAGGTTCCGGAACATCTTGCATCTGAGGCACAACGATTCCTTGAAGAATCTCTGATGAACTCGAAACGAATTCGTCTCGATCGAATTGAGATGGGGAGTATGTTTCGTTTGACGTGCGATGTGAAAGTGGATGGATGTGATCTGTCAAGAACACTTGTGCAGAAAGGATGGGCGATCTTCAAAGATGTACCGATCGCACCGAAAGTAACCGAAACGATACGTCAACCGAAGGTCGTTCTTGGCCCATCGCCCTCTGTGCGATCCAAAACCCCAATCGATGGTCGCAATGCTCGAATCACGAATTGGAAAAGTCTTCTGGATCAGCGCGTGGATGTTTCCTCCATTCAATCCAGTACGCCGTTTCGAGAAGCCCTTGAACGGATTCGAACCTGTATGAATCCGCCGTTACCCCTTATGATCAATTGGACCGATATTCAAAACAACGCTTTTATCGGACAGGATCAGCCCGTCGGGATCGACGGATTACAGAACATTTCGCTGGGTCAGGTACTGGAATTATTGCTCAATGCCGTAGATGGCGGAAAAGGTCAACTGGCTTATGCCACACGCGGCCAGATCCTTGTGATCGCTTCCAAGAGATCCCTGGGGGACTCCCTGAATTTACGAGTGTATAATCTTAGCGAATTGACGTCGCCCCGAAGTACGGGGTATGGGATGAATTCGATGGGATCTATGATGGGATCGAATTATGGAATGTCCGGTTCCATGACCAACAACATCGGCAACATGTTCTCGGGATCTGGATCGGTCTCCGGCAGATAATAAGCGTTCCACCCCATGAACGGATATAGATCGATCCGCACACAAGAACCGCTGATTCTGAATTAATTCTGCATGTCCGATAATCTATTTTTGAAATGGATATTTCGCGGGATATCCGAATGATTTCCCATTAAGATATCCGCCCAAAGTACCGATGAATTCATAGAATGTAATTGATTATAATCGTTTTCTAACCAGATGATTGATCGACAGATAAGGAAATACTGTCATGCATACAATCAGGACCTTCACGGTGAAACCCTCGCTTCCTCCGACGCTGGAAGATCTGCGGACTGTATCCAATAACCTCTACTGGTCATGGCATACCGAAATCATGGATATTTTTCGCCGGGTCGATTACGATCTTTGGAAGCAGTGCATGCATAATCCGGTCAAAATGCTCGGTATGGTGTCCCAGGCGCGTCTGGAGGACCTGGCTGAAAATGAAGGATTTCTCTATCAACTCAAGTCCGCCCGCGAGACGTTGGATGAAACCAAAAACTCGCCCAGTTGGTACGACAAAGTGTATGCCAAATCCGGCCGTCCGCTGATCGGGTATTTCAGCGCGGAGTTTGGCGTCCATGAAAGCATTCCGATCTATTCGGGAGGTCTCGGAATTTTGGCCGGGGACCACCTCAAGAGCGCATCCGATCTGGGCCTGCCCCTTGTGGGTATGGGACTGATGTATCAGAAAGGGTATTGTCGTCAGTATCTGAATACGGACGGATGGCAGCAGGAACATTATATCGACAACGATTTCTATAATATGCCGATGGAGCTGATTCGAAAAAAGGGCAAACGTCCTCTGGTTGTCGGCATTCAATTCCCCGGCCGTACCGTCAGCGCGCAGGTTTGGAAGGTCGAGGTTGGCCGGGTTCAACTTTATCTGCTGGACACCAATATCCCCATGAATTCGCCCGAGGATCGCGTGATCACGCAACAGCTCTACGGAGGCGATTCCGAAATGCGGATTTGTCAGGAGATGGTTCTGGGTATCGGAGGTCTCAAAGCGCTGTATGCGATGGGGCTGGAACCGACGGTCTGCCATATGAACGAAGGCCATGCCGCTTTTATGGCCCTCGAACGGGTTCGACGGCTTCGAAGCACGTTGGGCATGACCTTCGACGAGGCCGTCGAAGTCGCCAAGGCGGGAAATGTCTTTACCGTCCATACGCCCGTTGCCGCCGGGAATGACGAGTTCTCCGTCGAACTGATGGATAAGTATTTCGGCAGTTATTTCGGAAAACTGGGGATTAATCGAAAACAATTCCTGGGTTTGGGGCGACTCGATCCGGAAAACGAAACCGAAAAATTTAAGATGCCTGTTCTGGCCATACGGATGAGCGCCTATCGAAACGGTGTCAGCCAACTTCATGGCCAGGTTTCAAGGAAGATCTGGCGGGGTTTATGGCCCGACCTGCCCGAAGATGAAGTTCCGATTCAGGCGGTGACCAACGGCGTACATATCAAGTCATGGCTCAGCGCCGAAATCAACTCCTTGTATGAACGCTATCTCGGCGCCAAATGGCTGGACGAGGTTGTCGATAAGTCAATCTGGCATAACGTCGATCAGGTTCCGGACGAAGAGTTGTGGCGGATTCATCAGCGGTGCAAGGAACGGTTGGTTGGATTTGCACGTGCGCGTCTGAAACGTCAGCTTCAGCGGCGAGGAGCGTTCCTGTCGGAAATCGAACAGGCCGATGAGATTCTCGATCCCGAGGCGCTGACCATCGGGTTTGCCCGACGGTTCGCCACCTATAAACGCGGTAACCTGTTATTACGGGAGCCCCAGCGATTGCTGAAACTCCTTACCCAAACGGATCGGCCGGTCCAATTTGTTTTCGCCGGAAAAGCGCACCCGCGCGATACCGAAGGGAAGGAATTGATCCGCCAAATTAACCATTTCGCCAAGGAATACGACATTCGCCGTCGATTTGTTTTTCTTGAGGATTATGATATCGATATCGCCCGTTATATGGTTCAGGGTGTCGATGTGTGGTTGAACAATCCCCGGCGTCCGCTGGAAGCCAGCGGCACCAGTGGAATGAAGGCCGCCGTCAATGGGATTCTGAATATGAGTACCCTCGACGGGTGGTGGTGTGAAGGGTATATTCCCGACGGCGGTTGGATCATCGGCGCCGGCGAGGAATATGACAACCATGAATATCAGGACCAGGTAGAGTCCCAGGCGATTTTTAATCTGCTGGAAAATGAAGTCGTTCCGGTCTTCTACTCCCGATCGAAGGATAAGCTTCCGCACCGATGGATCAAGCGGATGAAAAACACCATAAAATGGTGCGCTCCTCGGTTCAACACCAGCCGGATGGTTGCGGAATACGCGCGGAAATTTTACACTCCCGCGGCGGCAAGGTGGAGGTATCTTATGTCCGATGAAATGGCCCGCGCCAAAGCGTTGTCGTTGTGGAAAACCAATGTCCGTAACGCGTGGTCGGACCTGTCCGTTGAACAGGTTGATGTCCATGTTGATGATGGGAAAAACCTCTGCGAGTTGAATGTCAAGCAACCCGAGCTGGAAGTCGGTTCGCAGTTACGAGTGACGGCCAAGATCAAGCTGGGTCGATTACGGGCCGAAGACCTGGCCGTCGAGATGGTTCACGGCGTAGTGAATTCCGCCGGGAAGATCGAACATGGCGAGATTTCGCGAATGGAATTCCAGCCCAACGCGGCCAATAATGGTTCCTGTTATTTTATAGGATCCCTTCCGTGTCGATCTTCCGGGCAACATGGATTTGCGTTGCGGGTATTACCGAAACATGAAGACCTTGGCGATCCGTATGAACTGAACTTAATTCGCTGGGAAGGTTGACCGCATCGGATCCAAATAGCGACGCACATACAAAGACCCCCTGACAGGATACTCCGTGCCCGGGGGTTTTTACGTTATTCGTTTTCTTTGGTGCTGATCAATTCATAAACCTGCTCGGACGAAGTGGCCTTTTCGAGCTTGGTTTTAAATTCATCGTCCAACAGCAAACGGCTGATACGGGCTAACGCCTGAATATGAGGACCGGTTCGATCCATCGGAGAAACCAGGAGTACCAGTATCGATACCGGTTTGTGATCAATACTGTTATATTCAATGGGTTCGGGTGCGATTCCGATCGACATAACCAAGTCTTTCACTCCGGCACATTTGCCATGAGGGATGGCGATTCCCGAACCGATTCCGGTACTCCGGGTTTGTTCGCGAACCATGACCGCTTCGAGAACGCTCTCGCGATCGAGAAGATAGCCACCTGATGCAAGCACATCGATCAACTCGGTTATCGCCGATTCCTTGTCTTTCGAGGTCACCGGCACTTTTACACATGTTGGTTGCAGTATTTCTGTCAGAATCATATTCAGCACACAAGATTGGATGGATTTTCAGGTTCCCGCATACATAAACTAATTACTATACGATATATATATCGTCTTGGCAAGTGATTTGATCAAATTTTACCCGTGGAAAAATGTTCCTCTCCCTATTCCCACTGAATCGCAGGCGTATATGGATTCCAAATGGTTTTCATACGGACGAGACACGATTCTATGGTTCGAGGTCTTGCAGTACAAAAAAATACCCGACAGACGGGCCGGGCATTTGACTTTCATTGTTTTCTTCCGGTTCACGCTTCGATCGTCTCAATAACTACCTGAAGATATCTCTGTCGATGGCCGATTCGTTTGCTACTCATTTTACGGCGGCGAAAGTACATGGGATATAACTTGGGCCCTTTGATAATCGCGTCATCGGCGGTTGTTTTGAAGCTGGCGATAACCTTGGCGCCGTTAAGATATGGGGATCCAATTCTCACGTCCTTACCATCGCTGACGAACAATACTTTATCCAACACAATAGACTTTGAATCCGGAGACACCTCGGTTAGTTCAATCGTAATGACATCACCCTGAGAAACCTTGTATTGCTTTCCGCCTTGTTCAATCACTGCGTACATTGTAACTCCCGTTCATTCGATCATTGAATATTACACTTCGTCTGTTCTGACCGGAGCCCAGCCAAACCATTGGTACACTCTTTCGGGTGGATATTGAACCAGAAAGAATCATTTATAATAACCCATGGATTCGAAATGTAAAGAAAAATCTACAAATTTTTGAAATCACGAGGATTCTGAAATCAGGGTTTAGATAATTCCCTTGAGAATTCGATATATTTACGAGATAAACTTCAATGTATCGAAAGGACATTCTATTTGGAGTTACGCCATGCAGCTTGCGATGATCGACGATAAAATATTGCCTTACAAGAACTTAGATCCGTCTTATCAGGATCGAGGGACCTATTTTGGCGATGGGGTTTATGAAGTGATACGAAGCTATGAGGGGTGTCTTTTCGCTTTTCAGGACCACTTAGATCGTTTCGCCTATAGTCTCCGAGAAATCGA
This sequence comes from uncultured Pirellulales bacterium, assembly GCA_964386005.1. Classification (GTDB taxonomy): domain Bacteria; phylum Planctomycetota; class Phycisphaerae; order Sedimentisphaerales; family Anaerohalosphaeraceae; genus FEN-1350. The sequence continues at coordinate 108,648 of CAYLSB010000006.1, read as the reverse complement.
TATCTCCGGCGTGGATATTCATCAAATTCAAGAACGTGTCATGAAAGCTTTTGATGCCGCTCAGATTGCCAATGCTCGTATCTATTTCCATGTAACCCGAGGATCCGAACCCCGCAACCACCTTCCGGGGGAAGATTTACGTCCGAATTTCTTTTTGACGATCCATGAAATACCCGATCATCCGGAAGATAAGGAAAGGGGAGTGGCAGTGTCGTTGTATCCGGATTGGCGATGGAAACGGTGTGACATCAAATCCCTGAACTTGTTGCCGAATATTATGGGGCGGATCGATGCCGAAAAAAAAGGGTGCTACGAAGCCATCTTTGTGAATGATCTCGGTCAGATTACCGAAGGAGCCGGCAGCGCATTTTTTGCGATCGATGGAGACCGTAAGGAATTGATTACCCGGCCATTGGGACATGAGATCCTCCCGTCAATCACCCGAAAACATGTGTTACATATCGTTGAAAATACCGACTTGAAGGTCGTAGAAAAACCGTTGACGCCTTCGCAGGCAAAGTCATGCAGTGAAATGTTTCTTGCGATAACCACCAAGGACATACTTCCGGTTGTTCGATTTGACGATTCAAGAATTGGATCCGGCAAAGTAGGGCCGTTTACACGAGTACTGATCGAGCGATTCCGGCAATGGATCCAACAACAGGCATAATCCAAAATCGGTAAAATTATATATCGTATTCCTTGATTTTTCGATAGAGGGTGCGCTCGCCGATTTTCAGGATTTTGGCCGCTTCTGTTCGGTTATTATTTGTCAGGCGAAGGGTGTTGGCAATATGTTCCCGTTCCACTTCTTCAAGACTTTTGCCAAATAAGGCGTCGGTAGCAGGGGAACCCGGAGGGATATCGGTTTGCCCCTGAACCTGGCCGGACAATTGTTTAATCCGAGTGATTTCGGGAGGGATATCCTGGACATCCAGCGTGTCTCCATCGCACATGACAACCATCGTTTGCACGGTATGACGAAGCTGGCGAATATTCCCCGGCCAGGAGAAATTCATCAGGATGTTCATGGCCGCTTCGGTGATTCGGTGGATGTCGCGACCCAAAGCGGTGGTCGTCTGATTCAAAAAATAACCGAACAATTCGGGAATGTCTTCCGGGCGGTTCTGAAGAGAGGGTAGTGTGAGGCAGACCCCCCGAATTCGAAAGTACAGATCCTGTCGGAATTTCTTCTCCTCGACGAGTTTGGCCAGATCATGGTTGGTCGCCGAAATAACCCTCACGTCAACGACAATCGGACGGGTGGATCCAACCGGGAATACCAGGCCGTCCTCCAGAACGCGAAGCAACTTGGCCTGCATGGAGAGCGGCATATCTCCGATTTCATCCAGAAATAACGTTCCCTTGTCCGCGGCTTCAAATAATCCTTTGCGGTCCATCGCCGCGCCGGTGAAGGCCCCTTTAACATGTCCGAATAATTCACTTTCGAGAAGCGATTCGGACAATCCGGCGCAGTTCAGCGGACGAAAGGGCTTGTCCCGACGAGGAGAATTATCATGAATGGCTCGGGCCGTCAGTTCCTTTCCCGTACCCGATTCCCCTTCGATCAAAACCGACAAAGTCGTAGGGGCCACGCGGAGGAGGATGTGAAATATCCTTTTCATCGCCGGACTCCGGCTCCGGACGCCCGGAAAGACAAAATCGATGTCGGTTTCGACGGTTTTTCGAATCGTCAGCGCTTGAGAGAGAGTTTTGTGAAGTTGATCGACCGGAATCGGTTTGATCAGGTAATCATGTGCGCCATGGCGAATAGCGTGCTTGCAGGTGTCAATCGACGGATGAGAGGTTACCAGAATCACGACGATCTCGGGATTGGATTGTCTGGCATAATCCAGGATATCCAGTCCGGATGCCTCGCCATCGAGATATACGTTCGCAACAATCGCATCCGGACGATGCCGGTTGATGATTTCCATGGCTCCCTTGGCGGAATCGGCAACATGGATCTGACCGAAGTGGCGAGTCAGATCCCGGACGATTACGTCGGCGAGTTCTTTTTCATCGTCGACAATGAGGATGACTGCACGATTTTTCATCACGAGCAGTGAACTTTCCTATCTCTTCCCTATGAGGCGGGCGAACAACAGTGCATGTTGCGTTGTTTGATCTCCATGGCATACTGTCTTGTCGATCCACAGCCGCGAATGATCCGTTGGTGGAATGTCGGGACCGGCGTTTTATCGACGACGGCGATTTCCATTTGGAGATGGCCGCCTGGATTTCGACGGAGTATCTTTCTCGGTTGCCACAGGTTTCGCGGCGGGCGAGGGCGAAGGTTTCGTGTCGATAATCTGGACCCCTTTTCCCTGCAAACCCTTATCGGAGCGAAACTCTTCATACTCCACAACCTGCCCGGAACGAAGACAACGAAAGCCCTCGCCATCAATACTGGTGTAGTGGATGAAGACATCCTGTCCATCGGCATTGACGACAAATCCAAAGCCCTTCTTCGGGTCAAACCACTTCACGGTACCCTTAGCCATGTATGCCTCCTTACAAATACCCACAGGTGCTATCTCGGCCATCCGGGCCGAAAATTCATCCATCCTCAAACGGTCTCCTGAAACCGCCGGGGATTTATGGCGCACCAAACATTATACACGAGGACGTCTGGGCGGTCTATGATCGGATTTATTTTTTTCATCCGAACGGTTTTGGCCTGGCTGGGTATTCTGTGCGTCAGGATTCAGCGCCGCCTTGCGAGACAACTTGAATCGCCCTTGGTCATCGATTGCGATCAATTTGACCGGGATCCGATCGCCGACTTTACAGACTTCTTCGACGTTCTTGATATATCCATCGGAAAGCTCGCTGATATGGCACAAACCTTCCACGCCGGGGGTCATTTCCACGAAGGCGCCGAATTCCTTCACGGAAACCACCCGAGCGGCCTCATAGATCCGTCCCACTTGCGGAGGGGTGGTCATTCCTTCAATGATGGCTTTCGCGGCCAGATGGCCTTCTGAACCTCCGGTCGAGCTGATCATGATAGTGCCGTCTTCTTCGATCTCAATGACCGACTTGGTCTGCTCCTGGATACCCTTGACCATCGAGCCCCCCGGTCCGATCACTTTCCCGATGTATTCGGGATCGATTTTGATGATGACGATACGGGGAGCGTACCGGCTCATTGTCGGACGGGGTTTATCGATTGCGGCCGCCATACTCTTCAGGATTTCCATTCGGGCTTCTTTCGCCCGATAGAGTGCCTCTTTCATGATTCCGAATTCCAGTCCCTGCGACTTGATATCGAGTTGAATGGCGGTAATCCCCTCTGTGGTTCCGGTAATCTTGAAATCCATATCCCCGAAGTGGTCCTCATCGCCGATGATATCGGTCAACAGCACATGCTTTCCCGGTGCGGTTACCAGCCCGATGGATATCCCCGCAACAGGCCGTTTGATCGGCACGCCGGCGTCCATCATGGCCAAACACCCCCCGCAGACCGACGCCATCGAACTGGACCCATTCGACTCGGTGATATCGGAGGCGATCTTGATGGTATAGGGGAACTCGGTCTCGTCGGGCCGAACCCGATCCAGCGCCTTTTCCGCCAAAGCGCCATGTCCGATCTCCCGTCTTCCCGGTCCGCGAATCGGCTTGACCTCGCCGACGGACGAAGGGGGGAACGAGTAATGCAGCATGAATTTCTGTCCGTATTCTTCCAACAGTCCATCGACAATCTGTTCATCCTTGCCGGTACCCAGGGTCGCCGAGACGAGGGCCTGCGTTTCGCCTCGCGTGAAGAGCGCCGATCCGTGTGCCCGCGGAAGAAGCCCCACTTCACAGGTGATCTGTCGAAGTTCGTTGAATCCCCGTCCGTCGGGGCGTTTGCCTTCGAGGATCAATCCACGGACGACATCCTCCTCGATTTTTTCGAGCATCCGGTTAAATAATCCCTCGGAACAGATGGATTCCGTCTCCGTTTCGGGATTCAATACCTCATCCACCAAAGCGGTTTTGATTTCTTGTACCCGCTTCTGTCGAGCGGCTTTGTTGGAAATTTGGTAGGCCTCTCGCAGCGTACGGCCGACCTTATCGCGAATCAAGTTGGTGATCCGGCCATCGGCATCCGTCTCAATCTCGGGCATTTCTTTCGAGACACCACACTTGGCGGTCAATTCGTGGATCAGATCGCAGACCTCTCCAATCACATTCTGGCCCAGCGCGATGGCCTCGGCAACGATTTCCTCGGGGGTTTCTTTGGCGTCCACCTCGATCATGTTCATGGCATCCCGGTGTCCGGCGAGAACGAGATTAAAATCACTCAAGTCCCGTTCGGGATGCGTGGGGTTGATGACAAACTGTCCGTTGATTCGGCTGACGCGACACGCCCCAATGGGTCCCTGGAAGGGAATCTTGCTGATGGACAGTGCGGCGCTGGCGCCGATCATTCCCAGGATATCCGGATCATTCATTTGATCGAATGAAAATACCGTGATCAAAATTTGAACCTCATTGAGAAATCCATCCGGAAACAAAGGCCGCAACGGACGATCGATCATCCGGGCGGTGAGAGTCTCTTTCGTCGAAGGACGTCCTTCCCGTTTGATAAATCCGCCCGGGAATTTTCCGGCCGCCGAATATTTCTCTCTGTAATCGACATTGAGCGGAAAATAATCGATTCCTTCCCTCGGATCGGCCATCACGGCGGTGACAAATACGATGGTCTCTCCGCACTGAACCGTTACGGCGCCGTGCGCCTGGCGTCCGATCTTGCCGGTTTCGATGCTGATGGTTTTTCCCGCAATTGTCCGATGGACTTTATGAATGGTAAACATAAGAGCCTTTTCTTTATCTGAATCTGAAAAGTCCTGTTCAAGCGTGACCGTACCTTCTTCCTGACCCTTCACCCACAACGAAACGGCAAGGGCCTCGTTGGAAGAGGTAACGGGCTTACTTACGTAAGCCGAGACGGTTAATGATCGTCCGGTACCTCTGAATGTCTGTGTTTTTCACATACTTCAGGAGAGAATTCCGGTTTCCGACCATTTTCAACAATCCTCGGCGCGAGGAATGATCCTTCGGATGGCTTTTGAGGTGTTCGGTCAACTCGTTGATTTCCTCCGTCAACAGGGCAATCTGGACTTCCGGAGAACCCGTGTCCGTTTCCGTCAGGCGGAAATCACCGATAACCTTCGATTTTTTTTCTTTTGTCAGCATTCGTTGTACAAACCCTTTCTTCTTTCCCGGCCGTCTCCCTTGGACGCCGATCCTGATCGACGCTTGCCGGGGGTTCTTTTTCATCTTTTCACATCCAGCATTATATCTCCCGAGCGGCGGATTGCAAGCCCTTTTTCGAAAATAACCCTCCGATGATGAAAAAACACCTCAACGAAGGCGGCTGATGCAATGGATTCGAAATCGAGATAGGGTTGTGGATTCAACCTCGAAAATACGCGCAATATTTCTTGCACATTTTGGCATGAATTGATAGAATGATCATTGTGGATTGAAGGATGATCAATCCCCAGAGGTGAGAAAAAATGGCAGAGGTCGGCCAACCTGTTCTGGATGCCAGAGTCCTTGTTCTCAACAAGCACTATATGGCCCTGCGTGTCATCAGCGCCCGACGAGCCATTTCCCTGTTGTTTCGTGATCTGGCGGAAGTGATTCATTGTGAACGGGGGACCTACAGCAATTATAATTTCCAGACATGGTGTGAGGTCAGCGAATATCGCCAAAAATTTCAGCCGTCCGAACACGACTGGATTTCTACGGTTCATTTCGATATCGCGATTCCGAAAATCATTCGACTCCTGATGTACGATCGTCTTCCGCGATCGCCGGTAAAATTCAACCGCCGGAATATTTTCGCTCGGGATCGAAACCGATGCCAATACTGCGGCAAGAGATATTCGACGACCGAACTTTCGCTGGATCATGTTATCCCGAGAAGTTTGGGAGGCGAATCCACGTGGGAAAATCTGGTTTGTTCTTGTACCCGGTGTAACGCCCGCAAGGGCGGTCGGACTCCCGACCAGGCCGGAATGTCGCTGATCGCCAAACCCGTTCGTCCCAAACGAAATCCGGTGATCCACATCCATCTGGCCCACGACCGATACCAGAGCTGGAAACAATTCCTTGACCATGCCTATTGGTCTGTGGAACTGACGTAACGTTCGGTAACGCGATGTTGGATCCTGTGAAATCCCTCTTTCGAAGAGTCATTCAATCAGAAAAAATTTCCACAAGGCCCGCGACAAGTGCCGGGTAATCGTGTATTCTTTTCCGTCATGGAAACGACAACACAGACAAAACGTTGGGATTTTCGGCTTGGCTCAATCGCCGATTTGATCGAATTAGGCGAAAGGATCGGTGCCCCGGTCGAAGCGATTCCCGACACGACGATCCTTGGCGAGGGAGTACGGGCCGGTTCCCTTTGGATTCCGAACTCGCTGGCCGTCCATCCCATGGAGGGGTGCGATGGGGAGTCGGATGGTCGTCCGGGGAAGTTGACGTTTCGACGATACGATCGATTCGCCGCCGGGGGGGCCGGGCTGCTCTGGATGGAAGCGATCGCGGTGGTTCCGGAAGGTCGAGCCAATCCCAGGCAGTTGTGGCTGAATGCGGCCAGCCGGGACGCCTTTGCCGAATTGGTGACCCTGATTCGCCAACGGGCCGCCGAAAGCATGGGGACAAATCATCGACCGATCCTGGTGGCGCAATTGACGCATTCCGGAAGGTACAGTAAACCCGATGGCGTGGCACGCCCGATCATTCCGGTGAGAGATCCCTATCGAGATCCCCTGGTTCCAGAACCGCTTCCGACAACAACGCGTCCAAGCAAGATCGCCGAGAATCATCCGTTGGTTACCGATGAGTACCTGGATCGGCTTCAGGAGAAATATGTACGGGCGGCGCGGCTGGCATTCGAATCGGGATTTGATGCCGTCGATATTAAGAGTTGTCACGGTTATCTGATCAATGAACTTCTTTCGGCGCATACTCGCTCAGGAAAATATGGCGGATCTTTTGAAAATCGAAGTCGGTTTTTGCTGGATGTGGTGGACCGAATCCGGTCGGAATTGGGAGAGGGACTTGCGATCACGTTACGATTGGGAATTCACGATCGGATTCCGTATCCATACGGTTGGGCGGTGGATCAGGATGGCAACAATCCGGATCTGTCGGAACCGAAACGGCTCATCGGCGAACTGGCCAATCGTGGAGTTCGGATGGTGAATATTACGGCGGCGAATCCGTATTACAATCCCCATGTCAATCGGCCGTTTAATGAGACGATCAGCGGAGGGTATTCGCAGCCGGAACATCCACTGGTGGGTGTCAAGCGGTTGATCGATCTTGCGGGAGAGATCCAGCGGACCTTTCCGGATATTGCGGTGGTCGGAAGCGGCTATAGCTGGCTGCGGCAAATGATGGCCTATGTGGCCGCGGCGAGCAAATATCACGGTTTGGCTACGATCATCGGAGTTGGTCGGATGGCCTTTGCCTATCCCGATTTTGCCAGGGATATTCTTCAAACGGGCAAATTGAATCCCGAAAAGGTATGTCTGGGTTGCAGCGGTTGTACGCAGATCATGCGAGACGGCGGACGAACGGGTTGCGTTGTTCGCGACACCCAGGTATATGGACCGATCTATCGCCGTGGGAGAATGAGTGACCGCGAGATACTGACGCGATTGGCGGGCGATTGCCGGAATTGTGCCGATGCGGCCTGTTCGCGCGGATGTCCGGCGGGGGTGGATATCCCGGCATTCATTCAGGCCTTTGTTGCCGGAGATGATCGAAAGGCCTATGAGATTATCCGGGAACGAAACGTGTTGCCGGAAATCTGTGCGTGGTTGTGTCCTGTGGAGGATCAATGCGAAGGCCATTGCCTGCAGGGGTATCTGGGAGACTCCGCCCTGCCGATCGCCGAGATTCAGCGGTATGTGGCCGAGCAGGCCAACCGATATGGCTGGTCGCGGCTGCGACTCCCGGAGAAATCCAGCGGAAAACGGATCGCTGTCGTGGGTGCGGGGCCTGCCGGATTATCCGCGGCGGCGGTATTGCTGGAATCCGGTCATGAGGTGGCGATCTTTGATAAAAACACGGACCTGGGCGGGTTGGTCGGTTCGGTTATTCCGGCTGAACGGCAGTACGATTCTTTGCGGCATGAGTTGACGGCGATCTTTGCGGCTGTGCCCAACGAGCGGATGCGTTTGCGGGCAGGGACGGAACTGAACGAACAGTTCACCCTTGACCGTCTTGTCGCCGAGGAGTTTGATGCGATATTTCTTGGTTTCGGCCTCTCACGGTCGATTCGAGCCAGCGAGGACCGGATCGAAGGTTTGATCGGAGCCACTGACTTTCTGGCGGCGTCCCGAAAGGGCGCCATCCCTTCTCTGCGGGGCCGGAAGGTGGCTGTGATCGGCGGCGGCAATACCGCGATGGATGCGGCCATGACGGCCAAGCAGGGTGGTGCCAAAGATGTGTATATTCTGTATCGGAGATCATTTGAGGAAATGCCCGCCAGCCCTCGGCACCGAAATGCGGCGATGGAGGAAGGCATTCATTTTCTGATTCTTACTCAACAATTGGGGTATATGTCGAAGGAAGGACGATTGACCGGGATCCGGGTTTGTCCGGTTCAGTTGGGTCCGGAAGACGCGTCCGGCCGACGAATTCCGATTCCAATGAAGGATTGCGCGTATCCATTGGGTATGAACATGGTGATTGAAGCGATCGGGCAGGAAATCCCTTTCGGATTGGACCGGATTCTTCAGGGTGTCAACGTCGAACGTGGAGTTGTCCAGGTAGGGGAGGGATCCTGCCAGACCTCGAGAGAGGGGGTATTTGCAGGCGGTGATCTGATTCATGGGGCATCGACGGTTGTGGCGGCTGTGCGGGATGGGATGAAAGCGGCCAGAGAGATCCATGAATGGCTGGGCAAAGGAGACAATCGGCTTACGCCTCGCCACGGTTGATGCGATAGGATTCAATTTTTTTCGTTATTCGGTGAAACATTCGGGAGACGGAATGGAAAGCAAAAGGGATCAGGGATGCAGGACGGATGGAGTCAAAGGATTACCGAAGTATGCGTCAGCCGATCCGCAGGCGTTGGCGGCCGAAAAGTCCCGACTGGCGGAAGTGGCCAATCAGGGGACATTGTCCCGGTGGAAGTATTACTGGTCGATGTCCGGACCCGGATGGATGCAAAGCGCACTAACCCTCGGTGCCGGCAGCGCTTCGGCATCGCTGTTTGCCGGGGCGTTCATGGGGTACCGGATGTTGTGGATTCAACCGCTGGCGATGATTCTGGGAGTGATAATGCTGGGAGCGATGAGTTACCAGACCCTGATCACCGGGGAACGTCCGTTCGAGGCGATGCGGAGGTATATCCATCCGGCCATGGCGTGGGCATGGGCCCTGGCCTCGTTGGCATCAACGATCATCTGGCATCTGCCGCAATACGCTCTCGCCAGTGGCATGACCGAGGATATTGTCAAAGCCGTTAGCGGTTGGAACCCGCAAGGTGCTCATCGAACCGCTTTGCTGGTGGGGATTGGCGTTTCCTATATGTTACTCTCGATTTATATCACATGGAGTTACGGCAAAGGCCGTCGGGGTGTTCGAATCTATGAAAAGGTCTTGAAGTGGTTTGTGTGGATCATTATTCTGACGTTTCTTGTCGTGGTGATGAATCAGACGATTCGGGGGCAGTTACGATGGGGAGAGGTGTTGCGAGGTTTGATTCCCAGCCGGCCGAAAAGCGAGGTTGAGATGTCGATGATGCTTGCGGCCTTTGCCTCGGCGATCGGGATCAATATGACGTTTCTGTTTCCCTATACTCTTTTGACCCGAGGTTGGAGTCGGGAACACTGGCCGCTGTCGAAATTTGATTTGGTGACGGGGATGTTATTGCCGTACAGTGTTGCGACGGGCCTGGTGATCATCGTGGCCGGCGCTACCCTGCATGGCAAGCCGGAGATTCAGCAATTGATCGCCGCCGGAAAGACAACGTTATCCCCGACGCAAGCCGCCTCGATGTTTGAACAGGCCGGACTGAACCTGTTTGTAGCGCGAATCGTCTTCGGTGCAGGAATTCTGGGCATGGTTCTCAGTTCGATCACGATGCAGATGTTGGTGGCGGGTTTTGCCGTCTGTGAGATGTTTGGGTATGAGCCCGGAGGACGGGCCTATAAATTGGCCTGCTTGATTCCGACGCCGGCCATTGTGGGCGTAATCATGTGGGCCAAGTGGGGACCCTGGGTGGCGGTTCCGACGTCGGCGATCTGCGGAGTGATGCTTCCGATCGCCTATGTGGCGTTTTTTTTGCTCAACAACAGTGTCCGTTTTCTCGGCGCATACAAGCCGCGCGGAATCAAGGCGACATTGTGGAATATCGGAATGATGATTGCGATTGTTGCCTCGACAGCGGGCGCCATCAATTATCTGATTCAGTTGGCGGGATTTTTTCATAAACTGATGTCGAAGTAACCTTCAAGTGTTTCGGGAGAGACCATGACGGATAGACCTGTTGCACTGGTGACCGGGGGCAGCCGGGGGATTGGTCGTGCGATCGCACAGGAACTTGCGGATCTGGGGTATGATCTGATGGTCAATTATTTTGACTTCAATTCGCAGGGGCAACCGGATGATTCGGCGGCGAAAACCACGGCCGACGAAATTCGCCGGCGGGGGGCTGCCTGTGAAATGTTGCGAGGGGACATTAGCCGCGGCCAGGATCGTCAGGAGGTAGTCCGGTTCGTCCGGGATCGGTTTGGCCGTTGTGATATCCTGATCAACAATGCCGGCGTGGCGCCGAGCAAGAGAGTGGATATTCTGGAGGCGACCGAGGGCAGTTTCGATCGTGTGATGAATGTCAACCTTCGCGGGCCGTACTTTCTTACCCAGCAAATCGCCAATTGGATGATCGAACAGAAGAAAATCTATCCGGAAAGGACTTTCCGTATCTGCAACACCGGTTCGGTCTCGTCGTATACCAGTAGTCCGGCACGGGGTGAATATTGTCTCAGTAAAGCGGCGATCAGCATGATGACCAAGTTGTATGCCGATCGGATGGCCGAATTCGGGATTTATGTGTTTGAGGTTCAGCCGGGGATCATTGCGACGGATATGACGTCCGTCGTTAAGGACAAGTACGATAAGATGATTGCCGAAGGTCTTACGCCGATCCGTCGATGGGGACTGCCGGAGGATGTAGCCAAAGCGGTGGGTGCCGTCGCCGAAGGGCGGCTGGATTTCTGTACCGGTCAGGTTCTGCATGTCGATGGCGGATTTCATATCCGACGATTGTAGAAGGAACGAACATGAATATTCATCAGACGGTTACGACGTTAGTGCAGGATGGTTTTATTCTTGTCTTCAATCTTGATAAGCTGGATGTGGTCAAAACCGCCGAAGCTCTCCTGGAAGCCGGTGTCCGTAATATGGAAGTGACATGCCGGATCAAGAAGCCCTTGGAAAAGATTCAGCGGCTGCGAAAGGCCCTGCCGGATTTTTCCCTCGGCGCTGCCAGCTTGATTGACTATTCGGGGATGTTATCTGCGTTTAACCGTTCCCATTCAGACGATCCCTTACCCAGCGTCGAACAGGTGGTAGATGCGGGAGTGGATTTTATAGTTTCCGCGGTGAATTTCCGGCCGGAAACCTATCAGCAATACGCCGGTAAGCTGGCGATGATTCCCGGATGCGGGAGTTCTACAGAGATCGTTGCACAATTCAACTTGGGTGCCAATCTATGTAAGCTGTTCCCGGCCAAGATCGTTGGCGGTCCGGAGTTTATTGCTGCTCTTGATCCGGCGATTCATAAATTCATTTCGATTGTGCCGACCGGTGGAACGGATATGACCAATATCGGTGATTATATCAGGGTAGGGGTGTTAACACTGGGGGCATCCTTCAGCATGATCGACCGGGTGACGATGGCGGCGATTGTTGAGAATCAGGACTATGCTCTGTTGGCTCAGGAACTCAAGAAAATGAAGAAACGGATCGACGACTGTCGCAGGGAAAAGTGGCCGAAGATCGATTTCTCGACTGCCGATATGGATACGATCTGTCGTGTAACCGGGCGACTGTTTAATCTTCCGAAGAGGAACGATTGAAGATCGCCGTAGATCGGGTATAATCGCAATTCGTGGATTTGGACTGACAACCAGGATTTGTTTAGGTAGCAACCATGGAAGGTAAAAAGACCGTGTTATACGACAGGCATGTGGCCTGTGGCGCCAAGATCGTTGATTTCGCCGGCTGGCAGATGCCGATTCAATATCCGGGGGGAATCGTACAGGAGCATCTTGCCACACGAAGATCGGCTGGACTGTTTGACGTTTCTCACATGGGACGATTCCTCTTTAGGGGATGTGGTTCGATCGATTTCCTCCAGCGAGTCTTGACCAACGATGTATCCGCTCTTCAGCCCGGCGACAGCCACTATACCCTGTTGGCGGCCGAGGATGGCTCTGCGATTGATGATGCCTGGTTGTATCGTTATCGGGAAGATGCCTATCTGCTGGTCGTCAATGCATCCAATCGACAAAAAGACTGGGACCATCTCAGCGACCAGCTCAAGCGGAATCCGTCCCTGCAAATGATCGACGTCTCCGATCGTCTGGCGATGATTTCACTTCAGGGTCCCCGATCGGAGATCATTCTGCAGGAATTGATCGAAGATGGGATTCTGCCCGAGGCGAAGCGAAATCGTCTGTCCATCACCAAAATGTGCGATGCCGAAGTCTATGTTGCCCGTACAGGTTATACGGGCGAATCGATTTGTTTCGAGTTAATCGCGGAGCCCGGGCCAATTATTCGATTGTGGGATATCCTGTTAGACAAAGGGGCCGTTCCGGTAGGTCTCGGCGCCCGGGATACCCTGCGCCTGGAAGCGGGATTGCCGTTGTACGGACATGAATACGGAACGGATCCGGATGGTAAAGCCATTCCTATTTTATCTTGTCCCGCGTCAAAATTCGGCATCAGTTTTGCGCCGCATAAGGGCCAGTTTATCGGCCGAAAAGCGATGAAGATCCAAGCGGAGATTCTTGAACGATTCGATCAGCGGGACTATGCCGATCTGTATATCCTGCCAAGAAGGACGCGGTCAATCCGGTTGCTTGGATCGGGAATCGCTCGGACGGGGGATGCAGTGAATTGCCTGCAAACCAACGTGGGATATATCACCAGCGGCACAATGGTTCCCTACTGGAAAATGCGGCGACAGGGCGATGGATATGTCATGACGGAACAAACCGGAATGCGGGCGATTGCGATCGCTATGCTGGATAGTACGTTTCGTTCCGGAGATACGGTTGAAGTCATGATTCGCGGCCGTGAGGTACAGGCGATTGTCGTCGCACGAAACCTGGATAACCGTTCCGGGCCTGTTGTCCGGGCGATTGTTGAATGATATTGTCGATTCAAATAGCGGGAGACTCATGAATCCAAAAGATTGTCGTTACACGCAGACCCATGAATGGGCGTTTCGGGAAGCAAACACGATTACCGTGGGTTTGACGGCCCATGCGATCGAACAATTGGGAGATATCGTGTATCTGGAATTGCCAAAGGCCGGCGAATCCGTGCAGAAGGGCACGGCCTTTGGCGTGATCGAATCCGTCAAAGCGGCCTCGGATTTGTTCGCGCCCGTTAGCGGCAGGGTAATTGAAGTCAACAGCGGCCTTTCGGCCACTCTGGATCTCTTTAAATCCGATCCGTACGGTAAAGCATGGCTGATCCGTGTCGAAACAAATCACTCAACCGAGTATGATTCCTTGTTGGATTATGCGGCATACGAAAGCATAATCCAGTCTGAATCTCACTGATGAATGAATTCTGTTTGATAAAAATCCGTCCCTATGCCGAAAAGTAAAATCACATCTCAATCCGGATGCCGTATGCGTCACCGTTATCGGTTTGTTTGGTGGGGAATGGGTGGCTTGTTGATTGTACTAACGGGGCTGGTTATAGCCGGATCTCTGTATCAGGTGGATAGGGATTCCTTCCGATCCGCCAGGGGTGTGGGATTCAAAGCCGAAAAGATTGCCCATCGATTATGTAATCGATGGGGGACATATCCAAGTCAGTTCGCAATTCAAAACAATCCCGAATGGGATTTTATGAGTCGGACTTTTTTGGTTCTTTCGCTGGTCAATATCGGATTACGACAACCTGACCGGGCCGATTCGTATCGGACGATTGTTGATCGTATCATTGGCAGTACTCTCCAGATTGAAAAGGAATCGGGTTTTCAGAGCTTCCTCTTGCACTATGGCCGGACGGACCAGGGTTGGGTTATCCGTCCCGTTCGAAGTCAGTTTGTGGATGGCGAGATCGCCCTGATGCTGGCGGCTCGGAATTACCTGGATCGTCGAGATGATTATCGTGTCTTACTGCGGGAACGGATCGAAGGGATGATGGCCCGAATGAAACAGAGCCCCGTTCTGTGCGCGGAAAGCTATCCGAATGAATGCTGGATTTTTTGCAATTCGATCGGCATCGCTGCGATGGTTCTGGGGGATTGTCTGGATGGGACGGATCATCATGAGTTCGTTTCCGCATGGATACAGTCGGTGAAAAGCAGGTTGATCGATCCAAAGACCGGGTTGTTGATCTCGGCTTTTACAATCGAGGGAAAACCGGTTCCGTGCGGTTCTCTTCCGGAAGGTTCCTCGCTTTGGATGACCTGTCACATGCTCCAGGTGATTGATTCAGAGTTGGCACGAGTTCAATATGATTTGGCTCGTTCCCAATTGGCCGGTCAAGCCCTGGCGTTTGGTTATTCCAGGGAATGGCCGGGTGGCCTCAAAGGAAATGCCGATATCGATTCCGATTATATTGTCCCCTTCTTTCGGGCGTCTCCCAGCGCCAGCGGATTAGCCATGGTGGGAGCCGCCGCTTTTGGGGATTCGAAATATTATCAACGTCTGCTCAACTCCTTAGTATTGTTGGCAGGTCCCGTGGAAACAAACGATTCCCTTTATTTTCGGATGAGCAACGAGGTGGGGGATTCGGTGGTCTTATATTCGATGACCCTGGGTCCTCTTTGGGCGGAGGTGGAAAAACAAAAAGCAATCAGAACGAAGGATTGATCATGCCATTTATATCCAACACAGATGAACAAAGACAACAAATGCTGGCCGAGATGGGCCTGACCATGGACGATCTATTCGCGGATATTCCATCCGAGCTTCGATGCGGAGAATTGAAAGTACGGCCGGGGCTTAGTGAACAGGAGGTCCGGGAGTATCTGGCCGATCTTGCGGGCAAAAACTCGATTCATTTAACCTGTTTTCTGGGAGGGGGATTTTACGACCACTTTATTCCGGCCGCGGTATATGCCTTGACAAGCCGAAGCGAGTTTTATACGGCGTATACGCCGTATCAGCCGGAGATTTCGCAGGGTACATTACAGGCCCTGTATGAATATCAGTCGATGATCTGTCGTTTGACGGAAATGGAGGTGTCCAACGCCTCCCTTTACGATGGCGGCACAGCGTTATACGAAGCGATGATGATGGCCCTGGCAACAACGGGGCGAAAAAAGATTCTCATCGACGATTCGGTCAATCCGATCTATCGCGTAATGATTCACTCCTACTCGCGGAATCTAAACATTCAACTGGTGGAAACCATCAATGACGAGGGTCTGGCCAGTCGGGAGGAGATTTTGAAACAACTGGATGATACCACAGCGGCGGTGATCGTGCAGAATCCGAATTTTTTTGGCTGTATTGATGACGTTTCGGATTTGGCCGCCGCTGTCCATGCCAAGGGGGCTCTGCTGATATGTTCGGTGTATCCCATCGCACTGGGGATTCTCAAGACCCCCGGAGAAATGGGGGTGGATATTGCCACCGGGGAAGGACAGAGCCTCGGACTTCCCATGTCATTCGGCGGACCCTATCTGGGCTTTATCGCGGCGAAAAAAGAATTTGTACGGCGTATGCCCGGACGAATCGTGGGACAAACAACGGACCATGACGGCCGAAGAGGTTTTGTGCTGACATTGCAGGCACGCGAGCAGCATATCCGTAGAGAAAAGGCCACATCCAACATCTGCACCAACGAGACACTGTGTGCATTGACCTCGCTGGTCTATCTGTCATTGGTGGGGAAAGAAGGCCTGCGTCAGGTCGCTCAGCTCTGTGCCGATAAGGCCAGTTATGCTTTCCAGCGGCTCACCGCGATTCCAGGGGTTCAACCGCATTTTCGTTCGCGATGGATGTTCAATGAGATGGTTCTGGATCTTCCCTGTGAGGCGGCCGAAGTGATCGGCAAGCTGATCGAGAAGGGCTTCGCCGCCGGCTTTCCCCTGAGCCGGTATTACAATGGAATGGATAATTCGATTCTGGTGGCCGTGACGGAAAAAAGGAGCAAACAACAAATTGGAATGCTGGCGGAATCTCTCGAACAGATTCTGGATTGAGGATACGATGAAGCTGATATTTGAAAAAACGGTAACCGGACGACGTGGAGTCACCATTTCACCCAGTGATGTTCCGACCTCGATCAATCTGAAGCCGAAACTTCTGCGCAGCCGTCCCGCCAACCTGCCGGAATTGTCTGAGTTGGATGTGGTTCGACATTTTACCGAGTTATCACGACGGAACTTTGGGGTGGATACGAATTTCTACCCCCTGGGTTCATGCACGATGAAATACAATCCCAAAGTCACCGAGCGGATTGCGGCTTATCCAGGATTTTCGCATCTGCATCCGCTGTTGCCGCAGTTACGTCGTGGAGGAATCCTTACCCAAGGGGCCTTGCGGGTATTGTATGAAACCGAGCTGATGTTGCGGGAGATTACCGGCATGGCGGCTTTCACGATGCAACCCATGGCCGGAGCGCACGGCGAGTTGACGGGAATTATGATCATGGCGGCGTATCATCGTGATCGAGGGAATCCGAAGACAACGATTCTGATTCCCGATACGGCTCACGGGACAAATCCGGCCAGCGCGGCGATCGCCGGTTATACGGTCAAAACCGTACCCAGCGATGCCCATGGATGGATGGACCTTCAGGCGCTGAAAGGAATGCTTGGCACTGATGTGGCAGGCGTGATGATGACCTGTCCAAACACGCTGGGATTGTTTGATCCCAATGTACGAACCATATGCGAAATGGTTCATGCCGTGGATGGACTGGTGTATTACGATGGTGCCAATCTCAATGCCATTGTCGGGAAAGTCCGGCCGGGAGATCTCGGATTCGATATTGTTCATCTCAATTTACATAAAACGTTTGCGACCCCGCACGGAGCGGGAGGACCCGGTTCCGGGCCCGTTGGAGTTGTGAAAAAATTAGAGGAGTTTTTGCCTGTTTCGATTGTCGTCAAGCGGGAGGACGGTACCTATGCCCTCGAATACCAGCGGCCGAAATCCATCGGTTATATCGCGCCGTTCTACGGGAATTTCGGCGTGATCCTGAAGGCCTTTGTGTACCTTCTGATGTTGGGACGGGAGGGATTGGTTCGTGTCGCTGAACATGCCGTTCTTAATGCCAACTATGTCAAAGAAAAACTCAAAGCATGGTATGATCTTCCGTACCCACAAGTGTGTAAACATGAGTGTGTGTTGTCCGCGACGCGACAGATGAAACAGGATGTACATGCCCTGGACATCGCCAAAGGTCTCATCGATCTTGGATATCATCCTCCGACCATGTATTTTCCCATGACGGTCAAGGAAGCCCTGATGATCGAACCGACCGAATGCGAGAGTCGAGAGACTCTTGACGCGTTTATTTCTGCGATGATCGAATTGGCCAAACGATCGCAATCCGATCCCCAATCCATCAAGACGGCGCCGCGAACGACCCCGGTGGGGCGATTGGATGAAACCGCCGCGGCGAGGAACCTCGATATTGCCGGCCTGGGCCGTTAACAAGCGGGATTCAATATCGCCATAACAAAGAGATGGATTCGATCCGAATAATGCTTGAAACGAATTTTCATTCTCGTATACTGGCGCATCATGCAGATATTATCCCTGAGAAGGGGGCGAAACGATGGCTTCCAAGATGCCCAAAATAGTCGTTGTGGGATCCATGTATGTGGACATGGCGATACGTTGCCACTATTTTCCCTGTCCGGGTGAAATGTCGGATGGTTCGGGGTTTTCCTGTGTTCCTTCCGGTTCCGGCCTGAATCGCGCCATTGAGGTTGCCCTGTGCGGTTGCGAGTCGTATCTGATGGGCAAGGTCGGTGTGGATGCCTTTGCCGAGATGATTCTTGAAAACCTCCACCGGAATAAGGTGAACACCGATTTTGTGTATCGCGTTTCCGCGATGAGTACGGGGGCCATGGTTACGTTTGTCAATGCCCAGGGTCAGAATTGCGGCTGCGTCTCTCATGGAGCCAATCGCGCTTTATCGAGCGACGAAGTAGGGTGTGCCCTGGCCGAACAATTGATTGGTTCATGCAATGCCTGCTTGATTCACGGAAACCTGCCTTCGGATGCGATCGTGACCGTCATTCGAACGGCGATGTTGCATCGAACGCCCGTAGCGCTTGACGTTCCGGTTCCCATCAATGAATCGGGGCGATTGGATATTCTGGATTGGCCGATGGAATATTTCGATGTCGGAGTGCTTATCCCCGATTTACGAAACTCCGCCGCTCGTGTCGAAACCGGCGCGGGAATGATCAGCCAACTGAAATTTGTCGGTACGGAACTTGTGGCCAAGGGGATTGCCAATGTAGTCATCCGCATGGGCAGTCGCGGCTGCTTGATCGTAAATCGCGAAGGATCGGTTCACATTCCGGGAGCCGGAGCTGAATGGGGAGATCATCGAGTCTGTGGAGACGCTTTTATCGGCGCCTTGGGATCCTCGATCGGAGCGGGCGATGATCTGGTTCGCGCGGTGCGATTTGCCTATGCGGCAGAAGTCATCTCCTCCGGCCGGTTTGGAGGTTCCGATTCGTTGCCGAATAAAGAAGAGATTATTGAACAACTTCAAAACCAATCCGACTAACTCTGTCGTTCGGGATGGGATGTTCTTGTCGACTTGTCCTCTCGGGAAAGAGAGTCAGTACCCTCCATTTTCCATTGCATCGGAGACGGATTTCTGATAGGATGATTTGGATCTCGGAGAAGGTCTATCCGTGTTTGGAGTGAAACGATTGGGATACGAATTGAGGGGTATGCTATGTCGAATCTGGATCGCAGAGATTTTATCCGACAGGCGGCGACCACCGCGGCGTCGTTGGGAGCGGGATTGTCGATGGCTCCGGCCGTCCCGGCCGAGGAAACATCCAATCCTTTGGTTCCGGCTTCCCATGCTTCCGGGATGCCCACCGGCAAGATCGGCAAGCTGACCGTCAGCCGACTGATCTCCGGCGGTAACCTGATCAGTGGATGGGCGCACAGCCGCGACCTTCGCTATATTCCCGAACTTCAACGACGCTACAACACCGAAGAAAAAGTCCTCGAGACCCTGGCGTTGTGCGAACAGAATGGCATCAACACGATCATCGCCGACCCGCGGGCAAAGCCCATGGAGATCTTTGAGAAGCACTGGAAACAGGGCGGTACGATACAGTGGATTGCCGAGGGGCATCCGTCGCCGACGGACCTGACCGGCAATGTTCAAATGTCAATCGACCACGGAGCCAGCGCGGTGTATGTCCAGGGTGTGATCGGCGACCGCTGGTACAAGGATGGCCTCTTCGATAAGCTGGCCAGGCTGCTGGATCATGTTCGCAGCAAGGGATTGCCTGCCGGCATGGGGGCGCACAAGCTGGATGTGATCATTGCGTCGGAAACCAGCGGTTTCAAGCCCGACTTTTATGTCAAGACGCTGCATCATACAAGATACTGGTCCACGCGGCGACCGGATCAGAATCTGGATGTGATCGAGAATCCCACTGATAACTACTGGTGCATGGATCCCGAACAGACCGTTGAGTTTATGAAAAATGTACAAATCCCGTGGATTGCCTTCAAGACGCTGGCGGCCGGTGCGATTCCACCGCCGAGTGCATTCGATTATGTCTTTGCCAACGGTGCGGATTTCGCCTGCGTGGGGATGTTCGATTTTCAAGTGGCCGAAGATGCACAGGTCGCCTGCGAGATGATCGCCAAGCACCGGCAACGAAACCGCCCCTGGTATGGATAATCTCCGAAAAGGATAATTCGAACATGGATAACGGATTGAATCGACGATCATTTCTTAAAAGCACCGCCACATCCATGGCGATCGGTCTGAGTCTGGAAGAACGGGCCTTGTTGGCGGCGGTTCCCAAGGTTTCCGCGCCATCCGTGGAGCCGGCGGCAATGCCTTTCGGTACAATGGGAAAGATTCAAGTCAGCCGGCTGATCTGCGGCGGGAATCTGCTCAACGGTTTTGCCCATGCTCGGGATCTGTTGTATGTGTCCGATCTGCTCAAACATTACTTCACCGATGACAAAATCATGGATACCTGGCAGATCTGCGAGCGGCAGGGGATCAACAGCATGATCAGTACCTGCGATAGTCCCTATGCCGGAGGCGGCGATCCAACGGTTCCCGTATTGAATCGCTATCGCAAGGAACGCGGCGGCAAGATTCAGTGGCTGGCGCAATGCGAGCCGTCGGAGGACGATCTGACGGGCCGGGCCGCCAAGGCCATCGACAACGGAGCCGTCGCTGTGATTCTGCAGGGCGAACGGGGGGATCGCTGGGTACGGGAAAACAGACTGGACCGGATCGAGAAATTCGTAAAGTATGGAAAGAAACGGAATGTTCTCGTCGGGGTGGCCTCCCATAGTATCGAAGTACCGATTGCCGTCGAAGCCGCCGGACTTGATGTTGATTTCTACATGAAGACGCTCCACCATGAGAACTACTGGTCCAACATGCCGAAGGAGCCGCGTGTGGAAGTAATCGCCAATTCCAACGACAACTACTTTTCCCTCGATCCCCAGATGACCATTGACGTGTTCCGGGACATTCACAAGCCGTGGATCGCGTTCAAAGTACTGGCGGCCGGAGCGATTTCTCCCGACAGTGGATTCGACTACGCCTTTGGGAATGGGGCTGATTTTTCCTGTGTGGGGATGTTTGATTTCCAGGTGGAAGAGGATACGCGGATCGCCCGGGACAAAATCGAAAAATTCCGGCGGCGGAGACGACCGTGGCATGGATAACCAACAAAAAACCGAAACCAGACAGGATCAAACCATGAAACAGGAGTTGAATCGCAGGACGTTCATTAAGGCCACCGCCGCTTCCGCGGCCGTTGGGCTGAGTTTCGAGGAGCAGGCCCTGCGTGCGGCCGAGAACGCCCCGACCCTATCGCCGACGGTCAAGACCGGAAAGAAAATGTCAACCGGAAAGATCGGAAAAGTCGAGATCAGCCGTTTGATCTGTGGCGGCAATCTGATCAGCGGATACGCTCACAGCCGCGATTTGATCTATGTCTCGCCGTTGCTGAAGAATTACTTCACCGACGACAAGATCATGGACACGTGGCAGATCTGCGAAGAAAACGGCATCAACACGATGAACATCAATCCCACCGACCTGCGGGCCGTCAAGCTGTTCAATCGGTACTGGAAAGAACGCGGCGGCAAGATGCAATGGCTGGCGCAGATCGATGCGCAGCCCAACGATCTGGAAACGCCGGTCAAGTTGTCTGTTGATCATGGTGCGGTTGGCATCTACCTGGTGGGCAACCTCGGTGATCGATGGGTCTTTGACAACCGCGTCGATCTGATCGACAGACTTGTGTCCATCATTAAACGCAACGGTGTCATCGCGGGTGTCGCCGGTCATTCGCTCGAAATGCTCATCGCCGTCGAGACGGCGAATATCCCGGTCGATTTCTATATGAAAACCTTCCATCACACGGAGTACTGGTCCGCGCGACGAAACGACCAGACCAAGCACGTCATCGACAACTATTCAGTTGATAATTACTATGACATGACCCCCCGGGAAACGATGAACGTCATGAAGGAAGTCAAAAAACCGTGGATGGCCTACAAAGTCCTGGCGGCCGGAGCCATCGGGCCCCAGAGCGGTTTTGAGTTTGCCTTCAAGAACGGCGCCGATTTTGCCTGCGTCGGAATGTTCGACTGGCAGGTGGCCGAGGATGTCGCCATTGCGGAGGAAGTAATCGCCAAATACAAGACTCGAGAACGGCTTTGGATGGCGTAATGTTTTCTTTCACATGATTCGGGATCTTTCTGCCTTTGTTTGCCCCTCGGTTGGGGGGATCCGAAGGGCCCCGGAAGATCCCGGTGGATCGGATAGGGCTTTCGCAGATGTCGAATCGAAAACCGAAAGAAGGTTGGCTTGGATTGATTGGCATCCATCTTTTCTCGATGATTGCATTTGCGACGGTAGTTCCTTTGCCGATCGAGGAATCCGATTGGCAAAAGACGATTTTTGATGAACAGGGTCGTTTGATTTCCCGGGAAACCCCGTCGGTTCGATTGGAAATCTTGCAGGATACTCCCTATGGCAAATGTCTTGCGGTCGGTCCGTGGTATGCCGGACAGTGGGGGATACGATTTCAATATAAACATCGTCTTGCGATGAACCGGGGCACGATCCGCGGATGGTATCGGACGGATCATCTTCTTCCATTTCAGGTCGAGGTGGTCGTGAGCTTTTATCGGGGTGAAACGAGGATTGCCAAAACTCGTTTCAATCTGGAACCCGCTGTGGGCTGGCGTCGGTTTGAAATTCCGGTTCGCTGTTGCCCGGCAGGAACCGATTCCATCAGTCCGGGTTTTGGTTTAGGCGATAACACATCCGGTCGGGTTTGTTTTGCTGATCTGTCGGTCAGCGAGGAGGTTACGGAGCTGGGTTCCGCGTATCATCCTGTCCTCCTCAGCCGATTTCGTCCTTTTATGTCATTCGATCCCGGTACGAGATGGCGGTTGGACAAGGATAAGGACACCTGGTGGTTTGTCGATCCGGAGGGTCAGCCGGTTTATTCCATGGGTACGGTCGGACCCTCGTTGCCCAATTTGGATCCGGCCGTGCGCGGAAAAGAAATGGCGACGATTCTCGAACATTATTTTTTTAATTGCCTGGCCGGTTGGACCGATTTGCGAAAATGGGCCATGGTCAACGATGCGCTATCGAAGGAGAATCAACGACCGTTTCCATTGTTTTACGTCATGCAAAGCCGTTCGCTGGAATCCGGGTTTGACTGGCTGACCGATTCCAGCGGCGATCCGGGGCCCGAAGGTCATCGCTTCCCGGATCCTTTTGATCCCCGGTTTGAGAAGGCGTATCGGGATGCGGTAAAACAAACCGCCGACCTCGTCGGCGATAAGACGTGGTTTATCGGGTGGTTTGCGGATAACGAATTGTCGCATGATCGGCTGTATCGACGAGTCTGGTCCAATTATTGCGCGCAAGAACTTCTGCGTTTCCTCCGGAAAAAGTACAACGATATCGGTTCGTTGAATACGGCATGGGAAACGGACTTTGCTTCGTTCGATGATCTGATGAATCGCAAGCCCGCGCCGGCGTTTCCGACAGATCCGATGATGGCGGATTTTTGCGTCCTTGAGCGTCACATTGTCCAAAAGTACATTGATGTCACGATCAACGGTATCCGCTCGGTCGATCCCGATCGCCTGATTTTCTCCAATCGGTTCATGGCCTCGAATATCGGCTCGTACGCCCGTCTTCTGGATTTGTACCAGTCGTATGATGGCATAGCGGTTAATCTGTATCCGGAAAATCGTTCCGAGGGATTGTCCGGAAGCGAGCGGGCTTTTTTGCGCATGTTTTACGACTTGACCGGGAAACCGATAATGATCAGCGAATGGTCGGTACCGGCGTTGGATTCTGCGTTGTATGATCCGTTTCAGCCGGCGGGCTTGGATTGGTCCTGGAATGAAGTCGTCAGCGATCAGTCGCGGCGGGCGGCGCAGGCGGCGCGTCTTTCTCTGGATTTCTACAACTTGCCCTTTGTCGTGGGCGCACACTGGTTTACCTGGCAGGATATCGACACGCCAACCCGACGAGCCAATCGAGGCCTGATGCGAACCGATGCGAATCCATGGCCGGAACTGATGGAGGCCCTCCGTCAGTCGCATCAAAAAATTCTCAACCGATGATTCCGGTTATTCGACAATCAGAATAGAATGAATTTCCAGTTTCGACACCGTCAATGTCGCCTTGCCTTCTCCGTAACGAAATTCCATCGGACGGTTTTCCGGATGGATCGTGATCCGGTCGGGGGATTTGTCGATTCGAATGGAAACGGTCAGGGGTCCAACCGGCGGAATGGAATCGTGGATAGGTGATTTGAGGTCCGCATGCGGTCCGGCCGTGTTCACGAGATTGATGGCCAGTTTCCCAGGGATCCGATTGACCGAAACATCCACATCGACGGATCCCTTCACTTCAACCAGCGGTTCAGGAAATAAATGGCGTACAAGATCATGAAGAAACGATCGAGCATTTTCTGATCGATCGCTGATATATCCTTGGCTGAACGAGAAATAGGTTGCTGCAATTTTCCCCTTTTCCAGGATAGCAACCGATGCGGCCGGGTGAGAGGGCGATGCCGCGTCGTTATTCCGGTGAAGCATACCGAATGGTTTTACGTGGGGTTGAAGTTTGACGGATTGAGTCATTCCCCGAGTCGGAATCGCCTTTCCGGCATGATTCAGATATCTCGGCTCGGATTGGGGATTGCCTTCGAGGGTGATACCCAGCTCGGATTGAAACATCGCCGCCGTCTGCGGCCCGACGAGCATTAGATTCCCGCCGGTTTTCACGTAGCCAACCACCTCCCGTTTGAATTCCGGCTCCAGAAAACTGCATTCCGGAATGACAATTAACGGATACTCTCCCATTCGTCCGGTCAAATTATGCTCGCTCAAAACTTCAACCGACTGTTGGCATTCGAGCAGTGCTTGCAGAGTTCCCCTGAGTTTCGATAGATCGCGCGGAAAAAGACCGTTGGACTCCCGATAATGCGCGGCGGTAGAGTAAAGCAGTGCCACCTGCGGTACCGGTACGGCCCGATGGCATACCTCCTGTCGGGCACGACAAAATTGAGCCACTTCCGCCATGATCGGCATCAGTTCTTCGCGGATGGATCCATCGCGTTTTTGCGTGAAGTATGCCTGAAAACCACCGCCCAGAGCCAGAACCGCGGCCGCTTCGCGCTGCAACTGTACGGCCGATTTCTGTCTTGAACCGTCCGCACGGGGCGTGTGGGTAAAGCTCCACGCCATCAAATCCCAGGGTTTGCCCTGGCGGGCCAGATACCGTGCCGAAAACCGTGCGGAATTGACGCTGTCTTCGGGCGAGTAATCTCCCGATATCCAATCGACCGGCGCGCAAACCGCCTCGGGCATGTGATCCGTGAAGGCCCAGTTACTGCATAGCTGCATTTCAGGATGGGTCTTCTTGACTTCGAGGATGTAACGGCGCAGATAATTTCGAAAAGCATTGCGATTGAATTGCAGAAATTCGAACCAGTGGGGATCTCCGGGTTTGCGGGGAATATCGGATAAACCCGTGGCCTGATGAAAGGCCTTGATTGCCGATTCGCTGAAATCCGGCACCGACGCCCAGCATTCGCCGTCCACCCATGCCCCATCCACCTTGTAGTCTCCCGCCAATTCGCGCAGTTGCGGAATCAGCAATTGGTCGGCGTACGGACTGAAAAACGACGTGGCGTTCGTGTTGGTTTTCCCGTCGGCATTGACCGCCCCCCAATCCGGATGGAGGCGAATGGATTCGGAATCCCACACGCCGGAATAGTGCATATACAGCGATACGCCGTGTTCGGCGGTTACTTGTCTCCACAATCGGAGCGGATCGCCGACGAATCCCGGAGCCGGGTTCCCGACTTTTGTCGGGTAACTGGAAAGTCCCGGATGTCCTTTGCAGTCGATTTGAATATAATCGGGATGGACAAGATCGATGACATTCTCGATCATTTCCCGGGTCGTGTTCTTTCCGATTTCGGTACAGTCCTTGCCCGCGTGAAAATCAAAATGGATCCCCAGAAAACTGTCGGCCCGCTTCATTCTTTTCGGCGTCTCGGGATGATCCTGAGCGCTGATCGAGGCCGCCAGGAACCCATACATCACAATGATTCCGATTCGATTCATCGATAGTCCTCGCTTCTTCGTGATTGATTATTGGATTTCCCATGCAACTGAACCTACTCTATCGTGGAACACTCCACTTGTCCAGCATCGGAGCAAAGCATCTTTGCTCATGGATCAGTCCGGAAGGGAACGAAGGTATTCGGATTTCGGGAATCCTTGTTTTCTCAAAGAGAGGACCGAATGTCCTGGAAACGAATCCTGAAAGAAAATCAAAAAGTTGCCATGTTTTTCTCCAGCCATTCGTTCTGAATGATAATGACATGTACGACAGCGCGGAAAGATTCTGCGCGGATTGGAGTCGTAAGTGTCTACGTGATAATAGGTTCCGAAAAGCCATGGCCTTGGCGAAAATCAAAAAAATGTCGCAAAACGAATTGCATCGGGCCATCCATAGTGGTATGCTACTCCGATTCGCCTGGGATGATGACAAGGGTAGGCGATTCAGTTTGTTTGAAATCGTCAATACCTCGAGGGCGAATACTCAAGTTGCTTTGGATTTGCGACAGTTGCACCATTCTGGTGTGGAAATTTGTCAATGTACAAGGTGCCTCACTTTTGTAAAGGAGTTTGAATCATGGCAAGACCGGTAACTTTATTCACGGGTCAGTGGGCCGATTTATCGTTGAAGGATTTGGCGAAAAAGGCCGCGGGTTGGGGCTATGAGGGTTTGGAACTGGCCTGCTGGGGCGATCACATGGATGTCTATAAAGCCGCAGAGGACAAGGACTACTGTAAGCGGCAACTGGCCATCCTCGGAGAAAATGGATTGAAATGCTGGGCGATTAGTTGCCACCTGGCCGGCCAACTCGTCTGCGATCTGAACAATGACAGCCGTTCGGACATGTTCGCCCCGAAGGAATGTCACGGCAACGCCGAGAAGAAACGCAAATGGGCCGTCGAGACGTTGAAAACCACCGCCCGTGCCGCCAAGAACCTCGGCATCAAGGTTGTCAACGGTTTCACCGGTTCATCCATCTGGCATTTCATTTACAGTTTCCCGCCCGTTTCGGATCAGATGATTGACGACGGATTCAAGTATTTCGCGCAGATGTGGAATCCGATTCTGGACGTGTTCGATGAATGCGGCGTCAAGTTCGGACTGGAAGTGCACCCGACGGAAATCGCCTTTGACATCGTTACGGCCAAGAGGGCCCTGGAAGCGATCAAGTATCGCGAGACCTTCGGCTTTAACTTCGATCCGAGCCATCTGCACTGGCAAATGGTGAATCCGGCTCGGTTTATCCGAGAGTTCCCGGATCGCATCTATCACACGCACATGAAAGATGCTGCTTTGCAGCTTGATGGGTATAGCGGAATTCTCGGTTCCCATCTGAATTTCGGCAAGCAGGAACGCGGCTGGGATTTCCGTTCGCTGGGCCATGGCGGCGTGGATTTTGAAGAGATCATTCGCGCCCTGAATCATATCAACTACACCGGCCCGCTGAGCGTCGAGTGGGAAGACTGTGGTATGGAGCGCGAACGTGGAGCCAAAGAGTCGTGCGAGTTCGTCAAGAGCATCAATTTCTCGCCTTCGACCCACGTGTTCGACGAAGCATTTGACAAGCATTAACGGATTGAGCTTGTGTAACGACCGACCGGGGCCGTGGGGGATAACAACCCTGCGGCCGCGGATTTGTGTGCAGGCAGAATGGAAGGAAGCGGGGCCGATATGGCGATTCGCCCCGAATCGTTTGTTGATGGATGAGATTCAGATCCTGAGTTGGGAGAGTGATCGATGAGGCAAGACCGTCTGGATGCGAGTCCGCATCAAAGCGGGATGGTTTTCCCGTGGGTCATGGTCAAGGGCAGGAGTGTTTTTCTTGGGGGATCAATTGTTTTCCATCGTGTGTATTGCATCGGCCGAAGGTCCGCTTCGAAACCATAAAGATCCATTATACTAAGGATATAACGATGAAAATGAATCGACGATCGTTTCTCAAACAAACCACAGCCGCGGCGGTAGGGGGGGTTGTGCTGCCGTGTTTCGTCAGTCCTTCGGCGATCGGCGCCGACGGTACGGTCGCTCCGAGCAACCGCATTACGATGGGCGCCATCGGCGTCGGCGGTATGGGTATGGGCGACCTGGGCGGATTCCTGAACCGAAAAGAAGTACAGGTACTGGCCGTGTGCGATGTGGATGACAATCACGCCGCCAATGCGAAGAAAAGGGTCGATCAGAAATACCAAAATACCGACTGTATGACGACCCGGGATTTCCGCCAGGTGATCGAACGCAAGGATATCGACACCATCATGACCGCTACGCCGGATCAATGGCACGCTCTGATCGGAATCGCCGCGGCCAAGGCCGGCAAGCATGTCCACTCACAAAAACCGCTGGGTTATAGTATCCCCGAAGGTCGTGCGATCGTCAATGCCGTCAAGAAGTACGGCATAGTCTGGCAGACCGGCAGCCAGCAGCGCTCGGACGCGCGATTCCGACAGGCCTGCGAACTGGCCCGCAACGGGGTTTTGGGCAAAATCCACACCGTGGAGGTCGGGCTTCCGAACAAAAACAGCGTCAACGGTACCGACCGGAACTTCAAGGAGCCGCCGGCGCATTTGGATTACAACATGTGGCTGGGCCCGGCACCCGAAGCGCCCTATTGCGACGCTCGCTGCCACTGGAATTTCCGCTGGATCAGCGACTACGCCGGGGGACAGATCACCGACTGGGCGGGCCATCACTGCGATATCGCCCAGTGGGGTATGGGGACGGAACTGACCGGGCCGATCGAGATCGAAGGCAAAGGCGTGTGGCCGAAGGACCCGCTGTTTAACACCGTCGAAGAGTATGAATTCTTCTGCAAGTATAAAGAAGGATTCACGATGCATGTCGCGGGCAAGTTCCCCAACGGCGTGCGGTTCAAAGGCGAGAAGGGCTGGGTGTTCGTGGATCGCGGCCGGATTGACGCCGAGCCCAAGTCGATTCTCGAAACCAAGTTCGGCCCCAACGATATCCGGCTCTACAAGAGCGACGATCACCACGGCAACTTCCTGGATTGCATCAAGACCAAAAAGGAATGCATCGCTTCGGCGGATATCGCGCACCATTCCATTGCCGTCGGACATCTGGGCTTGATTGCGATTAAACTGGGTCGAAAGGTACAGTGGGATCCGGAGAAGGAGCAGTTCGTCAAGGATCCCGAAGCCGATTCGCTGCTGCAGCCACGACCTTTACGAATGCCATGGCGGCTCTAAACGAAAGATTCCAAACAATAATGTTCGGAGAAATCCTATGAAGGGACAGACATTCGATCGAAGAAAATTTCTTAAGGCCGCCGCGCTGACCGCGGTCGTTCCGAGTTTGGTACCCAAGACCGTTTTGGGCCAGCAGGCGCCGAGCAACCGGATCGTGCTGGGCTTCATCGGCTGTGGCAAACAGAGTACGCACCTGTTGCGGACCTTTCTGAATTGCCCGGGCACACAGGTCATCGCCAATTGCGACGTGGATCAACTCAAGCTCGATCGCAATATGAAGATTACCGAGGATCATTATGCCAGACAGGGCGGCAGCGGCAACGCAGGGGTCAAGGCCTTCAAGGATTTCCGGGAATTGCTGGCCATCAGCGATATCAATGCCGTGGTTATCAGTACGCCGGATCACTGGCATGGGCTGACAACCGTCGCGGCCGCCAAGGCCGGAAAGGATATTTACTGCGAAAAACCCCTCGGTCACAATATCGTCGAGTGCAAAGCGATGGTTGCAGCCGTTCGTCGGTACAATCGCGTTTTCCAGACCGGCTCCATGCAGCGGTCGGACGAGAAATTCCGACACGCCTGTGAATTGGTCCGAAATGGGTATATCGGCAAGGTTCACAAAGTTGTCGCAAACATCGGCGGGCCCCCCAGGGCCTGCGATCTGCCGGCGATGGAAACCCCCGAATACCTGGACTGGGAGATGTGGAACGGCCCGGCTCCCGCCCGGCCGTACCATTCGGAGTTGTCACCGCATATCAGCAAGGATATCTTTCCGAACTGGCGGAATTACCGGGAATACGGCGGCGGCATGACCACCGACTGGGGCGCGCATCATTTTGACATTGGCCAATGGGGCCTGGGTATGGACGAAAACGGCCCGACCGAGGTTGTTGCCCCGGACGGCAAAGACATCAAGGTTTTGACCTTTCACTATGCCGACGGACGAATTATGGTCCGCAGCGGACAGCAAGACGGCCACGGTAATGTCAACGGCGTTTTGTTCCTTGGGGATAAGGGCAAGGTCGAAGTCAACCGCGGTTACCTGAAGACCTGGCCGGAGAATCTGGCATCGCAGAAGATTGGTGCCAATGAGATCCATCTCTATAAGAGCAATAATCACTATACGGATTGGCTGGACGCGATTCGTACCCGGCAAAAACCCATCTGTGATATCGCCATTGGCTATAGTTCCGTAGTCGTCTGCCACATGGGGAATATCGCCTATGAACTCAAACGGCCGTTGAAGTACGATCAGGCACGGCAGGAATTCATCCAGGACGCGGACGCAACCGCTTTGATGGGCCGTACAATGCGGGCGCCGTGGCGGCTGTAATTCCTGAATCGAATGCAGTTATCGAATCCTTTGCGAAAGGAGACGGACCATGAAAAGCGGCAATCTCAGGCGACGGGACTTTCTTCGGGGCGCTGCGGCGGTCGTTGTCGGTGGCGCAGCCCTGCCCGATATAGTTCCTGGGAAAGCATTGGGTGCGGATGGCGCTATCGCGGCCAGCGAGAGGATTACCGTTGGATGTATCGGCGTCGGTCCGCAGGGTTTCGGCGACATGAGCAATTTCCTTGGACACAAGGATTGCCGCGTGGTCGCCGTTTGCGATGTCAAAAAGAATGTTCTTGAAGATGTCAAAAATCGCGTAAATGGTCATTATCAAAATCAGGACTGCAAGGCCTATGGCGATTTCCGAGATCTGGTCGCTCGCAAAGATATCGATGCATGTCTGATCGCCACATGCGATCACTGGCACGTGCTGACGGCCCTGGCGGCGGTGCGGTCCGGCAAGGATGTCTATGTCGAAAAGCCCCTCGGAATCAGCATCGTTGAAGATCAGGTTCTGCGGACCGAAGTCAATCGCAATTCCCGGATATTCCAATTCGGAACACAGCAGCGTTCGAGTTGGCAGTTTCGTCAGGCCTGTGAGTTGGTCCTGAACAAGAAGATCGGTGATCTCAAGTCGATCCGTGCCTGGTGCGTGGGTTCGTCTGCTGGCGGCTCACCCACACCGGTGCCGGTTCCTGAATGGCTGAATTACGATCTTTGGCTCGGACAGGCCCCAATGGTTCCCTACACGGAAGATCGGTGTTCGAACAAATATTGGTGGTTCATCTCGGACTATGCACTCGGTTATATCGCTGGCTGGGGTATTCATCCGCTGGATATCGCGTTGTGGGGTGGACAGGCCAAAATGAATTGCCCCGTCGAGGTTGAAGGCAAAGGAACCTTCCCCACCGAAGGTGTATGCGATACGGCGCTGACCTGGGAAGTCAAAATGAGATACCAGACCGGTCTGGAAATCGACTATCGTGCTTTGCCGTCCATCCCGGAAGAATGGAAAACGAGATACAGGAAGCCCACCGATCATGGGACGGCCTTTGAAGGCACCGAGGGGTGGGTCCACGTCGATCGCAGCGGGATCAACACGTTTCCGGAGAATCTGGCCAAGTTTGAGTTCGGACCCAACGATGTACGAGTAATCAAAAGCGATAACCACGTACGCAACTTTCTCGACAGCATCAAAACCCGCGCGAAGTCCATTTGTCCCATCGAGGATTCCGTGCAGGGCGATATCCTGTGCCATATCAGCGATATCGCGATCCGGCTGGGTCAGAAGCTTACCTGGGACACCCGGGCCGAGCGATTCGTCAACAATGCTACGGCCAACCGGATGTTGTCGCGGGCAATGCGGAGTCCGTGGAAACTATCATAGCCCGATTGAGACCGATTGTATTTTGGATGGCTCATTACGAATTTATGTTCGAGACACAATGCATTTTTCAGGAGAAATGATGATGAAGGCGAAAACATGGATCCTATTCGTGGCGATGTTGACCGTTGGTTCTCTTTGGGCACAGCAACCCGCAGGCGAGGACGTCTGGATATCGCTGTTTAATGGTAAGGATCTCGATGGTTGGAAAGCCAGCGAGAACAAGGCCACGTTCAGCGTCAAGGATGGAGCGATCGTCGCCCATGGAAATCGGAGCCATTTGTTTTATGTCGGTCCCGTCAATAATGCCCAATTTACCAACTTCGAATACAAGGTCGATGTGATGACCGAACCCGGTTCCAACGGCGGCCTGTATTTCCATACCGAGTATCAGGAGACCGGATGGCCGGACAAGGGATTCGAGGTGCAGGTCAACAACAGTTATAAGCCGGATCCTCGTATGACCGGCAGTTTGTATCAAATGCAAGATGTGTTGAATGTTTCACCGGCCCAGGATAGGGAGTGGTTCACCGAGCATATCGTCGTCCGCGGTAATCGGGTACAGGTTTTTGTCAATGATAAGCAGGTTGTCGATTGGACCGAGCCGGACAACGCCACCGGTGGCCGTAAGCTCGGCACCGGAACCTTTGCCCTTCAGGGTCATGATCCCAAGAGCACCGTTTATTACAAAAATATCCGCGTTCGTCCGCTTCGTGGGCGAGGCGGACAGGGACAGGAACAAGGCCAACGTCAGGGTGGCCGACAGGGCCGTCGGGGTCCGTGGGTCGATCTGTTTGACGGCAAGACGCTGACCGGCTGGAAGCAGATCAACGGCACGGCCAAATACGAGGTAGTCGATGGAACCATCAAGGGTACGACCGTCGAAGGCAGCCCCAATTCGTTTCTCTGTACGGAAAAACAATTTCAGGATTTCGAACTTGAATTCGAAGTGAATGTCGATTCGCGGCTCAACAGCGGCGTTCAGATTCGCAGTAATGCTTTTCATGATTACCAGAACAACCGCGTTCACGGCTATCAAGTGGAGATCGCGACCAACGGGACGGCCGGTTCGATCTACGACGAAGCTCGCCGGAACGGCTGGGTCAATCCCAAGCAGGTGGACGCCAAATCAAAAGAGGCCTTTAAGGATGGACAGTGGAATAAATATCGCGTCGTGTGCCAGGGGAAGCGGATTCGCACTTGGATCAATGATATTCCCGTGGCCGATGTCTCCGATGCGATGACCCGCAAAGGTTTTCTCGGCCTTCAGGTACACAGCTTTACAGGTGACAGCCCCGTATCCGTACAGTGGCGCAATCTTCGCATCCGCGAAATGAATCCCGCCCGGCAGACATTAAATGTGGCGTTTGTCACCGGCGGACATGATTATGAACATGACAAATTCATGAAGATGTGGAAGGGTATCGAAGGCATCGAGGTGACCCATCTTCCCCAGGCCGATGACAGTGAAATCTTTGAGACGATCCTGCCGTGGGATTATGATGTAATCGTCCTCTACAACATGTCCCAGAAAATTTCGGACAAACGGCAGAACAATTTCAAGCAGCTTATCGGGCAGGGGATTGGTCTGATTGCGATGCATCATAACCTTGCGGCGTTTCAGGGTTTTGCCGAGTATAAAAACATCATCGGCGGAAAATTCTTCCTACAGGCCGAAGGAGGCCAACCCCAGGGCGAATATAAACACGGCGTGGATATGAAAGTGCAGATCGCCGACAAGAATCACCCGATCACGCAGGGACTGGAAGATTTTACGATTAACGACGAGACCTACAAGAAGGTCTGGCATGCCGAGGATAATCATATCCTGTTGACGACCGAGGAACCTACCAGCGATTCGGCCCTGGCGTGGACACGAACCTACGGCAAGGGCAAAGTCTTCGCAATTGCGCTGGGCCATGACGGTATGGCGTATGCAAATCCGAATTTCCGCAAACTGGTCGCGCAGGCGATTCAATGGGTCGCACAATAATCCGTTTCGTTCAATTCAATGTACAATCTATTCAAGGAGTATTCAAAATGAAATACTGGATCCGAACCGGTTGGTTGATTGGAATTGTTTTGTCGGTCATGTCAATCGCTGCAGCGGTCACGCCCGATGAAATCACCAAGATGGAAAAAGCGATGCCCTCCAAATCCACCGTCAACCCCAAGCAACCTCGCAAGATGCTGGTGTTCAGCTTATGCAAGGGATTCAAACACAGTTGTATTCCCTACTGGGAAAAATCGTTGGAGATCATGGGCAAAAAAACCGGCGCCTTCACCATCGATATCAGTACGGATATGACCGTATTCGCTCCTGAGACGCTCAAACAATATGATGCGATCTGTTTCAATAATACGACGACACTGGAGCCGACACCCGAACAGGCCAAGGCCATCCTGGAATTCATCCAGAACGGCAAGGGCATCGTCGGGATTCACGCCGGCGCGGATAACTTCAACAAGAATCCCGAGTTGCAGGAAATCATCGGCAACAAATTTACCGGTCATCCCTGGACGGACGGTGCCGGCGAGTGGGCCTACAAAATCGACGATCCAACGCATCCGCTGATGAAGGCCTTCGGCGGTAAGGGATTCCGTGCGATGGATGAAATCTATCGGACCGATGCGCCGCTGTATTCCCGCAGCAAAATGCGAGTGCTGATGAGTCTGGACATGAACGATGAGACCAACAAAAAACCCAAAGGCCTTAAGCCATCCGATGCGGACACGGGAATCAGTTGGATCAAAAATGTGGGCAAGGGCCGGATGTTCTACTGCTCGCTGGGCCATAATCACGGGATCACCTGGAATCCGATGGTGCTTCAGCATTACCTCGACGGTATTCAATGGGCCCTGGGCGATCTGGAGGCCGATGCCACGCCGATTCCGGCGCCCGAGGCGAAGTAAAACGGCCCGATGGCATCCAGGATCAATTGTCATCAAGGAGATGTTTGCATGAAACCATGGAAACAGGGTGTCTGCATGTCGGCGATCATCGTATTGTTTTCGGCGCTGACTTGGGCGCAGGTTGACCCACTGGGCGATAAGAGCGGGCACATTGACGATCTATTATCGCAAATCGCCCAATATGAATTCGGCCAGAGTCGCGAGAGTCAGACGCAGTTGACGGATCTGATGCGCGGGCTTCCGGGTGACGCGATTAAGGCCGTGGAGAAAAAGTTCCTGGCGTTCCTCAAGTCCAATGCCACCGGTCCCGGTAAACAATTCATCTGTCGCCAACTCAGTATAATCGGAACGGAGGAATCGGCCGAAACGCTGGCGGAGATGCTCCGTGATCCTCAGACGGCCGATATGGCACGGTTTGCGCTGGAGCGGATTCCCGGCGCCGCTGTCGATGAGGCCCTGCGCCGCAGCATCGATCAATCGACCGGCCCGGCCCGGATCGGAATCATCAGCACGTTGGGGCTTCGCGGTGACAAGGCCAGCGTGCCGATTCTGAGCCGGCTGATTTACGATGCCGATGCGGATACGGCGGGGGCGGCGGTTACGGCGTTGGGGCAAATCGCCGATCCCTCGGCGATATCGGCCTTGAGCGAAGCCAAGAACAAGACCACCGGCGATCTGCTGTTGCTGGTCCTGGATTCGTACCTCAGTTGTGCGGATCGATTAGAAAGGGACAATCAAGCGGACAAAGCGGCTACAATTTATAAAGAGATCTACGAATCAAAAGTTCCCGGTGTAATCCGCGTTGCCGCGTTGCGAGGGATGGTTTTCTGTGCGAAGGATCAGGCGGGGACGATTATCGTCGATGTGATCCGGCGGGGCGATCCGGAACTCCAATCCGTCGCGTTTGTTCTGGTCAACGAGATTGAAAAACCCGAAGAGATTGCGATCATCGCTGCCGAGCTTCCCAAACTGCCTCCGGCCGGACAGGTTCAGTTGATCACGGCCCTGGCCAACCGTGGACATGAGGCGGCCCGTCCGGCCGTGATGGAATCGGCCAAGAGCTCCAGCGAGGAAGTACGTATCGCCGTCTATAAAGCGATGGTCAAGCTGGGAACCGCCGACTGTGTGATGTCGCTGGCCACGGCGGCGGCGACAACCCGTGGGGCGGAACGCGACACGGCACGCGAAACGCTTTATACGATTCGTGATCCTCAGGTGGATCGAACGATTCTGGATGGAATTGCCAAAGCGGACCCGGCGACGAAGGTCGAACTGATCCGCGCAATCGGTGAACGAAATATTCAGGGAGCCGAAACGATTCTATTGACCTCGGCGACCGATACCGATCGCAAAGTACGGATTGAAGCGCTCAAGGTTATGCAATCCGTCGCCGGCGAAAAAGAACTTCCTGTGCTTCTGGATCTGCTGATGAAAGTTTCCAGTGATGCCGAGCGTTTGGAGGCCGAACGCGCGGTTGGCGCTGTCATTCGACGCGGGGGTCAGCCCCACAAACATGTCGATACTCTTATCGGGAGATTCGCTTCGGCTCCGATAACGGGCAAAGCTTCCCTTGTGACGCTCTTAGGGCAGATCGGCGGGGAAAAGGCCTACTCGACTCTCGCAGCCGCGGTTAGCGATACGGATGAATCGATCCGTGATGCGGCGATTCGCGCGCTGGCGGATTTCCCCGATAGCCAGCCCACGGAAGCCCTTCTGGCGCTGGCTCAACATGCGACGAAGCCCGTCAACAAAATCATTGGATTGCGCGGGTATGTCCGGATGATCGGCCTGACCCATGCGGGAACGGAAGAGCTTGTTGCCATGTGCGAAAAAGCCATGTCCCTGGCCAGTCGTGTGGAAGAAAAACGATTAATTCTATCGGCGGCATCGAAAATTCCCGATGACAAAGCGATCGCATTTGTGACCAAGGCGGCCGCCGATTCACAATTGTCCGCCGAAGCCAAGGCCGCGCAGGGCGAACTGGAGCGATTGCTCAAGACGGTAGCCATCGTCACCGATTCGGCCGTTCTTCCCGCCAGGACGGCCGTCATCGCCGGCATGGGAGCGATGTACGATCCAACGGGCGACTGCGTGAGTGCCTGGCAGGATGAAAAAACCGTTGCCGGCTGGACCGCTGTATTCAAACAGTCCGGTGTCTATGGGATTTCGGTGAATCAAGCCATGCAGGAAACCGCCGGCAGCATCTACAAAGTCGTGATTGCCGGACAGGAGTTGGTCGGACAGGTCAAGGAGACCGGCGACAAGAAATTTGAAACCGTTCAAGTTGGCTCGGTGTGGATCGAAAGGCCCGGAGTGTATTCCGTCGTTTTTCAGCCGATCAAAAAACCCGGTGAATTCGTCGTCGATCTTCGCGGGATTCTGATTCGCAAGGGCACGGTTGAAAAAGTCATGCTCGGCAGCCACGATTTTTCCGCATGGAGAGAACCTACCGGCGAATGGCAAGTCGTGGCGGATGCGGTTTTAAAAGCCGACAATCCCGCCGTGTTAGACGGCAAGACCGGCACGGGAGCATTACTCAACGGACCAACCGGACGAACGGTCTATCTTTACAGCAAGGCCGAGTTCGGTGATTGCGCCGCACATATTGAATTCGTCGTCCCCGAACGATCCAATTCGGGCGTCTATTTCCAGGGACGTTACGAGATTCAGATCTTCGACAGTTGGAATGTCAAGAATCCCAAGTATTCTGACTGTGGCGGGATCTACGAACGATGGAAGGATGACCGTGGATATGAAGGTCATGCCCCGAAGGTCAATGCTTCGAAAACGCCCGGACAGTGGCAGTCGTTTGACGTGATCTTTCGTGCTCCGCGGTTTGACTCCGCCGGAGCCAAAATTGCCGATGCCCGATTCGATCGGGTGGTTCACAACGGCCGGATAATCCATGAGAATGTCGAGGTCACCGGGCCGACTCGGGCGGCTGTGTATGAAGAGGAAAA
The DNA here is from genome assembly GCA_964386005.1 of uncultured Pirellulales bacterium. Taxonomy (GTDB): domain Bacteria; phylum Planctomycetota; class Phycisphaerae; order Sedimentisphaerales; family Anaerohalosphaeraceae; genus FEN-1350. Next base: position 70,794 of record CAYLSB010000006.1, on the reverse strand, counting down.
ACCGTATGGCGCCCTGGTTCTTCAGGGCGATCATGGTCCTGTGGCGTATCGGAATATCTGGATGGTTCCGCTGAACTGAGCGAATTGGATATCCATACATTCTATCGGGAGTAACTCGAATGAAAACAAATCAGTTATCTATGGCATCGATCATGGCATGGTTGTGTTTGAGCACCGTCGTTTTCGGTCAGGTGGCCGATCCATTCATGGGCGACTGGGAAGGGTGGCATCAAACCGGCGGTGGAGCGAAAGAAAATGGGGTCGCTCAGGTGATCGCGTTGGGCGATGATAATTACCAAATCAAAACGTACGCGGCATTCGATGACGGCTATCCGCCCGAGCGTGTTTTCGATGCTGTTGTCAACGATTCCGAAGTGACGTTTCACGGAAACGGAATAACCGGAAAAGGCGTTCTGGCCCAGGGGACATTCAAGGGAACTCTGGAAGGATCGGAAAGCGGAACGTTTGAGATGAAACGGGTGACGCGTCTGTCCCCATCCCTTGGCGCAAAACCTCCGAAAGGCGCGATCATTCTGTTTGACGGAAAAGGATTCAACGAGTGGAACCAATTGGGCGGATTTGTCGGACTGGTCGATCTGTCGGCTCTGATGGGCGGCGATCATGCCGCCGGATATATTCGCACTCGAATCCGTTCGGAGAAGGAACAGGCGGCGGTACTGGAGATCGGGAGCGATGACGGTGTCAAAGTGTGGCTCAACGATACGGTGGTTCATGCCAACAATGCCAGCCGTGGCGTATCCGCGGGACAGGATAAGGTTAATGTTACCCTGAGACAGGGTGTCAATAATCTGATGCTGAAAGTCAATAATGGCGCTGGCGGATGGGGAGCTTGTGTTCGTCTCGCCGACGGCAAAGGAAAACCGCTGGCGGGGGTCTTCGAAATGATCCGGGCTGTTCCCGAAGGATCGCGTCTGGCTTTTGAAAAGAACAATGGTTTTCTGACCGTGTGGCAAATCGCGGGGCCGTATCGGGTTGACGGAAAGGATGGTGCGGCGTTGTTCGAAATCCCTCTGGGCCCGGAAAAGGACGGATCCGAAGTCGAATGGAAACGAATTAAATTGGACGATGCGGTTCAGGGAGTCAATTGGAAACTCATCGACGATGTAATGGAAGTCCGTGGCGGAAATATCCAAACCAAGCGGGTTTTCAAAGACTTTACGCTTCATCTCGAATTCCGATTGCCGTTTATGCCCAAAGCCCGCGGGCAAGGTCGTGCCAACAGCGGTGTCTATCTGCAGGATCGTTATGAGATTCAGATTCTGGATAGTTACGGCCTTGAGGGATTGGACAATGAATGTGGTGGAATTTATCAGGTTGCCCGTCCTCGGATCAACATGTGTGCACCTCCCCTACAGTGGCAGACGTACGATATTACCTTCGAAGCCGCTCGATTTGACAAGGAAGGCCGCAAAATCCGCAACGCCGTATTGACCCTGAAGCATAACGGGATTACAATCCATGAAAATCTGGAAATTCCCCGTCCGACCGGGGGGGCCTTGCGGGCCGAGGATGCGGAGCCGGGCGGGATCTATCTGCAGGATCACGGCAATCCCGTGCAGTTCCGCAATATCTGGATCGTGGATAAACCACAGGAAAAAAAGAACTAAGAGAATTGCCGTCTATTGGTGATGGCAGGTGATCGATCAAAAGAGTCACCATAAAGGAATATCAGGATGAATACGCTGAATACGACGGGTATTTCCCGCCGGGATTTTCTAACCGGCGCATCGGTGACGGCCGCGACATTCACTTTTCTGCCGCGTCATCTCGTGGCGGCATCGGGGCAATCGGCGCCCAGTGACAAAGTGAATGTCGCCGGTGTCGGCGTCGGCGGGATGGGCAAGAACAATATCAACGGCTGTAACAGCCAAAACATCGTTGCTCTTTGCGATGTGGACTGGGACTATTCCAGGGATGTTTTCAAGGAATACCCCAAAGCTCGCAAGTGGAAGGATTATCGCAGGATGCTCGAAGAGCAGAAGGAAATTGATGCGGTCATTATCGCCACGCCGGATCACAGTCACGCCTGTATCGCTATGGAGGCCATGCGCCGCGGAAAACATGTCTATGTGCAAAAACCGATGACCCATACCGTTGCCGAAGCCCGTCTGTTAACGGAAGCGGCACGCAAGTACAAGGTCGTCACCCAGATGGGCAATCAGGGGCACTCCGGAGATGGCGTTCGCAAGATTTGTGAATGGATCTGGGCGGGCATCATCGGCGAAGTCAAAGAAGCGCACGCCTGGACGAACCGGCCGGTATGGCCGCAGGGGATTGATCGTCCTGTGGATAAACCGGCCGTACCACAGGATCTGGACTGGGATTTGTGGATCGGACCGGCTCCGATGCGTCCGTATCACCCGGCCTATCATCCCTTTGCCTGGCGCGGTTGGTGGGATTTCGGTTGCGGTGCCCTTGGGGATATGGCCTGTCATGTTCTGGATCCGGTCTTTGCCGCTCTGAAACTCAAATATCCGACATCTGTCGAGGCCTGTTCGACCCCCGTCAACAATGAAACCTTCCCGTCCGGTTCGATCGTCCGATTCGAGTTCCCGGCCCGCGAATCGATGCCCGCCGTGAAGTTGAGTTGGTACGATGGAGGTCTCAAGCCCGATCGCCCTGCCGAACTGGAAGAGAATCGCCCGCTCGATCAGGCCGCCAGTAACGTGTTGTTGATTGGCTCCAAGGGTGTCCTGCGGTGCGGTGAGTATGGCGACGACCCCCAATTGCTTCCGTATGCCCGGATGCGGGAAGTCAAATTTCCGAAGGAAACGCTTCCGCGGATTAAAACAAGTCATGAAATGAACTGGATCGAAGCGATCAAGAAAAACGGACAGGCCACGTCACATTTCGATTATGCCGGTCCCTTTACGGAGGCCGTCGTGATGGGTAACCTTGCTCTCAAGCGGTTGGGCAAGAGACTGATGTGGGATGGTGATAATATGAAGTTCACCAATGACGACGAAGCCAACCAGTATGTCCACATGCCCTATCGACAGGGTTGGACACTGTAAATAGTGGCAGAATCGAATTCGTCGGCTCGTCTGGTATAGAGAAGAGACCTGCGGCGAAAATTGCAATCGTAGCCCCAGAAGGTTCTCTTGAATCGTCGGGGCCGAATCGATGGATAGAAAGTTTTACATTATCGTCAAGGAGATGCGAATGGTCAATCGTACGTTCAGGTTGCTGGCGGTGGTAACGATGATTTCCCTGCCGTTATGGGCCGCCGAGCCGGTCCATCCCGCGCGAGATGCCTATGATGGCTGGCGGGTGGGTCCGATGTCCTATTCCTTCAATCGGTACACCTTCTTTGAGGCCATTGATAAAGCCGCTGAATTGGGTGCCAGTTGGATGGAATCGTATCCGGGGCAAAAAGTTCAAAAGGATTCCAATGCCGTGTTTGATCCTTCATTGTCGCCGGAACTGCGGCAGCAGGTCAAACGGAAACTGGCCGAGCATGGAATCAAACTGGTCGGTTATGGCGTAACCGGTTTGCCCAACAACGAGGCGGAGGCCCGCAAGGTGTTCGAGTTCTGCAGGGATATGGGCATCGAGAATATCGCCTCCGAACCGGAGGAAGCCGCGTTTGATCTTCTGGATAAGCTGGCACAGGAATACAAGATCGGCGTGGCGATCCATAATCATCCCAATCCATCGCATTATTGGAATCCGGATACGGTCCTGAAGGTCTGCCAGGGACGAAGTACGTATATTGGCGCTTGTGCGGATACGGGGCACTGGACTCGCAGCGGTATCGATCCGGTTGAAGCGGTCAAGAAACTCAAAGACCGGATCCTGTATTTCCACTTCAAGGATCTGAACGAGTTCGGTAACAAAGGGGCCCATGATGTTCCGTGGGGCACCGGAAAAAGCAAAGCCAGAGAGGTATTGCAGTACCTTCATGAAATTGGCTGGAAGGGGTATTTCTCCAGCGAATATGAGCACAATTGGACCAGTTCCGTCCCCGAGATTCGTGCCAGCTTTAAATGGTTTGAGACGGTTGGCGCTTCGCTGAGACCCACCGGGTGGAAAAACCTGCTGGCCGACGATCTGGGCAACTGTACCTTCAAGGGTAACTGGGCCCTTAAGGAAGACGTGCTGGAACGTACCGGCAACGGCGGCGATATCTGGACCAAGGACACCTATGGCAATTTCATCCTGGACCTGGAATTCAAGGTTGACCCCAAAACAAACAGCGGCGTGTTTCTCCGCACAGCCGATATCGTCAACTGGCTTCATACCGGCATCGAGATTCAGATTGCCGATAGTGCCGGCCAGGCGGTTGGTAAGCATATTTGCGGTGCGGTCTATGACTGCCAGGAACCGTCAAAGAACGTGACCAAACCGGCCGGCGAGTGGAACCACATGACGATCATCGCCAGGGATAACAACATCAAGGTCGCCATGAACGGCGAGTCCATCATCGACATGGACCTGAATCGTTGGGTGGAAGCCCGCAAGAATCCTGACGGAACGGCCAACAAGTTCAACACGGCGTACAAGGACATGGCCAGGGTGGGTGTTCTGGGCTTCCAGGATCACGGTACGCCCATCGGGTATCGTAATGTCAAGGTCAAGAAGATCTAAGTCAATAACGGAGACAGATAAAATTATGAAGACGCAAATCAATCGACGTGATTTCCTCCATTCGACGGCCGCCATCGGGGCGGGTCTGTTCCTTACGCCCAGTGCCTTTGGTCAGGGCGCCGCGGCCGCGGCCAAGAAGGATGTCCTCAATATCGGCCTCATCGGCGCCGGTGCGCAGGGCCAGGTTCTTATGGATGCCATCCTTAAAATGGGTAAGAATGCCAACGTCAGCTTCCGGGCCGTCAGTGATATCTGGGACTACAATCGCAAACGGGTCAGCAAGATCCTCACGGCGTACAAGGCCTATGGTCACGTCGGGACTCCCTATACCGATTATAAGGAAATGCTTGATAAAGAGAAACTGGATGCCGTGATCGTCGCCTCGCCGGATTTCTGGCATGCCGAACATACCATTGCGTCGCTGAAGAAAGGCCTTCATGTCTATTGCGAAAAAGAGATGTCCAATGATATTGAAAAGGCCAAGCAAATGGTGTTAACCGCCCGTGAAACGGGCAAGTTTTTGCAGATCGGCCATCAGCGCAGAAGCAATCCGCGGTACATCCATTGCTACGAGAAGTACATGAAGGAAGCCAATCTGCTTAATCAGGTTACGCATATCTATGGGCAATGGAATCGCAGCCGTTCCGCCTGTGAGGATCTGGGTTCCCCGACCGGGTCGGAAATCCCACAGGCCGATCTGGAAAAGTACGGATTCAAAGACATGACGCAGTTCCGCAACTGGCGATGGTACAAGGGACTCGGTGGCGGACCCATTGTCGATCTGGGTTCGCACCAGATCGATATTTATAGCTGGTTCCTCCATGAAGCCAAGCCCATATCGGTTATGGCCAGCGGCGGGGTCGATTACTGGACGGGTCATGAGTGGTATGATAATGTCATTGCGATCTATGAGTTCAAGACGGACAAGGGAATTGTTCGCGCGATCTACCAGACTCTTACCACCAACAGCGCCAACGGTTACTATGAGCAGTTCATGGGTGATGAGGGTACGCTGGTGATTTCCGAGGCCTCCAGCCGCGGTGAAATCTACCGGGAAAGCTGGGTTGCCGAGGACAAGTGGGACGCCTGGGTCAAGAAGAAATATCTGACTCTGGTCGAGGCTCCCAAGGCCAAGAAGGAAAGTGAAGGAGCCGCGGATGTCCGCGAATCCGTCGCGCCGGCCAAATACCAGATTCCGATTACGATGGATGTTCCATATCATCAGCCGCATCTTGTGAATTTCTTCGATACGGTACGCGGCAGTGCCAAACTGAATTGTCCTGGCGAGATCGCCTATGTGACGGCCGCAATGGTTTTGAAGGTCAACGAAGCCGTTGCCGCGGGTAAGAAACTTGAATTCAAACCGGAAGATTTCACGGTTTGATGGATTTGCATTCAACCGGCGGGTATCCAACAAGACCCGCCGGTTTTTTCTCCGATGCCGGTTGTGCCGAACGAGAAGATCGCCTGTCGGACGGAAATTTTCCTTTACTTTTGCGGCAAGATCGTTTACATCATTTCCTGAGTTTTCGATTCAAAAGCAAAATAGTTGATCCAGAGAGTACCATGACGCTGAAATCCTGTTCACTTTATCTGATCGGACTGGCGCTGACGGCTTGGATGATGCCTCCGGCCGCGGCGGCGGAAGAAATGCTCGGCGATGGCAACGACGGAAACCGGTCTGGTCCTGTTCATGTCATAGAGATTTTTGACGAACAGGGCAACCAGATCAAGCCCTCCGATGCAAAGATGAATCCCATCTCTCTCAGCCAGACGTGTGGAAAATGCCATACGATGGAAACGATCTCCAGGGGTTGGCATTTTCAGGCGGCATTGAACGGGCCGCTGGTCGGCGGTCGCGTGGGCGAGCCGCTTGTTCTGGCCGATTCGGAAACGCGGACGCAGATTCCCGTATCGGATCGCGGCTGGTCGGGAACGTATTCGGCCAAACAGCTTGGAATCACGCCGTGGCAATTCGTGCAGTATTTCGGATCGCATCTTCCCGGCGGAGGATATGGAACGGCGGATGCGCCGGAAGAGGATCCTGTGGCGGTTTTGCGGAGCGGAGTATCGGGCAAGTATGAGATCAATTGCCTGGCTTGTCACAATATCGACGATCGTCAGGATCAAAGCGATGGAGCCCTGCAGGCGGCTCGCCAAAATTATCGTTGGATCTCGACGGTGGCATCCGGCCTGGCCATTGTCAAAGGCACAGCGTCCGAGTTGGACGATCTGTATGATCCATGGACGGAAGATAAGCTGAAATGCCTCTACGAGAAATCCCGTTTTAATTCCGAAGACAAAGTTTTCTTCGATATTTCCCGAAAGCCGTCGGCCAACCGATGTTATTTTTGTCATTCAACACAGGAAATAGATACAATGGGGCCGAAGGAATGGATACGGGACCAGGATGTGCATCTGGCGGCCGGATTGACCTGTGCGGATTGCCATCGCAACGGCGCCGATCATATGATATCCCGAGGTGACCAGATCGCGGCGGGCAACGGGATGGGCGAGGTATCGACCTTGTCGTGTCAGGGTTGCCATCTGGGCGACGAAACCGCGGATGCCCCGGCCGCCAGGCAGGGCGGCCGACTGGGCGCACCCTATCCCCTGCATGCGGGGATACCGACTATTCATTTCAAGTCACTGACCTGTACGGCCTGTCATTCCGGCCCGATGCCCGAAAGCGACGCCAAACTCGTCCGGACGGCCCGCGTACACAAGCTGGGTCTGCATGGCAAGCACGCCGTGACCATGAAACTGCCTCATGTTCAGTGGCCGATCATGGTTCGCGGAGAAGATGACCGGATCGCCCCCAGTAAACTCATGTGGCCGGCCTTCTGGGCGACGTTGAAGGATGGCAAGCTGAATCCGTTTACTCCAAAAGCGCTCAAGGAAGTTATCGGCGATATGCTGAAATCTTCGGAAGAAAAGGTCAACGACTGGCTGCCTCTGGATCATGAAACGATCGCCGAGGTTTTGAAGACGCTTTCTGAGCAGATGGATCAACCTGCCGAAGGGGTGAAACCCGAAGCCGTCTATGTCGCGGGCGGGAAAATGTATCGGATGTCCGGCGAACAGGTGGTTTCTGAGGAGGATCCGATGGCGGGCCCGTATTCGTGGCCCATTGCTCACGATGTTCGTCCCGCCAGTCAATCGCTCGGACGCAACGGGCACTGCGGCGATTGCCACTCCACAAAGGCGTCGTTCTTCTTCGGGAATGTGGCCGTCAGTTCCCCGGTCAAGGGCGTGGAGGATGTCCGCAAGATGGTCAGCTTCCAGAAGGTTTCGCCAAAACTTGCATGGGCGTTTGCATTTTCGTTTGTGTTCCGACCGTATATGAAGATTACGGTGATCCTGTGCTGTGCCGTGATCGCCGCGGTATTACTGACATACGTTCTCAAGGCGTTGGGCTGGTTTTCACATCAGGCCGCTGAAGAAGATTAATCTTAGGGTACGATTATGGATACTCTATTTCGCAATGTCTTTTGTATGAGCTTTATTCTTGTGTTGGCGGCCATTGTTCTCCATATGTTTGTATATCCATTCTGGGGTCCGTGCCGTCTGCGCGTGCGGGAAATCGCCCGCAAGAAGATCTTTCTGTTTTCGCTGTTGCTTCTCGAGCAAAAACTCGGTCCCATCGGCCGCCTGAAGAAGCTGGCTCTTCTGGTTGCGATGTTTTGTTTTGTGGTGTTGTTCCTGACGGGATTCGGGCCGAGGATTCTCTGTGGGGTTCCTTTGAGTGGTTGGCTGCTGATGATCCATGCCACATGTGCGCCGGTGTTTATCGTCTGTGTGGCCTTTCTTGCCGCGACATGGGCGTTCCAGTGTCGCTTTACCTCCTGTGATTGGGACTGGTTGGTTCGCCTGGTTTCCCTGAAGTGGAAGGGATTGCTCGATGGATCCGCCTTGGGATGGAAAATAACCGCATGGGCTTTGATGATCCTTGTCTTGCCTGTCAGTTTGACGATGATTGCCGGTATGTACCCGATCTTTGGTACCCATGGACAGGAGGTTTTGTTTGAACTCCATCGTTTCACGGCAATTGCCCTGACTCTGGCGGCGATGATTCATGTCTATCTGATCATCCGGGGACGATTCAAGGCCGAACAGGGATAATCGCCGGCGGAAACGTTTTCGTGCGAATGAATCCGCGTCTTGGCGGTTACAGTTCAATCGGTTCTATGGAGGGCTGGTTATGCGAACGATTTCACAGGCCCGTCGTTATCTGAAAAGCCGCCCGGCGGAATGGCTGGTTGTTCCGCGAGCCCGCCTGCAGCCGATTCTTGCCCGACAGGGAAAGCCAACGATTGACCTCGACAAGCTCCGTGAATTCCTTTCGACTATTGCCGATATTTTGCCGGTTATTGTCGTGCAATCTCCCGATCACTGGGCTCGTCATGTTCGTGATCTGCCAATCGATATCGATGCGATTTTGCCGATCAGCATTCCCGCATATCCAACCGAAGTATGGAATTCGCATCCCCAGGCCCTGATGGATCGCGGCCTTCCGGTGCTATTCTGGCCGCTGATGGCCTATGATGAGCCGGATTTCTGGCGGTGGTCGGCGCGGGATTTTCTCGGTGCCCTTGGTGTGGAGGTCCATATCGCCCGTAACGCAGCGGAAGGCAGGACGATCGTTCGGTCCCTCGCGGTCAAACGATTTCTTGCTCGATCAAGCGTGGTGGTCTTTGGCGAGCAGAATTTTCCATGGAATGCCTTTGCCGCCGGACACCTGATGACGCGAACCCTGGGTACGCAAATTTTGGTTGAGCCGCTTGATACGATCCGCAAGCAGATGAAACAATTCTCCGACTCTCAAGTCAGCCGGGTCTGGGCCGAACGCCAAGGGCGGTATGCTGTCGGAAATGTTCGACCGGATCATCTTGACGAAGCCATTCGGGTTTATCTGGCCATCCGATCCATTCTTGAAAACCATAAAGCCGCCGCCTTTGGCGTCAATTGCTTCGGCGATCTGGTCATCCAAGGCGGCCGGGATGTTCCGTGCCTGGCGCAGTGTTTGTTACGGGAAGATGGTTTCATCGCGGCCTGTGACGGCGACTTTTGCGTGATCCTGAGCATGATGTTGATCACCGCTTTGCTCGAAAAACCCACGATGATGTCCAACATGTACCCGGTGCGTTATGTCGGAGCACTGACCGATCATTTTGGCGATCCGCTTTCACCCGACCCGGAAAAATATCCGCCCAACACGTGGAAGAATCTGGCTCGCTTAGCCCATTGCGGATTTGTCGGTGTGATTTCGCCGGAGATGACGCCGAAGGGCCAGTCAACGTTGCGCGACTGGGGCGGAACCTACGAAATCAAACGGGACGGTCGTGGTTGCGGAATCGACGCCGATCTCGTTGCCGATACGCCGATTACGATTGTCGAAATGTGTTTTGATGGACGAACGGTTCTCCTGGCCCGCGCCAAGGTCTGTGAAACCACCCGACATAACAACATGCCCCATTGCGAATCGTCGGCGCTTCTGGAGTTCCGCGATCTGGAGGGATTTGTCGAATCGATATCCCGCGAACATACCGCCGTTGTCTATGGCGATCACATCGACGAGTTGAATACGCTGGCTCGCATTCTGAAGCTGGACTGTAAGGTATTCTGACATGTCCCGTGACGGCCTGTCTCTCGGCATTGATATAGGCACAAGTAAAATTGCGGCCGTTATCCTTGATCCATCGGAACATCTCGAGGCCTGTGTGTCGCTGCCCCATCATGCCAATATCCCCGCTGGCCCCGGTTGTTTTGAGCAGGATCCGAATCGATTATATTCCGTTGCCTGTCGGGCCGTGCGAAGTCTGCCGGATGCTCTTCGTGCCCGAGTTCAATCCGTCGGTCTGACCGGCCAGATGCACGGAGTCATGCTGGTTGATCAGCATAATCAACCGGTTGGCTCCTTGATTACATGGCAGGATCAGCGGGCTTTGGCCGAGGGTTTTCTGGATGCTTTGCGGGAGCGGCTGAATAGCCCTATCTCGGCCGGCTATGGTTGTGTGACGCTGGCCTGGTTGTCGTCCAAAAATCGGCCGCCCTCGGAGGAGGCATGCGGGGCGACGATTCATGCCTGGCTGGCCAGCCGCCTGTGCGGAATGGATCGACCGGTTCTGGATCCGACGGATGCCTACTCGTGGGGAATGTATGATGACGTTCTGGGTGGCGGATGGGAATGGGATGAGATTTCCCAAGCCGGAATTCCGCAGAATCTGATCCCGGATGTCGTTCCGACCGGCGATCGGCTTGGGACGTTGACGGAAGCGGCCGCGGAGGATTTTGGATTGCCGGTATCCTCCGATGTATTTGTCGCTGTGGGCGATAATCAAGCATCCGTTCTGGCCACTCTGGACAATCCGCAGGCAGATCTCAGCCTCACACTCGGTACAGGCGGCCAACTGTCGGCGATCGTCAAATTGGATAAACAATTCATAAAAAGAATCAATCAACATGTCTTTGCCAAACCCGATCAGATAGGAACTGATCATCATCCCGGAAAGAAGAGGAATCGAAAATGCGCCTTCGACTCCTATGAATTGCGGCCGTTTCCAGAGGGGAAACATCTGGCCGTTTCGGCCATCCTGTGTGGAGGGGCGGCATGGAACTGGCTGGCGGAATCCGTTCAACAATGGCGGAGTGATTTCAGTGTCGAGACCCTCGACACCAGTGATCTTTATGCGCGGCTCAATGGATTCGGGATGAAGTCTCATTCCCGCGTGATCGTCCGGCCGCATTTTCTCGGAGAGAGATTTGATCCGTCGCTTCGTGGACGAATTGACGGTCTCGATTTGCATCCTTTGGATATCGGTTCACTGGCCCGAGGAGTGGCGATGGGAATTGTCGATACCCTGAGAATTCTAATGCCCTCCTTCATCCTGAAAAATCGGAAACGCATTGTAGCCAGCGGAAACGCCCTTCGAAAAAATCCGTTGATCGTCAAGGCCGCGGAAGAAGTCTTTAACCTGCCGGTTATCCTTAGCCCATTGACTGAAGAAGCGGCCTGTGGGGCGGCAAAAATCGCCATGGGGCGTTATGAGTCAAAATAGGTAAAAGATTATTCGAATCTGTACGCGTTTCATGGAAAATTTCTGTGGAAACAAGTTTTTTCTATGAAATTGGTTTCAAAAACGGTTAGGATATTCGCCAAGCGAATACACGGTAGAAACGCGATGAGGAGTCAAATAGCACTATTGTCAGGAGAACGAGAATGAGTAATGGAATGTTACCGAATTATCTGAAAATGGCCAAGCCCAATCCGATGTCCAATCGGGCGCCGTGGTACAAGAATACCGCACCGACCTATGCGGGCATCTTCCTTTGGTTTGTGTTCTGGGCCCCAATGATCGCCGCCGGATCAAAGACGCCATCACCTGCGGGCATTCTTTCACAGGGTGTGGGGCCGGCGCTGTTGGGTCTTGTCATCGGGGCGTTTGTCTGTCATTTCCTATTCTATCTTGTTCCCGGGATGATGGGCATGAAGACGGGATTGCCGCTGTATATTGTCGGGACCTCGACCTACGGAACGCAGGGTGGATTCCTGATGCCCGGTTTTCTGATGGGGGTGCTGCAGTTTGGATGGTTGGGGGTTAATGCGTATTTTGCCTCTCTGGCATTAGGTCCTTGGTTTGGAAGCAGCGTGGTAGCCCAGAAGGTTGTTGCCGTTATTTGGGCGGCTGCGGCGGCGTTTGTCGGACTCAAGGGGATTCAGTATGTTGCCAAAGTCGCGACCTATCTTCCGCTGATTCCGGTGACCATTCTATTGATTATGCTGTTCAAGACGATCGGCGGCCTGAGTTCTTTTGATCCGGCCAAGATGGTAGTGACAGGGACGGCGGCCGGTGCGACGGGGGGAGCTATGAGTTTCTTCGATGTTCTGGCTTCGTCCGTTACCTACATTGTCGGATTCTTTGCGACGGCCGGTGCGGCGGGCGTGGATTTCGGAACCAATAGCCGCGACGCAAAAGATGTTCAGTGGGGCGGTCTGGTCGGCGTAGCGGGTGCGATCATCATTACCGGTGGCGCGTCGATTCTCATTGCGGCTGGCGCTTTCGCGAACACGGGATCCTATGCCCTGAACACAGCGGATGCCGGTTTCATGTCCAAGGTGATGGGCTCCGAATCAGCCGGGAAATGGATGGGACTATTGCTGGCGATCGCGGCATTTCCACCGGCCTGCTTCAGTTCATTCATCGCGGCTAATAGTTTCAAAACAACCCTTCCAAAAGTAAATCCGTTTGTCAGCGTCGGTTTGGGAGCTGTGATCAGTATTATTCTGGCCGTTACCGGATGGGCCGGTCAGGCGAGTGATGTCTTTGGTGTTATTGGTGCTTCTTTTGGTCCGGTGTGCGGCGCTATGATGGTCGATTATTTCCTGGCCGGAAAGAAGTGGGCCGGTCCCCGTGCCGGATGGAATATGGCCGGATGGATTTCGTGGGTGGCTGGCTTTGTTGTCGGCATGTTGCCGCTGATCAAAGTTGCCAGTTATCCATTGGCCCCGGTTCTGGCATTTGTGGTTGGTGCAGTTTTGTATTTTGTGCTGGCCTCGATGCAACCGGCGGTTGTGCCAATGGAAGGATCAAAATAAAGAAATTATGAGCGAGGTTATGATCTTGTATGAATCATAACGAGCGGATCAGATAAGTCCGGGGTGTCGCGGGAGAAGATTCTGTGACACCCTGCTTTTTTGTGAGGATCGGGCTTTTCTGCAAGAATCATCGGTTTCGAACCGTCATCTTATAAGGGATAGTATCCAGATTGGAGTTCGTATGCGAGGACTGAAAATCGCCGGTTTTGTGGGAGTTATTATTGCCGTTGGTGGTTGTGCAACGGCTAATCCATTGGCCCAAATCACCGTCCAGGCTGGGGACATTGATCGGATCAATACGCCGGTCTGGGTTGAATTGAGCGAAACCATCAAGTCGCAATTGTCGAATGGGTGGCGGCTTGAGGAATTCACGGCTGGGGGGCGGAAGGTTATCGCGGCACAGGTTTCTGACGATACGGTTTCTCGGTTATGTTGGGTGCTTTCAGGAGTAACCAAGGCCGATACTACTCGGATATTCGAACTGATAAAAGGTTCGGCTTCCACCGGCTTTGAAGCCATCCAGTTGATCAAGGACGATAAAGCCCTGGAGATCGCAATTGGCGAACGTAAGGTCCTCCGCTACAATTATGCCCCTGTTCCTCCACCTGCCGGCAAGAGCCCGCTCTTTACCCGCGGCGGATTCATTCACCCCGTCTGGTCGCCGGATCAGGCCATCCTGACCGGTATTCATGCGCCGGATCATATTCACCACATGGGGTTCTGGATGCCTTGGACTCATACGGTGTTCGAGGGGCGGGATGTCGATTTCTGGAACATCGGCGACGGAAAAGGTACCGTTCGTTTCAAGGAATTTGTCGATCAACAAGCGGGTCCGGTATTCGGGCGTTTTCGTGTCCGGCATGACCATATCGATTTGAAAGCGCCGGGGGGGGAAAAGGTTGCTTTGAATGAAGTCTGGGATGTTTTCGTATGGAACACCGGTGACCAAGACACCTGGGTCTGGGATTTCACAAGCACACAACGATGTGCTTCCAACAGTCCCCTGAAGCTACCGGCCTATCGCTATGGCGGTGTGGGTTTCCGGGCCACACCCGAATGGAAACAGGGTCTGGCGGACTATCTAACATCCGAAGGCAAGACTCGCAAGGATGGTCACGGAACACGTGCCAAATGGTGCATGATGTTCGGCCCGACCTCCAAAGGGCCGGAAGGAGTCATTTTCATGGGGCATCCTTCCAACCATGAATTTCCCGAACCGATGCGTCTTTGGCCGGAAGGAGATATATTCTTCAATTTCTGTCCGGTCCAGCAGAAGGATTGGATTCTGGAACCGGGAAAAGATTATGTTTTCCGGTATCGTCTGGTTGTGTATAATGGCCAGCGTACGGCCGAGCAGGCCGAACGCGGTTGGCAGGATTTTGGCAATCCGCCGAGGGTTACTATCACAACGGAAAGGCAGGGTTAACGAATGGGCACTCCGTCGATTCGCCGTGAGATTTCACGCAGAGGTTTTCTCAAAGGATCAGCGGCGACCGCCGCTACGGCCTGGGGATTCACGATTGTTCCGTCCTCCATTTTGGGTCAGACGGCTCCCAGCGAACGAGTGGGCGTCGGGATGATCGGCGTTGGCAACATGGGTTCCAGCAATCTCAAGGGCTTCATGGGAAATCCGGGTTATCAGGTCGTGGCGGTTTGTGATGTCGATCGATTCTATCGCAACCCGGCGATCAAAGCCGCCGGATTGACCCCCAAAGACGGGTATAACGATTTCCGTGAACTCCTGATGCGAAACGATGTCGATGCGGTCTGTATCAGCACACCGGATCACTGGCATGCGATCCCAACGATTGCCGCGGCCAAAGCCGGTAAGGATATCTATTGCGAAAAGCCGCTGACGTTGACGATTGCCGAAGGTCGCGCGATGGCCAATGCGGTTCAGAGATATGGTCGCGTTCTTCAGACCGGGTCCATGCAGCGGTCGGATGCCCGGTTTCTTCACGCGTGCGAGTTGGTTCGCAACGGACATATCGGCGACGTAAAACAGGTATATGTCGAGATACCGGGTAACAATAAAGAGAACCCTCTCAACTGGAAGCAGGAACCCGTACCGGATGGATTCGATTATGATTTCTGGCTTGGTCAGGCGCCGCTGGCTCCCTATACCCCGATGCGATGCCACTATACGTTCCGGTTCATCCTCGATTACTCCGGTGGACAAATGACCAACTGGGGGGCGCATTATCTGGATATCGCCCAGTGGGGGCTTGGCATGGATGACAGCGGGCCCATGAAGATCCGGGGCAAAGGAGTCTTTCCCGGCGCCGGGCTCTTTACCACGGCGGAAAAGGCCGATGTGACCTATACGTATGCCAACGGAGTGGAACTAATCCTGCACCAGGAAAAGGGCGGCAATACCAAATTCATCGGTACCAAGGGTTCCGTCAGTGTCAACCGCGATCGGATAGAAACGGAACCCCGATCGCTGGCCGAACACAAGACCGGACCGGACGAGATACATCTGATACGCAGTGCCGATCATAAGAAAAATTTCCTCGAATGTATCAAGAATCGAGAGAAACCGATCTGCAACGTTGAGATCGGACATCGTTCCGCAACGCTATGTCATCTGGGCAATATCGCCATGCTCCTCGGTCGCGAACTCAACTGGGATCCGGTCAAAGAAAAATTCGTCAACGATTCCGAGGCCGATTTGATGATTTCCCGCAATATGCGGTCGCCGTGGACATTGTAATGTTGATCCATGAAACGTCCATGTGCGTTCAGGCGAAATGGGCAGAGGAAAACGAGTTGTCTTCTGGAGGTTGAAATGATTCGGCGAGTGGATGGGTTGTTGGCGGCATGGCTATTCATGATGTCGTGGGCTTCGGCGGGGTTCGCACAGGTGGCCAAACCACCATCCGAGGAGGAAGTGAAAAAGATCATTGCGGCCGCTCCTGCCAAAGCGAGAGTCCAGCCGGAAAAACCTCGCAAGGTGTTGGTATTTTCGCGGGCGTATGGTTATGTTCATAGTTCGATTCCCTATGGCGAAGTGGCATTCAAGGCCATGGCGGATAAAACCAGGGCTTTTGAAGTTGTCTGCAGCACGGATGCCGATTTATTTCTTCCGGAAAACATCCGGCAGTTTGACGCGATCGTATTCAATAATACCAATCAGGAGATTTTTTTGCCGGAAGACTACGAAATGCTGACCGGCGCCGAAAAGGAACGGGCGGAGCGGAAAGACGCGGTTCTCAAGCAAAGTTTGGTCAACTATCTTAAACACGGAGGGGGGTTGGCCGTTACCCATGCCGGCGTGGCAAGTTTTCGCCAGTGGCCGGAATTCGGGGAAATGATCGCCGCGCGGTTTGATAACCATCCCTGGGTATCGGGAACCCAGGTGACCATGAAAGTGGAAGAACCGGATCACCCTCTGGCCGCCGCATTCCGAGGGCTTCCGGAACCGCGGTTCACGATCAAGGATGAGACCTATCAGGTCAAGGATAATTACTCGCGCGATAAGGTACGGGTGATTGTGAGCATCGACACGGAGAATACGAATATGAAGGTCGAAGGTGTTCACAGGACCGACGGCGATTTCGCCATAACGTGGATCAAGCCCTACGGCAAGGGCCGCGTGTTTTATTGTGCGATCGGCCACGACCATCCCTTATTCTGGAATCCGATGATTCTCCGGCATTACCTGGACGGAATTCAATTCGCGATTGGAGATCTTCAGGCGGATATGACCCCCAGCGCCCAATGGAAACAGACTCCGAGGACCGGCGAGAAATAGAGTATTTAGATATTGATTCAAGGAAAAGACCATGCGTAAACGAATGATCAATAGACGGGAGTTCCTGAGAAGTACCCTGGCGACCGCCGGCGGGATTGCGGTACCGGTGTTGGTGCCGCAATCGGTATTTGGCGCCGAGGCGCCGAGCGAGCGAATCTCCGTCGGCTGCATCGGCACGGGCCGCATGGGCCAGGATGATATGCGCGAGCTGATGGGGCATGCCGATGCGCAGATCGTGGCGGTATGCGACGTCGATCGCAATCGTTCACGCGATGCACGACAGCTTGTGGAGAAGCGATACGCGGCTGCGATATCGTCCGGCCAGTATACGGGTTGCGACGAATACGGGGATTTCCGCGAACTGATCTCCCGTAAGGACATCGATGCCGTGATGATCTGTACGCCGGATCATTGGCATGTGTTGCCCGCAATGGCCGCCGCAAAAGCGGGTAAAGATATCTTTCTTCAAAAACCGTTATCTCTGACCATTGAGGAAGGCCGTGTCCTCAGCGATACCGTCCGTCGATACGGGCGAGTATTTCAGGTGGGCAGCCAACAACGTTCCGACAATCGTTTTCGATTCGCTTGTGAATTGGTCCGTAATGGACGGGTTGGCAAGCTGCACACGGTCAAGGTGGGTTTTGGGACCGACCCGGGTTGCATGCCTCAACCGGATATGCCGATACCGGACAATCTCAATTATGATCTGTGGTTGGGGCCGGCACCACGGGTTCCGTATACGGAATTTCGCGTTCATCCCCAAAAGGGATACGGTAGGCCGGGTTGGCTGAGAGTCTTTGCCTATGGGCACGGCATGATAACCGGTTGGGGATCCCACCATCTGGATATTGCCCAATGGGGAATGGATACCGAACAAACCGGACCTGTGGAGATTGTTGGAGAGGCGGTTTTCCCCAAGGAAGGTCTATGGGATGTCCACGGCGATTTCCGCATTGAATACACCTATGCCAACGGAGTGAAGGTCATTTGTGCCGACGAAGCAAAATGCAGGCAAGGCGTGGAATTTATCGGCGATGCGGGTTCGGTCTATGTTCGCCGCGAGTCGATCGATGCGAATCCGAAATCGCTGCTAAACGAAAAATTCGGCGCCAATGAGATTCACCTGTACAAGAGTAATAACCACAAACGGAACTGGCTGGATTGTATCAAATCCCGTGGCCAGACCATCGCACCGGTCGAGACCGCTCATCGGTCCTGTACCGTGTGCCTGTTGGGTTCTGTGGCGATGCGGGTGGGGCGAAAGATCCAGTGGGACCCGAAAGCCGAGAAGATCGTGGGAGATCCGGAGGCGGCACAGATGCAATCACGTTCCATGCGGGCTCCGTGGAAATTATAGTTTTTTGAGGGATTGTACAGGGGGGTAATCGTCCAGTATGAGGACGAATGAATTCGGGAGAAGATCATCGTGTCGAAACCAGCCGACAATGTAATCGATTGGACACGCCGTCAGTTTCTGGCCGCGGCCGCAATAGCTCCATTCTCCGCAGGAGTTTTTGCCGCGTCGAACGATCCTCATTCGGCCAGGATTGAGAGAATTGACCTCTATGCCGTTCGATATCCGATGGGGGCGTATTTTAAATTTTTTGTCGGCCCCAAAGGTTCCATCGGCCGCTCGGCGATTCTGATCAAGATCACGGCCGACAATGGAACGATTGGATGGGGACAAAGCGTTCCAATCGCCAAGTGGAGTTATGAAACCCCCGAAACGGCCTTGATCCTGCTGAAGGATTACTATGTGCCCGCTTTGATCGGTCACGATCCAACGGACATACTCGGTGCCCATCGGAAGATGGATGAAGTGGTTGCTTCCGGATTCTCAACCGGCAATCCGATCACCCGGGCGGGAATCGATATCGCCCTGCATGATCTGGCGGGCAAGCTAACCGGAAAATCTCTTGCCCAAATGTGGGGCTTGCCTCAAGGCAAATCGCTCCAACTGAACTGGACAGTCAATGGGAAAACGCTGGACGAAATCGAACAGGTGGTGGAGAAGGGATGGCAACAGGGTTATCGTCATTTTCTTATCAAGGTGGCTCCCGATCCCAAGATGGATATCGCGTTGGTCAAGCTGATCCGTTCTCGCGCCCCCGATAGTTTCATCTGGGCGGATGCCAACTGCGGATATGATCAGGCCGTTGCGCTGGACGTGGCGCCCAAGTTGGCCGACTTGGGTTTGCAGGTTCTGGAAGCGCCGTTGCGCCCCAACCGAATCGAAGGGTATCAGGCCTTGAAACGGCAGGGGGCTCTGCCGATTCTTATGGATGAAGGTGTCGTATCACCGTCGGACCTGGAGGAGTTCATTCGTCTGGGAATGCTGGATGGCGTGGCAATGAAGCCGTCGCGATGCGGCGGTCTTGTTTCCGCCAAACGCCAGATCGAAATCCTTCGCGAAAATCATAAGATGTGGCTGGGCAGCGGCCTGACGGATCCGGACATCTCTCTTGCGGCATCTCTGGCGCTTTATGGCGCGTTTGGATTGGCCAAGCCCGCGGCACTGAACGGCCCGCAGTTTCTGACGGCGGACGTGTTGACTCATCCTTTGAAACCCATAGCCGACAAGATCGAGATTCCGTCGGGACCGGGTTTGGGAATCGATGTCGATGAAAATCGCGTGAAGGAACTGGTTCGGAAAAGCCAGGATGCGTGAATTTTGTTTTAGATAAAAAGGATATGTATGATTCAATTGTCGACAAACAAGATTGTGTTTTGTATGGGTTTCCAAATGGTTGTTTCGCTTGCCGGGGCCGCTTCGTTTGAATGGAAAGATACTCCCGGCCGCTATATCGATCTGGTTCGTGATGAAAAAAAAGTCCTTCGCTATATGTACGCCTTCGATGTATCTACGCCGGAAAAACAAATCGAAACCTTCAAAGTGTTCTATCATGTGTTCGACGAAACCGGCGAAACCTTTCTGACCAACGGTCCCGACGGAGATCATCCGTATCCCACGGTCACCTATCCTCACCATCGGGGAATATTCATCGGATGGAATAAAACCGGATGCAACGGCAAGACGGTTGACACGTGGCACATGAAAGGGGCGGTTCAAAAACATATCAGGGTCCTTACTCAATACGTCTCGTCCGAAAAAGCGATTCTCAAGACCCTGATTCACTGGATCAACTCCGAAGGCAAAGTGTGGGTCGAGGAACAGCGTGAAGTGATCGTTTATGCATCCCCTGAAGACATCCTGAAAGCCGATTTTATCTGTGAATTGAAGGCGGTGGAGGGGGATGTCAGTCTGGATGGCGATCCCGAACATGCGGGATTTCAGTATCGTCCGCATAATGATGTCGCCAACGCCCCAACAGAGAATCGGGCGAAATATCTTTTTCCGAATGACACCGATGATCCGACCAAAGACCAGAATATTCCGTGGGTCGGGCTTGGATACTCATTGAATGGGAAAACCTATCATGTTGTGCATTGCACGTCTCCGATGAATCCCCGGCCGTATGTGTATTCCGCATACCGTGATTATGGGCGATTCGGTTCTTTTTTTAAAAAAGCGATTCCTCGGGGTCAGCTGCTCAAACTTGACTATCGAATCTGTGTCCGCCGGGGCGATCTTCCATCTCGCGAGCGATTGGGCCGGGATTATTCGACATTTGTAACGGAGAGGAATCTTGACAAATAAAATGCCGTTTCATAAAATATAGAATTCTTTTTTTTCATGACGAGATACCTTGAACAGGTTAGACGTGAACTTTCAATCAATAGGAGAACAAGTAATGACGAAACGAAGTATCGTAACAAGAGGAACTGGGCTGATCGTTTTGCTGGTTGCGGCGATCGCCCTTATGGCCTGCGCGAAAAAGGAACCGCAGACGCCGAATTCGGTCACTCCTCCGCCGCAGAAACCCCCGACCACGACGGAAGCCCCGAAGGTGGAAGTTCCAAAAGTTGATGCGACCAAAGTGGAGGCGCCCAAAACCGAAACACCCAAAGTGGAAGTGATCAAATCAACCGATGCCCCCAAGACCGAAGAAATCCCTGTCACAATTCCCGCCGGTATGGAAGCCCTTCCGATTGAATTGCCCAAACCGATGTTTGTGGGCACGCCGACCAATATTACCGGAGTTCCGAATCTGGAAAAGCCCCGTGGCAAACCCCGTCCCGCATTTTACGCGCCCAAGGGAACCGTTTTGCTGAGCAAAGGAAAACCCGTTACAGGCAGCGATAATGAGCCGATCATGGGCGACCTGGAAATGATCACCGATGGAGATAAGGAAGCCGCCGATGGCAGTTACGTCGAACTCGGGCCGTTCCAGCAGTATGTCACGATCGATCTGGAAGCCGACTATGAAATCTATGCGATCTTGGTATGGCATTTTCACAAACAGGCCCGCGTGTATTTTGACGTGATAGCGCAAGTGGGTAAGGATAAAGATTTCATCGAAGCGACCACGGTGTTC
Source organism: uncultured Pirellulales bacterium (assembly GCA_964386005.1). Classification (GTDB taxonomy): domain Bacteria; phylum Planctomycetota; class Phycisphaerae; order Sedimentisphaerales; family Anaerohalosphaeraceae; genus FEN-1350. The sequence continues at coordinate 49,400 of CAYLSB010000006.1, read as the reverse complement.
AATAATGATCTGGACAATACCTCGGGTATGGGTGTCGGACAGGATCCGCATTATGTGGAGACGTCGGAAGGCCGTTTGATCGATGCCAAAGGCGCCACAGGACGTTATGTCCGGCTCTACAGTTGGGGCAACAATGCCAACGACCTCAACCACTACATCGAAGTCGAGGTTTGGGGTAAGCCCGTCAAATAATGAATGCGGCTCGGACTACCTTCCTGCTGGTCCTGATCGCGACGATCGCCGCGATGGCGATCCGGTTGCCGCGTTTATCGCAACGCCCCATGCACGGTGACGAGGCGGTACATGCGGATAAGTTCAGGGACTTGCTGGAGAATGGACGGTACGTATATGATCCGCACGAGTATCATGGTCCGACACTGAATTATGCGACCCTAATCCCGGCCCTGCTTCGCGGGGTCGGGATTTTTTCTGACGTTACGGAAACGACTCTTCGGATCGTTCCGATTGCGTGTTGCGGATTGATGATTCTATTTTTATTGGGGATCAGGGATGGATTGGGACGCTGGGGGACTGTATTTGCGGCCGGATATACCGCCGTTTCGCCTGTCATGGTTTTTTACTCTCGGTATTACATCCAGGAAATGCTACTGGTCTGTTTTACCTTTGGATTGATTGTCTGCGGATGGCGATATTGTGTTCGGCCACGGTTGGTCTGGGCGATGGGCGCCGGAATCTTTCTCGGATTGATGCATGCCTCGAAGGAGACCTTTGTCATTTCCCTTGCGGCCATGGGGCTTTCCTTGTGGTTGTGCCGTTCTCCGAGAGGGAAACGGCGGGAAATTCATCATCGAATTGCGCTGGGGTTTCGGTTGATTCATCTGTCGGTTTTCTTTGTCGCCGCAGGCGGTATTTCCGTTCTGTTTTTTTCCTCCTTTTTTACGAACCCGCATGGCGTTGTCGATTCGATATTGACCTACAGTACCTATTTCAATCGGGCCGGTAAAACCCCGATGCATCATCATCCCTGGTATCAATATCTTGCCTGGTTGGGATATTACCAGTTGGGTGATGGCCCCCTATTCAGCGAGGGGGTGATCCTGTCCCTGGCGGCGATCGGGGCGGCAGGGGGGCTTCTTCGAACGGATGTTCCGGAGTGGGATCGTCGATTTATTCGATTTTTGGCCTTTTATACGTTGATTTTGACCGTCCTGTATTCACTCATTCCATACAAAACACCCTGGTGTGCGCTGGGATTTTTTCATGGCATGATCCTTTTGGCGGGTTCGGCCATATCCCGGTTGGTTTTATCGAAAAATGGCATTCTCGCATCTGCGGCGGCATTTGTAATCGGCGTGGGATCGGTACATCTGGCTTGGCAGAGTTATATGGGAAATTTTCGGTACGTTGCCGACAGTCGTAATCCCTGGGTCTATTCGCATACGGGAATGGACGTCTTCCCCATGGTGGATACGATACGGAAATATGCCTCCGTGCACCCGGCCGGAAAAGCGATGCATATCCAGGTGATTTGCCCCGGTTCGGATTACTGGCCGCTGCCGTGGTATCTGCGAGATTTTACACAAGTGGGTTATTGGAGCGAGGTGAACAATGAGGCCGCCGCCGCCGAGTTGATTTTAGCTATGCCGTCGGTGGAGGAAGAATTGATGATACGGTTGTTCGAACGGCCGCCGCCCGGCCAAAGGCATATGTACATGCCGTTGTTTGATCGATATATGGAATTGCGCCCGCAGGTGGAGATTCGAGGGTATGTACGCAAAGACCTGTGGGATCGTTACCAGGCCCGGGAGGAGTCGGACGTCGGACTTGTTTTGAAGATCGCGCAATAACCGATGAATAGACACGACAGACAAAGCGAGGAAAGGCCCTATGTCGGATGAAAGCCTGTCTGTTGAATCGATCGGATCGACCGGTGAGGTCAACGGGGCGAGGACATTTTCCCACGAGGCCATGGCGACCGTTTTTCGTTTGACGCTGGTCCACGAAGATGCCGGATATGCCCGTCAGGCGGCGATGGAGGCGTTTCGGGAAATCGATCGGTTGGAGCGGGAACTGAGCCGATATATCGAAAATAGCGACATTTCCCGGATAAATCACGCATTTCCAGGCCAATCGGTATGGATCGGAATCGATACCATGGACTGCCTGCTTCAGGCGAAGAAAGCGCATGCCGATTCTTTCGGGGCCTTCGATGTGACCGTCGGAGCGCTATTTCGGTGTTGGTACGGTCCGAATCGAACTCCGCGCATGCCGACCGTCGAAGAAATCCAGAATGCCCTGGAGAAAACCGGAATGCAGCGGATACACCTGAATTCCGAATTGCTGGAAGTGCGAATTGATACTCCGGGAATCCAGATTGATCTGGGTGCGATCGGAAAAGGGTACGCCCTCGATCGCGTAGCGACGATCCTTCAGGAATGGAAAATTCCTTCCGCCTTGCTCAATGCCGGAAGCAGTACCATCCTTGTTCTGGATCCTCCTCCGGCGATGGGGGGCTGGCCGATCACGTTGAGCCATCCGTTGGATCGGAGCAAGGTTCTGTTTCGATTCCGCCTGGCTCACAGTGCAATCAGCGGTTCCGGGCAGGCTGTATGCAGGCACATTATCGATCCACGTCCGAACAAGGTTGGGCCTGTGATTGGGAAATTGGCTACATGGTCCATGGCCGAAACCGGAGTGCGGTCCGACGCATTGTCCACGGCGTTCCTGGTCATGAATCCGGACGAGGTTAAAACGTTTTGTGAAACCCACAGGAATGAATCCGCGATCGTTGTCACAGGGCAATCCGATCAGGTCGATTCGGTGAAGATTCATCCATATGGTAAGTGGCCGATCGATTCCTGAGTGAATCAGTTTTTTTGCCTCAGGATGGAACGGATCTTGACTAATTCCCGGAGCACCCGCCACGACGTATGGTGGATCGAAATACGGCTGTCGCAATCGCAGGCCCACTCGATGGGAAATTCGCGTATTCGATAATTCCGTTGCACCGCTCGGAGGATAATCTCGACGTCGAACGTGAAACCTTCCGTTACCAGTTGACCGTACAGTTCTTTGGCGACTTCGGTTCGATACACCTTGAATCCGCATTGTGTATCCGTGAGATTCCGGGGGATTTGAAGGAACCATTGGATGAAAGCCCGAAAGGCCCTGGAACAGATTTTTCTCAAAAGGGGTTGCTGACGAAGAATATGGCAGCCGGGCATTTTTCTTGAACCATGGGCGATATCGCATTGTCCCGCACGAATCATTTCGATGCCGGTCAGAGCCCATTCGAAAGGAACGCTGTAGCCGCTGTCGGCAAACAATACGTAAGTACCCCGGCTTTCAAGGATCCCGGCACGAACAGCGCCTCCTTTACCCCGATTGGTTTCGAGTCGAAGAACGCGAAGAGGAGCATTGAATCGTTCTCCGGCATGACGTGCGACATCGGCGGTGTCATCAAGACTGCCGTCATCGACGACGATTAGTTCGCCATCCACTTGGGCAGCCGAGAAAAAGACGGCGGCCGCCTCGATATCATGGGCGATTTTATGGCTTTCTTCGTACGCTGGGATAACAATCGAAAGTTCCATCCGATAAATGGACACTCCAATCAATCCATTCGTGTCGTTAGCGAGATGGCCGGATTATATGGCATTATTCATTGAAAGAAAAGAGCAAATCAAAATCTTCATGTGTAATTTGTATGGGAGATTGCGGGGGGACAATCCCACCGCCTCCGATTCCCCCATCCCTTTGTAGAGGACGACCTGTACCTTGACGCACGCCGGGCGTTGATTTTTTGCAAGGATGTTTTCCGGATGCGAATCTTGTATGCTATAAGAGTAGGGTTTGAAGAGAAGGATTCATTTCTCGGGTTTTCCGCCGGAGAGAAAAATGATTTCTGAAGTTGCATGGGTCTGTTCCGTGATGGTTCTGGGTACATTCGGAATCTCCTCCGAGTCCGTCCGGCCGATTGACCGTGAGACCGTGGTCAAGAGGCATCATCCGACGCTGGAGCGGGTGGATTGTATGTCTCCTCTATCCATCGGAAATGGACAATTTGTATTCACCGCCGATGTTACCGGTCTGCAAAGCTTCGACGATGTGTATTATGCCAATGGGATCCCTTTGGAAACCCAGGCGAGCTGGGCTTGGCATTCGTATCCCAACCCGAACGGATATACGCTTCATGACGCCTTCGAATATTACGATACGCACGGCCGATCGGTGGGGTATCCGACCAAGGCCAATTCACCGGCCGGGCAGTGGCTGAGGGAAAATCCGCATCGGTTTGCACTGGCGCGAATTGCCATGGATCTTCGATGGAAAGATGGTACACGGGCGAAACTCGGCGATCTTAAAAATATCCAACAACGACTGGATCTGTGGAACGGAATTATCGAAAGCCGTTTTAGCTTTGATGGTGAGTCGGTCCTTGTTGTAACCAGTTGTCATCCGACGCTGGATCTGATCGCCGTACGAATTGAGTCGCCGCTTCTTTCACAGGACCGGATGCGGGTGAATCTTGGTTTTCCGTATGGATATGATTTTTCCGTGAAACATTCGCCGCCTTTGCAGTGGAAACAACCGGATCGACACAAAACACGGTTGACGCGACAGGGGGATGAACGTGTCGATTTCGAGCGGATTATGGACGCGACGAAATACCACGTAAGTCTGGCGTGGTCCGGTGAAGCGACGATCGAGGAAACTCGAACTCATCACTATCAATTATCGGCGGCGAATGAAGCGGAAGTAATGGAGTTTGTTTGTGGATATGGAAGGGATCCGTTACCCGCGACGCTTCCGACGGCAGCGGAAACGATGCAAGCCAGCCGGGCGGCATGGAAAGTGTTTTGGACAAGCGGCGGGGCAATGGATTTTTCCGGGTGTTCCGATCCGCGGGCCTTCGAACTGGAACGACGGGTCATTCTTTCACAATATCTGACGAGGATTCAGCTTGTCGGAGAAACTCCACCGCAGGAAAGCGGACTTACCGCCAATACATGGTTCGGCAAGCATCACACGGAAATGATCTGGTGGCACGCAGCGCATTTTGCATTGTGGGGGCGGGTGGAACTGCTGGAAAAAAATCTAACGTGGTATCGTGCCGGACTTCCGACGGCTCGTGAACTTGCGCGACAACGGGGATTGACCGGCGCCAGATGGTCGAAGATGGTGGGCTTCGACGGTCGGGAAAGCCCCGGCGGAAATCCATTCATTATCTGGAATCAACCTCATCCGATTGCCCTATCGGAGCTGGTCTATCGGGCCCGCCCGAACCGCCAGACGCTGGATCTTTACAGGGACCTGGTGTTCGAGACGGCCGAGTGCATGGCGAGTTTTGCATGGCTGGATTCCGAACGGCAACGGTATGTTCTCGGTCCGCCTTTGTGGCTGGCGCAGGAGATCTATGATCCGGCCGCAAGTCAGAATCCGACCTTTGAGTTGTCCTACTGGGTGTATGGTCTCACGACGGCACAACAGTGGCGGAAGCGGCTGGGGATGCCGCCGAATCCGAGGTGGGCCGATGTGATCGATCGAATTTCACCTTTGCCGATGCGGGATGGCTTGTATGTGGGCCAAGAGTCGCATCCGGATACCTTTGTCAACGTCGGCAGCCGCCGTGATCATCCGACGATGCTGGCTCCGATCGGATTGCTTCCGGGCAATCTTGCCGACCCGGAAACGATGCGTCGGACGCTGGATGCCGTGATGAAGACGTGGGACTGGAAGGCGAAGATATGGGGATGGGATTACCCGATGATCGCGATGACGGCCGCTCGGCTGGGTGATCTGCAACGGGCTGTGGATGTACTGCTCAGCGACGGGCCGAACAATCAATACACCGCTGCGGGGCATTGTCCGCAGAGGCGGGATTTGCGGGTGTATCTGCCGGCCAACGGCGCGACGCTGTCAGCGGTGGCCATGATGGCAGCCGGTTGGGATGGCGCCGCCGACAAGAATTTGCCGGGGTTTCCGAAGGACGGCCGATGGAACGTGCGGTGGGAAGGATTGATGTCCTTGCCGTGAAATAGAGAACTGTCCCCGAACTTCAGAATCTGGTTGATATCATCGGCCCCACAAATGTGAACATGGAGGATTTCGTGATCTGTGTGATCGCAGGGTTATCTAAGGAAAATCAACCGGGGAAAACTCCTCCGGTATTTTCATACTGAGGTCGGGTTGGCCAAGCGACTTTCATTATCTGATTGTGTGGATCGATGACCGGCTTGTGGGAATGCAAATTCAACTACGGATATCGTTTTCTATCTAATCAATAAATCATCCATAAACCACTGTAGATTAATGGGTTAATGGTTTATTGATTTTCATCCTGGATGCAAAGAATGAAACCCTGTCAACCTTCCGTTTTGGATCCTTGCGAATCGAAAACCAGACCGAGTTTCCTATTCTGTAAAACCGGCAAACCAGATAAACCAAACCAATACAACTTACTACGATTTGAATTCCATAGTTCATATTTGGCTCCAAGTTGATCCTGCGTTCTTTGTGTAAATAATATGTTGTGGTTGTTCTGGGCGTGTTAAACAATTGTTAGAAAATGGTTAATATTCAAGCCCAATAAAACCGACGAGGAGGAGCTTGGATAGACCGATGAAAAAGTGGAAATTTCCACGTTTTTTGATGGACAGACGGATAGGATCGGACTACAATACAGAGCTAAATTCAGTATATGAGAAGGAAAATAACGTTGAGAGGTTATTATGGCACATAAAAAAGGACAAGGTTCAACGCGGAACGGTCGTGACAGCAACCCGAAATATCGGGGCATTAAACTGTACGGCGGTCAATCTGTTGCGGCCGGGGCGATTATCGTTCGGCAAAAAGGTACTCCGTTCAAACCCGGTTTTAATGTCGGGATGGGGCGTGACTTTACTCTGTTTGCCAAGACCGACGGCATCGTCAAGTTTCGCGGACGTAAGGTCGATGTCATAGCCAACTGATGGAATGACTTTTGGCATGAAGGCGGCCATGGCCGCCTTTTTTGTTTCACTCAGTAATGCGGGAGGATTTCACGGATGGATTCTCAGAATAAAACGCCGTCTCAGAGTATGGTCGAGAGTCGTTACCTGCTGATGCCCGATCAGGCCAATCCCTACGGGACGGCGTTCGGTGGCGTGATCATGGCGTGGATCGATATGGTGGCATCCATGGCTGCACAGCGGCACTGCGGAAGCCAGGTGGTGACGGCTTCGATTGAGTCGATGTCGTTTATCGAGCCGATCCGGATCGGTGAACATGTTCATCTGCGGGCCATGGTAGTCTATGTCGGCCGGACGTCGATGGAGGTGGAGGTGCAAGTGATGCACGAAAATCCACAGAAACGAATCCTTGGACTGGCTACGACAGCACATTTGACCTTTGTGGCCATCGATGAGAATCAGCATCCCATTCCCGTTGCCCCCATCGTTCCACAGACGGAACATGAGAAAATTCGTTTCGCGGAAGCCCAGCAACGTCATCAGGCACGGAGATCGTCGTCAAGTTGACCCTTGCCTTCCTTGAATCGCTTTTTCCATGGAATGACCGCTGTAGGGTGTCATTGGGCATGATATGGGGTCGGTTTCCGAAGCACAGGTTAATAAGGACAGCGTAAATCGTTCTACAGGGTTTGCCTTATTGAGTTGGTTGAACCAGCCATTTGTCGAGCCAATCCAATACCGTTTGTTGCCACTGAATCATGTTGTGCGGCTTGGTGATCCAGTGGCCTTCATCCGGGAAGTAAAGCAGTCTGCTGGGTACACCCCGTCGCTGAAGGGCCGTGAAGGTGGACAAACCCTGTGTATCGGGAACACGGTAATCCCTGTTACCGTGGATGACCAACATGGGAGTTCGCCAGTTCTGTACATAATTGATAGGATTATGCTTCTCATAGGATTGCGGATTCTGCCACGGTGTACCCAGATGATCCCATTCGGGGAACCATAGCTCTTCGGTGTCGAAATACCCATACCGTTCATCGAGACCGCCGGCATGCGAGACGAGACACTTGAATCCTTCGGGCCAATTGCCCGCGATCCAATTGACCATGTAGCCGCCGTACGATCCGCCCAGCGCGGCGGCATGATCGATATCCATCCAGGGATACCGTTGAGCGGCAGCGGCCAGACCTTTCTTGAGATCTTCAAGAGGTTTTCCGCCCCAATCACCGCGGATGGAATCGCAGAAGGCCTGGCCGTATCCCGTCGAACCGTGGAAATCGACCATGATCACGGCGTATCCGGCGCCGGCATGAATCTGCGGATTCCAGCGATAGTGGAACGAGTTACCAAATGAACCCTGCGGTCCGCCGTGAATCCAGAACGAAACAGGATATCGTTTCTGTGGATCGAAATTAACAGGTTTGATGATCCATGCATAAACGGTCTCATTATTCCAGCCGGAGAAACTGAACTGTTCCGGCTGACCCATCCTGACCGAATCCAGCAGCGGCTGATTGATCCGGGTTAGTTTCCGAATTCCGGAACCGTTGGTTCGGACACAAAAGAGTTCGGCTGGAGATTGAAGCGTACTGCAGGAATACGCAATCGAATCCATCGACGAAACGGCTTCATGGACCCGCCCGTCGGTTACCAGGGGTCGAACCTTCGAAGACGTGGGGTCGATCGCGAACAGAAGCTGTCGCCCGGTATCTTCAGCAAGGGCGAAGATTTCCTTGCCGTCGTCGCTCCAGAAAATGCTCGAAGGACTGCGATCCCAATCCTCGGCGATTACACGGTCTTTGCCATCGGGCCAATCACGGACGAGAATTCGAAATCGATCGGCCTCATAACCGGCCCGGGACATGGCCAGATAGGCGAGTGTTTTTCCATCCGGCGAAAACGTCGGGGTGGCATCCATAGCCGGATTGGATTCGGTCAGACATCGCGGCGCGGTCGAGCCGTCGATCGGTGCGACGTACAGATTAAAATCCGTTGACCATGCCTCCGAGATTCCGACATTCCGTGTACTGAAAATAATGTATCGGCCATCCGATGTAAATGTCGCCTGATCCGCACCCCCGAAGGGTTTGGCCGGCCAGTCGGCATCCATTCCCGCCATGACATCGATCGGTTTTCCTCCGGCCATCGGCATGACGAACAAATGCGAGCGCCGCCCGTCATTCCATGCGTCCCAGTGTCGCACAAACAGCCGATCATAGGTCCGGCCGGAGGATTGGCGCTTGGCAACGTCGTCGAGTCGGATTTTTGTTTCTTCAAGTGTCGTACAATCCGGAAAAACATCCGCGCTGAAGGCGATGTGTTTGCCATCCGGCGAGACGAGAAGATACGCTGCGTCGAATGGAAGATTCGTAACCGCCTCGGCCTCTCCACCGTCGATCCGGATCTTCCAGACCTGCGATGTGCCCGTGCGCGACGACAGGAAAACGATCTGGCGGCTGTCGGGAAGCCAGCGAGGATTACTGTCATTTTCCGGATGGGTTGTCAGACGTCGAGGTCCCTCCCCATTCGAGCTAACCAGCATCAGGTCCGATCGAAATCGATTGGACTCCAGATCCGCTTTGGTCGCCACGAACGCGATCCACCGGCCATCGGGCGAGATTTGCGGATTGGCCAGCCGTTCAACGGCCACCAAATCCTGTGCAGTGAAAGGATGGGATTGAGCAAATGTCAATCCGACAAACGCCAAGCAACCTATCAGTACCCATCGTTCCAGTGGTTTCATTTGACGAATCCTTTTGTGTTCACCTTCGAAATCCTATATCTCAAACAATAAAAAGAATGTACCTTATTATAATCATAATTGCGACGATTCCAATGGGGAATTGAGTCCTCCCGACCGGATACTTTCATCAAGGCGGTACATCGAGTACAATTCATGGACCCAATGTATTGAATTCTAATGATACGAAATCAGGAGTTAATTCATGATGATCACTGTCGAACAATGGTTGAAAATATCCTTTCTGCGATTCTGTTTTATCTTCGGAATCGTATTGTTGTCGGAATGGGCTCTGTGTTCGGAGACGACAGAATCGTCCGAGGGAAAGACGAATATCTCTGCATGGGATTTATTCTGCGATTCCTGGACGGCAACCGATGCCATGGGACGCCGTCTGCCGGGATACGAAGAGTGTGGTCCGGTTCGGGAGGGAAAGTATGTCGGCATCTTTTACTGGACGTGGCACACGCATAATGCCGGGCAGGGCCCGTTCGACAATTCGGCAATTCTTGCGGCCAATCCGTCCAATCCGGCATGGGGGCCGATATCCGCCGCCCACCACTGGGGCCAGCCGGAACTGGGATATTATATTTCCACCGATCGCTATGTGATTCGCAAACACGCCGCTCAGTTGTCCAACGCCGGGGTTGATGTTGTCATCTTCGATACCACCAATCCGCCTTTTACCTTCAAAGAATCCTATATGGCTCTGTGCGAGGAATATCGTGCAATTCGCAAGGATAGAAACCAGACGCCGCAGATAGCGTTTCTGGCGCCGTTTGGCGATCCGACCGTCGTTGTTACAGCGGTTTTCGAAGATTTGTACTCCAAAGGTCTCTATCCGGAACTGTGGTTCCGGTGGAAAGGCAAACCGCTGATCATGGCCGACCCGGCCCAGATACGGGATCCAAAAATTCGGGAGTTTTTCACGTTTCGAAAACCGATCCCATCCTATTTCACCGGCCCAAGCGGCCCTTCGCAATGGGGCTGGTTGGAGGTTTTTCCTCAGCATGCCTTTTACGACGAGACCAACAAGACCGAGCAGGTTACTGTGGGGGTAGCTCAGAACGCCGTCGGAACGGAACTGTCCGCGATGAGCCATCGAGACGGCGCGATGGGGAGGAGTTGGCACAAAGGATCGAAAGATACTGATCCCGCGGCCGTGAATTATGGATATAACTTTGCCGAGCAATGGGAGCGTGCGCTTCGATTGGATCCGGAATTTATTTTTATTACGGGCTGGAACGAATGGGTGGCGGGACGATTTTCCTCATGGTACAAATACACCGGCAAGGACAGCTACTATCCGGATGCCCTGTTTGTGGACGAGTATAACCAGGAGTACAGCCGCGACATCGAGCCGATGAAAGGGGGGCATACGGATAATTATTTTTACCAGATGGTCGGCTATATCCGGCGATTCAAGGGGATGCGGCCGTCGCCGACCTCGTCCGCCTCGCCGATTCAGATCGACGGGCGGTTTGACGACTGGGACAACATCCGGCCGGAATATCGAGACACAATCGGCGATACAATGCACCGGGATCATAAGGGATATGGGAACACAATCTACAAGGACTCGACCGGGCGAAATGATATTATTCTATGTAAAATGGCGATAGACAATGTGTATTTATATGCCTTCGTCCAGACGCGCGAGCCGTTGACTTCGTCCGCGGACAAAAGCTGGATGCTGTTGTTTCTGGATACCGATGCCGATCCGAGAACCGGATGGCATGGGTACGACTATCAGATCAATTCGGAAGTCGTCGATTCACAAACCACTACTCTCAGGAAATATTCAAAGGGATCGGATTGGACGAATATCTGCCGGATTTCGTACGCGGCGTCCGGTGAAAGGATGGAACTGAAAATCCCCCGAAAGGTACTGGGTTCCGATCTCAAAACCGGAATCGAATTCCATTGGGCTGACAACATCCAGCAGAATAGCGAAATCACAGAATTCAATATCAGCGGCGACAGCGCCCCGGATGGGCGATTCAATTACCGATACATTCCTCCGGCTCCTTCCGATCGGAAATAATGTATATGGATCGCTTATGGCGAGAGATCATGTCGGCGACAGCCAGTCGCCGCCAAGTTGACCGCAGGCGGCACGGATGGATTGTCCGCGTTTGTAGCGGATGACAGTTTCAATACCCGCTTTTGAAAGCAATCCCTGAAATCGTTCGATTTGTTTTCGGTCGCTGGCCTGCAGGTCGCAGCCGGGATGCGGATTGTACTCGATGAGGTTGACGGCCGAATCGATATCCCGGATCAGGTCAATGAGTTTATCGGCGCAGTCGTCGGAATCATTGAGGCCCGCGATCAGGCAATATTCAAAGGTCACACGGCGACTGGTTTTTCGATTGTATTCCTTCACGGTCCCAAGAATCTCATGGATGGTCCACGTTTTTGCGACCGACATGATCCGTTGGCGGATCGTATCGGTTGGTGCGTGCAGCGAGATAGCCAGGCGGACCTGCAATCCCTCTCCGGCAAATCGCACAATCCCATCGGGGATTCCGCAGGTCGATACGGTGATATGTCTCTGGCCGAGATTCCTTCCCTCCGAATGATGAAGAATACAAATCGAACGCAAGGTTGAATTGTAGTTGTCGAATGGTTCTCCCATGCCCATGTAAACGACGTTACGGATGGTTCCAGAAGTTTTTTCGGCGATGTAAAACTGATCGACGATCTCGGCGGCCGTCAAATCGCGCTGGAATTTCAATTTGCCCGTCGCACAGAAACTGCATCTCATCCGGCATCCCGCCTGCGTGGAGATACACAGGGTCCTGCGATCCGTCTGATCCACCAGGAGGACCGATTCGATTCGGTAACCCTCGGGCGTCTGAAAGAGATACTTGACGGTTCCGTCGGGATCGACGAAGGTTTCGACTAGAGTTAATTGTGAGATGAAACACCCCGTATTGGTAAGCCGCTGGCGAAATGCTTTCGGCAGGGGGGTAATTTGATCGATTTCATTGACGCCTCGACGGTGGATGAATCGAAAGATGTATCCTGCCATAAATGGTTTTTGCCTGAACCGGGATACGATCGAGGAAAGTTCCTCCCTACTTAGATCTTTGAGGTCCACGGGCCTTTCACAGTTGGGTGCACCGTCGTTTTCTATCGGATTCCTACGTATCGGTTGTGTTTCCATGTTGTCGAGTATAACCGTTTGTTCTCTTCCTGCAAGGCGGGAAAAGGATTGAAATGTATCAAGTGTGGATAGAATAAAATAAATATATCCAAAATAGAATCAACCGAAGGCGCAACCCCCCGATTTCGTATTATGGTTGCGCCTTTTCATCGGCCAGATCGGAGAGGGCGTCCAGAGTCGTGTTGCCTTGTTCGGCATTGATCAGATCGTCAAGGTCGGCAAGATCGTTTCCTTCAGCGAATTCTTTGGCTAACTTTTTGGTTTTGACCTCCGAAGCGGCAATCGGTTCGGTGGGTGCCGGAATCAGAGATTCGGTGGTCGGTTGGCCGTTGACTTGGACGACAAACAAAAGCGGGCCGATCCTAACCCTATCGCCGGCCGTAATCTCGGCCTCTTCCACACGCTGATCATTGACGAATAGCCCGTTTCGGGAACCCATATCCCGAATGGTTAAACGATCGCCATCCTGATTCAGTTGGCAATGTCGTCGCGAGACATTCATCAGGGGGATACACAGGTCACATTCCTGCTGGCGTCCAATGACGGTAACCGTGTTGGACAAAGTAAAGGTCTTGGTAGAACCGTTCTTCTTCAGAAGGACCAGATTTACCTGCATAAAATTGCTCCTCTGACTCCTCGGTTTATTTTATTTCATCTTACATTATAATACAAAAGGTGGAATAGTACAAGCAAAAACAAATGTAGCGATGTAATTTTGTGATCGGAAAGGTCGGTTCGGTTTTGTGGAGCATAAAGTATGTATTTACAAGGAGATACGATTGAAATATCGAGCGGTTATCTTTGATCTTGACGGTACCTTGATCGATACTCTGGAGGATTTGAGCCATGCCATGAATACGGCATTGAATCAAGTGGGCAGACCTTCGCGAACGGTTGAGGAGTGCAGGCAAATGATAGGAAACGGTGTTCAAACCTTCGCTTTGCGGGCCCTGGGGGATAATTACCGGCATCTTCTGGACCGGACGGTAATGCTGATGCGGGAGGAATACCAGCGTAATCTATATACCTATAGCAGAATTTATGATGGAATTCCGGATACAATTCGAATCCTGAGTGAACACGCTATTGGTATGGGTATTACAACCAATAAAAACAGTTGTGAAGCGGAGAGGATCGTCCGCCATTTCTTTGGTTCGATGTTTCCGATTGTCGTGGGGGTGGATGAGATTACACCCGTTAAACCCGATCCTTCCGGGACTCATCGGGTCATTAATGAAATGAATTCTACGCCGGCCGAAACACTGTTTGTGGGGGATAGCGAGGTGGACATAGAAACGGCCTGCAAGGCAGGAGTTCGTTTTATCGGGGCTGGATGGGGTTTTCGAGGCCGCGAAGGGCTTTTTGCGGCGGGAGCAGAGGATATTATTGACCATCCACATGAATTACTGGCTTTTGTTGCTTGACTTTCGTGCCAGTCCATTTATAGTAATAGGCGGAAATGACGAAAATAGAGATGGGATAGGTTGAGAGAACCTTGTTTAAGGGTACTGGAATCATAGATGGCTATAGTACGGCTTCCTGACGGAAAGCTGCTTGAAGCTCCGGACGGGACTTCGATACAAGAGTTTGCACAACAGATAGGGGCAGGACTTGCCAAAGCCGCGATTGCGGCTAACCTCAATGGTCGTATGGTGGATGTATCCACGCCGGTTGTCGGACAGGCCGATCTGCGGATTCTTACTTCCAGGGATGCCGAAGCCCTGGAGATTATGCGGCACAGTTGTGCCCATGTCATGGCTGAGGCGATTTGTCGGTTATGGCCGGCCGCAAAGCTTGTCTATGGTCCCACCGTTCGCGACGGTTTTTATTACGATATTGACCTGGATGATCCGATTCGGCCGGAAGATTTTGGACGAATCGAAGCGGAAATGGCGGCGATTGTCAAAGCCGACGATCCAATTCGGCGGATGGAAATGGGACGCCAGGAAGCTCTCCGAAAAGTCGCCGGAGATCGATATAAAACAGACAATATTCAACGGGCCGAGGGGGATGTCATTAGTTTTTATTCGCATGGCGATGGATTCGCCGATCTGTGCCGGGGGCCTCATGTTCCCAGTACAGGGAAGGTCGGCCATTTCAAAATCATGTCTGTGGCGGGTGCCTATTGGCATGGGGATGCTCGTGAAAAAATGCTCCAGCGCGTCTATGGTACCACCTGGCGCACGCAACAGGAGTTACAGGAGCACCTGGATCGAATTGAAGAAGCCAAACGTCGCGACCATCGGGTGATTGGAAAGCAGCTTGAACTGTTCAGCTTTCACGAAGAAGGACCCGGTTTTGCCTTTCTGCATCCCAAGGGGATGATTGTCTGGAATGCGATCATCGACTTGTGGCGCAAGGTCCATGAGCGGTATGGGTATATGGAGATTAAAACCCCCATTATCCTGAATGAATCGCTATGGCACCGCAGCGGCCATTGGGATCATTACAAAGAGAACATGTACTTCACCACCGTCGATGAAGTCCAGTATGCCATCAAGCCCATGAACTGTCCCGGGGGGCTGTTGGTTTATAATACTCACAAACACTCCTATCGCGAGTTCCCCATGCGGGTTGCCGAGCTGGGTCTGGTCCATCGCTACGAGGCCAGCGGTCAGATGCACGGCCTGGTCCGCGTACGTCAGTTCACGCAGGATGACGCCCATATTTTTTGCATGCCCGAACAGATCGAATCCGAGATCGTCGGCGTGATCAATCTGGTCCAGGAACTCTATGGCGCCTTTGGATTCAAGGACTATCATATCGAACTTTCGACCAAGCCGGCCAAACATATCGGTTCGGACGAGATTTGGGAAATCGCGACCAACGCACTTGCCGGAGCTCTGAAACATAAGGGAATGACCTACCAGATTAATGAAGGCGACGGGGCTTTTTATGGCCCCAAGATCGATTTCCATATCGAAGATTGCCTCCAGCGAAGCTGGCAGTTGGGGACCATCCAATTGGATTTCTCGATGCCGGAACGATTTGGGCTGGTCTATACGGCGCCGGACAATACCGAGAAAACTCCCGTGATGATTCATCGTGCCATTCTCGGTTCACTGGAACGATTTCTTGGGATTCTCCTGGAGCATTATGCCGGCAACCTCCCTTTGTGGCTTTCCCCGGAACATGCGCGGATCATGCCGATCAGCGAGAAGACCAACGACTATGCGGAAGCCATCGTGGTTCGCCTGAAGAAAGCCGGACTTCGTTGTGCCCTAGATGCATCCAGCGATAAAATCGGGGCCAAAATTGTCCGTGCCCATGCCGATAAAATTCCCTACATGCTGGTGGTCGGCCCCAAAGAAGCGCAGACGGATTGCGTCAGTGTCCGTGTTCGCGGGGGTCAGGATAACATCATGATCGCAACCGAAGAATGGATTCGTATCGCGCAGTCGAAAATTTCCGAAAAGACGGCAGATCTTTCATGGCAATGATCATCATGGCGGAATGGGATGGGTTCGATTATGGATGGCCGATTACGGCCGGAAGGTTTCATAAACTGTCCATTGGGAAAGGATGAACCATTACTACCAAACAAGGGTTTCGAATCAACGAAGAGATTCGTATTAGTCCAGTCCGACTGATTGACGAAGACAATAACCAGATTGGAGTTGTCAGTATCGAGGAGGCCATGATCCGCGCCAAAGAAGCCGGCTTGGACCTTGTCGAGGTTTCGCCTTCCACGCAACCCCCGGTTTGTCGAGTTATGGATTTCGGCAAATGGCTTTATCAGCAGAAGCGCAAGCAAAAGCTGAATCAGAAAAAACAGCATGTGATTACGCTCAAAGAGATTCGTCTCCGTCCCAAAACAGATAACCATGACCTGGAAATCAAAGTCAAGCATTCCATCGAATTTTTACAGAAGGGTAACAAAGTACAATTTACCCTGATGTTCCGCGGTCGGGAAATGATGCATATGGACAATGGCCTTGAGGTTATGCAGCGAATCGTTTCCATGGTGGAGGGTGTCGGTAAGGTGGAACGGGAGATACAAACCCTTGGACGCCGTATGACCATGGTAATCGGGCCCAAATAGTATTGGGATTGGGAACGATCCGGGTATCGATTTGTTCATTCGGGAAGATAGGGGCCACAGAGCCGCAGAAATCCCGCATATTTGTCATTGACAGGGATTATCCAATAGGATAAAATATTATGTTTTATACCCAAGAGAAACCCTGAGTTGAGAAATCTGAGGAAACAATGCCGAAACAGAAAACCCATAAAGGATTGGCCAAGCGTGTCAAGGTAACCGCTCGGGGTAAAATCCGTCGCGGCAAGCCCTTTGGCAGCCATCTGATGAGTACCAAAAATGCCAAACGAAGACGTCGGATTGGGCGATCAACCATCATGACGGGCGTTGTGGCCAAATTGACCAAGGAATTGTTGGGCGTCGGATAGCCGCTTGACACCACCCACTTCCCGGCTCCATCGGCTGCCGTAGCGGGTGTTCATCCCTTAACGAAAGGAAAGCTGATATGCCAAGAGTAAGTAAAGGGGCCGCCACGCGCAAGGCCCGTAAACGGATCATGAAGGCCATGAGCGGTTCGCGGGGTCAGGTGGGTTCCCAGTATCGCCTTGCCAAAGAAGGCCATGTTCGCCAACAAGTCTTTGCCCGCATTGGTCGTAAACAAAAGAAACGCCAGTTTCGGGGCATGTGGATTATTCGGATACATGCCGCCTGCCAGCAACGCGGCATCCGCTATAGCGAATTTGTACATGGATGTAAGAAGGCGGGGATTGAGTTGAATCGCAAGATGCTCAGCGAAATCGTCATCGCCGATCCGGCCGCGTTTGATCAAATTATTGAGAAGGTCAGGGCCGCTCTGTAACTTCCTCGTGAGCGAATTCGTAATCGCAGGATCCTTATCGGGGACTTGTATCGATGTTGGAACAATTCGAACAGATTGGCATCCGCGCTCGCGAAGCGTTGTCGCGGGTCGAAACTTCCGAGCAGTTGGAACAGTTTCGGCTGGATTACCTGAGCCGCAAGGGTCTGGTTATCGGGATGTTAAGCGAGGTGGGCAAGTTGCCTCCGGACCAGAAAAAGGCGGGGGGACAGCTTGCCAATCGCATCAAGACCGAGATCACGGCCGCGTTTGACAATCTAAAAAGCAAACTGGATCAATCGAGGGTCAGCGGACCGATCGAGGATGTTACTCTTCCCGGAAAACCGGTTGCGCAGGGCAAGAGTCATATCATTACACAGACCATTGACGAACTGGTCGAGTTGTTTGGCCGGATGGGATTTGACGTGGTGTATGGACCCGAAGTTGAGGATGAGTGGCATAATTTCATCGCCCTGAATATTCCGCCCGAACATCCCGCCCGCGATCCCCTGGATAATTTTTATTTGGATGATCGGCGACTGCTTCGAAGTCAAACATCGACCATTCAGATCCGGGTCATGGAGACCCGCAAACCTCCGATCCGTGTTGTCGCTCCCGGGCGTGTCTATCGACCGGATACGGTGGATGCCACGCATATGTACATGTTTCACCAGATCGAAGCCCTTGTGGTGGATGAGGGAGTATCGATGGTGGATCTCAAAACCAGCATCGATCAATTTATCCATGCCTTTTTCGGGTCGGGAACCGTTTGGAGATTTCGACCGAGTTTTTTCCCGTTCACGGAACCCAGTTGTGAAATCGACTTATTGTGGGCCGATCGATCAGGGAAACAGGAGTGGATGGAGGTTGGCGGCTGCGGGATGGTGGACCCCAACGTTTTCGATGCCGTCGGTATCGACAGCGAGAGATACACGGGTTGGGCTTTCGGATTCGGCATCGAGCGACTGGCCATGCGCAAATACGGCATTCCGGATATCCGTCTGTTGTTCGAAAACGACCTTCGATTTCTCCGGCAGTTTTAACCTCGGATTGACCGACCTGAATTTCACCTTCGATCAGGATTGACGGATCAGGGAGCAAGGACTACAATTCCTTGTGTGGATAGCTCATGCATAGCTTCATTCACGAAATCGAAGGGATACCGGAAAACGGATTGCCCCGACAAGATGGATCGTCGAAAGGATTGAAGAGACATGAAAGGTATTATCCTTGCGGGAGGCAGCGGTACACGGTTGTATCCGATCACGCAGGTGGTCAGCAAGCAGTTGTTGCCGGTTTACGATAAACCGATGGTTTATTATCCCCTGACGACCCTGATGCTGGCCGGAATCCGCGAGGTTCTGGTCATTTCAACTCCGAAAGATCTGCCTTTGTATCGCGAACTTCTCGGCGACGGCCGTCGATGGGGTATTTCGCTTGACTATGCCGAACAACCCCGTCCGGAGGGATTGGCTCAGGCGTTTATCCTGGGTCGCCGATTTGTGGCGGGGGGGGCCGCCTGCCTGATTCTGGGCGATAATATTTTCTACGGTCATGGCCTGACTGAAAGTCTTTTACGGGGATCCGCGGTTCGAGACGGTGCAATGATTTTTGGATATTGGGTCCGGGATCCCCAGCGATACGGGGTTCTGGAAATGGATCCCCGCGGCAAGGTCTTGTCGATTGAGGAAAAACCGCAAAAACCGAAATCCAACTATGCGGCCGTCGGATTGTATTTTTATGATTCGCAGATCACCGAGGTGGCGTCCGAGGTGAGGCCGTCGGCTCGCGGAGAACTGGAAATTACGGAAGTCAATAATATCTATCGTCGAAAAGGACAACTTGCAGCCGAACTGCTCGGCCGCGGCATCGCCTGGCTGGATACGGGAACGCCGGAGTCCATGCTTCAGGCCTGCACCTTCGTACAGACGGTTCAACAGAGACAGGGATTGATGATCGCTTGTCCGGAAGAAATCGCTTTCCGTCAGAACTGGATCGACAAGGAACAACTCTTGCGCTTGGCGGATCCCTTGAAGAAAAATCACTATGGCCAGTACCTTATTCAACTGGTGGAAGGGGGATTCCGTTGAATAGTATCCCGACGCGGTTGCCCGGCGTGATCATTCTGGAGCCCAGGGTTTTTGGGGATCAGCGCGGATATTTCTTCGAAACCTGGAGCGAACAGCGATATCAGGCCGCCGGTCTTCCCGCCTCGTTCCTGCAAGACAATGTATCGTTCTCGCGTCGGGGAGTTTTGCGAGGACTGCATTATCAATATCCCCACGCCCAGGGTAAGTTGGTTCAGGTTTTGGCCGGGGAAGTCTTTGACGTGGCCGTGGATATCCGGATCGGGTCGCCCCAACGGGGTCAGTGGGTCGGAGAGATTTTGTCGGAGACGAACCATCGCCAGTTGTATATTCCTCCCGGTTTTGCCCATGGCTTCTGTGTTCTTAGTGAAACAGCTATATTTTCCTATAAATGTACAGATTACTATGACGCCTCGGCGGAGGGGGGGGTCATCTGGAACGATCCCGAGATCGGCATCGAATGGCCGATTCGCGATCCGGTTCTGTCGCCGAAGGATGCCGTATATCCCCGGTTATCCGCCATTCCGCGATCCCGTCTTGCGGTGTATGGAGCAACCCAATGAACCGGGTTGTTGCGGCGATTCTGGGTGGCAGGGGAATGCTGGGCGCGGATCTGACGGAAGCTTGTAGATCGGCAGGTATGGTCCCGAAGGTGTATGATCTTCCCGAATGGAATATCACCAAGCCAGAGGATGTCCGGAGGGCTGTGTCCGATGCAACGGTTGTCGTCAATTGCGCCGCCTATACAAATGTCGAAAAGGCCGAGTCGGAACCGGATCCGGCCTGGCGTATTAACGCGGAGGCGGTAGGGCAACTCGGCCGAATCGCACGAGAAATGTCCATTCCTGTAGTACACATCAGTACCGATTTTGTTTTCGACGGAAGACTGGATCGTCCGTATCGTGAAACCGATATTCCAAATCCAATCAGCGTTTACGGTCGTACGAAATATCAGGGAGAACAGTTGCTGACCGCGAGCGGATGTGTTCATTCGATCATTCGTGTCCAGTGGACCTATGGAAGAGCTGGAACGAACTTTGTTCGCAAGATCGTCGAGGTTGCCCGTTCCGGAAAACCGGTCAAGGTGGTGGATGACCAGATCGGTTCGCCGACGGCGACGCGAAAGGTGGCCGAGGTGATCGTCCATTTCCTGAAGGATCCATCCGGAATTCCGCAGGGCCTGTATCATTGTGCCGCGGCGGGGTACGTCAGCCGATACGACATGGCCCGACACATTCTTTCGCGGCTTCGAATGCCCGATCCTCAGCCGTGCAAGACATCGGATTTTGTCGCGGCGGCCCAGCGTCCGTTAAACAGCCGATTCCACTGTGAAAAGATTGAACGAGTCTTGCCGTTTCCCATCGACGAATGGCGGGGGCCTTTGAATCAATATTTGGAGTCGTTATGAAAATTCTCGTAACCGGCGGAGCCGGATTTATCGGAAGTAATTTCGTTCGTATGGTGCTTGCCGAGCATACGGATGTGTTCGTGGTCAACCTTGACAAGTTAACCTACGCAGGCAATCTCGAAAACCTCCAGGGGTTCCATGACCACGCCAATCATCGTTTTGTCCGCGGGGATATCTGTGACGCCGATCAGGTTGTACGATTGATTGACGAGTACAAGGTGGACGCGATTGTCCACTTTGCGGCCGAAAGTCACGTGGATCGTTCGTTGGTCGATGCGGATGTGTTTATTGAGACGAATGTCAAAGGGACGCTGACCCTTCTCAAGGCGGCCCTGGAAAAAAAGGTGGCTCGATTCATTCATGTTTCGACCGATGAAGTCTATGGATCGTTGGGGCCCCAGGGTTTGTTTACCGAATCCTCTCCGATTCAACCGAACTCGCCGTATTCCGCCAGCAAGGCCGCGTCGGATCACCTTGTGAGGGCCTTTGGTCACAGTTTTGGTCTTCCGGTCAACATCACACGGTGTTCGAACAATTACGGGGAATATCAGTTCCCCGAAAAGATGATTCCTTTGATGATCAACAATGCGTTGAAGGATCAGCCCCTTCCGGTGTATGGCGATGGTCTCTATGTCCGCGATTGGCTCTATGTGTATGACCATTGCACCGCCATCTGGAAGGTTTTGATGCAGGGCAAGCCCGGAGAGGTGTATAATATCGGCGGCAACAATGAAAAGACCAATCTGGAGGTGGTCGGCTTGATTCTCGAGCGGCTCCAAAAACCGGCGTCGCTGATCCGCCATGTTACGGATCGGCCCGGCCATGATCGCCGGTATGCGATCGATTCCAGTAACATCATGCGGGAGCTGGGATGGAAACCCTCGGTGACGTTTGAGCAGGGAATCGTCAAGACCATCGACTGGTACCTGGCCAATTCGACATGGCTCAATCATGTGGTATCCGGTCAGTATCAAACGTATTACCAAAGCATGTACGCCAATCGCTGATGTCCGGAATGGTGATTTCGGATCGAACCGTCATGAAAATCCGGAGTTAAGGATGCGCACTCAAGTCAAGGTATTTTGGCGACTTTTTAAGTATATCTGGCCTCAATGGTTGCGGCTGATCGGAGTGGTGAGCTCGGCGCTGCTGATCGCGGTTTTGTTTGGTCTCAGCTTCATGACGGTTCTGCCGTTGCTGAAAGTGATGATGAGCGAGGAAGGTTTGCACGGCTGGGTGGATCGGAAGACCTGTAATCTGCGCTATGGGCTTGATTTTTATGTTCCGGATCGTACGGATTTGATCGGCCGGCGCGATGTAATGAATCAGCTTCGGATCACGCGAATTGATGCCGACTCCGTTGCGGCCGAGACAATCCTTCGTACGGACGATCGAATCATTCATGTCGGCCTTTCGGAAGCCGGGCAGGATTCCCTGAACGCGTTGGAAATGCAGGAACGGATGGCATTGGCGCCGGACGGATCCACGCTATGGCTGACCCTGCAACGGGAACGGGCGGATGGGTCTTTCGAAGAGATTTCGGCTCCCCTGGCCAGTCTTCCCAGACCGGATCGGATTCCTTCCGACCAAATGAGTTGGAGCCGTCGAGCCAAATGGGGTGTGCGCTGGAATACGGTTCGATTCTCGCAGTGGGCGGTCGGTTTTCTGTCTCGCAGCGATCCCGCCGGCAACAAAGCCCGTTCCGTTAAATTCATTATCCTGGCCATGATGATCGTAACGTCGGTTCGTTGTATCGCGACCTTTACGCAGAAATACCTTGCGGAGAATGTGGTTCAGACGACGATCGCCGGCTTGCGACAGGAAATCTTCGCCCACGTCATGATGATGCCGGTGGGATTTTTCACGCGAACCGAAAAGGGTACCAGCGATACCATCAGCCGGATTCTCGGAGATACCGCATCGGCCGGGAAAGGAGTCAAAATCCTATTGGGTAATGCCTTGCGAGAGCCCCTCAAGGCGATCATCGGAATCCTGGCGGCCATGTTGATCGACTGGAAATTGACCCTGATTTTTGTCGCCGCCGCGCCTCCCACGATCGGTCTGATGGGATTTTTGGGAAAGAAAATGAAAAAGGCCGCCAAGAGATCTTTGATGGTTTCCGCGCGGATGCTTGGGAAACTCGAAGGATCGGTCAGCGCATTGCGCGTCGTCAAGGTCTATAACCGTCAGGGCTATGAGATCGCCGCTTTTGAGGGGGTGAACCAGAGTTTTTTGCGTCGCGTGATGCGAATTGAAAAAGTCGATGCCGCAACGGGTCCTTTGATGGAATTTTTCGGGATGATTGCGGGGTCCGCGGCGCTGCTGGTGGGAGCTCAGTGGGTTTGCGGGACCAACCCCAGCATGCAGCCCAGCGAATTCTTTACCTTGCTGTTGTTGTTGGGCACGTCGGCCGAATCGGTTCGCAAGGTCAGCGATGTCTGGAATCGGGTTCAGGAAGCCAACGCCGCTGCCGACCGGGTGTTTGAAGTCATCGATGCCGAGCCGGAATACGAAAAACCCGGCGCCGCCGTTCTTCCGGCTTTTCGAAATCAGATCGAGTTCCGCGACATCCGATTTCGGTATCCGGGAACCGACGTCGATGTTCTTCAGAACGTCAATCTGACGGTTCCGGCCGGTCAGACCGTGGCCGTGGTCGGCCCCAACGGATCCGGAAAAACGACCCTGATCAACCTGCTTCCACGATTTTATGATCCGGATTCCGGCGAGGTCCGTATCGATGGCGTCAATATCCGTGACGTGACGTTGGCGAGTCTTCGCGATCAGATCGCGATGGTCACGCAGAATGTCGTTACGTTTAACGACACCATCGCCGCCAACATCGGATATGGCCGTCAGAACGCAACGCGGGACGAGATTGTGAAAGCGGCCGGGAAATCCTATGCGCATGAGTTTATTGAACAGTTACCGGATGGATATGACACCATGATCGGCGAGCACGGCTCCGGATTCAGCGGCGGCCAGTTGCAGCGGATTGTCATCGCCCGCGCCATCCTGAAAAATCCGGCGATCCTGATTTTTGACGAGGCCATGAGCCAGATCGATGCCGACAGCGAATCCAAGATTCAGAAAGCCCTGGGCGAATTGCTCAAGGGCCGGACCTGCTTTATCATCGCCCACCGTTTCAGCACGGTCATCGGCGCCGACCGGATCGTTGTGATGGAAAACGGTCGGATCCTTGCCCAGGGTACCCACGATGAACTGACCCAAACATGTAAACTCTACCAGAATCTCTATGAAACCCAGCTTCTGGTTACGGAGTGACGCTTTCGAAGGATCGTCATGAACGCTCTGGAACAAGGCAAGGCGACGATTGGCGTGGTGAATTACCGAACCCTGGATTTCACCCGCTTGTGTTTGCGGAGTCTTCGTAAATTCACCCGGTATCCGAGCGAAGTCATCGTTGTGGACAATGATTCACGAGATGAATCGGTCGACTATTTGAGGCGGCTTCCCTGGATTCGATTGCTGGAACGTCGCAACGCCGGGGATGCCAGCGGCGGCGATGCCCACGGGGCCGCGCTGGATCTGGCCTTTTCCGAATGCCGGACCGAGTATTTTGTTTCGCTGCATTCGGATAGTTTTGTTCGGAGCGCCGACTGGCTTGATGATCTTGTATCGCGGTTCAAGCCCCGAACCGCCTGCGTGGGATCGGGCAAACTCGAGCTTCGGCCGTTGTGGCAGCAACGGATGCACGATCTCTTTGATTACCGGATGCATCTTCGCCGCCTTCTGCGAACGCCCGACCCGGCCGGAAAATACCGATACTATAACCGTACGATCTGCTGTTTGTATCGAACGGAGATTCTTCGTCGTGAAAAGCTATCCTTTCTGATGGAACGCGACAAGGGATTGACCGCCGGAAAACAGTTGTATTTCGAGTTGGTGGATCGGGGATATCCGACGGTGGAACTGCCTCCTTCGGTCATGGCGCGATATGTCGTTCATCTGGCCCATGCCACCGAACCGGTGGTCGTTCATGATCCGGACAAACGGCGTCGGACTCTCCGAAAAATCCAGTGGCGGATTCACCGGGTAATGACTGAAGAATGGGTTCAGGCCATCCTGCGGGATGCCGATCTGGATCGATAATCCGATGCAGGGAGACGTAAAATGGCTGGATCGAAAGCCAAGCGGATTTTGTTTATCGTCGAAACCAAAGACCTCACCGACAAATTGCTGAAAAGCACGTTTCGCAAGCAGGCGAAGGGATTGATTCGTTTGGGGCATGACGTTCAAATCTTCAGTTACAATCATGCCCTGCATTATATCAGCCCTCTCAACAAAATGCGATGGATGCGCCGGTTTTATTGGGATCGGGTTGAAGATCTGATGGCGGTTCAAATCAGGAATTACAATCCTGAAATCATCCTGATGGGTTTTTTCAGGGGTGTCGATGCGGATACGGTTCGACGCATCCGCCAGGCCGCGCCCGGCGCCATTCTGATGGGTTTTGACGGGGATCTATGGCCGGAACGGCATGAAGGTCGGATGGAGGCCGCCGCATTATTGGATTGCATTCTGACCACCTATGCCGGCAAGGGAACGGCCGCCTATCGCGACAATGGGGTAAAATGCGTTTTTCTGCCGAATGCATGCGATCCGGATATTGAACGACGATATGACGTTTCTGATGCATGGAAAAGCGATATTCTTTTTACCGGCCAGGAACGAATGCGGCCGGACCGGTATCCCACGGAGGACACCCGATTCCGCATTCTTCAGACGTTGGCAACGATGAAAAACTGTACCCTGTATGGATGCTGTAACCGGCCGAGAATCGGCGGGATCGAATATTTCTATGCGATCAGCGGGGCCAAAATCGGGTTAAGCGTCAATGCCGTGAACGATATTCGTTTGGGACATTCCGACCGTTTCATAACCTATCTTTCCTGCGGAACCTTGGTATTGGCCAAACGTGTTCCCGATTCCGATCTTCTGTTTCGTGACGGCATTCATCTCCGGTACTTCGATGAGGTGGAGGAATTTTTCGAACTCGCAAAATGGTATCTGGCTCGCGAAGAGGAACGGTTGCGAATTGCCGGTGCGGGAATGGAACACGCGCATGCGGAATTTTCCGTCGAACGAATCGCCGGATGGATTGTGGATATCGCCGAAAAGGGTTCGTATGATGCGCCCTGGATGCGGGAATAAAAAAAGATCGATGAAGGATATTGTGGATCACAATCAACCATACATTTCTTCGATGACAAGATGCGTATGTCGCTGAGATTGCTGATCGTAAGTCATAATCCTCAATGTGCCAGTTTTCGGCAGCGGTTTGGGGTTTATCTTCCGATTCTGGAAGCGGCTGGGATACGCTGTGAGGTGGCTGTTCTTCCCGACGATCCGATCAGACGGTTGTGGTTGTATGTACAATCCGGCCGATTCGACGGACTTGTCTGGCACAAAAAAACCATCAATCCGATCGACGCGTTTTTCCTTCGTCGTTATGCCCCTCCGATGATGTACAACTTTGATGACGCCGTCATGTTCTCCGACAAACATCCGGATCGTGACAGCCCGACTCATCGCCGCCGTTTCATCCGAACGCTGCGGCTGGCCGATCGAGTGCTCGTCGGAAGTCGGTATTTGGCGGAGCAGGCAAAACCGTATCATTCGAAGGTTGACATTCTTCCCCTTGGACTCGATGTCGGGAGGTATGCCGTTTCCGTGGACAAGCCGACGGACCGGTGTATCCGGCTGGTCTGGATTGGCAGTAAAAGCACTCTTGGGTATTTGAAGAACCTTGTACCGGTTTTCGAGACGCTGGCCCGACGGTATCCAAAGCTCATCCTTCGAATCATTGGCGATGCGTTTTTCGATATTCCCGGCATGATCGTGGAAAAAGTTCCGTGGGATTCGGAAACGAGATATGCTCATTTGGCCCAGTGCGACGTCGGTCTTGCGCCGTTACCTTCGGACCGGTTTTCCATGGGCAAATGCAGCTTCAAGGTTCTGGAATATTCCGCCGCCGGTTTGCCTGTCGTCGCCTCGCCTGTCGGAACGAATACCGACCATGTCGTCGAAGGGGTGACCGGTTTTTTCGCCGAAAGAGCCGATCAATGGGTAGATCATCTTGTTCAACTGATCGAGGATATGTCTTTGCGTCAGCGAATAGGATCGGCCGGACGGATTCATTCCGCCCATTACGATAGTGTCGTTATCGGTCGGAAGCTCGCTGAAATCATTTCGAATTGGGTACCTCATTCAGATCTTGGGAAAAGCATTTAATAAGGTCTATATATTCTATAATAGTATTTCTGTGACAATGACATCGTAATCAAATAAACATATATGTTTGGTAGTCAAGCAACGAATACGGGAATTTTCTTTAAGAAATCATCCGTTGAAAATAAATCCGTTACTGTTCACAATGTCCAGTCACTGGCTACGTGGAAACTCGGGATTGGTATTGTTTTCTTTTTTTCAGGTTTTTTCGCTTTAACTGAACTGCTTTTGGTATAATATTTTCGATCATCTGTTCGTTGTAAGAGTAAGGACTGTGCGTTCCAAAAGAATCGGACTTGAGAAATCCTGCCGGTCATCCCTGATCCAGGAAAGGAGTATAGAAATGTTTTACACGAAGGGTTTTACGCTTATCGAGCTGTTGGTTGTCATTGCGATCATCGCGATTCTTCTGGCCGTTCTCATTCCGGCTTTACAGATCGCAAAAAATCAGGCTACAGGAGCGGTATGCCTCGGTAATGTCAATGGTTTAGCAAAGGCGTGGACGGTTTATCAGGAAGAAAATGATGCGAGACTTGTTAATGGCCATGTTCCGCGCGAAGCTACTTATGCGAACACGGCATTTTGGCTGACGACAACCTCGTATGGTGGCCCCTATAAAGACAATGCTTGGTTTGTCAATCCCCCGCACGCCGAAGACGTAGCTAAAACCTATACCGGAGATCCCATCCCCTGCCCCCTTGAGGATGAAGGAAACGGCATCCGCTCCGGAAAGTTATATCCCTATGCGGACAGTGAAAAGATTTATCACTGCCCCGGCGACAGAAATTACATGGTTGCAGCGCCCGATCGAGGCGGAAAGAGGAGTTACTCGATTACCGGTCTAATGCACGGCGAACAACCGAACTATACCGCTCCGGACGGTCGGAGGTTATGCGTTGACAAGTTCAATGAAATTTACACTCCTTCATCAAAATATGTATTTCTTGAAAATACGGATCGACGCGGTTGGAACATGGGTTCATGGATCATGAATGGAATTGGAAACCAACCAAGTTGGATCGATCCTTTGGCGGTTTTCCATAATGATCGAAGCACGTTTGGATTTGCGGATGGCCATGCGGAAAAAAATCAGTGGAGAGACAAATCCACAATTGAAATGTCAAAGGCCCAGGTTGGAAGGCCGATCAATTGGAGTGCTGGGGAAGGCCAGGATATTCTCTGGATGCAGAAAGGTTATTTCCCCTCGCGAAGACCTCAATAACCCGGGCGAATGGATAGCGATACTCTGACGAAATGGATTTCAAGGTACCGATCTTAGGCCCGGGAACGATTCGCTCTCCCATTGACCTGTCGGCCACACGAACCGATCGGATATCGGATTATGTCCGTGATGATCAGTTTATTCTTTCCGATATTACCACCGATTCATGCGGTCGTTGTATCGATGGAAAACGGGAAGATATTCTTGAATTGGCCGGCCCGCGGGAATGGATCTACTTCGATCCGTCCCAATCTCATGCCGCGATTGTGACCTGCGGCGGCCTGTGTCCCGGGCTCAACGATGTGATCCGCGCGATCGTCATGTGTTTGTGGTATC
The DNA here is from genome assembly GCA_964386005.1 of uncultured Pirellulales bacterium. Taxonomy (GTDB): domain Bacteria; phylum Planctomycetota; class Phycisphaerae; order Sedimentisphaerales; family Anaerohalosphaeraceae; genus FEN-1350. Next base: position 20,446 of record CAYLSB010000006.1, on the reverse strand, counting down.
GCTACGGCGTCCAGAAAATCAGCGGAGTCCGTTTCGGTTATCGCGGTTTCCTGCCTCAGTCCCAATTGCCCCTGCTCGACCTGAAACCTTCCTTCGTCGAGGATATTCATAATGAGGGGGGAACCATTCTGGGTTCATCCAGAGGATATGGCGACAAAGTAACCGAGATTGTCGATTGTCTGGAGCGTCAGCGGATCAACATGCTCTTTACCATCGGAGGCGACGGAACCCAGAAAGGCGCCTTGCGGATCTCCGAGGAAGTCCGTCGCCGCGGCCTGCGTATCTCCGTCATCGGCATTCCGAAGACCATCGACAATGATTTGAGTTTCATGGAAAAATCATTCGGTTTCGAGACGGCCGTGTCCAAGGCCGTCGAGGCCCTTCAGGGGGCCCACGTCGAGGCCCATGACGCGGTGCGAGGTGTCGGAATCGTCAAACTCATGGGACGCCAGTCCGGTTTCATTGCCGCCCATGCCGCCCTGGCCAGCAGCGATGTCAATTTCGTTCTCATCCCTGAAATTCCTTTCGACCTGGACGGCCCCGACGGATTGATGACCCATCTCGATTTGCGTCTCGACCGTCGCAATCACGCACTGATCGTCGTCGCCGAGGGCGCGGGTCAGGACCTGTTTCCCGATACGGGCCAGACGGACGCTTCCGGGAATAAAAAACTCGGCGATATCGGCGCGTTGCTCCGCGATCGAATCAACCGATACTATGCCGAGCGGAAGCGCGAGGTCAATGTCAAATACATCGACCCCAGTTATATCATCCGAAGTATGCCGGCCAATCCCAACGATTCCATCTTTTGCGCGCGTCTGGGCAGCAATGCGGTTCACGCCGCCATGGCCGGGAAAACGGAAATCCTGATGAGTCTGGTGCACGGCTACCTGGTTCACGTCCCCACCCGGCTGGCCGTATCCGAACGAAACTGTATCGATCCCGACGGCGCCTTGTGGCGCGATGTGATTGACGCGACCGGACAGCCCCGATCCATGAAGACCTGAAAGGAATTAAAATTCCTTTTCTTCCTCTTCTTCCTCTTCCTCGTCGTCAATTCCGAACAAACCCGCCGGCCCCTCCGTTTCCTCGGTTTCTTTCTCTTCGGGTTCGGATGGGGAGGAGACATCCGATGTTTCGGATTCCTCGGTATCCTCTTCCTCTTCAATATCCGCATACCGAAAAGCGGATCGCGGTTCATTGAACCCGTTCTTTTCCATGTGACTGGCATATTCGATCGTGTAGCGAGCCCAGGGATTGGCCTCCAGTCGGGCGCGGGGGATCCGTTCGCCGGTCCCTTCACAGATTCCGAAACTGCCGTCATCGATCCGTTTAAGAGCGGCGTTGATTTCGGAAAGAAGCTTTCGTTCGCTGGCCATGAGCCCCAGAGAAAACTCCTGCTCGAAATTATCCGTACCCAGATCGGCCATGTGGATCGGCATGCTGGATAAATCGCCGGCGGCGTCAAGTCGGGATTTCTTCAGGGCTTCCGATTCGATGGAATTGACATCGCCGAGCAATTCCGCCCGTTTATCCAACAACAACATTCGAAAATGATGCAGATCTTCTTTGGTCAGCGGCTCGACCTTTTTCGCTTTCGACGGGGATGGTTTGGAGGCGGGAACGAACGATTTCACCGGAAGCAGTTTCACCTTCGTCCTTGTAGGTTTCGCCTTCACTTTTTTGCGCGGGACGGCCTTCACGGCCGTTTTGGAGGCCGGTTTCTTCTTGGCGATTTTGCTTTCCTTCTTGGCCACGACGATACCTTTCCTACCCGATAGCGAAAGTTTACGATTATTCCATTACCTAACCTAACAGAACGGGGTATTGTAATGTAATCGACAAAAATTGAAAGCAAAAACACACAACATGTTGAAAAAAGTTTTCGTGGGATACGACTATCTGTAAGTCTATAAAAGGAAATGATTTATACGGTTTACCGGCGAAGGGATATCACAGAATCCCCGTCGGGAAAAAGAAAGCGGATGGACCGCATTGGATCATGCGGCCGGTAACCTCAAATAGCGATTCGATGCGTTCCTGGATCAAGGCCTCTGACGTTAGTCCGATAAAATAATTCCCCTCACCTCCAAGGAGCAGGGTGCGATTGGCGAACTGAGATGCCAAATTGAGGTCATGAATCGCTGCGACAATCGTTTTCTGGTGTGTCTGGTTTAAACGACGCAGCAATTCAAAGACGACCATCTGATGTTTCAGGTCGAGAAATGCCGTGGGTTCGTCCAGAACGATGAGGGGTGTATCTTGCGCAAGAGCGCGGGCAATGAAGGCACGCTGGCGCTGTCCCGAGGAAAGCTCGCACAGCCGGCGATCGGCCAGATGGCCCAAATTCGTTGCGATCAGGGCCTCTTCGACGGCGGCGTGATCGGATGGGCCCTCGAAGCCAAACCATCCGAAACGGGCGGTCCGCCCCATCATGACCATTTCGGCGACTGTAAAATCGAAGGCCGGCGTATATTCCTGACGGACCAGAGACAGAACCTGGGACAAATGAGCGATGGGCAGTGATTGGACCGGTTGGTCGAAAAGGCGGATCGATCCGGATGTGGGCTTCAGTAATCCGGCCAGCAGGTGCAGCAGCGTGGTCTTTCCCGAACCATTGGGACCGAGAACAGCCAGAAAGGTCCCGACCGGAACCGAAAATGACAACCCACTCAATACACGAGTATTGGGGTAATGAAAGGACAAATTATCGGCGCAGATCGCATTCATGGTCGCTCGTTTCCCAATCGGTGGGTCTTGCCCAGCAACAGAACCAGAAAGAACGGCCCCCCAAGCAGTGCGGTAATGATTCCCACGGGGAGCTGGGCGGGAGCGATTACAACTCGGGCGATCGTGTCGGCGACGATCAGAAAGCCGCCTCCGACAAGGGCGGATAGCGGGATCAGCTTTCGATGATCCGGGCCGATCAGAAGACGAACCGCATGGGGAACGATGAGCCCGACAAATCCAATCAGTCCGCTGACGCTGACGGCCAGAGAAGTCAGCAATGTGGCGACAAGAAACGCCGTGCATTGAGTACGAACAAGGGATACGCCGACGGTTTGTGCCATCTCGGGAGACAGGCACAGAACATTCAGGGGCGAAGCGAGGTGGGCCATGACAAGTAATCCCGTTACGATCCCCACGGCCAGAAAGACAAGGAACAACGGATGCTGCAACGCGACGGTATTCAGGTTGCCCATCAACCAGAAAATCGTGGCCTGCAATTGTGTTCCCTTTGTAATGGAGGTCAAAAACAGAATTACGGCCGAAAGGAACGCATTGACCACAACGCCGGAAAGAAGAAGGGTGGTGGGATTTCGTTTTCCCCGGACGCCGGCGATTCCCAGAATAAACCCGACGGTTGCCAGGGCGCCGATCAACGCGAACAGACTGATCGGGGATCCCCATGCGGTAACCCACGTCAGTCCCAATAGAATGGCCAGCACGGTCCCAAGAGCGGCCCCGCTGGAGATTCCGAGGATGAACGGATCGGCCAGAGGATTGCGAAGAAGGGCCTGGAGGATCACTCCCGAAACGGCCAGGCATGAACCGATCAGCCCCGCCGCGGCAATCCGGGGAAGACGAACCCGGACAAAGATTTCATAATCCATATTCGGTTGTGTTCCCGACATCGGACCCTGAATCACACGGGCCGGATGAATGGATTCGCTGCCAATCAATGAACAGACCGCCGAAAGGACCAGCACCATCACCAAAGCCAGCCCGAATTCAAGGATCAACCGTCGAGGCGTCAAGCGATTCATGGTGACTCCGTAAACGATTGGGATTGGATGCAGGTGGCGATGGAAGCGACGCCCTCCACGATCCGTGGACCCAGGCGAGATACGGTATCGGCGGAGATCGTAAAGAGTCGTTGGCTTCTAACGGCGGGGACCGATGGATACCGGGACCAGAAACGGATCATGGACTTGTGATCCGTCGAGTCCGGTTGGTCTTCGGGTTCGATAATGATATCCGGCGCGGCGGCGATCAATTCTTCGGAACCAATCGGCGGATACTCATAGATCGTTGGGCCGATCGCGTTGATCCCCCCGGCCAGGCGAATCAGTTCATCGATGAACGTGGCGGTTCCGGCGACCCGTAACGGCTCGCGCTGAACCACCCAGAGGATTTTCGGCCGTCGATTCGCGGGAGCGGAGGATATAGTCATTAATAGATGTTGTATGTCATGAATCAATGCTCGCCCTTGTTCGATCCGTTGGGTGGCCGAGGCGATCGCATCAATCGCCGAGTCGAGTTGTTCGAGAGTATTCATTGGAAGCGTCAGGCACGAACATCCCGTCGATTTCAGTCGGTGGATAATGGGCTGATGCTGGGGAATATCGAGAGCCACAAGGATATCCGGCCGTGCCGCAAGAATCGCCTCCACATCCGGCTCCCAGAAGGTTCCGATTCGCGTCCGGGACAGCGCGGCGGGGGGGTAATTGCATTGCAGAGTCACTCCGGCGATATGATCATCGAGGCCAAGGGTATAGAGGATCTCCGTGAGATTGGGTGCCAGGGAGACGATACGAGGACGAGTTGCCGATTGTGTCGGGACGGGGTTTCTCCCGCAGGACGCTGCGAAAAGCCCTGTCAGGCCGATCCATAGAATCACAAACGCATCCCGGCTAAGGTCATCTGTATGGAATGGATTTCCTGTAATCATGATGGGCAACAGGATACCCAAAGCCGCCGAAATTGCACGCACTTTTCGGACAAAGAGGGCTATTCAACCGTGACGCTCTTGGCCAGATTTCTCGGCTTGTCCACATCATGGCCCCGAAGGACCGCCGCATGATAGGCCAGCATTTGCAGTGGAAGAACGGTCAGCAGCGGCTGCAGCGGTTCCGGAGCCTCGGGAACATAGATGAGGTGGTCGCAATATTTCCGGATGTGTTGATCGCCTTCCGTTGCGACAACAATGGTTTTGCCGCCGCGGGCACGTACTTCCTCGATATTACCGAGAATCTTATCGTATTGAGAGCACTGAGTTGCGATAAAAACCGCCGGCATCTGTTCCGTGATCAAAGCGATGGGTCCGTGTTTCATCTCGGCGGCGGGCAGGCCCTCGGCGTGGATGTAGCTGATTTCCTTGAGCTTGAGGGCGCCTTCCAGGGCGACGGGATAGTTGAAACCGCGACCGAGAAACAGCCAGTTGTCGTGGTCCATGTTCTGTTGGGCGATCTGTCGGATGGAATCGGACTGCTTGAGGATCAGGCCCATTTTGCCGGGAATCTGCATGATCTCTTCGAGCAGTTCGGCGGCGAAGTCGGACGACAGATGCCGACGGCGACCCAGTTCGATGGCTATCATGGCCAGGACCGCCACCTGTGCCGTGAAGGCCTTGGTGCTGGCCACGCCGATTTCAGGACCCACACGGAGATAAACGCCCGCGTCGGTCGTACGGGCGATGGTGGATCCGACGACGTTGACCAGACCCAGAACCGTTGCGCCTCGTTCCTTGGCCTGTTCGATGGCGGCAAGGGTATCGGCGGTCTCGCCGGACTGGCTGATGGCGATGACGATGGTTCCGTCTTCAAGAATGGGATTGCGATAGCGGAATTCGCTGGCGTATTCCACCTCGGTGGGGACACGTGCCAGTTGCTCAAAAAGAAATTCGCCCACCAGGGCCGCGTGCCATGCCGTTCCGCAACCGGTCAGAATGATTCGTCGAGTACGGGCCAGTTCGCGGAAGTTCTTGCTAAGCCCGCCAAGAACAACCCGGGCGTTTTGCAGATCGACACGGCCGCCCAAACAGGTGGATAAAGCCGTCGGCTGTTCGGCAATTTCCTTTTGCATATAGTGCTGGAAGCCGGCCAGCTCGATCTGTTCAAGAGAAAATTCGATTTCCTGTATATCTTTATTAATGAGTTTATTCCCGATTGTCTTTGTTCGAAAACCATCGGGTGTGATCGTAACCATCTCGCCGTCGGACAGATAAATTGCCTGGGTGGTATGCTCCACGATCGCGGCGGCGTCGGAAGCGATAATGAACTCGTTTTTGCCCACGCCCAGGATCAGGGGACTGCCTTTCTTGGCGCCGATGAGAACATTCGGCAAATCCGTACAGAGGATCGCCAGGCCGTAAGTACCCACAACTTCATGCAGGGCCTGTTGTACGGCCCACTCGAAACGGCTTTCCATGTCGTCGGGCGCCTGGACGGAGGGTTCGGAATTATTATAGAAATATCCGATCAGCATGGCGATCACTTCGGTGTCGGTTTCGCTGACAAAACTGCAGCCCTTTCCGGATAACCAGGTCTTGAGCGTGGCATAGTTTTCAATAATCCCGTTATGGACGACGACGATCCTGCCGGAGGTGTCCGTATGCGGGTGGGCGTTGATCTGGTTGGGTTTTCCGTGCGTGGCCCAACGGGTATGGCCGATACCGAGGACTTCGCCGGTATCTTCCGGCGGCAGAATGTTCTCCAGCGCGGAAATACGGCCGGCCGTCTTGAATACTCGTACGTTCTTCTGCGTCAACAGAGCCACACCCGCCGAATCGTACCCCCGGTACTCAAGGCGCTTGAGACCTTCGATGAGGATGGGGCGAGCTGTTTTTTGTCCGAGATAAGCGACGATTCCACACATAACCAAGCATCCTTTCTGTCCATGGGATATCGATCAACGATTGCATAAATATATCGTCAGGGATTTGCTTTGAATCCAGTAAAAACCTTCATACCATTATACGGCAAACCACCGAATATGTCAGGTATTATCGGGCATTATTGGCCAAGTGAATCTATCGGTCGATTCCGCCGATGACAGGCCTATGCAAAAGATACCCAGAAAACTTCTTTTGCCGGGGCAGTATTGCGTAACCGATCAATCCATGATCCTTGAGACATTGGTGGGTTCCTGCGTTGCGGTATGTATCTACAACCGGCGTCAGCGGCTTTGTGCGATGAACCATTTTGTATTGGACAGGCCGGCCGGCGATTCAATTGACGACATCGGGCGATACGGAACGACTTCGACCGATCGGGTCATTCGCGAACTGCTCAGCCGGGATGAGCAGGTGGGTCATTATGAAGCCATGATTTTCGGCGGCGCGGCCATACTGGGCACGGTCCAGGGTAATTTCGACATCGGCAAACGAAATCTCGAAGCGGCCATGGAAATCATCAATCAATATCGACTTCGTATTGTTTTGGCCGAGACCTGCGGAACCCGCGGCAGACGAATCCGTTTCAATACGGAAGATCACACCGTCGAATGCCGCTTCAGCGGCGATATCCCCGGCCGAAAAAGAGATTCGAACCCTGTATCGGTTTCCTAAGTGACTCTAACAGGAATGGCACACAGACCTTGTGTCATTCCGGCGGAAGCCGGAATCCAGAACATTCTGGTTACATTACACTTCATTGGTGTTAAGCGTCCAAGAAAAACTCCGATCATACAAGAGCAGGATTACAGTGTTGTCCCAAACTGTTGGCATTGTGAATCCGTCTCACAAGCGTTTATAAACAGATCGTACTCGGAAGCGAGCATCAGCGATTTCATCAGGCCCAACACGGGGATCATATCGCCGAAAACACGATGACGGAGTGAGAAATTGACGGATTCCGGTCTTGCTTTTTGGAGGGAATGTGGTATAATATTATCTACTATTGAGTCGAATGCAGAGAATCGATAAGAAGGAGCGGTTTTGCTGAAACTAACTCTCAAAGGCGATTGGATATCAGCCGGGGTTGTATTCTGCGACATTCGAGTATGTTCCGGAGGGTGGCAGCCACCGAGTCCCCCTCGTTTGGGACGAGGTGGATGGTTAGTTTCTCTATTCCTGATCTTATGCTTTTTAACCTCTCCCTTCTGCCCGGCGGGAACCTACTACCCGGACGAGGACAAAGACAACGGACATGTCAACAATGATCGGACAGAGACCATCAACCTCATCGAAGGGCTGGAACTCTACAGCGGCAATATTTATCTTTGGATGTTTCACGACAGAACTATTCATGGTGGCGATATCATTACACAAGAACCGATCCTGAATATTGATTATGCTGTCCTAATCATTCCCGAACCGGCGTCGCTGATGTTCTTGGGTCTGGGCGGGCTGTGGCTGCGGAGAAGGAATTGCGGGTAAGAAACCGGCCGATGTCAATGGAGATGGGCGCGTGGGAATTGAGGATTTTACGGTGATGGCGGAAAACTGGATGAAATGATTTTCGATTTTCCGTTTGGATATCGGGATTCCGGCCTTCGCCGGAATGACAACATATGTTTTGTTAGGGCCCCTAAATCTATATCCTATCGCCTGTATCCTATATCCTTTCTTGCAGGAGGTTCATGATTGCCTGTGAGAGAATCGACAGGTCGATTTCGCAGCGGAGGTCGGCGAGGTAATCGAGCTTGGTGGGGCCGAGGTTGACGATGACAACTTTGGCGCCGGCCTGTTTGGCGATATGCGTCAGTCCCGCCGCCGGGTTAACCTCCAGCGAAGATCCCATCGCAATAAACAAATCGCACTGAGAGACAAGTGTCTGCGATTCCATCAGGGCCTGCATGGGGATCATATCGCCGAAGAAGACCACCCCCGGCCGTATCAGGCCGCCGCAATCGCAATACGGGACTGCATCGGCGGCGATTATTTCTTCGACCGTTTTTCGATCGTACGGCTTTTCACATTCAGCGCAGTGAAAGTTGACCACGTCGCCGTGAAATTCGATGATGTTTTCGCTGCCGGCCTTTTGATGCAGGCCGTCTATGTTCTGGGTGATAACGGCATTGAGCAGGTTCTGCCGTTCCAGTTCGGCCAGCATACGATGGGTATCGTTGGGTGTTTTATCCGCAAGAGGATGAATGTATTCAACGGCGATGCGATAGTACTCGGCAGGATTTTCGAAAAAGAAATCCCGTTCGAATGTCCGCTGTGAGATTTTCGAATACAGGCCCGACGGCCCACGGAAATCGGGAATACCCGATCCCGTAGAAACCCCCGCCCCGGTCAGCACGATGGAACAGTCGGCTTGCCTTAGCCAGTCGAGAATCTGCCGAGCGTATTCATTTGCCTGGGGATCGTTCATGTTTAATCTTTTACCTGTGAGTTACGCAAATTATATCGTATTGTGGAGTCAATCACAAATTCTTTTGCCCCAATGAGTAAGGGAATTTCGGTGATTTTAATACGGCGGGATTGACACATCGGTCTGTGGGGCATAAGATATCGCGGTGGTATGATTCAATCATAAGACCAACCAACACGGCAAGGATTGTTCGGTGAAAGTTGTTGTAGTTATCCCCGCTCGATACGGATCCACTCGTATGGGGGGAAAGGTTCTCGCCAGGGAAACCGGCAAATATCTGGTTCAGCACACGTGGGAGAGGGCCTGTTGTGCCCGGCGTGCGGACCGGGTGTTAATCGCTACCGACAGCGAAATCGTTCTGGATGCCTGCAGGAGTTTTGGCGCCGAGTGCGTGATGACGCGATCGGATCATCAAAGCGGGACCGACCGGATCGCGGAAGCGGTGAAGGATCTTTCGGTGGATGTTGTTGTCAATGTGCAGGCCGACGAACCGGAGATCGATCCAAGTCAGATCGACGTATTGATCGGCTTGTTGGCGAACCGGCCGGATGCGATGATGGCGACGTTAGTGACTCCGATTACAAATCCCGCGATGATCGCCGATCCGAACATTGTCAAGACGGTTGTGGATGCAAGCGGCCGGGCGATGTATTTTTCCCGCGCTGTAATTCCATTCGATCGTCAGGCGGGCGGTGTCGGAGCGGGACCGTATCTGCGGCATCTGGGGATTTACGCGTATCGCAAGGATTTTCTTTTGCGATATTCGTCGCTGCCGACATCGCGGCTGGAACAAACGGAAAAGCTCGAACAGCTTCGTGCCCTGGAAAATGGATTTACGATTTTAACGGCCGCCGTGGATCACGTGGCCGAGGGGATTGATACGCAGCAGCAGTATGATGCGTTTGTACAACGATATCGCAAAACGCTGGAGTCGAGATGATGAACCGAAGACTGACGATAGTTTGGATTACGGTGGTTGTGACTGGGATATCGATATCGGCACTTGCAGCCGACTCGGGTGCAGTCACACCGGTGCCATTTACGGCCGTGAAAATCGACGAGGGCTTTTGGTCGGCACGGATGGAGACCAACCGCACTGTAACAGTACCCTACTGTTTCAAGAAGTGTGAAGAGACCGGCCGGATCAGCAACTTCACCAAAGCCGGAAAGGGCGAAGGCAAATTCGAGGGAATCTATTTCAATGATTCAGACTTGTACAAGGTCATCGAAGGCGCGGCATATTCACTGCAAATACATCCGGATCCCGAGCTGGAAAAATATGTCGATGGAGTGATCGATCAAATCGCCTCAGCTCAGTGGGAGGATGGATATCTCTATACGTTCTATTCGTTGCCGCACGATAACGAGACGCGATACCGTCAGCCCGAAAAGCGATGGACCCGTGTAGGGGAGATGCATGAGTTATATTGTGCCGGGCATTTCTTCGAAGCCGCTGTGGCCTATTCGCAAGCGACGGGGAAGAAACGGATCATGGAGGTTGCGTGCCGGCTGGCGGATCACATTGACGGTGTTTTCGGACCGGGCAGGAAATATGATACTCCAGGGCACGAGGAAATCGAGATCGGCCTGGTCAAGCTCTTTCGCGCGACGGGCAATGAAAGGTATCTGAAACTGGCCGAGTTTTTCATCGACCAGCGTGGCAACAGCGAGCATCGCAAGCTCTACGGCGAATATTGCCAGGACCATATCCCGATTGCCCAGCAATCGGAGGCGTGCGGCCATGCGGTACGGGCGGGGTATCTCTATACCGGGATGGCCGATGTATCGGCTCTTCTGGGCCGGCCGGACCTCCGGGCGGCGCTGGGCCGAATCTGGGAGGATGTGGCGGCGCAAAAGATGTATCTAACGGGTGGAATCGGTTCGAGTCACAGCGGTGAGGCCTTCGGAAAGGATTACGAACTGCCCAACAAGAGCGCCTACAACGAGACCTGCGCGGCGATCGCCAATGCGTTATGGAACCATCGGATGTATCTGATGGACGGCGACGCGCGATACATGAATATACTGGAGCGGGTGATCTACAACGGATTTTTGTCGGGCGTGTCGATGACGGGCGACCGGTTCTTTTATCCGAACCCGCTGGCCTCGGACGCCGGATACCAGCGGAGCGAGTGGTTCGGCTGCTCGTGCTGTCCGGTGAATGTGGTTCGGTTCATTCCGTCGATCCTCGGGTATATCTATGGCGTTAGGGACGATTCGGTGTTTGTGAACCTGTATGTCGGCGGTTCGGCCGCAATCGAGACCCGGGCGCAGAAGGTGCGCATTACGCAGAAGACAAATTATCCGTGGGATGGGCGTGTCGAACTGAAGGTCGAGCCACAAACGGACGCGGAGTTTTCACTCTATCTGCGGATTCCGGGTTGGGCGGTGAACCGGCCGGTACCGAGCGATCTGTATGGGTATATAAACCGAGAGTTGTCGGAGATCGGATTGGTGGTCAACGGTCAGGAAGCTGACCTGAAGATGGACAAGGGTTTTGCGGTGATCCGGCGAGACTGGAGGTCTTCTGGGGATCATGTCGTCCTGGAAATGTCAATGCCGATCCGACGAGTGGTTGCCCACCAGAAGGTGGATGACGACAAGGGACGTGTGGCGCTGGAGCGTGGACCGGTGGTGTTCTGTCTGGAAGGCGTGGACAACGGTGGCGTTGAGGGATTCGATGGGTTTGTGTTGTCCGATGACGCAAAGCTCGATACCGAATTTCGCAAGGACCTGCTCGACGGCGTGCAGGTGATTACCGGCCGGGTTCAGACCCTTCACCGTACGAAAAGCGATATGATTGAGGCACGGTCGCGTGCCTTCACGGCGATTCCGTATTATGCGTGGGCGCATCGGGGACCATCGGCGATGACGGTGTGGCTGCCTCGAAGCAAGGATGTGGCGACGGTTGAGCCGATTCCGACGATTGCATCGAAGAGTAAGGTCACTGTGTCATTTCAGCCCAATATGGCCAACGCGCAACCGAAATCCGTGCAGGACCAGTTGTTACCGAAAAATTCCGCTGACAATTCATTCCCGCATTTTCACTGGTGGTCGCATAAGGGAACGACCGAATGGATTCAGTATGATCTGGCGGAACGGACGAGGGTATCCAGTTGTCAGGTCTATTGGTTTGATGATACCGGCCAGGGCGAATGTCGGGTTCCGAAGAGCTGGCGAATATTGTACCGGGCAGACAACCAGTGGAAGCCGGTAACGGGGGCATCGACTTTTGGCGTGGCCAAAGATGCGGTCAACGCCGTAACATTCGATGCCGTCCAAACCGACGGGTTGCGGCTGGAAGTGCGGTTACAGGACGGCTTTTCCGGCGGCGTGTATGAGTGGACAGTGGAGTAGGATATTCGTTTTCAGGGATGGTCGAACATTCAGATTGGCTTGGGATCTATGACGGATAGCAAGGAATTATTGGCGCGGGTCAGTGACGTATCGACGGACACGGAATACTTTTCGCCGATTCCCAACGGGTATCGCAAGGGCAAGACCAAGTATGTGATCGTCATGGGAACGGTGATGAGCGGTTTGGGCAAGGGGATTTTCTCTTCCTGCCTGGCCAAGCTGCTGCAGGACAAAGGCCTGAAGGTGTCGCCGATCAAACTCGAAGGATACCTCAATGTGGATTCGGGAACGCTGAATCCGTTTCGTCATGGCGAGGTGTTCGTGCTGGATGACGGCATGGAATGTGACATGGACCTGGGAACCTACGAGCGGATGCTTGACCAGAACCTCAGCCGGGCGAATTTCTGCACCAGCGGCCAGATCTATTCCGCGGTATTGCACAAAGAGAGGCACGGAGATTATCTGGGACGCGATGTGCAGATGATTCCGCATGTGACGGGCGAAGTGAAGCTGCGACTGCGTCGTCTGGCGATGGAGTCGGATGCTGATGTGGTGTTTGTGGAAATCGGAGGGACGGTGGGGGATCTGGAGAATGCGTTTTACATCGAAGCGATGCGGGAGCTGGCGTACGAAGAAGGGGCGCATAGTTGTTGTTTTGTCGCTTTGACGTATATCTTGGAGCCCAGGACGCTGGGGGAACAGAAGTCCAAGGCGGCCCAGCTCGGAATCAAGCAACTCTTGCAGTTGGGTGTTCAGCCGGATATCATCGCGTGCCGATCGGAAAATCCGGTGTCGGAACAGGCGCGGCAGAAGATGAGCGTGTTCGGCAACGTTCCATTCGAACGTGTGGTCAGTATGCATGACTCGGCGAGTATCTATTCGATTCCGTCAATGCTTCGAGAGGGCGGATTGGATTTTGAAGTGATCCGCTTGCTGCATATCGAAGACCGGATCAACCTGCGACATGAACGGCGGGAGTGGGCCAGGTGGTGCGACTTCACCGATAAGATCGGCCGTGAGACTCACACGGTGACGATCGGGATCACGGGCAAGTACACGTCGGTTCGGGACAGCTATGCGTCGATTCTGAATGCCCTGGAGCATTCCGGCATTCACTTGCTATGTAAGGTTAAAATCAAGTGGATTGAGACGACGGAGGTCAACGACGCCAATGCGGGCGAGTATCTCAGGGATGTCGATGGAATCATTGTTCCGGGCGGTTTCGGGATTCGGGGCACCGAGGGTAAGATCGCCTGCATCCGGTTTTCCCGGGAGAATAAGGTTCCCTATCTCGGTTTATGTCTGGGTTTTCAGATGGCGGTCATTGAGTTTGCCCGAAATTGTTGCGGTCTGAAAAAGGCCAATTCAACGGAAATCGATCAGACCTGTCCTGAGCCGGTGATCGATATCCTTCCGGAGCAGAAAAAAATCGAAGGACTGGGGGGGAATATGCGGTTGGGGGGTCGGAATGTGGACATCAAACCGGATACCCTGGCATGGCGGTTGTTCGGCAAGTCGCTATCGGCGAGAATGAGATTTCGACATCGTTACGAAGTCGATCCCCGCTACATCGAGACGCTGGAAAGTCACGGGCTTGTTTTTTCGGGCAAGGCCCCGGATTACCCGATCATGCAGATTATGGAATTGCCGGAGCACCCGTATTTTGTAGGGACGCAGTCGCATCCCTGTTTGAGTTCGCGACCCTTGCGGCCGCATCCCATGTTTATTGGGCTGATTGCCGCCGCCCGGAAAAAACAGTATTCAGGAGAATCGCTTTCCGATCCCGTGCAGGCGGTACAAAAAATCTGTTTGCCGGAGGAATGATTGCTTTTCAGGCGCGGTCAACCGGGAGAGGTTATTTAGTTCGATTCAGCCGCTTTGAGTTTTATTTTGAGTTGCTCGTTTTCAGTTCGGAGGGTTTCAGTCTCCTGAGTGGCCTGACGAACGATATCCAGCAGTTTGGTTTGTGCAAGGGCGGTTTGTTCCTGCTCGGTCGCCATGTCCTTTTTGCATTGAGACAGAAGGTCCTTTTGGTTTTGAATTTCCTGATCCTTCTGCCTGATCTGTTTATTGAGTTCGATGTTTTGCTGTCCGACAAGACGAGCTTTTTGAATCACATCCGATTCGCTTTCAGGTTGGCACCCTCCGCCCAGCACAAAGGCGAGGATGGATACAATGATCATCCGGCATCCGATATCGTTTTTCATGGGTACATTCCTTTTCTTTGGCTGAAACATTCATCGATCGTTATTGCCACTATACCGTGTAAAGCATTCGGTTGTCAAGGATGGAGTCAATGGTTTCTGAATCCGTTTGGGAGGGTCGGCGGACCTCGCATCGACCAGAGGGATGGACGAAATCCCTTCAAAGACACCGGAAATATTTTTCTTGCATAGTTAGCGCAATCTAACTATATTAGTGATAGTTAACAAAAAGGAATTGTCATGGCGATCCATCGAAGACAATTGAGCGCGTCGTTGGAAGATTACCTGGAAACGATCTTTCATCTGTCGTCGGGCGGGCGAGTGGCCCGGAGCAAAGACATTGCCGAAGAAATGCGTGTCGCTCGTCCCTCGGTGACCGGCGCGTTGCGGGCCTTGTCTTCTCGTCGGCTGGTTCATTACCGGCCGTATGGATATGTCAAACTGACGCCGCGCGGCCGGCGACAGGCCACCCGTGTGGTGGAAAAACACAGAATCATCGAGTCGTTTTTTACCGGGGTTCTCGGTGTTTCGACTTCCGAAGCGCAAGAGGCCGCTTGCCGCGCCGAGCATGCCCTGGGAACGGCGATCGTGAACCGATTGGTGGATCTGATGGAGTTTATGGCGAGATCTCCGGATTCGGACCGGAGCTGGACACAGGCGTTTCAGGACTATCGACAACAGAGGCGGGAGTAATTCCTTTCGAAATGGGAGCAACATGGGACCGAACGTAACGGGGACCGGACCGGCCGAGATCGAACTGGCCGGTCTGGAGAGCGGATACAAGGCACGATTGGTCTGTATTCGGGCCGGCCTGGCCATGAAAGAACGATTGGCCGCCATGGGATTGATCCCGGGAACCCTGATGGCCGTGATTCAAAACCAGGGCCGCGGACGGATGATTGTCGAAGTCCGGGGAACCCGCATCATGCTGGGGAGAGGCATCAGCAATAAAATCCATGTGCGGATCGTGCAATGATATTTTTTTGACTCGATAGTTAGGTTTGGCTAACTCTGCGAACAGGGTTTGTACGATGAATAGAAAATCCGATCCCTTCGGAACGAATCAGCCGATTTTGATCGCCCTGACCGGCAACCCCAACAGCGGAAAAACCACGATTTTTAATTCCCTGACCGGTTCGCATCAACATGTGGGCAACTATCCCGGCGTCACGGTGGAACGAAAAGAGGGCTTTCGCGATTATCGCGGTCACCGGCTCCACATCGTGGATCTTCCGGGGACCTATAGCTTGACGGCGTTCACGCCGGAAGAACGTGTCGCCCGTGATTTTATCTTGGACCAGCGGCCGGATGTCGTCGTCGATGTGCTCGACGCCTCGAATCTCGAGAGGAATCTCTATCTGGCCGTCCAATTGATGGAAATGAACGTCCCGTTACTGCTGGTTTTCAACATGAGCGATGTGGCGCGCCAGCGGGGTTTCGAGTTCGATCTGACGTTGTTGTCCCGATTGTTGGGATCGCCGATCGTTCAGACCGTTGGCGTCAAAGGGGAGGGGATTGACGCCCTTCTGGAGGCGATGATCCAAATGGCCGTCCAGGCCAATCCGATCGGAGTGCCGATTCGATATGGCGACGAGGTCGAGCGGGAAATCCTTCGTCTCGGCGACTGGGTGAAAAACCATCCCGATTCGGCGCGAAAATACGGAACCCGATGGCTGGCGGTCAAACTGCTGGAGCAGGATCCCCAGGTGATGGAGATGCTGGGACCGCAGGTGTTGTCCGAACTCCAGGAAAGCATCCGCCGACTGACCCCCGTTTTTCGGGATGAGCCGGCGATTGTGATTGCCGATCGGCGCTACGGTTTTATTTCCGGCGCCTGCCAGGAAGCCGTACGCCTGACCGTTCAATCCCGGCATGATTTCAGCGACAGGATCGACTCCATCGTCATTCACCGCATCTGGGGGGTTCCGATCTTTCTGCTCTTGATGTATGCCGTGTTTCAATTGACCTTCGATCTCGGACAGTTCCCGATGCAATGGCTGGAGATGTTCTTCGGTTGGCTGGGGTCGGTGGTGGGGGGGCTCTGGCCGGAGGGAACCGATAGTCTGCTGAGGTCTCTGTGGATCGACGGGGTTCTGGCCGGCGTCGGAGGCGTGGTCGCTTTTGTGCCCAATATCCTCCTGTTGTATGCGGGCATCGCCATTCTGGAAGACAGCGGGTATATGGCGCGAGCGGCTTTTTTGACCGACCATCTCATGCACAGGATCGGACTCCATGGAAAAAGCTTCATCCCGATGATGATCGGATTCGGATGTTCGGTTCCCGCGATCATGGCCACGCGGATCCTCGAAAATCGGCGGAATCGATTGACAACGATCATGGTGATTCCCTTGATGAGTTGCGGCGCGCGGTTTCCCATTTATGCGTTATTCATTCCGGCGTTTTTTGCGGCGCGATACCGTCCTCTGGTGATGTCCGCCATGTACCTGATCGGCATTCTGCTGGCCATCGGATGCGCCAAGATTCTTCGTTCGACCGTCTTTCATGGGGAAACGATGCCTTTTGTGATGGAATTGCCCCCGTATCGGATGCCGACATGGAAGGGCTTATGGCTGCATACCTGGGCGCGGGGGTGGATGTATCTGAGGAAGGCCGGAACCGTGATTTTGGCGATCTCGATCGGGTTGTGGGCGGCGACGACATTCCCTCGTCCGTCCGCTTCCGCACGGGACGGGCGAAGCGACAACGAGATCCGTAGTATTCAATTACAGTCTTCAATAGCGGGAAAGGTGGGAAAAGCCATCGAACCCGCGATACGACCGATGGGATTCGACTGGAAGATCGGTACCGCCCTGATCGGCGCTACCGCCGCCAAAGAGGTCTTCGTGTCGCAATTGGGAATTATCTATTCGTTGGGGGGACAATCCGAAGACCACTCGTCCCTGCGGGCGAAGTTACGGGCGGAGTATTCGCCATTACAGGGATTTTGTGTCTTGCTGTTTTGCCTGATCGGGACCCCCTGTATCGCCACCGTCGTCATCACGGCCCGCGAAACCGGCTCTTGGGGATGGGCCGCGCTGCAGTGGGGCGGCTTGACCGTTCTGGCGTACATGGTTACCGTGCTGGTGTATCAAATCGGCCGGTGGTTTGTGTGAGGGCCGGAACGGCGACGGAAAATCCACAGGGTTGGATGGCTATCCGGTTTCAGGATTCGTCGATCGGCTCCAGGAAATCCGCATCGATCTCAACGCTGGTGGCCTGACCGAGAATATCCACTTGCAGGACCAGACGGAGTTTTTCGGGCGTTCGGAGAATAATGCCTTCGGTTCCCGTCAAAGGTCCGGCAATCACACGGCAGCGCTGGCCTTCCTTGAGATACTTCTGGGGAATCAACGGCGTGCCCTGGCGGACGAGAATTTCGATCGGCGTCAAATCGCGGATCAAACGGGTTTGATCATGAACGGGAATCAGGCCGGCCACGCGATTGGTTTTCAGCGCGTTCAACCGATCCATCTCATTTCCGCAGAAGAACACATATCCGGTAAACAGCGGCAAGAGCGACCGAAGGGTCCGTCCCCGGGATTTCGACACCTTCCATGACATCGGAAGAAAGTACTGAACATGGTGCGATTTCAGGTCCCACGCAAACGCTTTTTCATTGCGGCTTTTGGTGTGGGCTACCCACCACGTGCCGGCAAATTGCGCGATCGGGATCTGGTCCGGCCAGACCATAGGCGGATTGTCCTGGAGTTTGAGCACGAGGTCACGGGCCTTTCAGAAAATCCATTCTCTTCATTCGGTCGCCGCCGAAACCGGCGCCTGGCGTCAGGCCTTGACGATCTTGTTTCGATTCGTCTTCACATTGGCGGTGGCGTTACGGGAATCCACGACGAGCCGGGCGTTCTTGACGATCCAGTCGTAATCATACCCGGAATGATCGGTGGAAATCAAGACCACATCGTATGAACTCAGCATTTTTGCCGTCAATTTCCTGCTTTTCAATTTCAGGTCATGTTCCCGCTGTCGGTGGGTATGCGGAATATAGGGATCATTATAATCTACTTTTGCGCCCTTGTGTTGAAGCAGTTCAATCAGTTCGATCGAGGGCGATTCGCGAAGATCATCGATATCTTTTTTGTACGCCAGGCCCAGGACCAGAACACGGGAACCCTTGAGACTCTTGTTGCGATCATTGAGGGCCTCCAGGGTCTTCATAACGACATACCGCGGCATCCCCGTGTTAATTTCTCCGGCCAACTCGATGAACTTGGTCGGGATGCCGTATTGGCGGGCCTTCCAGGTCAGGTAGAAGGGATCAATCGGAATGCAGTGACCGCCCAGACCGGGACCGGGATAGAAGGGATGGTACCCGAACGGTTTTGTCGAGGCCGACTTGATCACCTCCCATACATCGATACCCATGCGGTCAAAAACCATTTTCAGTTCGTTGACCATGGCGATGTTGATGCAACGATAGACATTCTCAAGAATCTTGGTGGCCTCGGCCGCCTCGACCGAGGAGACGGGAACCACGGTATTGATGGCCAATCGATAAATTTCGCACGCAAGGTTGCGGCAGGTGGGAGTCAGTCCGCCGACAACCTTGGGAATGGTTTTCGTGGTGTAGTGTTTGTTACCCGGATCTTCTCGTTCCGGAGAAAAAGCCAGGAAAAAATCCTTGCCGGCCTTGAGGCCCGTTTGTTCCAGAATGGGTTGCATCAGTTCGCGCGTGGTACCCGGATAGGTCGTGCTTTCCAGCGAGATGAGCTGACCCTTTTGCAGATAGTTGGCGATGGTTCGGCAGGATCCCTCGACAAATTGCATATCGGGTTCGCGGTTTTTGGTCAGAGGCGTGGGTACGCAGATTAAAACACAATCGACATTTCGGATTTTGGACATATCGGAGGTCGCATGAAACTTTTTACGATCGACAAGTTTCTTAACCTGCTCGTGGGGCACATGCTTGATGATACTCCGTCCGGCGTTCAGTTTGGCGATTTTCGATTCGTCGATATCGAATCCCTGAACCTTGATCCCGGCCATGGCAAATTCACGCGCCAGGGGCAGCCCGACATAACCCAGGCCCAAAATGCCGACGACGATGCTTCGATCCGCGATCTTCTTTTCCAGCTCATTCATTTCATAATCCTTACGAGGTTAAGTACGGCCATAGTATTGACGCAGATAGATTATCGACCTTTTAATGCCCCCCGTTTACTCATACGTTATATCCGGAGAAGGAATAACCATAATAACCGGTTCGCCCGATAAGATCAACCATTATAACGTAAGGAAAGGACGGCGTCAATCCAGAGCGACAATGCGCATGAAAATCTCGGCCGTCAAACTCGATCGTCGCTTTCGGCGCCTACGGTTTTCCTGCCGGGAAGGCATCGAACCCGGAACTCGGATCTTCGCCGCGCTCACACGAAACCACTCTGAAATAGCTCCGCCGAACTCCCGGAATCCGGGGAATGAAATTCACATCCTCATCGCTTATCGTATCCTTTTGAATCGATCTTTTCGTATCAGGCCCAAAGAGCCGGCAGATTTTGGCCGGACAGCATAAGCCCCCGGAACCGAGATCCCCGCCCACACCCTTTTTCATGTTTAGCCGCGCAGGGGCGAAAGATCGTTGGCCCACGGCGTAAGCCGTGGGTTCAAATCCCCCGACGACCTAAGCCCTGAAAGGGCGACAGAATCTTAAAACATTTCATACGGAGAAACGGAGATCACAGAGTTAATAGCTATATAATATTCCTATCTCTGTGTGCTTTGTGTCCTCCCTGTGAACCATTTTTTCCTGTATATCCTGTCGATACTGCTTTTCATTATTATACCCATCCTGAATGAAAATGTCCGGTGGGTCTTATGAAAGTGGCAGAATGT